>JBBROD010000154.1:0-1650 GCA_038229715.1 Tepidisphaerales bacterium | reverse complement strand
GGCCGGCAACAAAAGCGTCCAGCGGGCGGTGACGTGACTTCAACAACACCCGCCTGTGGTCGTCGGGAGAATTAGTTCCTGAGTGGACTCCTCTACTCCCGGCGGCCACACCCTTCAAAACAAAAGGTTGTGTCAGGAGAAAATAAAATGGCAATCAAGATCAATGCGCCCGCACCGCCCTCTCTGGAACGGCCCATCGAAG
Organism: Tepidisphaerales bacterium; assembly: GCA_038229715.1. Classification (GTDB taxonomy): domain Bacteria; phylum Planctomycetota; class Phycisphaerae; order Tepidisphaerales; family Tepidisphaeraceae; genus JANMES01. The sequence goes on along the minus strand of JBBROD010000154.1, from coordinate 1,448 downwards.
CCGCGCTCGCCAATGACGAATTGTTCTATGTGGACGAATTAAACGACCTGTTGGAAGCTGCAGACAATTTGCAGGCGAGACTGCAACAGCAGCAGATCCCCAAATTGAAACGACACATTGCCGCCATCGTCGCCGAAGAAAAACGGGCACTGCGCCAGCCCGCCGTTCTAGCCAACACCCGCGAGTTGTTTTGGAACGAACCATCCAGGCCTCATCCTGCAGCCGCTTTCTCTGCAGCCGTGATCGATCCGCAACTGTCTTGGCAAAACGAGCCCGACCGCCCAGCATCCGGGCAGCACAACATTGACGACGGCACTGCATCAGCACCGGCGATGAATGAAGATACCGCGGCTGCCTTTATTTCCTTTGGGCGGCGAGTTTTCTACTCGGCCTGATGAACGGCGAAACTACCGAATTCCGCGAACGAGAACACCGGGCAAGGGTCATCGCATCGCCGCAGGAGAACGCTTCACGCCGCGAAAGCCGTGACCGATAAATCCAGCCACGCGTCTCACCTCGGCGGGGTGAAAAAAGCATCGCGGATCGTCGAACGCGCTTGGCTCGATGAGAACAAGATAGGAACATTCGTTCCTGCCCTCCAGCCGTAGGTCAGCCGTTATCGCCCCGCCGTCGCTATCGCAGCCACGCATGCCGCTCACGATGAAGTCGCGAACGCCAGTCAGGATCTTGCGGTCATCGAGATCGATGTGACCGCCATTGGCAAAGCGGATGAAACATTTGGGCGCATTTATAAGGCTGTAGAGACGCTGCCCGAACGCGATTGGGATCGTGCTATCATTGTCTCCGTGGAAGATCAGGACCGGCGCGGTCACACTGCCGATGCGCCAATCCGAATGAAATTGGTCCTTGAGCAGCCAACGCACAGGCAGGAACGGGAAGTTCATGGCCGCCACGTCGGAAATCGAGGTATAAGGCGCTTCCAAAAGCAGCGCCTTGATCTTTCGTTCGGCCGCGAGCCAGACGGCGACGCCGGAGCCAAGCGAATGGCCCCATACCACGATACGATCGGGCGGGATCTGATGATCGACCGCGAACGCGTAGGCCGCCTCGGCGTCCAGATGCAACCCGTCTTCGGACGGACTTCCGGTCGACCCCTCGTAACCCCGGTACGAAACCGCGAGCAGCCCGTTACCCTCGGCTATGAGACTGCGATCCCGGCCGACTCGCCAGTTAAGTGTGTCGCCGTTGCCGTGAAAATAGATAAAGAGCGGCTTGTCGGGCTTGGGCGCCACATACCAAGCCACCAGACGCTCGCCATCGGAGGTCTGCAGCGCGACCTCCTGCGCCTCAGCAAAACCCGCGTCGGCAGCGGTCACGTGAGCCGCCAGCTTCGGAAATATCAATGTCCGCTGGGTTACGTACACTCCCGCGCACACAGCAGCGTAGACCAACAGCGCCGATATGCCGGTCCATTTTGTCAGCTTGCC
>JBBROD010000153.1:0-1695 GCA_038229715.1 Tepidisphaerales bacterium | reverse complement strand
TCTGCACGAAGAACGACTCAATGGCGGGTTTGTTCCGAGTCCCGGTCAGAAAAATCAACCTGTGGGTGTCGATGCTGTCGCCAGAGGATGCGGCAAAGCGCGCCGAGTGGCTGAAAAGTCGCCGATCCAGAGGCCCGGCAAAAGTTGTTGTGGTTGATGATGGCTTGCCGCGTTGGGGGTCGCTGAACGAGGAAAACTACGCCAGGGCGGTGCGAGCGGCGACGATGGGGCTGGCGGCGACAATCGTGCGCTTGCAGGCCGGGCTGTAAAATGGCTGACGGTCCAGACGCTCCCTCGAAATGGGACATCGTGCGCGAATTCGAGGACGCCATGACGGCGGCCGGGTTCATCGTGCCGGGCGGGGTCATCACCGACACCGCCGACTTCCAGCGCATCGACGCGCCCGGCGACAAGAAAAACCGGCAGAACGGCTTCTACAAACTGATCACGGCTGGGGATTGGCCGGTGGGCTGGTTCGGTGACTGGAAGGACGCCGGCAACGTCACCCAATGGGCGCACAGATCAAAGGACACGCTGACCAAGGATGAGCGCGATACGATCAAGCGCGAACATGCCCGCCTGAAGGCCGAAGAAGCCGCAGCCCGCGCCATGCGCGCGGCCGAGGTCGCGGAGGATGCCTCGAAATACTGGAAGGAAGCCGGATCGGACGCCGGCCAGCATCCCTACATCGCGCGCAAGCAAATCCAGGCGCGCGGGGTTCGCATCCATATCGCCAGCGACCAAACCGAGCTGCTGGCCGTGCCGATGTGGGCGTTCGATGCGGACGGCAACCCGGGGCTGCAATCGCTGCAAATGATTTCCCCGGATGGCGTCAAGCGATTCCTGAAAGCTGGCCGCGTCGATGGTTGTTTCTTCTCGATCAAGGGCCAGGCTGACATCGTGGTGATCTGCGAAGGCTATGCAACGGCCGCGTCGATCTGGGAGGCGACGGGTTTCAGCGTCGTTGCGGCGTTCAACGCGGGCAATCTTACGGCGGTTGCAAAAGCATTCAAAGATCACCGACCCGGCGCGACACTGCTGATCGCTGGCGATGACGACCGCCATGTGCCTGAAGATTGGAAAACTCGCGGCGGCGGCAAGCTGTGGGTGAACGCTGGGCGCCTGAAAACCGAAGCGGCTGCAAAAGCGTCAAAAGCGCGGTGGGTGTTGCCGTCCTTCCCGACCGATGAGGGCGGGCCGACAGACTTCAACGATTTGCACCGGCTGACCAGTCTGGGCGAGGTAAAAGCGCAGATCGTCGCCGCGATGCACGAACAGCAGGGCGTCGAAGATGACGACGGCGAGGCTGTTCAGCGGGTCACGGCGGCGTTCGATGAGACGTGGCGCAAGAAACTGCTGCTCTCATCTGCCGGCTTGCCCGACGGCGCCAACGTGGAGAATGTCGCGCTGTATCTGCTCAATATGCGGCTGCTCAAAGACCGGCTGGCGTTCAACCGTTTCAGCCAAGAAATCGAGGTTGATGCCGCCTCGATGGAAGATCATCACGCGGCCGAGTTTCGCCGGATAATGCACGCTGACTGCTTCAGGTCGAAAAAACCGGACGTTTACGACGAAATGACGGCTATCGCTCGCCGCAATGCCTTCGATCCTCTGCTCGATTACCTGTCGGGGCTGCGCTGGGATGGCGTACCGCGGCTTGATACCTGGCTGCATCGCTACGCCGGGGCCGAGCGA
>JBBROD010000152.1:0-1764 GCA_038229715.1 Tepidisphaerales bacterium | reverse complement strand
GCGATCGGGTTGATTCCGGTAGCCTGCGTGCTTCTCGTGGAATGGAGGTCACATACTGCCATTTAATTGCCTGCTACCCGCCGCCGATCGTGTTGCCGTGGATTCGCTGCGCATCACGCCCACGGGAATTGAGGTCAAGCTCCGATGTAAAGACCTTTCAGCATCATGTCCGATTTGCCGGACTCCTTCTCGCCGCGTTCACAGCCGCTACGTCCGGGTCTTGCGGGATCTGCCCTGGGGCGGGACGCCGATGATCTTGCGGTTTTTGACGCGCCGATTCTTCTGCGACATCGCCGACTGCCGGCGGCGTATCTTCGCCGAGCAGTTGCCTGAACTGGCACGTCGACGTGCCCGTGGGACGACGCGTCTGAATGAAGCGCTGATTGCGGTTGGCCTGGAATGTGGCGGCGAACCGGGCCGGCGATTGTGCGATGACCTCGGGATCTCCACGAGCGGCGACACGATCCTACGCCGGCTCCGCGCCATGCCGCCGGCGGACCTGAATTCCGGAACCATCATCGGCGTCGATGACTTCGCCTTTCGACGCGGCCAGCGCTACGGCACGATCATCGTCGACCACGAGTCGGGCGGTGTGATCGACCTGCTGGCAGACCGTTCGAGCGCCACACTGGAAGCCTGGATTGCCGCGCGACCCGCCTTGCCAACCGTGGTGACACGCGATCGATCCGGTGTGTATGCCAAAGCGATCACCACCGCCGCGCCCGAGGCGGTGCAGGTTGCCGACCGGTGGCACTTGCTGGCCAACTGCCGCGAGGCATTGGTGCGTGTTCTGGATCGGCATCATCCGGCGATCACCGAAGCGATGGAAGTGGTATCGACCAACGCGTTGGCACTCCACGCGGCAATGCATGTGAGTTTGCCTCTGGAAAACCCGCCTCCCGTGGTAGAACCATCCGTCGTGACACCTCCCGCGCCAGTGGCGGTGTTACCGGCTCTAACGCTTTCCAAGGACCAGCAACACTCGATTGACCGCCGGGCCAGACGAATCGCGCGTTACGAGCAGGTTTTGGAACTGCATCGCCAGGGTCACAGCCAGCGATCGATTCAGCGAAGATTGAAGATGAGCCGCCGGCAGATCATGAAATTGCTCAATGCAGACGGGTTCCCCGAACGGGCCAGGACACATCACGTCAAGCAAGTCGACCGATACATGGACGAGCTTCGCGCCCGCTGGGCCGAAGGCGAGCGCAATGCGCGGGTGCTGACGCGCTACCTACGCACGCTGGGCTACACCGGCGGACACGACATGGTGCGGCGCTGTGTGGCTTCCTGGCGAACGCCTATCGAGCGACTCCGGCTGGTGGGATCGAAACCCAGACTACAAGCAAAAATCGCCCTGAAGCTTCAGCGGCCCAGTTCCGACCGTCTGTCATGGCTCATGGTAAACGACGACATCGAGCGTCGAACCGGGGAATCGGAATTACTCGACGAACTTCGCAAATCCTACGCGCCTGTCTGCATGGCAAGCGAATTGGCCCGATCCTTTGGTGAAGCGATTCGAGCCCGTGACCTGAACGCCGTTACGGTGTGGACCGAACGGGCGCGACAGACGACGTCGCCCAAGGACATGAATGGCTTTGCCGAAGGTTTGATTCGGACCTGGCCGGAGGTGAAGGCGGCGATTGAGTTGCCGTACAGCAACGGCCGGACGGAGGGTCATGTGAATCGGCTGAAGCTGATCAAGCGGAAAATGTACGGCCGGGCCAAGCTGGACCTGTTGCGAATCCGGGTAGTCGGCAGCGG
>JBBROD010000151.1:0-1885 GCA_038229715.1 Tepidisphaerales bacterium | reverse complement strand
TGCTGTTTGAGATCTGGCGTGAATCCTTCATCAACGACGCCGATTTCGCGCTGGCAAAGTCGAGCTTCGACAAGCTCAATATGCACCCCTATCGGACCTACACCGACAAGATCGCGCTGAGCAAGCAACTGCCCGAAATGCGGATCGGCAAGCCCTATGTAAATTGCCAGCAGGATACGCCGCTGCCTCACAGCCATCCGTGCGCATCTTTCCGAACGGCTGGGCCTCTTCCGCCTGGTAGAATGCCCCGGCAGTCATGAAATGTTTTTCAGCAATCCGTCCCGATTGGCCCAGGCGATTCTGGAAGCTGGGCGCGATTGAAGCGAGAGCGGCGGCGTGTCATCAGACGATGAGGCCACCGCCGCAGACGAGAACCTGGCCGCTGATGTAGTTCGATTCCGGGCTGCAAAACAAATAAACCGCGCCAGCGGCCTCTTCCGGGGTGCCGCCGCGGCCAAGCGGGATCATTCTGGCCATCGCTTCGAGCATCTGCGGTTGCACGCCCACCTTGATGTCGCGGCCCGCCACATCGATGGTCTTCTGCTGCGCCTCGATCGGCTGGGTCAGCCGGGTATTGATCAGGCCGAAGGCGACACAATTGACGTTGACCTTGTAGCGGCCCCACTCCTTGCACATGGTGCGCGTCAATCCGACCAGAGACGCTTTCGCCGACGAATAGCTCGCCTGCCCGGCATTGCCGTAAAGCCCGGCGATCGACGAGATGTTGACGACCTTGCGGAACACCTCGCGGCCGGCTTCGGCTTCCTTCTTTGCGAAAATCCGGATCGGCTCGGCGGCCGCGCGCAGGATGCGAAACGGCGCGACCAGATGCACGTCGAGCATGGCCTGGAATTGCTCGTCGGTCATTTTCTGAATCGTTGAGTCCCAAGTATAACCGGCGTTGTTGACGATGATGTCGAGGCCGCCAAGCTTTTCCACCGCAGCGCCGACAAAACGATCGGGAAACCCGGGGTCCGAAACGCTGCCATTGACGGCGATGGCCTTGCCGCCCGCGGCGACAATTTCGGCGGCGACCGCATCGCCGGGCGCGGCATCCAGATCGTTGACTACGATGCTGGCGCCCTCGCTAGCCAGCTTCAACGCGATGGCCCGGCCGATACCGCGGCCGGATCCGGTGATCAACGCAACTTTTCCCGCAAGTTTGGTCATCAGGTGTCCTTGAGATTTCCTTGAAATATTCTTGGGTAGGTATTTTTGGGTTCAAATGGCGATCACGGCCTCGGCCGCGAGCTTGACCTCGCCATTCTCATCTTTGGTGGTCAGCGCCAGACGTGCGCGCCGCTCGCCCTTGTCTTCGAACAGCTCGGCGACATGCCCCTCGCAGGTCAGCCGGGCGCCGAGTTGGGTGATCGCGGCAAAGCGCGTCGAAAACGAACGGATGCTGGACGGGGAAACCGCGTCGGTCAGCGCTTGGCCCAGATAGGCCATCACCAGCATGCCGTGGCTGAACACATCGGGAAAACCTGCCGCACGGGCGAAGTCCAGATCGACATGTATAGGATTGTGATCGCCCGAGGCCCCGCAATACAATGCCAGGGTGTGGCGCGTGATCGGCGGAAACGTCTTGTGAACGACACGTTCGCCGACGGTGGCCGCTGCAGCCGCGTTCATGATGGCCTCCCGTTACGCACGACGATCGTTCGCGAGATGTCCGCGACAACGATACCCTGCTGATTGGTCACCGGGGTCTCGACGACAATCAGCGTCATGGCGCCGCTCTTCTTGTCGGTGACGCTGGCGACGCGCGGTTTGAAGGTCAGCGTATCGCCGACGACGACCGGGGCGTGATAGACGAAACTCTGTTCGCCATGCAGAACCCTGGCGAGGTCGATGTCGAGCGCCGTCAACATCTCAAACTGCACGG
>JBBROD010000150.1:0-2312 GCA_038229715.1 Tepidisphaerales bacterium | reverse complement strand
GGCCGGGCAGTCGCATGAGCGCCGAGCGTGCGAATCCGTTTGCCGATGTCGAAACGTTACCGTCGTTCGCGCCCAAGTCTAAAACCGAAAAAAAGGTGCCTGCGGAGAATATCGAGCGCGTTGTAAGCGGCGGACGTAAATTGCACACTTTCGGCGGCCCAAAATTGCACACTCGTTGACGGCGGCGGTAGCCGCCGTTTCTCTAGGCAGCAATGCGATCACGCGGAGCTGCCATGTATTCACGGGAGACGAGAGTGTTATTACGCCACTATTTGGAGCAAAGGGTGGGCAAAGCGGAGCTGGCACGGCGCTTCGGGGTGAGTCGACGGACGGTTTATCACTGGATTGAGACCGCCCAACTGGATCGGGATTTGGACGAGGCGGCGAGCTATAAACCCCGTCCTGCGGTGCCCACGAAGCTCGACCCGTTCAAGGGGGTCATTGAGGCGCGGCTGCAGATGTTTCCACGGCTGACTGCCCAGCGCCTGTTCGAGGAGATTCGTTCGGACGGATACGCCGGCGGATATACCCAGTTGAAGGATTATATCCGCGAGATCCGGCCACGAGAACCCGACGAAGCAGTGCAGCGATTTGAGACACCCCCCGGATTCCAGGGCCAGGTGGATTTCGCCACCTTCAACCTGCCGTGGGGCCGGCGCTACGCGCTGGTCGTCGTACTCGGATACTCCCGAGTGCTGTGGTTGCAGTTCTTTGCCCGCCAGACGATGCAAGTCCTGTTTGCCGGCCTTGAGAGCGCTTTTACCGCCTTCGGTGGCGTGCCCCAGGAACTGCTGTTCGATCAGATGCGGGCCGTGGTGATTGGTGACGATCGGTTGAACAACGGCGGGTTGGTGCTGAACACCGAGTTTCTGCGCTTCGCGGCGCACTGGGGCTTTCGGCCCCGAGCCTGCCGGCCGTATCGGGCTAAGACCAAAGGCAAAGTCGAACGCCCGATCCGCTACCTCCGCGAGAGCTTCTTCTACGGCCGTACGTTCTTGAACGACGCCGACCTCAATGCCCAGGCCGAGCGTTGGTTGGCAACGACGGCTAACCTGCGCATACATCGAACCATCGATGAGGCGCCGCTGCTCCGATTCGAGCGAGATGAGCGCCACGCCCTTAAAACGCTTGCCGCATCGCCCTATCCGCGGCTGCACAGCGTGACGCCGAGCGCGACTTCCAAGAAGAAGCCAGGCTATCAGATCGAAGTGCAGCATCGACCGCTGAGCGTGTACGCAGAGGCCGTACGATGAGCGCCGTCCGACGTGACCACATCCGCGAGATGTTGGCCGATCTGAAGCTCCCCGGCGCATTGGAAGCCGTCGATGACATCCTCGCCGAGGTCGACCGCGGATCAGTCACCGCCGGCGAAGCCGTCGAGCGCCTTCTTGGCGCGCAAATCTCGCTCAGGAACAACCGCCGCCTGCAGACGGCGATGCGATCCTCGCGGCTCCCGGCGATCAAAACTATCGATGCGTTTGACTTCGCTTTCCAACCATCGATCCAGCGTGAGCAGCTTCAGAGTCTGCACGAGCTCGGATTCATCAAACGACGCGAGAACGTGATTTTCTTTGGCCCTCCCGGTGTCGGCAAGACGCATCTAGCGATCTCGCTCGCAATCGCCGCGGCCCAGTCTGGCCGTCGCGTGTATTACGGCACGCTGGTCAACCTCATCGAGTCGCTCGAACAGGCTCGAGCCGCGGGCCAACTGGCGCGGCGACTGCGGGTCCTGAGTCATCCGGCGTTGCTGGTCGTCGACGAGATCGGCTACCTCCCGGTCAATCGGGACGGTGCTGTCCTTTTCTTTCAACTCATCAACGCGCGCTACGAACATGCATCGACGGTCCTGACGTCCAACAAGGGCTTCGAGGACTGGGGCAATATCCTCGGCGATGAAGTGATGGCCGCCGCCCTCATCGATCGCCTGATGCATCATTGTCACGTGGTTAATATCCGCGGTAACAGTTATCGGATGCGCGAACACACCGACCTTTGGCATGCCATTCAGCCCAAAGCCGATGAACAGGTCAATCAATCAACGAGGCCGAACAGGAAAAAGGAGAACAAGGCGCACTGAGGGTCGTATCCTCTTCAAAGTGTGCAATTCTCAGCCGCCATGAATGAGCAGTTTTCGCCCGGCGTTGACAGCAGGATTGTTCTCTTTACAAACCTTTAGGGGATTTCGATGAAATATCGCTCGAAACGCCTTGTGCAGATCGCTGGCGCACTGTCGTTACTTTTTTCGATCGTAGCACCGGCAAACGCGCAGATGAGTCGCGTCAAGACAGTCTGGGTCATCCTGATGGAAAATC
>JBBROD010000149.1:0-2667 GCA_038229715.1 Tepidisphaerales bacterium | reverse complement strand
GACCGCGCACGGAGATGCGTGAACTTTCAATACCCGAAGCGATCCCTGAAACCGCGCTGCGAGCGACAAACTATGGGCAAAGCCGCCGGCGGCGGTCTCTGTCGTTTGCGCAACGAAACAGGCGGTGATGGGCCGGACGCCAGCGCGCGGAAGAATCCGGGCGATAGTGACGTCGGGAAACCGGGCGGGATTACAAGCCGCGGCGCGCGAACCGGCGAAGTATACGCGGGTTTGCTGCTATGCACAAATCGCCTGAGTCGGGCGGCGTGTGTGCGGGCATCAATCCGAATGGCTATTCCGCCAGCACAACGCGAAGGGTAGGCTGCAGGCTTCTCCGGATGAGCCGCCATATGCCTTCCCCCACCATCAACGGCCTCGGCCTGGCCGGAATCCTTATCGCTGCCAACGCCCACGCGGGCGAGGCCGATCGCTGGACGATCCCAATCGCAGTCAAGACGCTCGACAACGGGCTCATGGTCGTCGTGTCGGAAGACCACAGCTCGCCGACGGTCGGCATCAGCGTGGTGTATCGGGTCGGTTTCCGCCGCGAGCCGCGCAACCGCAGCGGGTTCGCGCATCTGTTCGAACATCTGATGTTCGAGGGCACTCCGAACGCACCGGTCGGTGTGTTCGATCGGGTGATCACCAGCGGTGGCGGCGACAACAACGGTTCCACCCACCCGGACTTCACCAACTACGTCGAACAAGCACCGGTTTCCGCCCTCGAACCGATCCTGTGGCTGGAAGCCGATCGCATGAAGACGCTCGATTTCAATCCGAAGACGCTAAGGAACCAGCAGGACGTGGTGAAGGAGGAGATCCGCGTCAACGTCAAGAATCAGCCGTACGGCGGTTTCGCCTGGACCGACCTGCCGATGCTGGCGTTCGCGAAATGGGAGAACAGCCATGACGGCTACGGCAGTTTCGAGGATCTGGAACACGCCAAGCTCGATGATGTGCGCGCATTCCATCGCGATTTCTACGGCCCCAACAATGCCGTGCTCGGCATCGCCGGCGATGTGACGGCGGCGCAGGCGTTCGCGCTGGCGGAAAAATATTTTGGCGCAATTTCCAGACGCGAGACGCCGCCACGGCCCGATGTCAGCGAGCCGTTGAACATCGCCGAGAAGCGCAAGACCCAGGGCGACGCGTTGGCCAAATTGCCGGCACTCGCGGTCGGCTGGAAGATGCCCACGCGCGGCACCCCTGATCACGCGCCGATGGTGGTATTGGGCGAACTGCTGGCCGGCGGCGATGCATCGCGACTGTATCAATCGCTGGTCAAGGGTTCGCAACAGGCGTTGCAACTGGAAAGCTTCACCGGCGCCGGCTCGCCGTGGGAATTCGATGGCCCGGCGCTGTTCACCGTGCTGGCGATCTACAAGCGGACCGCAACCGCAGACCAGCTGCTGGCTTCGATCGATGTGGAGATCGCGAAGATCGCCAGGGACGGCGTCGACGATGCGACCCTGCAATCGGTCAAGACGCGCATGCTCGCGCACTGGTACGACGGCCTCGAAGGTTTCCTGGATCGCGCCGATACGCTGGCCAATCTACAGGCACTGTGGGGTGATGCGAAGATCGCCAACCAGGTGCCGAGCTGGATCGCAGCGGTCAATTCCGCCGATCTGCAGCGCGTCGCGCGCACGTACCTGACCAAGCCGAATCGCACGGTGATCGATCGCCGCCCGGACGTGCCGGTCGAGCCGGAGCCGAAGGAAAAGTCGGTCAAGACCGTAACGGCCAAGCCTCGCGTGGCCAAACCTGCCGCCGACAAGCCCCAAGTAAATAAACCTACGATCGAAACGGCCCCAGCCAAACCCGAGCTGAAGAAACCAGTGATCGCGCCCGCCCCGGCCAAGCCCGAGGCAAAGAAACCAGTGATCGAGTCCCCCCCCGCAAAGCCCGAAGCGCAAAAATCAGCGACCACTGAATCCGTCCCGACAACAGCCGTACCGACTGTACCTGCCGCGAAAAAGCCGGCGACGAGCGAACCCGCCTCCGCCAAACCCGACGCGAAGAAGCCGGCAAAGACTGAACCCGTTCCGGCCAAGCCCGCCATGAAAAAGCCAGTGACGACCGAACCCGCTGCCGATAAATCCAACGCAACAAAGCCTGTGCCGGCGGAGTCACCGGCCACGTCGGAAGACAAAACAAACAAGGGCGGCCCATGAACACGCAACTGTCGTCCTTGCTGTTCGCGCTACTAGTTCCACTTTCAATGGTTGCCCTAATGTCTTCCGATGCTGCTGATGCTCCGCTGCCGAAAAACCTTCCTGCCTATGGCGCGGAACGCTCGCTGCCGCCGCTGCAGATCGCGCAGAAAACGCTGCCCAATGGATTGATGGTGTGGGTGCTGCCGCGCACTGACGGCCCGCCGAAAGTGCACTTCGTACTGGCTGTGCGCGGTGGCTTGGCTGCGGACGATTTCCAGCATCCGGGCTTCGCGCAACTGCTCGCGCACATGCTCAAGGAAGGCACCGCGCTGCGCGATTCGCGCCGGGTCGCCGAGAACCTGCAGTCGTATGGCGCCGAACTCGGCAGCGAGGCCGCCGACGACGGCATCGTGCTCACCGCCTCGGGATTGTCGTCCAATGCGGCCAAGCTGATCACGCTGCTCTCGGAGGTCGCGCTGCAACCGGCATTCGCGCCGGATGAAGTCGACCT
>JBBROD010000148.1:0-2681 GCA_038229715.1 Tepidisphaerales bacterium | reverse complement strand
GGCGTCGGCAGCGGTTGACCTGTTTTGGAGTCGGGGACGAACTGCTTTTGCCCAGGCGCGGGCGAAGCTGTTGGCGTGGGCGTCGGCAGTGGCTGGCCCGCTTTGGAGTCGGGAACGGGTTGCTTCTGTCCAGGCGCAGGCGATGCTGTCGGCGTCGGCAGTGGTTGACCTGTTTTGGAGTCGGGGACGAACTGCTTTTGCCCAGGCGCGGGCGAAGCTGTTGGCGTGGGCGTCGGCAGTGGCTGACCCGCTTTGGAGTCGGGAACGGGTTGCTTCTGTCCAGCCGCAGGCGATGCTGTCGGCGCAGGCGTCGGCAGTGGCTGACCCGCTTTGGTGTCAGGGACGAGCTGCTTCTGCCCGAGCGCAGGCGATGCTGTGGGCGTGGCCGTAGGCGACGGCTGACCGCCGATCGGCGCAGGTGGCGCTCCAGTGGGCTGGGTCTGACCGGGTGCTGGAGTGTTTGTAGGACCCGTATTCTGAACCGGTATCGCTTTTTGAGCGAGCGAGGGCGGAACCGAGGGCGCCAGCAAAGCAGCAGCCCCCGCCCCAACAATGCCGGCGCCGACAATGCCGGCTCCGACGATGCCGGCGTTGGAAGGCGATGACTTGGTTGCGGCGGCAGGCTGCGTCTCGGTTGCAGGTGACTGAGCCTGCGGGGAAAAAGTCTGGCTCTGCCCGCTCGGATTCGTGATTACGACCGTATTGGTCGTGTTGTTGACGACGACCGTATTGTGGATGTTGTTGTAAATGACATTGTTCGGCGGAGGCGCAACGTAGTCGGGTGTGTTGATATAGACCGGCACCGGCACATAGGCCGGAACCGGAAGGACGTACTCATAAATCGCCGGCGGTGGCGGAGCCAGATCGATGAAGTAGACCGGCCGCGGCGGCAGGAAAAATACCGGCGGCGGTGGCGGAGGCTCAAATCCAAAATCGGGGTCGTCGAAAATCAATACCGGCCGTTCGACGTAAATCACCTCTTCCGGCGGCGGCGGCGGTACATCGTAGCTGATGATTTCGAATCTCGGTGGCGGCTCGAAAGCGGCCGTCAGATAGGCTAGCCTACGCCGCGCATCGTTAGCGTGGGAGCCCCGCGGATAACGCCGCAAATAGGACCAGTAAGCGGGTGGCGTATCGACGCTTCGACTGCGCCGCCACGTCACGGCTTCGCGCCTGGCCGCAATAATTGCCTGCACGCGTCTTGCCATCGGATCGTTCGGATAGGCGCGCAGGAAATTCTCATAATCCTGCAGATTGTCGCGATCGAGAGCTGCAAGATAAGCATCCCGGGCGTCAAATTCTCGGATCGGCTTCGACCGGATCGATGAAGTCTGTTCCTGCGTAATCTGCGGCGGCGGCGCATCCCGCGCCCGCTGAAAAAAGTAAAACGGCGCCTGTAGCTTCGAAGCGTTCCATGGCACTTGCGCGCCCTTGGTGGTCTCGTTTACCCGAAGCCGAACCCGGTTGAACAGCTCTGTCACCGGAAGGCCACCCTCGCGCATCATCTCCGCAAGTGCCTGGGCGTATGACGAATACGGACCTGCCTCATTCTGCGCGACCGTTCCTGGCGCAGCATTGAAAGCGATCAAGGTTCCCGTGTCCGGTTCGACCAGGGCCAAACCACCCGCGAGCGGAGGACCAGATTTAGCGAACGGGCCAGCGCGAGCCGCATCAAGAACGATGATGCTCGCCTTAATGCCGAGAGCTGCAAGTGGCTTGGTATAATCCGAAAGGCGTAAAGCCTCCGCTGAGACATTCACATCACGTGCGATGTTGGCGTCCGTCGGTACGAAGTAGTTTTCGCCCTCCAGCTGCAATCCGTAGCCGCTGAGGTATACGAATGACACTGTATCGGGGCCGGCCGCAGATACCTTGGCGATGAAATCCCGGAACGTCTTCCGCAGCGAATCCTGATCAAGGTCGCGAACGCCGGTGACATCGAAACCCGCGGCTTGAAGAGTTTGCGCGATCAATCCGGCATCATTGGCGGGTGTCGGAAGCGCTCCGGATGGATAATTCGCATTGCCTATGACCAATGCGACACGCGTCTCCGCCGCTTGGGCGCTGGCTAGGCCCACCCCTCCGAGAAGAAGCACCGAAAGCAGCGCCAGTATGAAATTGCGTAGATGCTTCATGAGAAACCCACGGTGAGGACCTTTTAGAATCCACTAAGAAACTCGTACTGAATGCCGTCTGAATGGAACAGGTCAGAAATAAGGCGGTAATCGCCACATTGTCATCGAAGCTCTTTCATTGCCACCAAAGGATATATAACAAACGGCTACGATGTCGGTTGTTGGCACGAAACGGACCGGCCGGTCGCCGTGGCCGATGTCTGTTGTCGGGGGCAGAACGGAAGTGGCGCAGACCCATTCGGCTTTTGACCTATCCTATCTTCCGCCGTCTCTACGCTACGCTTCGACGAGTCGATTGCGCGCCTGGAACGCCTGCCTGTTTGGTCTCAGCAGCCGTCAGAAACCGTCAGCAGGGGGCAGCGCGGCCATGCGCGAAACCGAACGTATCATCCGCCTGAAAACCGTGCTTTCGCGGACCGGGCTGTCCCGGTCCACCATCTACCGCAAGATCGCCGAGGGCACTTTTCCACCGCAGATCAAGATCAGCACCAACGGGACCGGCTGGCATGAATCCGAAATCGACCGCTGGATCGCCGATCCCGTCTC
>JBBROD010000147.1:0-2890 GCA_038229715.1 Tepidisphaerales bacterium | reverse complement strand
GGCGCGCACGCGAGGCGACGGATCGATTCTCGTCAGATTCGCGATTGCATCCTGCACCTTCTGCGAGGACTTCAGCCGCGACGCCCCGATCATCGTGTTGATCAGAATTCGCTGCTGTTCCTGATCGCTCAGCAAACGCAGGGCCGGGTTTTTGGGGTCGGATTCGCGGTCATAATATTTGATGGTTGAAAGGTAATTCCGGTCGAGCAATTGCAAGATGGTATCGGCCACGTCAGGCTGATCCATTTCCGCCAATGACAACGCCGAACTCCAGACGAGTTCGATTTCCCGCTCGTCGGCGTTGCGCATGGCCCATTGCAGGGCGTCGATGGCGGCCGGATCGCGATCCGCCAAAGGCCCGAGTACCGTGGCGGCGGCGATGCGGGAATCAACGTCCTGCTGGCTATCTTTCAGTACCGCGATCAGCCGCGGCTCAAGCTGTTTGGCTTCTTCGCGGCCGGACCAGTACATCATCGCAAGCAACGCGGCCTTGCGTGTCTGCAGTTGCGGCGATTCGGCGTACTTCAACAACGTAGCGATCACTTGCTTGCGCGACTCGATCGCCAGCGACGAGTTCATCAGCCGGGCGTTCCACTGCTCGTCGGTCTCGCCGGGCTTGCGCAACTCGATCTGCCAAGCACGCCCGAGCGCCAGTAGCAGGAAGTGTCGCACGTCGCCTTCATCGTCCTTGGTGAAATTGTCGACGATGTCGGTCAAATCCTTGGCGATTTCGATCCGCTCGGCCTCGTTCATCCCCGACTTCATCTTGTCGACAAGAGTTTTGGCGTCGATATACCGCTGCTTCGAGCCCGGCCCGACAAGCCAATCCGCCGTCCGCCCGCCGCCGGGGCGCTTGAGCCGGCCCAAGGCGTCTGCAAAGTTCGACGGGCTCCCCGCCATCATGCCGATCAGAAACATGATCCCCACCGCCACCGCAACGATGATCGCGGGGATGACAAACAGGCGCACGATCAGCTTTACCGAAGGCGGTTCAAGCGGCGTCGATTCAACACCGCCCTGCGGCGCGGGTTGCTCTTTCTTCACATCCGAAGGCATGGGCAGTTCAGTCATGGGGCCGAGGATTGTACAGGCAGAGCGCAGCCGTATCGAGTGACGGATTTTTTGAAAGAAGCATGACGAAGGAGTCCATCGTTGGGGGTCGCCAATACCGTCATCCTGAACGGTCTCGCGAATTGTTGGCTAGTGGCACGGGCCTACTTTATTCTTGACTTGGCAGTGCAAAAAAGTAAATTAATACTAACTTACCTCGGAGGTCGACATGCGCCATCTCGTTCTGATCCTACCGCTCCTGTTAATTGTTGGATGCGTTCAAAGCCTGCAGCCCTTCTACGCCAACGAGCAACTCACCTTCGACCCTGCCATCGCCGGCCAATGGGTTGATGTCGACGGCAAGAACGCGATTAACATTCCCGCCGACGATGCGGACGCGAAGGGGAAGGTGTATCACGTCATCCACACCGACGAAAAAGGCAAGACCGGCCACTACATCGTTCATCTGGCGAAGGTCGATAAGTACACGTTGGCGGATGTGAAACCCGATGAACTCGCCACCGGCGACAGCGAGCAGTACGCCGCTCAGTTCCTGCCGGTGCACACGTTCTTCATCGTCGAGATCACCGCCGACGAGTTGCGCATCCGGCCGATGAACTACGACTGGTTCTCGAAGTACATGAAGGCCCATCCGACGGAACTGGCGTTTGAGCAGATGGATGGTGACCGTATCGTTTTGAGCGCGCCGACTGAAAAGCTGCAGGCGTTCATCGTGAAAAACATCGACACGCCTGATGCGTTCTCTGCCGCGAGCGTCATGCGCCGCGGGAAACCTACGACCGCGCCATCGAAGTAGCCGCAAGTCGCGCTATAATGCCGGCATGTCCAAAGACCCCAGCCGTAAGTATCACGACCGAGTCGCACGGCAGTACGACGCCATCTACGATGATCCGTACTGGCATTTCCACGACGAGCTCACCTGGCGATTAATCAAGCCGCATCTGCCGCGCGATCTGACCGCCAAATGCTGCGACCTCGGCTGCGGGACCGGCAAGTGGGGACTGAAACTGCTCAAGAGCGGCTTTGCGACGACCTTCCTCGACCACTCGGCGGCCATGATCGAGCAAGTCCGAGAGAAGCTTGCGAGTAACCCGCGCGCAAAAAAAGCCACGCTCGTCGTCGGCGACATCGTCGACATGCCCGACCTGCCTGACGCGGCATTCGCGCTCACCGTCGCCATGGGCGATCCACTCTCCATCTGCACGCACCCCGCCAAGGCCGCCGCGGAAATGTACCGCACGACTGCGCCCGGAGGCGTTGTCGTCGCGACGGCCGACAACAAGCTGGCGGCGCTCGATCATTACGTCGAACGCGGTAACCTCGACGCGCTCGAAGAGTTCATCACCACCAGCAAAACCCAGTGGCTGACCGCCGACGAGCGCGAGCGCTTCGAGTTGACCACATTCACCCCGGCCGGGCTGACGAAGCTTTTCGAGCGCGTCGGTTTTGAAGTGCTGAGCGTGACCGGAAAAACGATCATCCCAGTCCGTCAGAACAAAATCCTGTTCGACAAACCCGACGCGATGGAACGGCTGCTCAAGCTGGAACTAGAGTTGATGAAAGATCAATCCTCCGCAGCGAAAGCCGGGCATTTGCAGATCGTGGCGAAAAAGAAATAGCCGCCCCGTACCACGGTCCTCCGGCCCGTGCTGGCGACGTTCAGATTTTGAAAATTTAACTTATACGATTCATAACAATTCCCGGCGCGTGGCGGCGGGCAGATAGCTGCAGGCACACACGCTTTGGATGAGACTCGTGGTGAGGCAGACCGCACGCCACGCGGTGGTGGCCGCGTCCATCAACGCTTCATAGTCGGCGT
>JBBROD010000146.1:0-3035 GCA_038229715.1 Tepidisphaerales bacterium | reverse complement strand
TGGATGTCGTTCGTCGGGATGCTGTTCGTTGCCGTAGTCCTGTTTTTCCCGCGTGGCCTATTGGGATTCATTCGCCGCAAAAGTGAAGCATGAAAGTTCTCGACGTCAGAAACGTCAGCAAACGGTTCGGCAGCCTGGTCGCAGTGCGCGACGTCTCCCTGGCCGTGCAAAAGGGCGAGTTGCGCGCCATCATCGGCCCAAATGGCGCCGGCAAGACCACGTTCTTCAATATGATCAGCGGATTCCTGCGCCCCACCGCCGGAACGATCGAATTTGACGGACGTGACGTCACCGCAGTGCCGGCGCACCAACGTGTTGTGCTCGGCATTGCGCGCACCTTCCAGATCACGGAGATTTTTCCGGAACTCACCGTGTTTGAAAATGTGCGGATCGCCACCGAAGTGGCCGGCGGTTTTCGTCTACGGCCGTGGATAAGCCAGGCGGAGAAAAACGCAATTCGCCGCCAAGTCGCGGAGACGCTGGAACTTACGGGGTTGGCATCCAAGGCGGACCGCCTGGCGGGCGAGCTCGCACATGGCGACCAGCGTGCCGCCGAGATCACCATGGCTCTCGCGTTACGGCCGCATTTGCTACTACTCGACGAACCCACCGCCGGAATGGGGGACCAGGAGACTTTCGAGATCACGCAATTGATCCGTAAGCTGCATCGCGAAAGCAATTTCACCATTGTGCTGATCGAACACGACATGCGGGTGGTGTTTCACCTCGCCGACCGGATTACTGTGCTTGACCAGGGTAATCTGCTCGCCGACGGTACGCCGCAGGAAATCGCCAGCAACGCGGCAGTGCAGGCGGCCTATCTGGGCAAGACCGTATGACAGCAGCACTCTCAGCCGAAGGCCTGCATACCTACTACGGCAAGAGCCACATCTTGCATGGCGTCGGGCTTGAAGTCGCCGAAGGAAAGATCACGACGCTGCTCGGCCGCAACGGTGCAGGCAAGACGACAACACTGCGCAGCCTTTTGGGCTTGACCCCGCCGCGGCAAGGTCGCGTGACCATCTTCGGCACCGACACGACGCATTGGCCCACGTTTCGGATCGCGGCAAGCGGCGTAGGCTACGTCCCGGAGGGAAGACGTATATTCGCCAATCTTAGTGTCGAGGAGAACCTGAAGGTGCCGCTGGAGCGCGCTGGCCCATGGACAGCCGACCGCATCTACAAACTCTTTCCGCGCCTCGCTGAGCGCAAGTTAAACCGTGGTCGCCAACTTTCCGGCGGTGAGCAGGAAATGCTATCCATCGGTCGGGCTTTGCTGCTGAATCCTCGGCTGCTGATCCTTGATGAGCCGTCGCAAGGATTGGCTCCGTTGGTGGTCCGTGAGGTTTTTCGAATCGTATCGCAAATGCGAAGCGAAGGAATTTCAGTCCTATTGGTTGAGCAGAATGCAAGAATGAGTTTGGAGATTGCCGACCACGCATACGTTTTGGACGATGGCAGCATCGTTTATTCGGGGCCGGCACGCGAATTGGCCGATGATGAGGCCCGTGTCCAGGCGCTCGCTGGCGCGAGCGCAGCAGAATGGAAAAATACATAAGGCGCCAGGCTGGACGAGATATCAAACCGCGTGCGGTCAAAATAATGATCCGCGGATCCGTCCTTGGAGAATTCGAAAATCCACGCAAAACGGATCGGCCCGGGCAGTCTTGTGAGATGCCGACATCGTGGTAGCGTCCGTGTCCATGATGCATCTGCTCATACTCGCCGTGCACCTGTTGGCCACTGGTATGGCGATCTGGCAGTAAGCGGGTCGGCATGATCGACACGCAAGCGATTCGCAAACGCTGGGATATCGTCGGCTCGAAGCTCGATGAGCGCGATTTGACACCCTGGCCCGACTGAGCCAACAGTGAGAGCCTCGAAAGAGTCCGGTTTCGGGGGAAAAGCCGACGCATTATACTCACGACGAGCCTTACCAGTTTTGACCCACTGTTAAAGGTTCGACCGCTACGGGAGACGCTCTATGCACACGGTGATGTGGACTTTCAAAGTCCCCGCAGGCACATCGAAAGGCCAGCTGACCGAGACCATTAATGCTACGGCCCACACTTATGAAGGAATTCCAGGATTGATCCGCAAATATTATGGGATCACGCCCGATGGCGCCTCGCTGGTCGGCATCTATCTCTGGGAAAGTGTGGCCGCCGCCGCGGCGTTCTACACGCCCGATTGGGTGGCGATGGTGACCAAGCGTTGGGGATCACCACCGCAGCGCCAGGATTGGGAAACACCGATGGTCGTGGAGAGCGCCGAGCGGCGACTTGTTGCCGCCGAATAGTAACGGGAAGCGATCTCCAAAACTCCCGTTCCACCGAACCTGGGTTACCGCCATGCGCGGCTTGTCTATTGCTTTGATCATCGTTTCCACCGCCTTTTCAATACCGGCCGCGGCGCAGCAGCGCGTGGCGCTGGTGATCGGCAACGACCACTACGACAACCTTCCCGTCCTGCAGAAGGCGGCGAACGATGCGCGCGCCGTCGGCGATCATTTGGCGCAGCTCGGCTATGAGGTCATCCGGGCGGAGAACGCGACCCGCCGTCAGATGAACGAAAAGATCGGCGAGCTTGCAGCCAGGATCGGGCGCGGCGACACGGCGGCATTTTTCTTTGCCGGCCATGGGGTCGCAATCAGGGACACCAATTATCTGCTGCCGACCGATGTGCCGCCGGCAAGCGAGGGCCAGGACGATTTGATCTCGCGCGAATCGATTTCGGCGAGTTCGATCGTCGACACCTTGCAGGACCACGGTGCCCGCGTGGTGCTGATGATCCTCGATGCCTGCCGTGACAATCCGTTCATGACTGCCGGCAAGCGCGGCGTCGGCGGCGCGCGCGGGCTGTCGCAGATGCAGACGCAGGACGGCGTGTTCGTGCTCTATTCGGCGGGCATCGGGCAGACCGCGCTCGACCGGCTTAACGACAACGATCCCAGTCCCAATTCGGTTTTCACCCGCACGCTAGCCCGGATTATTCAGCCCAGGCTGGCGGATGTGGCTTAAAGTGCTGATTCAGCG
>JBBROD010000145.1:0-3271 GCA_038229715.1 Tepidisphaerales bacterium | reverse complement strand
GCTGTTGGGCGTGAACGTCTTTCGCCCCTGGCTGAAGGTATGGAAAAGCGACCCTATCCAAGGCGGCAGCAGCAGCCAGCTGATCGCAGTCGCAAAGCCGGGGTCGAGCTGCGGGTGCAACCCGCGGAAGTATGCCATGAAGCT
This sequence comes from Tepidisphaerales bacterium, assembly GCA_038229715.1. Lineage (GTDB taxonomy): Bacteria > Planctomycetota > Phycisphaerae > Tepidisphaerales > Tepidisphaeraceae > JANMES01. The sequence continues at coordinate 3,127 of JBBROD010000145.1, read as the reverse complement.
CGATACCACCGGCACGTGATTCAAATCCTCCATGTACCGCGCCGCCAGCCATAGGAAAGCAAATATGCCGAACCAAAGCAGGAATTTAGTCGTGTTCACGTCGAACAACACCGAGACGAACGTGTACAGCAGCACCCACAAGTAAACCCAGCCCCAGATTTGCGCACTGCCGACCCAATGCTTCACGCATTCAGCCCCCACGAACCCCGCCAGCAACAGAGCCCATAGGAAGAACGACTGATGCACCGCGTAGACGACGATCTCCTCGTTCTTGTTCCGCCGCTTGGGCGTGCTGAACAGGCCGAAGCCCGTCAGCAGCCAGCCGAGGAATCCCAGGATCCGGCGAACCCACCCGATGCGTTGCGAAGGCTTCACCAATACGGCCGGGGCGGCAACTGCAGAATTTGCAGGCGTGATTTCAGATGAGGTACTCATGGTATATCAGCTTAATCGCCCGGCCGGCTGCCGCCAGTTGAGGAGCGGGTCCTGAGCGTTATGAACGCAGGAAATTTCTCTAATCTTGTTAATGAAGCCAATAATTGGCGAGAAAACGCGGCATTTGTCGGAAATTCTACAGCGGAATATAATTCACCTTTGCAAGTTATACTGGCATCGCAACAATCCCTTGTGGGGAGAAGAATTTTAAAGGAGAGGTTATGTCACAGAGCAAACTACCGTGTTTCGAATCCCTCGAATCGCGCCGCATGATGTCGGCGAGCCCGGCAACCATTTCGGATGATCTGCAGGCCATTCGGGATGACCGGACAGCACTGAACAGCCATCGCGCCGCGCTGATAACTACGTTGAGAACCGACGCCTTGGCCCTGCGGGCCGCGATCCTCCAACGGTCGGACGACGTAGCGCCGCTGCGTCAGCAGTTCCTCGACGACCGTGCCGCCGGGCTGGCCACAATCCAAGCGGATCGCTCCGCGCTGGTCGCAACCCTCTTGGCCGACCGGCAAACCCTGCTGGAGGATCGCGTTTCGATTAACTCGCATCGGCACGACGCAACCGCACTGGCGGCGGACCTGACGAAGTTTTCGAACGACCGAATCACCTTTATAAATGACCGAACCGCCGGCGTGAATACCATCATCGCCTCCAGCACCTCGCTCCGCGCGACGCTCATCAACGATCGCCATTCGATCGTGACGTTCCTCACCACCGACACTGCCGCGATGACAACGTGTCGGCAGCAGTATTCCGATGATCTGGCGAATGGGGAAACGGAACTGAACGACGATCGGACGCAGCTGATCGCGGATTCGCAGAAGTTGGACGACGATCTGCACGCCGAATCGTGATGGCCTGCGGCGAGTGGACTCGCCGGCTAAGCGGGATGATTCTAAAAATGCCGGCGGCTTGATGGCCGCCGGCTTTTAGTTGCGCTCTAGAGCAAGTTCACTCCATTTGTAGCGTATAGCCGCAGTGGTTGAAGAAGCCCGTTGCGTCGGCCGTGGTGATGCGGTCGAGCAGGCGCTGCACGTCTTGCCACAACGCGTTCATCGTTCGGTGACCGGCCGATCGCAGCAGGTGTTTGAGCTTGCTGAAGGCCATCTCGATCGGGTTCAGGTCGGGCGAGTACGGCGGCAGGTAGAGCAGCGTCGCGCCGGCGGATTGGATCAGTTGCCGCGTGCGCGGGCGTTTGTGGCTGGAAAGATTGTCCATCACGACGGTGTCGCCCGGTCGCAGTGAAGGGATCAGAACCTGCTGCGTGAACGATTCAAACGCGTCGGCGTTGACGGCCCCGTCGAGTGCCATCGAGCACCGCATGCCGCAGCAATCCAGTGCCGCAATGAGCGTGGTCGTCTGCCAGTGCCCGTGAGGGACTTTGGCCGTCAGACGCTCGCCCACCGGGCACCAGCCGCGGAGGCGTGTCATGTTGGTCTTGGCCCAGGTTTCGTCGATGAAGACGAGCCGGTCGGGGTCGAATCCCCATTGATTCACCCGCCACGCGGCACGGGCGGCGGCGACGTCGGGCCGGTCCTGCTCGGCGGCGATCAGCGACTTTTTTTGTAAGAGAGCTTGAGCCGGCGAAGGGCTTTCCACATCGCGGACTTGGCGCACGAAACGCCGAGCAGATCGATCAGTTCCAGTAACGTCGCGTCCGGACGCGTACGGACCAGTTCGACCAGACGGCCTGAATCGATCTTGATCGTGCGAGCACCCCCGGCGGAACGGGGAGCGATGTCGCCGCGTTCCCGCCGGTGCTGCTTGAGCCGGCGAACCCACGCCGGACTGACATCGAACGCGAGGGCGACTAGCTTGGTGGGCCGCCCGGCATCGCACGCCGCCAGAACGCGTCGCCGCAAATCCATCGAATACGCTTTCATGCCGCGAACACTACCACCGGGCCTGATGCGGCGCTAGACTTGAAGTGAACCTGCTCTAGTATCAAATTGTCAAAGAACGCGCTTCCATATCCATCCTAACATGTTGCGAACAAAAATCAAGACTTGTTTCGGAAATTTCCCCCATGAAACGTGCGAGAGGCCTCGGCCTGATTGCTAAAAACAGCTTGCGGTTTTGACGGGTCCTTTTCAGAACCCATCAAAATCGCAAGCGCTATAAGCCAATTGACCTTCGCCTTACTTGCCCGCGTCTTTCTTCAGAACGATCAGCTGGCTGCCCTGGGCGTTCACCACGTACACCAGGATGCCCTTACTGAGATCGCCTTTCTTCAGCGCGTCGCGCGTTTCGTCGACGGAAGTTACCTTCACTTTGTCGACTTCCGTAATGAGATCGCCCGAACGCACGCCGGCCTTAAACGCAAGGGAGCGCGGCGATACGCCGGTGACGAGAGCGCCTTCTTTTTCGTCCTTGATGTTGAATCGGTCGAGCATGGCATCGGTCGGTTCCGAGAGGCGAAGCCCCAGCGACTCGACGTTACCCTCGGGCGCTGCTTTCTTTTCCAGCTCATTCGGGGCCGGCTTGCCTGAGCGCAGGACGGTCAGATTTTCCGGCTGCTCGCCGATCTTGATCTTGACGTCCGACTCCTTGCCGTCACGGAAGACGGTGAGAGTCACTTCCTTGCCCGGCTCGGTGACGGCGATCCGGTTGCGGAGTTCCTGCGTGTTGGCCAGGTGCTTGCCGTCGATCTTGGTGATGATGTCGTAATGACGCAGTT
>JBBROD010000144.1:0-3499 GCA_038229715.1 Tepidisphaerales bacterium | reverse complement strand
TGAGCCATGTCCATTGCAAGTCGAAATATCTCCGTGTCGGGCTTGCGGACGTGAACGTAGCAGGAGGAAACGAATGCATCCACAAATCGGTCCAGTTTGAATTTCTGAATCCGATAAGCGTTCAGCTCGCGAGCTTCGTTACTGACAACGAAGACTTTCAGTCCGAACTGAATCTTGAGCCGAGCGACCAACGCAATCATCTCTGGATACGGTTTCGATTGCCCGAACATGAATCGCCGAAACTGCGCGCGGGTGAACGATCGTTTTTGATGGAAGATCACTCGATCCAAGTATTCTTCGAGTGTGAGGCTTCCCTCCTCGTACGTGGCGAAGTTGAGGTTATGCCGGCCTTCCATCTCGGCCAACTGCAGATTGAAGGTTTTCGCCGCACGGCGGCGCGCATGATGATCCCACCCGTCGGTGAGCAGAACCCCACCGATATCCACAAACAAGCAAGTGATTTCGTTCGTTTTCTTCATCGTAGTACGTTCAGTGGATCGGATTATCGCGTCCAGTATTAGTGCGTCTTCCGACGGGACCACAGTGCCGCCGCAATACGGTATGACACAGCTGAATAAGCCGATGCTGATCGAGCCGCGGACACTCCCGTGTCGTAAAAACATTGACGCGCGACGCCGGTGCGTTTGCGGACAAGTTTCGCCTCTGGTCGCGCAGCGATATCGTGCTTGGCCACCATGTATGTTTTGTTGGCGGACGGTCAATGTGCTACAGAAGCACGTCTGCTGGGGATTCTTTAATATGAACGTTCGTTTCAGTCGCTTCCGTCGTGGCGAGAATCGTCTTGGCTCTCGTCACTTCATCCGGCGTCCCATGCACCACCAGCATGTATGTTCCCGTTTTAAGCGACGTCTCGTAGTGCAGAATGCTGTTCTTAGGAATGCCAATGCTATAAAGACCGGCTCCGAGCGCACTGATACCACCCACAACGGCTGCACCTTCGAGGGCTGCCACGATCCATCCGATGATGGGCCCCGCCGCGACGATAGGCCCAATGCCTGGGATTATAAAAAACGCGGAGCCGAACAGAAGGCCCCAGAGGCCGCCCCAGAAGGCGCCTTTGGATCCCCAGTACTTCATTCGATCGCCGGCTGTGTAGTAACCGACCACATCCTCTTCCGTGTGGTATCCTTTCCCCACGATCGACAGCTTCTTCATATCGAAGCCCGCCTTTTGAAGTTCCTGGATTGCGATTTCAGCATGAATGTGCTGGGCATATAACGCGATAGCTGAATTCTTGTTCATCATTTTCTTCCTTTTAAGAGTTCGGCCCCGAGGCAAAATTGCCGTAAGCCAATTTCATTTAAATTTCGATGAGCCTTGAGCACACCGCTACGGTTTACTTCCTGTATCAAAGTTCCCGGCAGGCAATTTGCCGGAGAGCAGAAACACCTGCACCATCGTGCCGCTGGTGAAGACCTGGACCACTGCCCCTGATTTCGGCTCGACTTCAGCGGTTGCCTCGCGAACGTCCATGCCGGTAATGCGCCTAATTTCTTTTCGTAGCGAGTCGGATGCCGTCATGAATAGCTCACGATGGAATTCGCGAACGGTGGCGGCCCCCTCGGCGCTTTCCGCCATTGCCTGTTCCGCTGGTGATAATGCGCCATGGAGTGTGACGACCAGCGTGTCGCCGCTCAGCACGACACTGACGGATTTCGGCTCATGCCCAGTCCGTTGCTTCTGAAACGCTGTCGCGGCTTCGGCGATTTGCTTCGCCATGTTCGGCTTGGAATCAATCATGAAATTCGTTTCTGGCAACAGAGGATTGCCCGAAGTCGTGCGAACGAGCCGCAACGCCCTGCTGATCTTCCAATGGTTCGCCTATGACGAAAAAAAACCGACGTGATCTTCCACCGGTTAAGGTGATTAATCACGTCGGCTTACTCTGCAACCGGCCCCCCGGCTAACCGGGTTGCCACTTATTTAGTCGTCCGACGAAAATATATATCCGCTGATTCGCGAAAATCGTTCTCGCGCAACACCACAGACACTAGGTCGATCGAGGTCCAATAGCAAATTAAATACGGAGGCTCACTTAAAATGGAGCTGGTGGATAAAACTGCGGCTGATCAAAATCGATTCGCGCTATCTCTTTTTGAGGTCGCGGAATTCCGGCGATACGGAAAGCGTAAAGAGTACCACTTCTTCCCCGGTCAACGTGCTGATGTCATGATGCAGGCTCGTCACTTTAACGCCCGTGATTCCTTCGATCATTGCATCCAAAGTCGGACGTGCGATCTCAATCAGATGGCTTCGCACCTGCTTCAGCAGATCCCGGCCTTTATCGCTCGGTAAGGTTTTGACCAAATGTTGTTCCGCTGCAGTTAAGACTCCTTTAAGTCGAATAACCACGAGATCGTTGAGCAGATAGGCGTGAACATCCTTTGGGCCGCGGCCCATGTATTCTTGCTCGAAACGGCCCATGCCCGCGGCGATAGCGCTTTCGATTTCGCCTTGCGTTTTCATCGTACAATAGCATAGCGGATCGTCGTGCCAATGCATCCTTTCACTCCATTTTAGTCCGGTATTCGGTTGTTCCACGACTCACTAGGTCGCGATCGTCGCGGCAGCGACCGCAAAATGAACTTCAATATGATGGTCTTAGCGATCATCAATCAATCGCAACTTCTTCCCCGTTTGACCCTGTCCATCCAAGACGGGGCGCGCCGCCTTAGGTAGTACGGACATTCAATCCTCCGCGGTAACAAAGGCTGCGAGGTAGACGAAGCCCGCGAAGTTGGCCGCCTTCTTTTCGTACCGTGTCGCCACGCGGCGACACCGGCGGATGCGGCAGAAGAACCGCTCGACGACGTTGCGGTGCTTGTACCGCTGTCGGTCGTACCGTTTCTTCCGCTTGCGTGTCGGGTTCGGCTTGATGCAGCAGCGGGCCTGCAACTGTCTCACCTGCTCACGCAGTTCATCGCTGTCGTACGCCGTGTCGGCGATCACGTGGCCGACCGTGCCACGCATGAGCCCCGACAAGAGCGGCCCGGCCTGCGGGCAGTCGCCCCGGTGGCCGGGCGTAAGCACCAGCCGCAGCAGCCGGCCCCGTCGGTCGACGGCGGCGTGGACCTTGGTGCTCAGCCCGCCGCGGCTACGGCCGAGGCACCGCCGGGCGTCGGCTGTGGAGGCGAAGCCTGCCACGTCTTCTTTTTTTCGCCGCGTCGACGCCGCCCGGTCGAGGCGACCGGGTGGGCCTTGATCGTCGTGGCGTCGAGTTGCACCTCTTCCAGATCCGCATCGCCGGTCGCACGGGCGATCTTCTCCCACACGCCGGAGGCGCACCAGCGGCCCGGGCGTTTGCGAACCGTGTCGTGTTTGCCGAAGCGGTCGGGCTGGTCGGCCCAGGGAATGCCGGTCTTGAGCACGTAAACGACCGCGTCGACGAACAGGCGGTTGTCGATCGCCGTGCGGCCCGGGTCGCTCTTCTTCCCCGGCAACAGGTGTTCGATCTTCGCCCACTGGGCGTCGGTCAGTT
>JBBROD010000143.1:0-3762 GCA_038229715.1 Tepidisphaerales bacterium | reverse complement strand
ACTTCGGTTTCAAACCACGAATCTCGACGGCGTCCATACCTGGTTCTCCGGGAAGGCGATCATGAGCCGGTCCTCCGACCCCAACCAAGTCTCGCCGATTCCGACAGATTCACCAAGAGGAACCTGGCGCTGTAGTACTAAATGGTGGCTCGTTCGGCGGCGGACTGCTCAACGCCACGTTCCAGGTCGGCTCAACTTTATATACTAAAACCTTCGACACGAGCACGGCGCCTGCGGGCGGATGGAAGCAATTCACGTTCACCCAGGTCATTGCCAATACGGGCGACCTGAAGCTCGCTTTTAGCACACAAAGCGGCAATCCTTGGTTGGATCGCCTCAGCAGTGTCACCGCCACCTCTGCGGTCCCCGAGCCAGCGACAGGCGTGCTGCTCGCCGTGGGAGCGTTCGGCTGTTTGTTGTATCGCCGCCGCTCGAGCCGGCCCACAGCAGCACGATAGCGCCCTGTCGGGCCCCTATCCGGCTCGAACCACGCATTCGCCGGAGGGCGGACAAAAGGGGATAAGTCGGCTCTGCCGGCGATTCTTCGGCAACGGCGTTCGTGAGCCAGCAATAGCTGTGAAGCTCATGCTTTCGCGATCTGAGATCGGCCACGGCCTGGAGAAGGCGGCGCAATCCGCCGGCTCTTCGATCACCTCGCGCCGATTGTTACCACGGTAGATCACGTGGTAAATAAGGTGGCGTCGATGGGGCGCGGTGGACGCGGCATGCCCGGAAGAATACCGGTAAGGCGCCGCGCGTAGACTAAAATAGTTCTGACCCGTTTGTCGTTCGCGCGTCGACAAAAATAGTTCTGACCGGCTCCGTCGAAAACCCCTCTTGCTAGCTTAACCTGCTAGCTAGTTCGGGTGCGTAGAACAGTATATGGCGACGACTACGAAGTCGCCACGGCGGGTACTGTTGGTGGCGCATGGCATTGCGCGGCGATGTTTGCCGGCGTATAGCCATCCGTGCAGCCCGAAGAAGTTCACGCAGCCCCAACTGTTTGCCTGCCTGGCGCTCAAGGAATTCTTGAATCTCGATTACCGCGGCGTCCAAGCGGCGCTGGCCGATAGTCCAGCCTTGCGGGCTGCGATTGGCTTGAAAGCCACGCCCGACTTCACGACCCTGCAAAAGGCCTCGCTGCGGTTGCTCAAACTGGCGCTGGTGCGCAAGCTGCTCGGCCAAACGCTGAGCGCGGCGCGGCGGATGAAGCTGCTCAAACCGAAGCACGTGAGTCTGGCGGCGATCGACTCCAGCGGGTTCGACGCCCATCGAGCGAGCAACTACTTCGTGCGGCGACAGGCCAAAAACGGCGAGAAAACGGGCAACTGGCAGACGACCACCTATCGCCGGTTTCCCAAGGTGGCGGTCGTGTGCGACTGTGGGACGCATTTGATTCTTTCGGCCATCGTTGAACGCGGCCCGAGGCCCGATTTCGATCATTGGATTCCGGCGATGGGCGAGGCCGCGAAGCACGCCCAGATCGACACGCTTCTGGCCGACGCCGGGTACGACGCCGAATGGATCCACTTGGCGGCGAGGATCGCGTTTGCCACCCGCGCGATCATTCCCGCCAAACATGGCCGGCCGACCGACAAATTACCAGCCGGAATGTATCGACGACGAATGGCGCGAGGGATCGACCGGTCACGCTACCGGCAACGCTCGCAAGTCGAAACGGTATTCAGTATGCTCAAACGGCGCTTAGGCTCAGCGGTTAACGCCTACACTCACTGGAGCCAACGCCGTTCGTTACTCTTGAAAGTGCTAACACTGAACGTGATGATCCTCAGACGATGGTAAGTTTTCGACAGAGCCGTTCTGACCCCTTTGTCGTTGCGGCGTTCACGAAGCACAGAGTCGAACGGACGACGCCGGACGAGCCAAAGATTTGGCTGGGAGTTACTGAGGATTTACAGCGACCAGGGAGGATTCAACAGCCACATGATGAACGCAATCGTGATCTACTTGAGCCTCGTCTTCGTGATGAGCGTCGTTTCCTTCGCCGCTTACGGTTTGGACAAACGGTGGGCCGTGAATGGCAGTCGTCGAGTGCCGGAACAGACCTTGCACATCTTGGCGCTGTTGGGCGGCTGGCCCGGTGCGTTGCTGGGACAGCGCCAGTTCCGTCACAAGACAAAGAAGCTGTCTTTCTTGATCGTGTTCTGGTGCGTCGTCGTGTTGCACGTCGGTGTAGTCGGCACAGCGGCGTATGAGTTCTTCGGAAAGTCACTGTGAAATGCAACGAGCCAGGAATGAGCAATACCTTCACCTGCGGCCCCACCCCCAACACCGTTCGCACCGCCGATGGCAGAGTTCTAATCGTGCCAGAAGGCTGGGTTTTATTGCCGCCCGGCGACGCCGCCCTGACTCGCCGGGTAAAAGCTGCTGGCGATCATTGGGTCGTGACGGAAAAGAAGGGTCGGAGAATTTTCTCTAAGGGCATTTGGGCAGCGGCGGCGACGATCGAGCGCATTCGTGCTGAGCTAGACGGCGAGCGATCCACTCAGGGCTTCGCCAAGAAAAAGGAAGCCGACGCCCGACGCCGGGTGAAGGCCCAAGCCGAGTACGTCGAGGACTTCCTGGGAGCGGTCGTGGTGTTCCTGGGCTTTCATGAAAAATACGCGGAACTCGCCGACCGTCTGGCACGGGCCGTTACCGATCACGCCACGCCGGTCGGTAGCGGCACGGTCGCCCGAACCAAGCGGATCCCGGTCGAGCAGCGGGCCGAGGCTGCAGTGATCGCCTGGATGCGGCATCAGACGACCGGATACGATTCGCTCACGATCCCACGGGTTAAGGGCAAGCGGCGGGAAGTCAGGAGAATGCTGGCCCGACGATCTCAAGAATTGTTAGAGCGTTACCGAAAAGGGCAGCCGGTCGTGGAAGGATGTCCGCTGAACAAGGCGATGGCCGGTAGGGGGTAGAGTGTCTTGTTGGCGTCATTCAATTCAAAGTATGCCGAGTGCTTGGCCTTACGGTTGGTTCGGCTCAGATTCCTCCGCTGTCCTTCGCGCGAAGCCTGAACAATTCACGACCGGTTGCGGCGGATATTTTGGAAACCGACGATCCGTCTGCGACAGAGTGCAGAGCAAGAAGCGTGATCCAGTCCCGGAGACGACCTCCTTGCGGTGAGAACAGAACTCACAAAGGCTCGGGATCATTCGGATATGTTCGCCGGTTCGTCGCGTCCTGCTTTTGTGGGCCTCGTATGCCAATAAGCCCACAAGATTAAGACCGCTTGCAACGGCAATCGTAGCAGATGCAGAATCGGTGGCGCCGGAACGACATCCTGATGCTGGTAGGCGTAGATGTTTGCGGGGAAGACGGCAATGAGCAGAGCGATAATGCCCCAAGCCGCCAGCCGTGAGAATCGTGGGATGAAGAGGAGTAAGCCAAGAACAATCTCACAGAGGCCGCTAAAATACACCAGTTCCCGATGCAGCGGCAGGTACGGCGGCATGATCTTCATGTAGAAGTCGGAATTGGCGAAGTGCATCGTGCCTACAACCACCATCAATACAGCCAGGAGTGATTTTGAGCCAGCTTTTAGAGCCTGTAATAGTTTTTGTGTCAGTCGAGCAGGGCATATCATTTGCCGCTGTGCTCGGGCATGCGGCCCTCGAACAGGATGGCGAAGTGGTTGAGGGCTTGCTTCCAATGGTGAATTGGCATGGTCCACTTGCTGGACGCCTCGCGAATCGCCATGTACACGAGCTTCAGAGCGGACTCTTGGTTGGGATAAATCTTGCGGTTCCGGGT
>JBBROD010000142.1:0-3771 GCA_038229715.1 Tepidisphaerales bacterium | reverse complement strand
GTTCGAGTTCGGTAAGATGCGAGTACGGCATCGTCGTCGGTCCTTTCGAGGGATGAGTCTTGGTAAACCCAACCTATCGAAATCCGACGACGATGTCTTGATCCGCTGCGTCCGCTGTTGCGCTTGAAATGTTAATCCGCCCTTCACTGAAAGCGAATAAGGGGACATCACTCAATTCGATTATTTGAGTGATGTCCCCTTATCCCGTCTTGGGGGCAGACGAACCATGCGGACGTCCAGAAAAAGTTGGCGCCGATCAGCCCCGAGTTTACGTTCGCACGCCCGCTGACGGTTCGGCGGCGCTGGGCAATCCGCGTGTTCATGAGCGCGTCGCCGCAAGCGAGCAGCGAACCGGACAACCGGTTCAGTTTGTCGATTGCTACAGGGCGAATTCTTGAATTCGCCGGTCACCATTAATTCGCCCTTTACTTCGCTCCACGATATCGATTCTGCGGAGTCGCGAACGGTCTCCCGCCTTACCGTCAAACCAGTCGACCCATTTTGCCGGAATACTTGGTCGTCGCGAGCATCAAATGCTAAAAAAGTGATTATGATGCCTCAGCGAAGGCTTATTTTGAACTTCGATAGGATCGAATTGACTAGATTGAGGAATGCAGATATACCCAGCCCGACTTGATTGATTCCATGAACGGTCTCGGATGTATTGCAGCGGTTCAATAAAGAAGTGGAGTACCCTTGAAGTGGTTTCTTTCGCGTCTCTTCAAAACGCCGTTGCGTGGAGTTCGGGGTTTAACGCGATTGTATTTCAATAACGATCCGTTTCCCACACTGCCCACGCGAACCACTCACGGGCTTCTGTACTACGCCGATCATCGTTCCACGCCGGTCGACCTTACGATTCTGCGGCAGGGGTATTTCGAGCCGCACGTTCTCGCGAATCTCCAGTCGGCCATGAAGGACGGCGACGTGTTCTGGGACATCGGCGCGAACACCGGCATACATTCGCTCACGGTGAAGCGTTTGATGCCCGGCGTGAAGGTTGTTTCGTTCGAGCCTTCGCCGCTCAACTTCAGCAGGCTTTTTCTCAACGCGCGTGCCAACGGGCTTGATCTTGACCTGCGTTGTATCGCCTTGAGCAACAAGCAAGGCTACGCGCCGCTCAGCATCATGGCCGAGGGTAACAGTGGGCTCAACTCGCTGCGGCCCTGGACGGACGTGACCTATTCTTCGGTCATCAATTGCTGGTGCGATACCGGCGACCATATGGTCAGCACCGGCACGCTACCGTCGCCAAACGTCATCAAGATGGACGTGGAGGGGTTTGAATACGAAGTATTCAGCGGCATGCTGACTGTTCTTGATTCTCCCGCGCTCCGCCACATCGCGTTTGAAGCTCGCCCTGATCTGCTCGAAGAAAACTCGTCCTATCAGGTTGCCAAGTTGCTGCGCGACAAAGGGTTCACCATCCGCAGGCTGGGCGATACCGATATCGACTATGTAGCGACTCGCAATTAGCCCTGATCCGACGCAAATCAGTAAAGGCAAATCCATAAACGAGTCACGACTGGCTCTGTATAAAACCTCTAAATGCTAGGCGCTCATTCGGTAAGGAAAAAAGCCGGACGCTAACTTTTGCGATTCTTGAGCCGGCCAGGAGACATCATGCCGGTCAAGCGTATGGACTACGTCAGGATCGTGGGAGCAGATTTCGATGCCGCCATGAGGTTTTTCACCGAGCTTGACCTCGAGAAGAAAAGGGAACGCACGTCGATTCGAGCGAATAAAATGGTCACTGCCGATAACCCATCAGCAGTGCCGCTTATCCGAGTGCGGCCACTCCCCCGCCGCCGGCGATCGGGTATCCTTATCGGCGTGAAGCGCCGCTTACGCCAGATCCTGTCAGCCCTCTGCCTGCTCCTGTGCCTGGCCACGATCGCACTGTGGGTACGGAGCGCGGGGCGACGGGATCATGCCTATTACTTGCATACCACCCTCACCGCCGCCGACCGATCGGCGGGCATTTTACGATGGCGAGCCGTACAGTCGGAGCGGGGGCGTATCCAATTGCAGGCCGGCCGCCGGACCTACAGCGTCTACGACCCTAGACAATCGTCCGATGTTTTCCCAGCCGACGGCTGGCAATACAACAGCGGCGAATTTGATATTTCTAGACCGGTGGAAGGCGTGCTGGGTTTCGGCGTTGTGTCCGAGTCCAGCATCTCGCCCGGGGACCCGGGCAGAAGCCATCAATGGACTGAGACGGATCTGCAGTTCCCGCACTGGTTCCTCGTGCTGCTGCTGGCCGTTCCGCCGACGTTGTCCGCCGTGGGCTGGCAGCGTCGCCGGCACCGACGACGACTGCTCGGCCCGGACGCCCGCCCCTGTCCCACCTGCGGCTACGACCTCCGCGCCACCCCCACCCGCTGCCCCGAGTGCGGCCACCTACCGCCCGGGCAAGCCGATCCCTTGACCGCATAACAACCGATAAACACAATACCGGCGACCCCCGGGGATGCTAATTGGCGCTCGTGGTCAGGTTAATGAGTAGTTAGTGGGCCTCGATGTCTCGCAATCTGATCATCATTCTCGCACTCGGCGCGGTCGCGCTGACGTGGGGGCTTCTCGATGGACCGGCGGCACGCCAACAGCGCGGTGCGGCACAAGCTAAGGCGTTTGAATCAGTCATCAGACCCAAGATCGCCGCTGATCCGAGGTTCGCTTCGGTGGATATGGGCCTTACGACAAACCCTGCACTGCGGGTCTATGGTGAAGTGCCCGACGAAAATGCCCTGCGGGACCTCAATGCGTTGTTGGTCACTCCTTCGGACGCGTCATTCAGCGTTATGGTCAATGTGAAAGTGGTAGCGATATCGGCGACTCAGCCGGCCCACTAACCACACGACTATGAATCCCGCTCGGGGTCAAGTGTGAGGTTGTGGCGCACTGCATCTGCTCTCCCTTCTTTTGCTGACGTATTTCTCTTCCGTGCTCGGTTTCGGTCGCTTTGACACGGCGGCCGGTGCGTTCACCGATCTTTCGCGGTTCCAATAATCTTTCAACTCACGCCCCGCAGATGGTCGAAATAGACCTTGAGGCGGTTCATCCCCAGCCGGGACTGCGCACGCTGCGATCGAGTTCAAGCGTGTTCGATCGAGTTCGATCGAATCCGATCGAGTCTGACGGAGAGCGATTCATGGATCTGGCAACACTCATCGGCTACCTGCTCGCGTGGGGCTGCCTGATTTACGGCATGTGGCATGCAACGGAAGGCGAAATCAAAGCCTACGTCGTGCCGGCCGAGATGTTTCTGGTGGTCGGCTGCGCGCTGGGAGCGACGATGGCGTCGATGCCGCTGCACTCGGTGATCGGGGCGGCGGGTTGCTTGAAGAAGATGCTGTTTTCCAAGGGCGCTCATCTCGAGCACCTCATCAAAGAGATGGTGATGTACGCTGAAACCGCCCGCCGCGACGGCGTGCTGGCTTTGGAAACGGTGGCCCGCGAAGCGCCCGATCCGTTCCTCCGGCGCGGCCTGCAGCTGACGATCGACGGGACCGACCCGGAAATCATCGAACGCATCATGCGCATCGAAATCGACTCGATGCTCGAACGCCACAAGCACGGCAAGCACTTCTGGGCCTCGATGGCTAAGTTCGGCCCCGGCTGTGGATTGGTCGCGTGCTTGTGCGCACAGGTCGGCATGTTCCTGCACCTGGACGGCGACCCCGCCAAGATCGGCCACGCGCTGGCAGGTGCACTCACCGGCACGCTTTACGGCGCGCTGCTGCAGAACCTCGCCGCCGGGCCGATCGC
>JBBROD010000141.1:0-4027 GCA_038229715.1 Tepidisphaerales bacterium | reverse complement strand
TGGACTCAGAAGCTGGACAAGGAGGTCATGACCAGCGAGCCGTTTCGGCAATGGGCGGAAAAGAACGTCGTTCTGTTCAAGTGCGATTACCTGAAGTTCAAGAACGGGGGGCCCAACGCCAAGGAACAGGGGGACAAGTTCAAGATCAAATACAATCTGGCGAAGATCCCGACGATTCTTTTTCTGGATTGCGATGGGATGCTGATCTCGCGGTGCGGTTATGACACGGCGTCGCTCCGGGAGGAAGAAGAGCGGGGGAACCCGAAGGCGTTCGTCGCCTATTGTGAGGACGTGCTGGAAAATCGGCCGCCGAAGGAATCGGTGGCGGAGCAGAAATCGCTGAAGGACGCGATCGCATATTCGAAGAAGCACTTCATGCCGGTGCTTCTGCTGATCAAGGGGGAGAAGAACACGGTGGTGGCGCAGAAGCAGCAGACAGACCTGCTGAAGGTTCAGCCGTTCGTGCGCTTCGTGAACCAGAACTTTGTTTTTTATATGTTTGACGCGCCGGCGGAGACGGACAAAGCGCCCGAGGCAGTGGAGCTGCGGAAGTTCATGATCGACAACAAACTGAGCCCGACGACGCCGCTGCAATTGATCGTTTACGACTGGTACAAAACGGGGAGTGAGATTCGCGACCGGATCTTTTCGTTTATGTCCATCCAGCAGGACATCGACCCAATCCTGGAAAAGCTGGATAAGTCGGTGCCGAATCCCGACTACAACGGGGCGTGGCTGGAAGATTTGAAGGAGGCGAAGTTCATTTCGAGCCGGCTAAAGCGCCCGTTGTTCATCTGCTTCACGGATCAGAAGGAATACACGCAGAAATTCTTCACGGAGATTTTCGACACGCCGGTGTTTAAGGATTACGTGAAGAAGAACCTGGTGCTGCTGCGCATCGACTTTCCGACGGACGAGGAAAAGATCAAGGCGCAGTCGGATGATCTGAAGGAACAGAACCGGATGCTGGCGGACACGTACGCGATCCGCGGATACCCGACGGTCGTGATTCTGAACTTCATGGGTCAGCGGATTGGGGATGCGAAGTACCGTCCGCAGACGGTTGAGTCGTTTACGAAGTCGCTTGACGCGGTCGTGAAGTCGGATCGGTTTTCACGGCCATGAAAAAAGCTTTGAAAGTTTTGGCTGCTTGCCACGTCTAAGCTGGGGTGAGGATCGACCTTGGCGCGCGTGGTAGAGTACGTTTATGAGCCCTTCCGTCCGATGGCTCCCGGCCCCCCCGGCCCCGACGACGGCGCTGTATCTTGCGCTGTCGATGTCGTTCGCGATTTTGTGGGGGCGCAGCTACCACGTGTGCGAATCGTGGGACCTGGACCAGCCGGGGCAGAAGATTTCGCTGGCGAGCGACCACGGACGGCTGTGCCTTGAGCGGCTTGCGACAGCTGGGCCGAGGGCGAGCCGGCTGGCGTTTTCGCGCGGGCGGGGTTACCACGCCGATCCTGCTGCCGATCGCCCTGCCGCGCCATCGGTTTTGCCGAAGTGGCAGCTTGGCGGGTTCTCGTTCACCAACGGGCACATTGAATCGATTGCGATACAGGATCTGACGGTGCCTTATTGGTTTCTGGTGTCGGCGACGGCGTGTGCGGCGATCGCGTCGGCGGAGCGCGCGAGTCGCCAGCCGCCGCCGGGGCACTGCGAGGCGTGCGGTTATAACCTTACGGCGAATGTGAGCGGCACATGCCCGGAGTGCGGAACGCTTCTTTCCAGTGTGTGACGCCCTCTTCAGAAACCGCCAAAAACGAGAAAACTACTAAGAGCAGTGCCGGAGCCGCGTCATCTCAGTGGAGACTGATTCCTCGCTTGCGGCGCGTCTCCGTCGCCCGGCAACTTGGGCAAATTTACGCCAAAATTGGGTTTGCGGCGCGATTTTGCTTTTGTGTTCGCGTGGGTGAGCCAGTATAAACGTTTGTTCAGCCGTTGATTCCTACCTTGAATCGCACCTGACTCTTTGGGAGTTGATGCCATGGCATCTCGGGCATGTATCTTCCGTTCCGTTTTGGCGGGCGTTGCAGGCATCGCCGCCGTCGCCACCGTCGCGCCGAGGATGCTGGCGATCGATCCACCCAAGCCGCAAACATTGGCTGGTCCGGAGCTTAGCGCCAAGGAGAAGGTGGTTCACGTGATGAATCGTCTGGGTTATGGTCCGCGACCGGGTGAGGTGGATCGCGTGGCGGCCGAGGAGGGGTGGGAGGGATGGGTTAAGAAGCAGCTAAACCCTGACAAGATCGACGATAGCGAGCTCGAGAAGCTGATTCATGATCGTTACAAGTGGGCGGATCAGGCCAATATCCTTGACGTTCGCAAGTTCGCGCCCGAGGAAGGCAAGGGGGATCAGGCTCGGAAGAACCTGAAGGACGAGCTTCCCAAGGTGGTTCTTCTTCGAGCCGTGGACAGCAAGCGGCAGTTTAAGGAGATGATGTGCGACTTTTGGCGCAATCATTTCTGTGTCGACTCGTCGGAGTTCGACCGGAACAAGACCCGCCGATGGACGGCGGCGCATTACGAAGATCAGGTGATCCGCAAATACGCGTTTGGCAAGTTCAAGGACATGCTCTCGGCGTCGGCCCATCATCCGGCGATGCTGGAGTATCTGGATAATCAGTACAGCAAGGCGGGGAACTGGAATGAGAACTATGCGCGCGAGCTGATGGAGTTGCATACCCTGGGCGCCGATCGCGGGTACGGCAACGATGACGTGAAGGAGCTTTCGAAGATCCTCACGGGCTGGCGGTACAACGGGGAATTCAAGTTTGAGTTCTACGGCGACTGGCACGAGCCGGGCGTGAAGAAGTGGCTTGGGTACAAGATCCCGCAGGGGTACGAGGCGGGCGAACAGGCGATCACGTACCTGGCGACGCACCGATATACGGCCGAGTTTATTTCGATGAAGCTCGTTCGCTACCTCGTGAACGACAACCCGCAGCCGGCCCTGATCAAGAAAGTGGCGGCGGTGTTCAAGGAATCGGACGGCGATCTTCCGAAGGTGTACGCGGCGATCATCAACAGCCCGGAGTTCATGAGCCGCGAGAATTATCGCTCGAAGTTCAAGACTCCGTTCCAGTTCTGCGTGTCGGCGCTGCGGGTGACGAACGCGAAGATGGACGACGCGGGGGAAACCGACAAGTACCTGAAGAAAATGGGTGAGCCGATTTACCTCTGCCCGGACCCGACGGGGTACTTCGATCAGGCGGAGCGTTGGATGGACGCGGGCGTGCTGACGACGCGGTGGGATTATGCCCAGCGCCTGCTGCGCAATGGTGTTCCGGGCGCGAAGGTTCCTTCGAGCTTTATGGAACGGTACAGCAGCATCGAGAACCACGACAAGATGGTCGATAAGATCTCTGAAGATCTGCTGGCCGGCGAGATCGGCGACCGTGAAAAGAAGATCGACGGCAAAGCCGAGCGTGTGATCGGCATTCTCCTGGGAGGTCCTTCTTTCCAACAGCGCTGATTCAACGGCGGTATTTCAACGGCGCTGATTCGCCGAGTATCAAGTTCCAACCAACAACGAACAAATTCCCCTCTCACGGAGCCCCTTATGAGCAACTCTCGTCGCGACTTCATCAAGTCTTCAGGTCTGGTCGTGATGGCCGGCGCTGCCGGCTTCCTCACCACTGACCAGTTCGCCGCCGGATACGACTTTTTCGGCAAGGGCGACAAGGCTGACGGCAAGGACGCGGACAAGAAGCGTGCGGATCGGCCGCAGCCACCGACGCTGGTGACCATCTTCCTGCGTGGTGGCGCTGACATGCTCAACACGTTCGTGCCGTTCGGCGACGATCGCTACTTCAGCTACCGCCCCAAGCTTGGGCTGAAGCCGGGCAAGAGCGCGGATGCGGGTTGCATTCCGATCCTCAACAGCAAGTACTGGGGCATCAACAGCCATATGGCCGCCCTCGCGCCGCTCATTGAAAAAGGGCAATGCGTGCCGATCTTCAATGCCGGTTCGACGGACGGCACCCGCTCGCACTTCAGCGCGCAGGATTACATGGAACGCGGCGTTCCG
>JBBROD010000140.1:0-4326 GCA_038229715.1 Tepidisphaerales bacterium | reverse complement strand
GACGTCTCTGCCTACCACCTGTTCTATGCTGACGGCCAAGCCAATCCCGGCACCGATCTCACCTTCTTCGACTTTCCGGCAGCCCCCGAGCGGCGTGGAACCAACGCGATTTCGCGCACCGGCTTGCGCGTCGCCGGCGAGGCCAGCCTCGGCTGGTGGCGGGATCGCCTCAGGAAAGCCGGCGGCGTCACCGGCGAGGTGATCGAAGTCGATGGCCGGCTGACGCTGCCGTTCGAGGACGGCGAGGGGCAGCGGCTGGTGCTGGTCGACGACGGCGGCGCCGGTCCGGCCTCGCCGTGGGAGCGCAGCAGTGTTCCCGCTGAACACCAGATCCGTGGCCTTGGCCCGATCGTGCTGACGGTGCACGAGATGTCGCGCACCGCCCTCGTGCTGACCGAGGTCATGAACATGCGCCGCGCGCGCGCGTATGCCGCCCATGGCGCGGAGATTCATGTGTTCGCGATGGGCGAGGCAAAAAACGAAAATCATCCCGCCGCCGAACTGCACGTGATCGAGGACAAGGAGTCGCCGGTCGCGCGCCAGGGCGCCGGCGGCGTCCACCATGTCGCGTTCCGTACCCCGGACGAGACGCAGTATCACGGCTGGACCCAGCGGCTGACCGAGCTGCGCGTTCCCAACAGCGGCGAGGTCGATCGCTTTTACTTTCGCAGCCTTTATTTTCGCGAACCCAACGGCATCCTGTTCGAGATCGCCACCGACGGCCCCGGCTTCGCGACCGACGAGCCGATGGCCACGCTCGGCGAAAAACTGGCGCTGCCGCCGTTCCTCGAACCGAGACGCGCGGCGATCGAGGCGGGGCTGAAGCCGATCGGGTAGGGACGCCAGAATGGCACTGGCGGCGCGCGCCCTCTTGGACCACACTGCACTACATTGCCAAACCAAACTGTTTTTCAGCAATCTACCGCCGCCGCTAGAGTCGCCGTGAGCGGTGGGTGCGAAGGGAATGCCATGTCGACGGGTCAAAAAATGCCGATGAAGGCAGCAATTGTCGCCTTGCTGGCTGTGATGATCGCCCCATCCGCCCGCGCCGAAATTCTGGAAGCTTCCAGCCCGGCGGCCGATCAGGCTCGGAAGCTGCGCACCGAAGCCGTCTTGTCTGCCCAAGTGCGGCTTGGGACCAATCTCATCGGGCGGCTGGCGAGCGACAAAAACAGCGATGCCAACATCATTGTCTCCCCGGCGAGCCTGGCATCGATCTTTTCCTTCATCGAACTCGGCGGCAGCGATGCGATGCGGCTGGCCATTCACCGGACACTCGGGTTCACGCCAGCAGCAAAACGCCGTGCCGGTCAGGATATCAGGGAGTTGAGAGGTCGCGTGACGGCGACGATCGCCGGAAATACCAGGGACAGTCCGCAAAGTATGGCGAACCTCCTGGTGTTCGATCCATCGACGAGGCCACGGGAGTTGGCACTGCTCGGATTGTCCGGCGCTGGCGCGGACATCCTAGTGGATGATTTATCCGCGACTGAAACCATCAGCCGAATCAATCAATGGGTACGTCGGCGCACCCATGATCTGATTCCCTCGATCATCGAGGAATCTCCGGAGACGCTCGGGCTCGTCGCGATCAACGCACTCTACTTCAAGGACAAGTGGAAGGCGCCGTTCGATCCGGCGAAAACCGCGAGTGCGCCATTCACATCCCGTTCGGGAAAGTCCGCCGACGTCATGATGATGCATTCGCCGGTCGCAAAGTACGAATTCCGTGAGAACGATCGCTTCATTGCGGCAGAGTTGCCTTATGCCAGCGACGACTTCAAATACGTTGTCGTGACGACCAAATCCGCTCCCGCGGAGGCGAGCGACTTTGCCGCGGTGGCAAGTTGGCTGCAGGGCAAGGGTTTCGAGAGCCGGAACGGCGAAATTGCGCTGCCGAAGTTGTCGGTCTCGGTGAACCAGGAAATGCTCGGGCCGCTGGATGGGCTGGGGCTGAAGTCGGCCCGGATAAAGCCCGGCTCGTTGAAGGGATTTTCCCCGGCGTCGCTGGGTATTGCGCGCGTCGTGCAGAAGCTGGAGTTGCGTGTCGACGAAGCCGGCACCGAGGCTGCCGCGGTGACGGCCGTCATGGCGACGCGATCCATCGCGGCGGAGCAGCATCTGAAAATGGTGGTCGACAAGCCGTTCGTGTTTGCCTTGCGCGACAAGAAAACCGGCTTCATTTTGTTTATGGGATATGTTGGCTCTCCGCAGAGCCTCGCTTCCAGTAAATGAAGCGCGACTGAGGTTTCGGGTGGCGACGGTGCGAAAATTGATCGTCTCGTCTCGCTGCGCGCGACGCCTTCGCGCGCCGCTAGTTGGACATCGAAATGGATGGGTTTCGCTTCGCTCTACCCATCCTGCGGATCTCAAACAGCGAAGGCGGAAGCGTGATCCGCCGCGTTCGGAGACAATCATGATCGCTGGTCAGTTGGAGATCCGGCTGAATTTTTCCTGCCACCGTTCGCCACCGGACGTTAAGGCCTGCACGCTTCTGTCGCACGCCTGCAATCGCGTGAACTCCCGTTCGGGAATCTTCATGGTGCCATAGGCCGCATGGTTGATATCCGGGATGTTGATCAAGCGGTATCCGTACGCGTCGTTGATGATAAGGCTGTCATTTTCCCTGCCGCCCGGGGCGATGATCCGCAATGCCGGCTTTCGTGACTGGCTGAAAGCTGCGAAGCAGGGTCCGGAGATAAAGACGGCACCTTGCGAGCCATCCACCCACCGCACGGTGAATTCTTTTGCGGCTTTGTCATTTGGAGAGCCATCCTGAACCGTCCCCACGATTCCCAGTAAAGGACGATCGGGCGAGATCGTGGGCCGGCACCACGAATTTTCACTGCAGCGCCGCGCAAGCCGGAGGGCCCCATTTGAAGCGACGGTGACCGCCGCGTCGGGAAGCCGAACCTGGAAATGCTTGAAGCCAAAGAGCTTGCCGATGACCGGCTTTCCGACTTCGCCCGTAAGGTCGGTCCAGTAATAGACCTCGGGATTGAACGAGGAATAATCGGTCTTGAACTCTGCCAGATTCGAATAGATGTCGGGGTAATTGGATTGGATAGCGAAATTGATCAGTTCTTCATCCGACAGGCGCCGCAAGCATGTCCATGAAAAGCCGGTGAAATTGGCGGCCTCAAAGCAGAGGAACAGGCCCAGCAGCATGTATCGCACCTTCAAAGGTGTTCTCCCTCCGGCCGGACCTCGAAATCAAACGCGTGATTGGATAGCGCGTTCGACAGGCCAGCATTCCCTGGGGATGGCGGCGAAAGCCCGCCGCTTTCGTGCAGGCTTTCAGCATTTTTTCAGCGTTTTTCCGCCGGCAGCCGAAATCCCGATCACCTGCCAATCGGGCAGCTGCCCGGATTGTCGCAAGGCGCAGGCGTCGCCAGTGTGCTGGCCGTGGCCTCGATCGAGGCCGGACCTTCGACGCCACCCACGATGGCCGCGACGCGCCAGCGGTAGGCCGAGCGGGCTTTCAGCCCGGAGTCCCCAAAACTAAGGCCCGCAACATCGGCAATCACCGCGAACGGGCCGGCGCCGTCGGCGCGCGAGATGCGGTAGGCCGTCGCTCCCCCGACCGGGCTCCAAACCACGTCCGCGCTCGTGTCCGAAGTGTCGACAATCGCGAGCGCGGTCGGTGCCGCACCGCCCGACGCGGCAGGCGCTATCGGTGCCGCTTTGGCGGTGAGGGCATCCAGCATGGCCTTGATCGCCCTGATCTGCAGGCCCGACCTGGTGACGTAGCCGTCTTCGTGATTGACGTAGCCCCACCAATCCCAACACGCCGCGGGATTAAGCGGCGCAGGCGAACTGGTCCGGGTCTGTGGGTATAGAACAATGAGATGGTTGGTATCGGCCCAGGCGTTGTAGCCGGTGTCGTCGACAAACCGTCGATCGATCTCGCCGGCGTCCTGCTGGCATCCGTGAAGCGCGATGTGGACGCGGCAAGCCTGGCCGTCCTCGCAATCCTTTGGGACGAAAACAAATCCGGTGTCGCCGAGGCTTAGCGAGCCGGGATCGTTCAGCCTGGCATAAACCGACTGGTCGAAGCGCTGTATCGTGCCCGTGAGCTGGCCGCGGTTCGGCGGGTTCAATGCGCCGTAGATGTGCTGCAGGAGGATGCCGGCCTGATCATACCCGCACTGGTCGATGAACGGATCTTCGTTGTCCGTACACTTGTTGAGGCCGTCGATGTCAGGCGTTTGCCGGACGACCAGCGAGTGTCCGGCGCCTATTGCGGACTGGTAGTACAGATTGCCCTTGTTGGCGTCGCCCAGATAGTGGCGATAGAAATCGGCGGCCGCATCCGTGACCGATCTG
>JBBROD010000139.1:0-4352 GCA_038229715.1 Tepidisphaerales bacterium | reverse complement strand
GATGATTAAACGCAAAATGTATGGAAGAGCGAAGTTCGATCTGCTGCGGATTCGCGTGCTGGCGTCCGGCCCCTAAGTAACGAGCAACGGGTGACGTTCGGGCCGCCGCGGGCAAGAATCATCCAATGTGCGGAAGAACCACGAATGGTTCCCACTGAAGCAACTGAATCTCGCAGGCGATTGATCGTCATCAACGGATCTATCGCGAGCGGGAAAAGTACGCTCTCCCGGCTCGTCGGCGCCAAACTGCGACGACGCGGCTTGGCCGCCGCGGTCATCGATCTCGACCTAGTCTACGGCATGCTCAAGGACGACCCGAAGAACGACCCGAAGTGCTGGCAGTCTGCCATCCAGACCACGGCGGCGTTTGCGACGGCGTTGTTTAACCGGGGAGTCAGCCATGTTGCAATCGACGGCGAGTTTTCGACGACCGAATCCCGCGACCTGCTGATCGGCGGATTGAACGACGGTTCAGTTGAGACAACCTTCATCACACTGATCGTGTCGTACCCCGAAGCGCTGCGGAGGGCGCAGGCCGACCCGACCCGCGGTGTTTCGAAAGATCCCAAATTTCTCGAGCCGCATATCGCCGAATTCAAAAAATCGGTGGCGAAATTGCCGCCGGACGAGTGGGTGGTTGATACGGGAATGATCACCGCGAACGAACTAGCGCTCCGCGTTGTGAAGCGCGCGCTGAACTTGCCTTGAAACCGCCAACCCAACAAAAAGACCCCCGGACGAATCCGAGGGTCTTTTCTTCATTGATATCACTAACCCGTTCACGCCCCCGCTTGCGGGGCTGGTTCCGGAGCTTCTTCCTGGCGCGGCAACCGGCTGCCGGGTTCGATCTCTTCGATCGGCGGCGGCTCGGCCAGGTGCTTGATCTTCAGGTTCAGGTGCGGCGCGAACGCCGTGCCTGCCGGGATCAGGTGGCCGAGGATGACGTTTTCCTTCAGACCGACCAGCGTGTCGACCATGCCCGCCAGTGCGGCTTCGGTCAGCACCTTCGTGGTTTCCTGGAAAGAAGCCGCGGAGATGAACGACTCGCTCTGCAGCGAAGCCTTGGTGATGCCCAGGAGTAGCGTCTTGGCGCGGGCCGGACGCGGCTTCTTGCTCTTGGCGGCCGTCTTGCCGGCGGCTTCGGCGGCTTCGTTGGCTTCCTTGAAGGCGGCCTTATCAACGACCTGGCCCTTCTTGTATTCCAAGTCGCCGGCGTCTTCGACGCGAACGCTCGTGGTCAGCTCATCATTACCGCGACGGAAGCGGAACTTGTCGACCACTTCGCCCGGCAGGAACTTGCCATCGCCCGGGTCTTCGACCTTCACCTTACGCAGCATCTGCGTCACGATGACTTCGATGTGCTTGTCGTTGATCTTCACACCCTGGCTGCGGTACACGTTCTGCACCTCGGCCAGCAGGTATTGATACAACGGCTCTTCGCCGCGGATGCGGAGGATGTCGTGCGGAATGATCGGCCCGCGGATGAGCGGGTCGCCGGCTTCCACGTAATCGCCGGCGTGGACTTGCAGTTCCTTGTCCTGCGGAACGTGGTGTTCCTTTTCCATGCCGGTTTCATTCTTCACGATGATCGTCATCTTGCCGCGACGCTTATCGCTACGCAGTTCGATCGTGCCGGAGATTTCTGCAAGCACGGCCGGGTCTTTCGGCTTACGTGCTTCGAAGATTTCCGTCACGCGAGG
Organism: Tepidisphaerales bacterium; assembly: GCA_038229715.1. Taxonomy (GTDB): domain Bacteria; phylum Planctomycetota; class Phycisphaerae; order Tepidisphaerales; family Tepidisphaeraceae; genus JANMES01. The sequence continues at coordinate 2,652 of JBBROD010000139.1, read as the reverse complement.
CAGACCGCCGGTGATGTCCATCGTGCCGGCAGCTTCCTTCGGCTGACGTGCAAGCTGGTGGCCGGCCTCGATCTTCTCGCCGTTCTTGACTTCGATACGCGCCTTGGCCGGCAGGTAGTGGAAGTCCAAAATCTTGCCGTCGGCGCCTTCGATGGTGATGCGCGGGTGACGCTCGCCCTTGTGCTCGATGACGACGAGCTTGGCTTCGCCAGTCTCGGTGCCCTTGCGTTCTTCTTCGAGACGGGCGGTTTCGCCTTCTTCGATGTCCTCATACCGCACGATACCGGCCTTCTCGGCCAGGATCGGCGTGATGTGCGGATCCCATACCACCAGCTGCTGGCGAGATTTAACCTTCTCGCCGTCGGCGGCGATGACCGTTGCACCGTACGGCACTTTGTACTTCTCGAGCTCGCGGCCCTTGGCGTCGACGACGACGATTTCGCCGTTGCGCTTGAGGGCGATGAGCTTCTTGTTGCCTTCGGCGTCCTTGGTCATCACCGCGTTGATGTCGCGATGCTGAACCGTTCCGCCGACGGCCGTCTTGATGTCGTTTTCGATCAGCGAGCCGGTGGCGACGCCGCCGGTGTGGAACGTACGCATGGTGAGCTGCGTTCCGGGTTCGCCGATCGACTGGGCCGAGATGATGCCGACCGCCAAGCCCTCTTCAACGGACTGGTTGGTCGACATATCAATGCCGTAGCAGCGGACGCAGACGCCGAGCGGGTTTTCGCACGTGAGCGGGCTGCGCACGCGGATCGACTCGAGCTTCAGTTCCTTCAGCTTGTCGGCGATGTCGCTGGTGATGATCTGGTTCTCGGCGACGATCGTTTCATCCGTGATCGGGTTGCGAACGGTATCGCGTGCACTTCGCCCGATGATCATTTCCTTCAACTCGACTTCGACGGTCTCGCCTTTGTAGATCGTCGTCTTGGTCACGCCGTTGAGCGTGCCGCAATCGGTGTGATTGATGACGACGTTCTGGGCGACGTCGCACAGCTTACGCGTGAGGTAACCGGAGTCGGCGGTCTTCAGAGCGGTGTCGGCCAATCCCTTGCGGGCGCCGTGCGTGCTGCTGAAGTACTCGAGCACCGAGAGACCTTCGCGGAAGTTGGCCTTGATCGGCGTTTCGATGATTTCACCGGACGGCTTGGCCATCAAACCACGCATGCCGCCGAGCTGACGCATCTGGTCGACTGAACCTCGGGCTTTCGAGGTCGCCATCATGTTGATGGGGTTGAGGTAGCGCGGGATTTTCTTTTCCTTGGCGCCTTCGCGCGGGAGCTGGCGGAGCTCGCCGTCGCGGTAGTCGTTCTCGAGCGAGATCATGAGATCGTCGGTGACCTGCTTACGCGCGTGGGCCCAGATATCGAGCAGTGCGTTGTAACGCTCCTGATCGGTGATGGCGCCCATGCGGTAGTTCTTCTCGATGCGGTCGGCCTTCTTCTGGCCTTCATCCAAAATCGCGGGCTTGGTTTCCGGCGTGCGGATGTCGGTGATCGCAAAGCTCAAGCCTGCAAGCGTGGAACGCTTGAAGCCGAGGGCCTTCATGTCATCGAGCAGCTTGATCGTCGCCGGGCGGCCCAGTTGGGCGTAGCAGTCGGCGATCACGCGGCTCTGGCCGCTGCTGGTGAGGGCGAAGTTGTAGAACGGCATTTCCTTCGGCAGGATGTCGTTGAAAATGCAGCGGCCGACGGTCGTCAGAATCACTCGGCCGGTGTACTTCTCCGGGCGCGGCGTATTGACGTACGCCGGATCGCGACGCTTACGTTCGGCTTCCACGCTCTTCCACGCTTCGTCGGCCGTGAGCACCGGGCCGGCGGATTTATCCGACGGCACGACGTGCGTGCGTTCCAGCCGCACGAACACGCGGGTGTGCATGTGGATCTTGCCCAGCTCGCGTGCCATGAAGGCTTCGGTCACGCTGTTGAACAGCATGTACTCGCCCTTATCGAACTCGCGATCGACCGTGATGTAATAGATACCCAGCACGATGTCCTGCGACGGCGAAATAATCGGGCTGCCGTTCGCCGGGGAGAAGATGTTGTTCGGGGCCAGCATCAGCACGTGCGCTTCAGTCTGAGCTTCAATGCTCAGCGGCAAGTGCACGGCCATCTGATCGCCGTCGAAGTCGGCGTTGAAGCCTTTGCAGACCAGCGGGTGAATCTTGATCGCGTTGCCTTCCACGAGCACCGGCTCGAACGCCTGGATGCCCATGCGGTGAAGCGTGGGGGCGCGATTGAGCATGACCGGGTGCTGGTAGATGCATTCTTCAAGAATGTCCCACACTTCCGGGTCGCGGCGTTCAAGCATCTTCTTGGCGGACTTGATCGTGTCGGCCAGGCCGTGCTCCTTGAGCCGACGGATGATGAACGGCTGGTAGAGTTCGAGGGCGATCTTCTTCGGCAGGCCGCACTGGTGTAGCTTGAGTTCCGGGCCGACGACGATGACGGAGCGGGCGGAGTAATCTACGCGCTTGCCGAGCAAGTTTTCGCGGAAACGACCTTGCTTGCCCTTGATCATGTCGGTCAGCGACTTGAGCGGGCGGTTGCTCGAACCCAGCACCGGACGACGGCAGCGGCCGTTGTCGAACAGTGCATCGACGGCCTGCTGCAGCATTCGCTTTTCGTTGCGAATGATGACTTCCGGCGCGTT
>JBBROD010000138.1:0-4500 GCA_038229715.1 Tepidisphaerales bacterium | reverse complement strand
TTGAAGATCTGAGAGAGATATTAAACCGTACACATAAAGACACGTGTATTTGGTGTCGATTTTGGGAGATTCCGCAAGAGATGATGGTTGCCCGCCTAGACGCTGCATTTGTGTCATGCAAACGACTCGTTGCTCGAGTAACGGCTGTCGACAATATCCTTAGGTTCGACCTCGATTTATTAGGAAAATATGATCCGAAAAGAACAATTTCCGTTCGCAGGAATGGCGATGATCGATGGGAGATCGGTTTTGGTGCACTAAGCGGACATTACGCAAAAGTGACTAATTGGAAATGTAATACGAAGGATGTGTCAGCTCTTATTCTTCAAGCTGTGACAACTTCAACAATAAAATTTGACCAAGAAGACGTCGTGGTGCCCGAAAATTTTGCTTCGCTTTTCATTTCAGAATTTGCGGCAGCTTTTCAAGTCCAACTCTGAAAATCGGGTTGACAAAAAAAGGGCCGGGAGTTTTTCAAACTCCCGGCCCTTCTGATTCTCCCTTACTTCGCGGTTTGCAACGCCGCACGCTTTTCCGCGATCAGTTTCAGCAGCGCCTTGAACGGATCGGCGAATTTCGCGGTCCCTTCGCTCATCAGCGTTTGCTCCAACTTCGCCTGATCGACGAATGCATCGATCTCGTCGAGCACTGGCTTCGCAGGCATCTGATCGACCTTTTTGGTGTACTGTTTGTTCAGCTTCTCCACCGCGTCATTGGTGGCCGGCGGGTTGGTTTGGATGTCGCTGCCGGCGAGGGCTTCGACGTACTTATCCGGTGCGTCGGTCGGCTTCTTCGTGCCCGTACTGGCGAAAATGATTTCCTGCTGCAGCTTGAGCCGCTTGTCGGCCCAGAAATTCTGGTTCAGCTTCCACAGGCGCTTGACGTTGACAATGCCCACCATGCCCTGCGTCGCGGGGCTGAGCGTGGGGATGGCTTTTTCGGTGTACACATCCACCCGGCTAACGAAGATGCTGTAGACGCTCTTAAACCCGTCCAGCCCGCTTTTGCGACGCTGCGCTCCACGCCACACGTTGTCGCGGGCGATCTTGTACTGGCGCTCGGAGAAAATCAGCGTGACGTTCAGCGTGATCCCAGCGGCGGCGAGTTCTTCCACCGCATCCAGCCCCGCCGCCGTCGCGGGGACTTTGATCATGCGGTTCTGGTGTCCGCGCGACCATTCCTTGCCCAGTTCGATGTACTTGGCGACGCGCTCGGCGTGCGAGAGCGTGGTGGCGGAGTCTTCCAGCAGCGGGTCGAGCTCGAAGCTCACATAGCCGTCGTTACCCTGGGTTTCCTGCCACACGGGGAAGAAAACTTCCTGGGCATCGTGTACGAGATGATCGGTCATCAGCCAGGCGACTTCCTGATCGTCGCCGCCTTCATCGAAGAACTCGTTCATCTCTTCATCAAACCGGCCGGTCTTGATGAGGTCGGAGATGATGATGGGATTGCTGGTAGCGCCCGTTGCGCCCAGGGCGCGATTCTTCTGGACGAGTTCAGGATCGATGGAATCAAGCCACAGTTTGGTGCCGCTGGCGATGAGAGAACGGAGAGACATAACGACCTCGTAAGTGCCTTCAGTGTGCCGAGATGCCGCGCACCTTCGGACGGGCCATTATACGGCACGGGCGCGTTGGAGTCTGCGAAGAATTGGCAAGAATCGGGATAAAATCAACGGATGACGGCGGAAGGATGAAGGATGAAAAAGGAGGTGGCGACTTCACCCCTTTTCATCCTTCATCAGTCCGCCTTCATCCTTAGCTTCAGTAGCTTCAGTTCCTGCGGAATTTCGGCGGCATGCGAGAATCCTGCTGCGACGAGTCGGAATCCGAGCCCTTGGGACGCTTGCCGGAAGACGAATCGCTCTGCTTCACCGGCTTGGGCGCGATCGGCGCTTTCTGCGCGGCCGGTGCCGGCGCGGGGGCTGGAGTCGGCGCGGGAACTGGCGTCGGCGCGCGACGGGCCGGCTGATCGCTACTCCGCTGGATCGGCCGAACCGGCGAATCGGCTTTGCCGGCCGGCTTGATCGGAATCGTCTGCTTCGCCGTCGGCGTGGGCACATAGTCTTTGCTGTCCGGCGTGGTCGGATATTCCTCCTTCAATGTCGGCACGTTGCTGACGGGCGCGGGGCGAACGATGTTGCCATTCCCGTTGCCGTTGGGGCGATGATCGTTGTCGTGACGATCGTCGTGATGATCATCCCGTTGGTCCTCCCGCCGATCGTTCCAGCGGCTATCACGATGATCCTGCCCGTACCCTCCGCGATTGCCGACGTACACCGGGTAAGGTTGATACACCGGCGACTCGACGTACACCGGCCGATCGACGTAAACATCGCGCTCGATCACCGTGATCGACTGCGTCGGCACCGGCTGATAGATGGGCACTTGGTCGTCCGCCATCGGCGGCGCAGGTTGGTACACCGGCGGCGCAGGTTGATACACCGGCGCGGCCGGCGGAATGTCATACGCCGGCGCTTGCTGAGGCTCGGCCAATTGCTGCGGTCCGGGCGGACCGTAGACATAACCTTGCGGCTGATCCTCCGGCATCGGCTTGGCCGGCGGCGCGACGGGCGGAGCCTGCGGAACGTAAATGATCCGCTCGCTCACCCGCTCAGGCTCATAATGATTGCAACCCGCCAAAGCCAAACCGGCCAAGGCAGCGGTCACGACGGCAGCATGAATCGATCGCATAAAAACCTCCCGCTAACGAGATTGTAGACCGTCAGTGGGGCCAAACGTTAGTCCGCAAAACGCCCATTCCCAGCCGATTTTGTGGGGTTTATAAACGGGCTGAAGCCTTGTAACCGCCGCCGGATGCGTTTTATTCGTTCGGCGCGAACCCGCGGCGCAGGACCGATTCGGTGATCGTCCGCGGGGCAAGAAACTGCAGCAGATAGTCCGGCCCGCCGGCTTTGGCGCCCACGCCGCTCAGGCGCGACCCGCCGAAGGGTTGGCGATCGACCAGCGCGCCCGTGATCTTACGATTAACGTACAGGTTGCCGACCCGGAATTCGCGACGCACCCGCGCGATGTTCACCGGTGATCGCGAATAAAACCCGCCCGTTAGTGCGTACGGAGAATCGTCGGCGATCGACAGCGCTTCGGCCAAGTCCTTGGCACGCAACACAGCGAGCACAGGTCCGAAAATCTCCTCCTGACACAACGGGTGACGCGGATCATCCATTTCAAACACCGCCACCGGAACGAAATAACCGCGCTGCGCCAACTCCGGAGGCGGTTCGAGTATCGCTTGCTCCTTCGCGGAAGTTTTGCCCGTCTCGATGTATCGCAGCACGCGATCTCGCGCCTCAGCATCCACCACGGGACCGACCGTTGTCGCGGGGTCTTCCGCAGTGCCGATACGGAGCGACGCGATCGCCTCTTTCAACTTCGACACAAAAGGCTCGTACGCCGACCCGATCGCGATCACGCGCGAGCAGGCCGAGCATTTCTGCCCGGCGTATCCGGTCGCCGACGCCAGCACGCCGACGACGTCTTCGTCCAGGTCCGCGTCGTCGTCGACGAGGATGGCGTTTTTCCCGCCCATCTCCGCGATCACGCGTTTCACGTCGCGCTGCCCCGGCTGGACGACCGTTGCGTCGCGAATGATCGAAAGCCCGACCGCCCGGCTGCCGGTGAACGCGATCGTTGCGACGCGCGGGTCGTTCACCAACACCGGGCCGACGGTTTCGCCCGCGCCGGGCAAAAAGCTCGCCACACCGGCGGGGATTTCCGCCGCCTGCAATGCTTCCATCAGAAACAGCCCGACGCGCGACGACTGCTCGGCCGGCTTGATAACGACCGTATTCCCCGCCGCCAGCGCTGCCGCCGTCATGCCGGTCAGGATCGCCAGCGGGAAATTCCACGGCGCGATGACCGCGCACACGCCGCGGGGTTCGTAGAAGAAGTCGTTCCATTCCCCGGGCACGTTGCGTGGCCGCGGCCGGTGCAGTTGCTGGATTTGGTCGGCGTAGTAGTTGCAAAAATCGATCGCCTCGGCCACGTCCGCGTCGGCTTCGCGCCAAGGTTTGCCGACCTCGTAAACCTGCCACGCGGCGATGTGAAACCGATGCTTGCGAAAGTAGCTGGCGACCCGGCGGAGCGCGGCGGCGCGTTGTTCCACCGGCGTATCGCGCCAACCCGCAAAGCTGGCGGCGGCAACGTCGATCGCGCGTTTGGCCTGCTCCGCACTCGCGTAATGCACCTTCGACACCACGCGCGACGTGTCCGACGGATCGACCCGATCGACCAGATCGTCCGAAATCTCATTCCGCCCGTTGATCACGATCGGCACGATCTTCCCCAACGTCCCGCCGACCACCGCGACGGCGGAGCGCATCGCCTGCTGGTTGAGTTCGAGCGAAAAATCCGTCTCCGGCTCGTTGCGGAAAGTGGAAGGCGATTGAGAGGGATGAATCATTTCGGCTCCTGTCTTGCTCCCTCTCCCCGGCGGGGAGAGGGAGAGCGTCGCTCGGCAAAATGTAGGGTCCGCCTTGGC
>JBBROD010000137.1:0-4842 GCA_038229715.1 Tepidisphaerales bacterium | reverse complement strand
TGAGCAACCGCATCTACAAAAGTTACGATGACCTGTTCGACCACTGCCAAACCAGCTGGAACAGACTCGACGAAGCCACCCTCGCCTCAATCACCCACACGCAATGGATCACGCACGAGATTCAGGGATAAACCGTATAACACGAATCTTCACGAATCGGATTCTTTATTCGTGTAGATTCGTGTTATTCACGGACTATTTCGCTTTGCGACGAAGAACCCTCACCCTGCCCTCTGCCGGAGTACCGGGCGAGGGTTCAATTTACTTCCGCGTTGTCGGCTGTATCGTTGCTGCCGACTGCGTCAGGTCCAAGTCAACGATGCCCGTGTAATACCGCCATCCCCGGCCGATGAAGAGCTGGTCTTTCAGCATCTCTTCAACGCTCGGTGTTAGAAATCCTTCAAAGCGGTTCTTGCCATTCATGTTGATCGCGACGGCTTGCTTGTAGTCGATCATCTGGTCGTTGAAGTAGAACCGCACGAGCATCACGTTGTCGCTCAGCGCGGTTACTTTGTTGCCGGTGATTTCGCATCGCACATTACAGGTGTTCTGATTCACCACCATCGGCCCCGTACCGTGGGCGATGCGCATCCGCGTTTCGGCACCGGGGCGGATCGGCTGGTAGATTTGCAACCAATCGTTGCGGTTGAACGCCGTCTCGGGCTTGTTCGTCTGAAGTAGGATTTCCTTCGGGTACAGCTCCCGCGAGCGGGCCCGCATGGATTCAAATGCCTGTCCCAGCACCTCCGGCGGCGGAACGTGGCCGACGTTTTTGCTCTCGATGTACGTCAGGTCGATCTTCATCTTCCGCAACGCCGCCACCATTTGCCGCGTGGGTTCCGGCGGGTTGATCTCGTCGCCACTGTCCTGCCAGATGACCGGCAGCAGGTTGCTGAGGTTCATCAGCCGCAGCCGCTGCCAGTCCGCCGTCGCCGAGCCGGCCAACGGCGCGATCGCTGCGAAGTACGTCGGATAGTGGAGCGCCAAATTCCACGTTGCATGTCCTCCCAACGATTGGCCGACGAGGTAGATGCGTTTGGGGTCGATGTTCGCCTGATCGGCGGCGTGGTGCATTGCCTGCATCACGCTGTTCATGCCGATCTTGCCCGGGCCATATAGCTCGTCGAGATTGAGCAGCGGCATCAGCACGAGCGCATCGCGATGGCGATCGAGCTCGGCGCGCATCCAGTTGGTGTAGATTTTCGCCACACCCAAATTGTCCGGCGGCGGGCTGGTGAGAAACTCATCGGCCGTCGGCAGGGTGATCACTAGCGGGCTCGCGGTGGATCGGCTGTAGCCTTTCGGCACGCCAAGGAAATATTTCACCTCGAATGATCCGAACGTGTCGTTGATGTAATACACGCCCGGCTCGAGCGATTTCCACCCGCCTCGGATTCGGCAGAGCCGGCCGAGAACGTTGGCGTCGATCTGCGTCGACTCCAGCGCTTTCGTCAGGGCAATGCGCTCCTTCTGCGTTTTGGCGGCGAAGAATTGTTCAAGCAGCGCGTGGGCCGACAAGAGTCTACCCGGTTCGGGCATCTCCAGTTTCGAGCCGAGTTCGGAACGGCAGATCGCGAACAAATCGGCATCACTCATCGCGGCTGGTTGCGTGGCCGGTACGGTGGTTTGCGCAAACGCGACGGCCGCCGTCATGAGCAGCAATAGGGTGATACTTGCTGTCCGGCTCACCATAGTTGATCCTTCCTGCGCTGAAACGTTTCAGCGAGACAACAACGCTTGACCGCCCTAGTATAAGCTGGAAATCAAGGAACGGAGAATCCATGTTTATCAATCGAGCTTTCGTCGCCGCCGCTGCGGTTTGTTGGTTGGTCACTGTTCCCGTGATGGCTCAGGAATCGCCCAAGGGCGTTACGCTGCGGCTGATCGAGAAGGGGTTTGATGCTCCGGTGCAGTTCCTGCATGATCCCGCCGGGCGGAACTTTGTCGTCGAACAGAAGGGCCGCGTCTACCAGCTGATCGATGGCCGCAAAGCGGCTAAGCCGTTCATCGATATTCACGATCACGTTTACATGCAGGGTGAATGCGGGTTGCTGTCGATCGAGTTCCACCCGAAGTTTGCCGAGAACGGGCGTATCTTCTGCAATTACACCACCAAGAACCCGAAGCTGCACACCGTCGTCTCTGAGTTCAAAGCCGACCCCAAGGCCGATGTGGTAGATGCGACCACCGAGAAGCAGGTGCTCACATTCGATCAGCCGCAGGGCAACCACAACGGCGGGCTGGTGCTTTTCGGCCCGGACGGCTACCTTTACATCGGCACCGGCGACGGCGGTAGCGGCGGCGATAACGGGTCCGGCCATGCTGAAATCGGCAACGGGCAATCGCTGCAAACGCTACTCGGCAAGATCCTCCGCATCGATGTCGACCAAGCCAGCGACGGGAAAGCCTACGGCATCCCCAAGGACAATCCCGGGGTTGACGGAACGCTTAAGTGTCTGCCCGAGATCTACGCCTACGGCCTGCGCAACCCGTGGCGATTCAGCTTCGACCGAAAAACCGGCACGCTCTTCGCCGGCGATGTCGGGCAGGGTGAGTGGGAAGAAGTCGACATCATCGTCAAAGCCGGCAACTACGGCTGGCGAATCCGCGAGGGCTTTCATTCGTTCGACAAGAAGAAGCAATCCCCCGTCACGCCGACGATCGACCCTATCGCCGAGTACAACCACAAAGGCGGCGGCCTCTCCATCACCGGCGGACACGTCTATCGCGGCAAGGCGTTTCCCGAACTACAAGGCGTCTACCTCTACGGCGATTACAACTCCGGACGCATGTGGGGCCTCCGCTACGAAAACGGCAAAACGCTCTGGAAGGCCGAAATCCCCGTAACCTACCGCGACCGCACCGGCCCGAACAGTTTCAGCCCCTCCAGCTTCGGCGAAAACGCCGACGGCGAAATTTACGCCTGCGATTACGGGCGGGGGCAGATTTTCCAGATCACGGTGACGAAGTAGAATGGATCGGAGGTTGGGTGGGCATTGTCCATCATTGTGTAGGGCGGGATAGCAATCCCGCCGCATCCGCCACCGGCAGGATTGCTATCCCGCCCTACATACTAGTGGACCCGGAGATTCCCGAACAACCGGGATCATCGTAACGATGACTTACTGGAAACGGCCAAAATTCTGGTTTGCTTTGCTGATCGCCGAAGTGGCGGCATTTGTGGCTTCTGTATTCTTTGCAATGTTCATGGATTTAGCACTGAGGTATTCCGGCGTTCCGATCGATGTCGCATTTGAGTTGACCAATCCGACTTGGCTGGTGGTTTTTGGACTGTTGGCCTATGCGATGTTTCTATGGACCCGCTGGGATTACCGAGAGCGAACTACGACGCAGGGGTTCCCGGTCGTCACCGAAATGAATGAGGATTGATGTTGGTGACGCCTACTGCCGGGCGTTTATACTTTTATCAGTGTATCAATTATGGCCCCTTTCGGTTGGGAACGATTTTTAGAGACTTGCCTCAGGAGAAATGCCGAAGTCGCACTACTTTTGCCGGGCAGCCCGCCGCTGTTGCGAATTGGTCAAGAGTGGCGGCCGCTGTAAATCAGGCGTTTAACGCCCAACGACGTGGTCGAACTCGTCGCCAAAATATTCGGCGTACTGCCCGACGGAGTCGAGGACGGTTACGCATATTCGGATATCAGGCGAGGAGAAAAGTGTGTGTACCGCGTGATGGCCTTGGGTTATCCCGACACCACGTCGGTCGTCGTATCGCGCTACTCGCCGAATCAGCCGCCGATGGAGAGCCAAGTTACGTAAAGTGGGCCGCGTGTCCAAACGGCATGAACGGAACCAATCGAAGGGCACAATGGAACCTCGAGGCTTCATCCATTGCCCATCAATGTGTAGGGCGGGATAGCAATCCCGCCGCATTCACTGAGGGCTGATCGATGGTGATAGAAAACTCTATTCAGAAATCTTCCCAGGACGAATTTAAGAAGGATCAATCGATCGCCAAATCTCTGGCGATTACCTCTGGCCTTGCTATCGTGGGATCGTATCTCCCGTTCCTTCTCGATTACTTGCTGTACAGTTTTTGGAATTTGCGACCTGACCCTCATGAAGTCTTAGCTAGCGGATTTCTATGGATGATGCTCGTGATCAGCGGGCTAATTGTTCATATCGCATTGGGAGTTAAAGCAGTAGCCATGTGCTTGATGTTGAACCTTGAGGCGGCAGATGTTCCATTCGATCGATGGAGTCGATGGATTGCTCTAGTAACTACATTGGTGTGTTTTGAAGCACTTGTTCTTCTTATGGGGATATACGTTCGGATATTGCCCGGAAGTATCACTGTAGTAACTCCTCTACAATATGGCATTTTCGCTATTTGTGCTGCGATACTCGCGTACGTTACATATTGGCTTATTCGATCTGTTCGACATCGGGCCAACCGCAGAAGATCAGCGACAATGTAAGAAAAAGCACTGCCGATCCTTCGTCGGATCGGCAGTGGCGTTGATTTTCTGTCTCACCAAAAAACTTATGCTTCGGTGATCGTGATCGTCTTGATCGTGTCGCCTTGCTTGATGGCGTTCACCACATCCTGGCCGGTTTTCACTTGGCCGAAGACGGTGTGTTTGCCGTCGAGCCAGTCGGTGGCGATGTGGGTGATGAAGAACTGGCTGCCGTTGGTGTGCGGGCCGGAGTTGGCCATGCTCAGGGAGCCGACTTGGTGTTTTGAGCTTCCCCACGGATAGTTGGCGCGTCTGTATGCGTCAGTTGAGGCCAGCCTCGAATGCTTCGGGGCTTTGATAGCCTAATGCCGAATGACGCCTTCGGCGATTGTACCAGCTTTCGATCCACAGGAAGATCGAGGTT
>JBBROD010000136.1:0-5072 GCA_038229715.1 Tepidisphaerales bacterium | reverse complement strand
TTCCAATGCCATCAGCAACTCCGCCAGCCGCTGGACCGGCATCGAAACCGGCAGGATCAATTCCCGGCCCCCGGACAACGACAAACGAATCGATTCGTCGCCCAGGGTCCGCGGCACGTTCGTCTGTGCCGCCACGCGCACTGCGGCAAAACCTTCAATCGCCGGCGCGAGCCCGACCGAGCTTGTCGACTGCCGCCGGCGCTTCTGACCCATCCACGGCGAAGCCGCACCGGTGGTTTGTGACAGAAATCGCCGCCATCGATAGAAACAACTGGGGGTGATCTGCTGCTTCCTGCAATACGCTTCGACACCCAGGCCCGAACACCTTTGGGCTTCGATCACCCCTCGCCACTGTTCCGGCAACCGTTTGACACGCAGATTCGGTGATGGCAACGCCTGTATCTCATCGACTTGTTCCATCCTGAGATCTTGACGACCCGAGGCGCTCCCGGAAAGACGCGATCTGCCGAACGCTTACGGATCGATTTGCAAAGGATTGATCGGAATGCGATTTGAACTCGGCACGCAAGGACTGATTCAATGATTTGCATCTCCCCCACGATTGGACGTCGCCGAAACCCGGAGTTACGCTGCGTCCAAAAGCAAGACACCTGGCACGCACGCAGGTGCCTTAACTCTCGCGAGTACACGTACGCCCGGCTCGAAGCGGAGAGGGAAATCAAGTCGACGCCCCAAACGCGTTGCCGCTGGCTCAGTGGTGATGCTTCTGCGGGATCTTTGGATCACGCTTTCATCAGCCCTCTGGCAACCGTCGAGACGGTCAACATGATGGCTCCAATGTTCGTGCAGAACGAGAGGTCCAGAAGCTCATGCCGAGACGACACACCCTCCTGCTTGCGTCCTTCTTCGCCGCGATCTGTCTTGTTAGACCTTCACCTGGCGCCGAACCCAAGCGCATCTACATCGCCAACGATGACCACACTGACTTCATGTGGACCGCCGACGCCGATACCTATGCGAACGTCTTCGTCGATTTGCTGGACTTCCATCTGAAGCTGGCCGATGAGACGGCGAAGAACCCGCCGCCCTATCGCAACCGCTTTAACGCCGACGGCAGCTATTGGCTCTGGAACTACCAGCAGAAGAAGAGCCCGGCCGAGTTCGACAAGCTGATGTCGCGAGTAAAAGACGGGACGATTGGCGTTCCGCTCAACACGCTCGTTTCCTGTTACGGCGGGCAACCCGCCGAGGCCGTGCTGCGCGGCATGTATTACGCGGGGCGGATCGAACGAAAGTACAATGTGCGTTTCCCGCTCGCGTTGGCGATGGAGAACCAGACCCTGCCGCTCGGGCTGACTTCGCTCTTTGCCGGGTCGGGTGCCAAATACAGCTGGCGAGGCGTCTGCGGTTGCGCGAGCAAACTCCCCGCCAAACAACTAGGCGATCGCCCGCAGGAAATCTATTGGTACACCGGGCACGATGGCCAGCGCCTTCTGATGAAGTGGTACTCCCAGAACGGCGACGTCGGCGGATACCTGGAAGCCGGCCGCCCGCTCGGCGGAATCAAGCATGTCGATACCAACGAAGGGTTCCGCAAGCGATACGTCGATCCGGTCACCCACCAACCTTATGGCATTATCGGCCTCTTTGGTTTCGGCGGGGACGATTTGGCACGCAAAACGGGCGTCGCACCGCCGCCCCCGATACCGGGCGTTCCAGGTCTTCAGAAGTTGATCTCATCCCCTTACTGCGATCATTTTCACGACATCGCCCGCCAGCAGACGACCGCCGATCGACAGATCATCGTCTCGAACGAAGTGGACTTCTTCAAAGACTTCGAAGACCACCACGGCGCAAACTTGGCGAGCCAGAGCGTGACGTACGGCAACGAGTGGGACCTCTATTCGGCGTCGATGGCGGAGACGTCGGCTCGGGCGAAGCGCGCCGTGGAAAAACTGCGCGCCGCCGAGATGCTTGCGACGCTGGTCAGCCTGAAGTACCCCACCTTTATGCGGCGTCACGAAGTCGCACGCGAAAACGCCTTCAACAATCTCGGCCTCTTCTGGGAACACGACTGGACCGCCGACGGCCCCATCGCCCGCGGTCAGCGGGCCGCGTGGCAGGAAATGGTCGCCAGCACGATCGAGTACTACGTCAACTCAATCTACGCCGAGGCGAGCATTCGGCTCGGCGGAATGATTTCCCGACCTGAAAAGGCCAATCGGTTCTACGTACTCAATCCGCTGGGTTGGTCCCGAACGGATTTCGCTGATTTCGTCTATGCCGGCCCCGCAAACATTCATGTCCGCGACGTGACGAGCGGTCAGGATGTGCCACACCAAGTGGTCAACCTTCGCGGAGCGTCGTACCTGCGAATCCTAGCGAAGGATATTCCTTCCGCCGGATACAAAACTTATGAGATTATGGCAGGCCCAGGCACCGCCGCCACGGACGACGCAGCGAAGGCCGGCCCCGACGGCAATTCAATCGAAAATAGTGCAGTCAAGCTCGTGGTCGACCGCGACGGCGCGATTCGCAGCTTCATCGACAAGCGGCGAGGCGATGTTGAGCTCGCCGCCAAGGTCGGCGGAGCCTGGCTGAATGACTTCGCGCCGAATGCGGACGCCGGAGACGCGATTGTCATTGAAAACCGCGGCCCGGTCTCGGTGACCCTTCGGGCCCGCAGCGACGCCGGGCTACCTCACTCGACCGCCATCACGCTCTATCGCGATTTCGACCGGGTGGACATCCAGAACGAGATCACCGCGAACTTCTCCAATGTCCGTTACTGGGCATTTGGTTTTGCAATTGAACAGCCGTCGGTCCACACCGAGGAAGTCGGCGCGATCAATCTTAACAAGAGCAAAGCCGAAGGTGGCGACTACGCGGACTCCCACGCTCGGTATGATCACATCACCGTTAATCACTTCGCTGACATGACCAGTGGCGATGGAAAGAAGGGGATGACACTATCCAACCCGGATCTCGCATTCGCCAGGCTCGGCAACAGCACCGCCGCGTCGCTTGACACTGCGACGCCCCAGATCAATCTGCTGGCGGGCGGGCAGGTTGATGGCCGATCGTTGGGGATTCACGATCAGAATGGCGCGAGCTACTTTCTGCAGCGGTTCGCGCTGCGTGCACATGGCGAATACGACTAGGTCGCGGCGATGAAATTCGCGATGGAACATCAGAACCCATTGGTGACGGGAGCGATTATCAGCAAAGACGCCGGCGCCACCGCACAGCCAGCAACCGCGCCCGGCGAGTATCCCGCCGACAGCTACTCGCTTCTGAGCGTCAGCAATCCCAACGTTTTGCTCTGGGCGCTCAAGCCCGCGGAAGAGGGAATCGACCAGGGGGTGATCGCGCGGTTCTGGAATCTCGCCGACGCACCGGCCGATGGCCTGCTAAGCTTTACGCCAAAGATGAGTCTGGGAATTCGGACCACGCACATCGAAACGGACTTGGAGGCAGTGCCGCTGACTGTCGAGGGGAGGATGCCAATCAAGTTTGCAAGGCAGCAATTGCAGACTTACCGACTTCGCCCCCGACATCCTGTCGGCGCTGCCGACCAAGACGCCGATTGCCGACGTGCTCGAGGCGTATGTCCAGCACATCCGTTCCGCCAAGACACCCAAATCTGCCCAGACCGACATCTATTACCTCCGCGACGTCTTCGGTCCGGTCTGCGATGCGTTGAAAGTCACCAGCCGCAAACTCACCGCCGCCACGAAGAAGCGTCCACCGAAGCTGGGCCAAGATCGACGCTGCAAGGCCCCGGTGGTCGAAGCCGCACATTTCGAAGCGATTACCACGGCACAGATTGCGGCGTTCATTTCCGGGCGGATGTTGAATCGGGGGCTGCCCCCTGCCGTGATCAACCCTTCGTGCAGGATTAGTTGATAAATGCCATTCGAAGAATATCCTCGGTTTCCTTTGCCAGCGGTTCGATCAAGGCTTGTGCCAGGAACTACGCTGAACAGCCAGGTCTTGACATCTTTTGACGGATTTGTGACGGCAATGCTGGCGCTGACACCATTGAATGTGATGCCGTCCGAGGATTGACCGACCGTGAAGACCGCTTCCGCGGAAGTGATGCGGCAAGTCATCGAGCGGCGCCTTCAGGGCAGCGCGTAAAATGACATCGCGATCGTTCTCATTCGTCATTCGAGTTTCGTCATTCGTCATTCCTAAGGTAATCTCTCGCTCGTGCCGCCGAACGAATCTACACTCTTCAACTACCGCAACCCGGTTCGCGGAATTATCCGCGTGCTCCTCGTCCTCGCGGCGATCTTTGCTGCGGCAGGCGTGCCCGCACTGGTGGGCGTAATTCACCTGAACCGGCCGGAAACGCGAACCGGCCCGGTCGCGACGACCTGCCTCATCATCGCGGCCATCTCGCTGCCGGCGGCGATCGCCATGTTGCTGTCGGCCTTGCTCACGATTCCGAATGCCCGCATGGCGGATCGGCACTTCGACTCTTTCCGCAAACATGATTGCCTGAAGGAGTGGACGTACGGCGAAGTCGAATGGCAGCGATACGTGCGATCGGAGGAAAAGCGGCTGCGAAAGACGGGCCGGGTGGTGGCCGGGTTCGTGGGCGTGATTTTGGTCGTGGTCTGGTCGATCGTCGCCTGGTCCGCCAGTTCCAGCGGGCGGGGGCGAATCATCGGCATGCTGTTGGGAATGGGCGGTGTCGTTGCCATCGCGGGAATCATCCTGGGCTGCTACTGGCTGTACCTCTGGAAGCGACGACGCCGTCTGTTGTCCTGTCCACGGGCCTTCATTGGCCGCAACGCGATCTTCTGTGGCGGGGACTTCGCCTACTGGGGCAGCAACATGCTGGTCCTGCGGTCGGCCCGGCTTCTGGAGGGCGATGTACCCCAACTGGAATTCGTGATTGGCACCGGCGGCGCTGCCGTGAACATCGCGCGCTTCGCTGATCTTGTGAATACCGTCGCGGGGCGTCCAACGGCGACCTCGCAAATGACTTGGCGATACACCGTGCTCGTGCCGGAAGGACGAACGGCCGAGGCCGCGGCCGCGCTGTCGACGATCCTGAAGCCGGAACCCCGGAAGCCGGCGGTGATGCCGGTCGCGAAAGCACA
>JBBROD010000135.1:0-5139 GCA_038229715.1 Tepidisphaerales bacterium | reverse complement strand
ATCACACTCGTGAACCGCACGAGCTGCTCGCGCAGCATGCGCCCTTCCGCTTCAAGCAGCTCGAATCCCGCGATGACCAGCCTGACTAATGATTCCACGGCTTACCTTTTGCTCGTAAAAAGTTTAGCCAGAACAAACCCGACACCCACCGCGATCATCGCCGAAGCAACGGGGTTATCGCCGATCTTTTTGCCCAAAGCGTCCAGCGATTCGGCGCCGCGGTCCTTGAGGTGGTCGAACTCGTCTCTCAGCCCGTCAACGGCCGAGGTGGCTTGGTCGCTCACCGCGGCTTTGCCAGACTTCCCAATCGATTTCCCCACGCCCACCGAATCGCTCAGCAGCGTCATCACGTCGCTGCGCAGCTTGGCGAAGCTGGATTTGAGTTCGCTAATATCGCCAGTGAGGCGGTCCTTCGCGTCGTCCCTAATGTTGCGCAGATCATCTTTAATTACTGACATGAAAAGATCCTTCCTTAAACAAATGTGTCCTACTATTCGTTACGGCAGCGGGGTCACGGTGACGATGTTTGTCGAACGGTCGATCTCGCGACCATCCGCCATCAGAACGCCGTCGACCGAATAAGTCCCCGGCTTATCAAACATGACGCGCGCCACCCGGTTTTCGTCCTCGGTTTTGAGCGTTCCGCCCGTCGTCGACCATTCGATTTTGGCATTGCGGCCGAGCGTGTTTTCCGTGCGGGAGAAGAACGTCACGGTTTCTCCCACGACGCACTTGGAGGAACTGGGTTTGACGTGGATTGCGAGCGCGGGATCTTTTCTGGAGTACGACGTGGTCGGGGTACACCCGGTCACGGCGATCAGTCCACCCGTGGTTAGAATGCCCAAGATGAGCGGTGTTATTGCAAATCGGAACATGGCAGAATCTCCTTGGGTTCAGTTCCTAAGAAATGACAGCAGTCCTGCTGAGCTCGAATAAACATTGGGGAACCGCTGATGATCTCGAGGTCCCATTCTTCGGCTCAACGATGGCCCGCCGATACGCCACGCCGCCGAATCATTTCGACAGCGTGGTTTGACGCGGATTTTTTGAATGCGCATGTAATCCGCGTCGTCCGGGTCTTGGCGAAGAAATCCTATTTCATCCCACCTTCGGGGTTGTAGTAATCATCCACCGACTTGCGGAACGATGCGTCGGCAAAATCCGGCCAGTTCTTCTTATTGAAGCCCGGGGCGGCTTTGAGACGCTCCTTCGTCGCGTCGAGCACGAATTTTTCGTCATCGGCCTTGGCTTGCAGGGCGTTAATCGGGATCGCGAACAGTTTATCGCCGATCCCCAGCAGCCCTCCGAAAGACAGGACGGCGTAGTGGATCTTGCCGGTCTTGGCGTCCACTACCAAGTCCTCGATCGAACCGAGATTCTCATTCGCCGGGTTGCGAACGTCTGCGCCGATCACGGCCGACGCGCGGCGACACCAGAGGAGGCCATCTTTCACGTCGGGATTGCCTTCTTTGGCATTGTTGGCCATCTCGTTCATGTTGTGTTTGACGTCACTCTTCACATCACTTGCGCCACCGGTCTTGTTGACGTTGCCGTAATAACGATCGACTTGATCGCGGAACGTCTTGTCGGCCATATCGGGCCAATGTTTTTCGTCGAAGCCCGGGGCATTTTTCATCGTTTCTTCGTTGACGTTGAGGAATGTTTTATCCGGCTCGATGCTTCTTGATTCCAAGGCATTCCAAGGCACGGCAAACAGCTTATCGCCGATTCCCATCAGGCCGCCGTACGATACAACGACGTATGACACGCGGTTGGTTCCACCGTCCAGGACGACCTCTTTCACGTCGCCGATCTTCTTACCGTCATGATTGTAAAGGTCCTTGCCGATGCACTTACTGATTCGGCGGGTGACGACTGCGTTACTATCCGCCTGCTGCATGGCAGCGTCAGCGGGCTTGTGCACCACATCTTCAGCAAAGACCAAACCGCCGGTCATCAACGGCACGGCCAACAGCATCGTTGCGAACTGACGCTTTTTCATGATCTGCTCCTTTTAAAAACCTCGCTTCACGCGGACGCAAGTCCGATGAGCGTAGAGCAATCGTAGATGTCGGTCGCAGCGCGTTGCATCGGGCCTCTGACTTGATCACCCTTAGGACGCGCTCCGGCGCCATCGTAGGACACTTCCCTATCACCGGATTATTCTGGCGGTGGTGTTCAGACATTCCCTGATGTGCGATACATCTGCGAAAACCTATCGTCAATTATGAAGGGGTCCGATGTGAACCCCTTCGATCAACCTAACCAGGAGGTCACGATGGACCCGATTCTTGCAATGTCGATGGCGTACCCGGCGGCTGCGGCGGGCTACTCGCTTTTGTATCTGTTGTTCGGCGGTGGTTTTTTCGGTGCGGTGGTGATTTTTGTGGTCGCCAAAATGCTTGGTAAATAAATCAGCAGATTGGCTGTAATTGATTTGTTGGCCCAAAGTTGTGTTTTTATAGGAGATGTATCATGTCCACCGCAACCGAAACCAGCAGCACATTGAACGACTTGGTACAAATCTGTCTCGACGGCGAAAAGGGCTTTGCCGAAGCCGCCAACCGTACAACGGATCCTGCACTGAAAGTCGAACTGATGGATTATAGTAAGCAACGCCGGGATTTTGCCGCTGATCTCAAGTCCTTAGTCGCTCGCAACGGGGATAAGCCCAGCGAGAGTGGCAATTTGTCGGCCGGCCTGCACAGGGTGTGGATCGACGTCAAAGCCGTCTTCACCGGGAACGATCGCCACGCGATTCTCGCCGAGTGTGAGCGCGGCGAAGACTCCGCCGTCGCCGCCTATAAGAACGCGCAGGATGGCGGGCTGTCCAGCGATGTTTTGCAACTGGTTCAATCACAATTCTTCGCCGTCAAGCGAACCCACGACCGAATCAAAACCCTTCGCGACGCCGTGAAGAAGTAACAATCTGCTATCAGTAGACCCGTTCCCCTCGGCCGGCGCAGGATGAGAATTGCCCCCTCATCGGCGCCGGCTCCCTCCATATTTACCTCGACGCTGGATCAGGTTCGACGCTTCCATGTGCATCCTTCCAACTTCAACCGTTCATTTGATACCGATCACCATCGAGTCTGATTTCGATCAATGTAGGTCTCAGCCACAAGGCCTCGAAGGACTACCAGTCCACCGGCCTCTCGATCAATGTCACGGCTGAGCTGGACCAACCGTCTGGCCGAACGGATCACGAGTCGAACGTATCTCTGGCGGATATGTGGCCCGGCGTCGGAATGAAGCTCTGGTCGCCAGGCTGATGGAACTGGCCAGGGAGCATCCGCGGTACGGGTGTCGTCATCTGTGGGCGATGCTGCGTCGCGACGGCCAGCGGGTAAACCTCAAGAATCCGTTGGTTTCCTGGGCCGGCTGAAGTCCAAGGCCACGTTGAGTGGGTTCGGCAGACGCAAATGAACGCCAGTGGTACATCTTCAAGTCGGGCATGGACTATTTCTGCGGTTAGTGGTTTGACGACTATGGCACAGTGCGCCCGATCATTCGCCGCTACGCGCGTTCGATTCGGCTTCGTTCAAGAACACAAACAGCGTGGATCTTTCGCTGAGTCCCCACATCAGCGGCTTCTTCGGTCACGGTGGTCGCGAGCTTGCGCGTGGCCGATGTGCAGGCGATTCGGTCGGATTGGACCGTCGCCCCGGCCGAGGCGTTCCTTCTCAACCTTGCGGCCATCATCGGCAAAGTCATGCTGCACGCCGGCACGGCAGCGATGGTGGAACTGATGGAGGGAAGGTCTTCGGCGGATTGAGGTTCAGTTAGGCTTCGTTCCCCAGCGACTGACAGCGTTCGACTGTCGGCGATGATGGAGACCCGGCGGAGCGGCGGACTAGACTACATCAGGCGGAGTAATCTTTACGGGCGTCGATCCAAGTATCGCAGCCCGCATTTAAATCCGCTAAGCTACTCAGCCAGTGTTCGCCTTCCTACAAACCTGGTTTGAATGGCTCGGGTCGCACACGAGCGGGCTGCTTATAACCTCACTTTTTGTGGTGGGTGGCGCCTGGACCTTCATTAATATCGCCGACGAAGTAAAAGACGGTGACACCCAGAGGTTCGATGAATGGGCTGTCCGATCTGTAAGACAGCCGTACGATTCAGACCAACCTATCGGCCCGGCTTGGGTGGCTGAAGTGGCCCGCGACTTGACTGCCCTCGGAGGTGTGGCGGACTTGACACTGGTGGTGGCCGCCGTCGCCGGATTTTTATGGCTGCGCGACAAAAATCGCGCGATGTGGTTGTTTCTAATTGCCACCGTCGGCGGATTGCTGCTCTCGTTGCTTCTCAAGCATTACTATCACCGTCCGAGGCCGAACTTGGTCTCGCATCTTTCGCAGGTCTACACCTCAAGCTTTCCTAGCGGGCATGCGATGCTGTCGGCTGTCGTTTACTTGACACTCGGTACGTTGCTTTGCGACTTCGTCGCTGAGCGGCGAATGAAAGCATATGTCCTCAGCGTTGCAATGGTGCTGACGTTTCTGGTCGGTATCAGCCGGGTTTTCATGGGGGTGCATTATCCGACCGATGTTCTGGCCGGATGGTCAGCCGGTCTGGCGTGGGCGCTGCTGTGGCGAACGACCACCCACTATCTGCAACGACGGGGGACGGTCGAAACCAATCTGTAGCACGGGCCAGGATCGGCGCGATGCAAGGCTGTGCAGCATCCAACAGGGCTTTTAGCGGCTTATAACAGTGGCGCAAACAAGTTCGAGAACCCTTCGAGCAACCGATCCAGCACTGGTCTTTTTGTCCATTGTTCCAGCGTGATAGCTTTCGCGTGTTGCAGATCCTCGCTAAAGATTTGCGCTTGCTCCGCTGCGAACGTCCGGTCCAAGACGTTCAAGTTGGCTTCATCGTTCAGCTTAGATCAGCGCGCCTTTCGCCGTAGCGGTGTATCCCCAGTGGTCAAAAAAGCCTATGCAATCCTGTTGGGTGATCGAAGCCAAGGCGTTGTCGATCGCAGTGCCCAGTGTTTCATGCTCGCCGTCTCTGGCAGCGCGGGTAAGCGGGCGAGGGAGACGTAGTCGGCCAGAACACTGCGCAGCGTTGCCCTCACGCCTGCACGTGTCGCGCCCGATCAGGCCGTTGCGAATCCGGCTGCCTTCCGCGCCGTTT
>JBBROD010000134.1:0-5156 GCA_038229715.1 Tepidisphaerales bacterium | reverse complement strand
GTGCGATCCTAATGACTGTATGTGCTTGGGGATCGTTGGGAAACCCGTTGATCGTGCCCTACCGGCGGGGACGACCCAAACCGGGAAAAGCACGGCCCTCCAACCCTCTCCTGTGAAACAACGCATGGCGTCGTCTCGACGAGCGAATCACCACGTCCGGCCAGCCGACCGAACCGCAACTCGCCGACGTCCACGCCCTCGGTGTCCGGCATGTCATCAATCTCGGCCTTCATACCCATGAGAAGGCGCTGCCGGATGAGGCCGCGAGCGTCAGCCGTCTCGGTATGGCGTACATCCATATCCCGGTCGATTTGCAGAACCCGACCGACCAGGATTTCGACCATTTCTGCTCCGTGATGGAGCAGTTGAGAGACGCCCCGGTACACGTCCACTGCCGGTATCGCCGGGATGTGCTGGGCATGAACGACGAGGTGGCGCGCGATCGGCTACTTCGTCGTCGAGCGTCGCGGTCATTTGCTTGCTCCGTCGCGCTCCGGCTCCGATTGCATGATACCCGGATTGACATCCACCTACAGCCGAGAAGGTCACGCGCTGGGCGGATACCCCGGGGTACCCGCTTCGGAGTGCTTGAGAGGGCTATTCTACGGTCTGCCGATGCCGATGAAGGCCGTGTCGGCAGTCATTCTGACGGATGGACTGCGACCGGGTGAGGTCGCTGCAGCCGGCATGATGCTGGGTCTCATTCTGCTCGTGCTGGGGATCACCGGGTGGATCGGGCGTCTCGCACGGATGATCCCGCAGCCGAGCAGCCTCGAGCAAACAAAGTTTCATTCTCCACTTTCGTGGTGCCGAATTAGGGTAGAGCCGGCGCATCAGATAGATCAGCGCCGCACTTCGGCTTCTTTGGGTAACTTTTCGCCACGATGGGGCGCGCTGCAGCACCTTCGTGGAATCGAACATCGATTCGGATTCACCATCCGGCAGGCGGAACGCTAACCAATTAGCTCATCAACATATGGTCCTCATTTCCTTTTCGATTTTTCGTATGTGTATCAAATGACCGTTAGCAACCAAACGGTCTTTTAGCATCTGCCAAAAACCCGAAAATCAAAAAAAAGATGTGGAAATGCGTTTATGGTCCGGTCCGATTATCCAGAATGCCGATTCTGGTTGGACTGCGAGTGGATCGCCTGGCCGGTTTCCGAGGGTAAGTCAATCCGACTCCTTAGTACCCCTCCCCTAGAGCAATAATCCGCCCTCTCGACTTGCCGATAACTAGCTGACATCCACCGCAACCAGACGCACGATAATCGACAGCCGCGCCTAAACCTTATGGCGTCACTTGAGTCCTATGGCGATCACTTGAGCGGACGAAACTCCTTCAAACTAACCTCTGCCTCAACCACGGTGGGTGGGAGGTAACAGCCTGGTACCTGCCTGGTACCGCAGAAACGCTCGCGTTATTGGGTTAAAGGTAACGGTAACAGGTCAATCTGAACTGCTCCCTATAGGAATCATTTATCCCCCTTTGTGATTCTCTTACATTATTATCCCTGTTACCCTGTTACCCTGTTACCTTTTTAGTAATATGGCTATATAAACAGTCACTTTTACAGGTAACAGCGGGGTGTCTTGCCTTGGTACCCCCTGGTACCTCAAAGGGGTCTAACCAGGTTTAGGCGTATCCACCTGTTGAGTTCCTCGCGGGTTTTCGTCCCCCGCTCGGTATCCTTCAACCACACGCGCTGCGGTGCCCCCTTGATCTTCACTTGCTGAGGCACGCGCTCAAAACCACATTTCGTCAACGCCTTCGCCAACGTGGTTGGTGATGGCAGGATTCCAGTTTCATCTGCTAGCTTGGCGCTGAAGGCCGAGACAACCACGATGTTGGGCGTGATGCCGTCGACGTTGTCTTGTCGATTAACTGCCTCAACAAATCATCTTCGTCCGACCGCGTGTTATAGCGCATCCGGTCGCGGCCTTTGCTGTCGGGTGCCCGCGACTTGGCGTCGAACTCGGGATGCAGCGGGTATTCGAGCAGCCAGCCGCGCAACGCCCCCGCGTGGTTGTTGATCGCTGCGAACAGCGGGTCGAAATAGTCTGGTCCACCGAGTGCCTCGACCTGCTCTCTGGTCTGCATCGGCGACATGACGATGAAGTAGCGGCGATCGTTATCGTCGACCGGCAGCGCGTCTTTATGGTTCGTAGTCAACATGTAGGATTGAGTGTTTGGGCAGATATACATCTGCCGGTTTTTCTCGTTTATATGCACGACCGCATCGGTGATTGGAGACTTAAATCGGTCGAGAGTTGTATACCGATTGTGCCCGCTGATTTTGATCTCTTCCACCACGGCTAGTGGAGCGAATCTAACAGATGAAACCCCGTCAATGAGCCGCAAAGCCGTAGAATTCCTCAGTTTGCGGCGGA
Source organism: Tepidisphaerales bacterium (assembly GCA_038229715.1). Classification (GTDB taxonomy): domain Bacteria; phylum Planctomycetota; class Phycisphaerae; order Tepidisphaerales; family Tepidisphaeraceae; genus JANMES01. The sequence goes on along the minus strand of JBBROD010000134.1, from coordinate 2,765 downwards.
CTCTTCCGTTTGATTTTCACCACTAGAAGGTGCCCATGCGCCCAACCGTTGAACGGCGATTCCATTATCACCCTGGCGCTGACTGTGCCGACGTTGCGCGGCCCCAGGACGTTAGCCATCAGCTGCGTCAACAAGCTTTTGCCCGCACCCTCGGCGCTCTGAAGCGCGAGCGCCCACTTTAATTTGTCGCGGGTTTGAGCGATGAAGGCCACCCAGCTGATCGCAATTTCTGCTTCGCGTTTATCGCCCACAAGGTTGTGGAAATGCTTTTCAACGCGGGCGATGGCGGCCCGGTCAGCAGCGCTAAGCTTCGCCGGAACAGCTGGGATTCCTTCTTCGCTGTATGTGTTGACGTAGGCGTGGCCGTCCATCTGGAAGGTGGAGCCCAACATCGGCGCGTAAGCCGCTTCGTAGTGAACCGGCAGCCTCAGCCGCTCCAGTGCGTACTTCCCCGCGTCGACTCCTGGCGTATGCACCGCGTGGGCTAATCCGAAGGCTTCCGGTTTGAGCATTTCCTTGTTTGCGATATTGAAGAAACGGTGCGGGCTCGACAGGTAAACCCAACCGTTCGCCCATGCCGGCAGCGGCGCTCCGTCTGGGCGCGTATAGCGCACCATCGCGCGTGCCTTTGCGAGTTGCAGCGCCCGGCCTTTGACTCGCCTCCACGCGGTCTGCAGGGCTTCTATGACGCCCTCGCGCTGAAGCGTATCGAGGTCGATACCGCGGCACTCGGCGACGATCGCCGGAAGTGTCGTTTCGTCGGCCTTAGATAGCCGGTCAACGATGTCGTCAACCACAAGGGCTTTCGCCTCGGCGACGAATTCCTTGTGCCACTTCAGGATAGACCGGCCAGTGATGTTGCGACGTTCGGCGTTTTTGCCGGCTGACTTCCACGTCTTATCGAAGCGCCCGGCTTCCTCCTCGTGCTTGGGCGACTTCTCTGCCCATCGCCGGGCTACATCCTCGCCGGCGTCGCCGAGCTGGTGATGGATGGCGAACATCACGTTCAGCCATGTGAAGCCCGGACCTTCGTAGTCGACTGTCTCATCGTTTGGCAGCTCATCGACCATCGCGATGAAACGATCGTCGGTGATGTTTTGAATCGGTAAATCGTCGATGTCGAAGGGATCGTCTTTATCGCGCAGGGCGACCACTGTGCTGCTGCCGACACCTACCTTGACGGTGTAGCCCTGCGCGATGCAGTGGCGCTCGAATGCGCCAACGATAGCTCGGGCTCGCGCTTCGTCGATCTCGGGCAGTTCGTCGGCCCGCACGTCGAAAAGGCTTTCGCCTTTCCACGTGTACGGCTTGCCGGTGCCAGGGTGGGTATGGAAAACGACGTATTGCTGGCCGTCGCCAAGGAATTCAATCTGCGCCTTGCGCCCCTGGGTGTCGATCAGGTGCCGTCCGGTGATCTTGCGAAACGGTATCGATGACCTGAACGGTATCAACACCTTCGGCTTGTTACCGAAACGGAACAGCGGAAAGTTGAATTCGCAGCTGATCCAATTCATCATGTAGCCGATCACGGCGGCGTCGAGGCAGTCGATGTCGCAGCCGGGGAAATGTTTCGCCCGCAGGCCGATGCCGTCCTTAGCGTGGCCGTTCTTCGTCCATCGATCTACGACCTTTTCGTTGACCGTGATCGTCAGGAAGTCATCGATTACAGGGAACTTGCCACCGGGGCGGATAGGGATGATGTCTCTGTAGCCCTGGCCGATGAGAGCCAACCCGTGATCGCGCATATACGAGGGCGTTACAGCGGCCAACGCCTCAGCGGGGATGTCGAAAGCAGGATCGGGCTCGGTCATCAGGTTCCCCACACTCGAAAACCTTGTTTAGCCGCCAAGGCGACCACCCCCTGCGCCAAGTAATCCGGCAGCAGCGCCGGCAGCTTCGCGGGGTCCACCTCCAAGCGTGGCGGTCTGGGGAAACGAATCCTCGGACGCAACACCTCCCGCCCGTCGACTTCGATCGATGTCACGGCGATCCAGCGTCCGTCCGCGGCGATCTCGGACCCGGTCATCCAAACCCGGATATGCGGGGTTATCCGGCTTCGGCCTCGGCTGTGGTGGCGGCGCGCGGCCCGGGCGGCGCTCACGATCTCGGCTCCACCGCGATGCGCCCGGTGTAGGTCGCCAGGCCATCCAAGCTCATACGAGGCGCGCCCGCCGCCACCAAGGCGCGGTAGCGGGGGCTGCGGCAGTAGAGGCGAAGGAACTCGCGGATGGCCCGCGGATCGCGTTCGGGCAGCAGGGCGAGGATATCTTCACGGATGCCGATCGCGAGCGGATGCTGCGCGCCGTGGTTCGGCTTGGCGATCACGTCCGGAACGGCCGCGGCTAGCTCTCTTTGGATCGCTTCAACCGCAGCTCTAATCCGGGCGCGCTTATTTGGCCCTGGCTTTAAACCCAACCGTTTCACCGCAGCCGCATGAGCCGCTGGCGCTAGCTTCAAGGTGCGTCGCGGTTGCGTAATTTGCGTTTGAGGTGTAGTATCCACCTGCTAATCCTATCGACCTTTAAGAATTAACCCGGCCCGCCCTAGTCAAGCGGAGCCGGGTTTTTCTATTGGGGGATGATCTAAAGGTCTGAGTCTTGCCGGGCCAGACGCTCGATCAGTTCCTGAGGACTGGTCGTGATTAAGCGCTTACCCCCTAGTGGATCGATTCTAACGCTTGGTACCCGCGCTTGACCGAGGCGATGATCTTCTCGGGATCGGCGGTCCAGGTGAAGGGCTTGGGATCCTCGTTGGTTTCCCGGAGG
>JBBROD010000133.1:0-5329 GCA_038229715.1 Tepidisphaerales bacterium | reverse complement strand
CCTGATCGAAGCGAACGATGGCTTACTTTATTTACAGACAGGAAGTTACACTTCCTGTGTCTCTGTGCCTCTGTGTCGCATGTTCTTTATCTGTGTTCATCTGTGCCCCATCTGTGGCAAATTTTTTCGCACCCATGCTAAGATGTTTCTATGCGCTACCGAATCACCAGCTTCGTTCTCGCCGTCGCCCTGATTTTCATCGCCCGCGCCCGGGCCGAGACGATTACCGTTACGACTTACAACGTCGAGCACTTCGCCAGCCATTTCGAGGCGCAGCGGCTGACGACGCAGAAATTCCCGAAGGAAAGCGAGGAGAACAAAACCCTCGTCGAAAACATCCGGCACGACAACGACCGCATCAACTGGGCGACGGCTGAGACGATTCTGGACCCGGCGGTCAATCCTGACATCATCGTGCTCGAGGAGTGCTGCAATCAAAAAGATTTGGAATACTTCAACCACCGATGGCTGAAGGACGCGTACAAGGAAGTCATCGTCTTCCCCACCAATACCGAGCGCGACCAGAACGTGGCGATGATGATTAAGCCGGGCTTCAAAATCCTTGAGACAAAGGATCAGTACTACAAGGAAAAAGACCCGGTCGTGAAGCACATCGTCACCAAGAGCAAAGGCAAAGAACCGGATCGGGTGGAAGGCAGCCCGCTGCTCTTCGCCCGCGGGCCGGCGTTTGTGAAGATTCAATCGCCGGGCGGAGCGGTCTTCTGGGTCGGCACGAATCACATGAAGAGCAAGTACGGCAACGGGCCGGAAGTGACGCAGTGGCGCAATCGGGAGGCGGTGCGGATTCACGAGATCATGGTCGAACTCTCCAAGGCCGGGCCGGGCGAGATGGTTTTCCTCGGCGACACCAACGACGAGTACGGCCTGGACGGCGAATTCGAGAAAGAAAACGGCGGCGACACCATCTCTAACATTCTCGGCCCGCCGGCGGACGGATTCGTGCTCGCGACCAAGCCGCTGCTTGAAAAAGGCGAAATCTCCTTCGGCGGGTACTGGAACCCCAAGTACCGCAGCTTCATCGACCACGTCTTCGTCAGCCCGGCGTGGGCACCTAAAATCCAAGGCATCAGCGTCTTTAAAGACAAAATGGCTCCGGTCGCCAGCGACCATTTCCCGGTGACCATCAAGCTGGAAGCACCGGCGACGAACAAGGCGCTGGAGAACGCGATGCCATAGGTTAGTTGAATCCGAATGACGAAACTCAAGACTTGAAACCCGAATGACGAAACCCGAAATCCGAATGAATGACGAAATCCGAATGACGAATGACGAAAAATATTGACGCCCGAACTTCGTCATTCGGGTTTCGTCATTCGTCATTCATTCGGATTTCGGGCTTCGTCATTCGTCATTCATTCGGATTTCTGGTTTCGTCATTCGGGTTTCCCGATCATTTTGTGAGCTCTAGCAAATCCACCCATGCCCATCCTCCTTCCCTCTCTCAGTCTGGCTAAGCGCGAGCTCGTGCGGTTTCTCCGCCAGCGGACGCGGATCATCGGCTCGCTCGCGACGCCGATCATGTTCTGGCTGCTGATCGGGCTCGGGATGGGCTCCAGTTTCAACGCCAACGTGCCCGGCGGGCACAATTACCTGCAATACTTCTTCCCCGGCACGGTGCTGATGGTGATGCTGTTTACCGCGATTTTTTCGACGATTTCGATCATCGAAGACCGTCGCGAGGGGTTTCTTCAGTCGGTGCTGGTCGCGCCGGTCCCGCGGATGGCGATCGTGCTGGGTAAAATCCTCGGCGGAACGGCGCTGGCGACCGGACAGGCCACTGTCATCCTCCTGATGGCGCCGCTGGCGGGCATTCACTTTTCCCCGGCGGGGTTTCTGCTCTCGCTGATCATCATCCTGCTGACCAGCTTTGCCCTCACCGGGCTGGGCGTTTGCATCGCGTGGCGGATGGTCAGCACGCAGGGGTTTCACGCGATCATGAACCTGTTCCTCATGCCCCTGTGGTTCCTCTCCGGCGCGCTATTCCCGGCCGATCAGGCGCACGGCGCGATGAAATGGCTCATGCGGGCCAATCCTCTCAGTTATTCGCTCGCGGCGTTGCGGTCGAGCCTGTTCTTCGCCCTTCCCGAAGTCCATTTCGGATTCGGCGGTCTATCGCAAATCGGCGTGACGTTACTGTTCGGTGGGCTGATGTTTTTCATCGCCGCCCGGATGGTAGCCAAACCCATAGCGGCTGATTTACAATGACCACCAAGCATTTGCCTTCTTGGCGGCATTTGCCTTCTCGGTAGGACAGACATTCCTGTCTGTCATGGGCGAACGTACGCGTTTGCCCATCTCCACCGTGAGCGGCCGAAATGTACGAGTCGAGGAATACTTCGCCTCGTGACAGACAGGAATATCTGTCCTACTGAAAATGCAGAACCACATGAGCAAAGGCCAAAAAACATTAACCGTCATCCTCTGGGCCACGCTGGTGCTGGCGATGGTCGGCGTGATCAGCGCGGGACTGTTCCGTCCGCATGGCGATCGCTCGATCGCCGAGACTCCGTACACCAATCCGTCGCCGACGCTGAACGTCGATGTGCCGGATTTTGTGCTGGTCAATGAGCAGGGGCAAACCGTCTCGACGCGCACGATGAAGGGCACGGTCTGGATCGCCGAGTTCATCTTTACGCACTGCGCGGGGCCGTGTAAGGAGATGACAGAGAAGTTCAACCAACTGCAGACGGAGATCGCTGACAAGGACGTGAAGTTTGTATCGATCAGCGTCGACCCCGATCGCGACACGCCCGTCGTGCTGAAGGATTACGGTAAAGACGCCGGCGCCGTTCCGGGTCGATGGAGTTTCCTCACCGGCGATAAATCAATGGTATACGCCACCGCCCGCGGGATGCTGGTGTCGGTCGTCCCGGCGACTGAGGATTCGCCGCTGCTGCATAGTGAGAAATTCATCCTCGTTGATGCATCGGGCAAGATCCGCTCGGTCGTCAACAGCAAAGACGACGACGCAGTCGCGAAGATGATCCGCGACGCCCAAACCTACGCCGCCGACGCCCGGAAAGCAGCTTCGCCTCAATGAGCCTCAATGAGCCTCAATGGAGCCTCAATGGAGCCCCAATGAACCAAGCCCAATTCGCTTTGCTGAACGCAAGTTTGAACGGCCTGAGCGGTATCCTGCTGGTGATCGCGTACCTCGCGGTCAAACGCCGGAAATACACGCTCCACGGCTGGCTTATGAGCACCGCCATCCTGTCGTCGGCAGTGTTTCTGGTCTGCTATCTCACCAGCAAGTACCTGTTCGGCGAGAAATCGACCAAAGAACTGGGCACGCACCCGCTACGGATTGTGTACTCGATCATACTCGTCCCCCACGTGCTGCTGGCGGTCGGGATGCTGCCGCTGATCTTTATCACGGTCTGGCGGGCGTACAAACGCGACTGGATCCGCCACCGTAAAATCGCCAGGCCGACTTTTTGGATCTGGCTTTACGTCTCGGTCACCGGCGTGATCATTTACTGGATGCTTTACCATCTGTTCCCTACAATGACGGTGACTGCCGCTACCCGCTGAAGCGGGCAGGCCGCCAATTGAGGTTTTGATGAAACGGTATTGCTTTTCACTCGTGGTTGTATTGACCCTCGCTGGCGTTGCGCACGCCTGCCCGATGTGCAAGGATTCAATCCCCAACAGCGATGTCACCAACCCCGTCACCGTCGGGGGTGGATTCAACGCCAGCGTATACCTCATGCTCGGCACGTTCCTCGCCATGCTCGCACTGATCAGCGGCGTGATCTACAAGGGCGTGGCGGATTCCAACCGCTTCAACGATTTTGAAAAGCGGAAGGCGGAAAAGAAACGGATGGAGCAGGATCAACAGGATCAGCGAGATCGCGACGAATAAGCCACTTCCAATCAATCCGGACCGAATTTCGGGCTTGCCATTTTACCGGCAAGGCCGCTTTGTTTTACGCTCGGCCGAGGTTGGGAAATGCCCGCACCATCGAGGGCATGTTCAACAACTCATACGCTATTTCCGTCGGCCGGCTGGCGGGGAAATCGCTTACTTCTGCCAGATCAAAGTAGTCGTTCAACAGCGTATGCGCAACGATGATCGACGGCGAATGAGGCGACTGCGATTCCACCCACAGACGAAACCACCGGTGCTGGCTGGGCGAATGACAAGGGTACGTCATGGAAAAAGTCGGGCGGCCGGTGTTGATTACATCCAGCAGACCGATCATCGCTTCGATCGCATAGCGAGATTCACAAACGGCGATTTCGCACATCGTGAGGTAGTTCCGGCCCTCAAATTCATAGCCGTCGACCAACCCATTTTCGTGACCGAAGTTATTCCACGAGCGATTGACCGCGATGATCTTCCCCTCCAGATCGAGCAACGCGGTATGGGCTTTGAAGTTCCCGAAAAGCTGTTGAAACAGCTGAACGGTGGAGGACATTGGGTTAGAACTCATCATTGCACCGGAATCGAAAATGGCCCTGCACGGCACCGCCAACCTGCATTATAGCCTTATTCTGAAGCTATAGTCAGGAAATCATGGTGACCCGACACAGGCAAGTGTAAGATAACGATCAAAGGAGTCGAAATGAAAAGAGTTTTCAAAGCGATTGTAATACTAACCATGCTGGCGGGTTGGCCGTTGGCGTTGTCGGCGATCCATGTCGTCCGCACGCCGGGGCAGTTGCCGATGGTCGGCTCGGCGATCCCGGACTTGGGCACGGTTCACGTGTTTACGAAGCAGTCTCTGGGATTCAAGCAGACGTTCGCCGACAGCCGGGCGTGGACGCTGGAGGATGTCGCCAAGCGGCCGGTGCTGGTGGCGCGGATGATCGAGTTGAATATGACATCGGACATCGCGCCAGCGGGTAGTCCAGATGACATCGCGGCCGCGCTCAAGGGCGACATCAAGACCAAGCCCGCCGTCGATCCATGGGCCAACACCCCCGCCCCGCATGTGGCGGCCACGCCCGACGAGACCAAATCGAGCAAGCCGGCAGTGTCCGGCAAGCCGGTTCAACTCGTCCCGCATCCCTCTACGCAACCAGCCGCGAAGGACGACAGCGTCTTTGGTGGATTTTAAGCGATTCTAAATTTACCGCGAAGACGCGAAGACGCGAATCATACAAGAATCACTCGAGTTTCTTCGCGTTCCTTCTTCGCGCCTTCGCGGTTGTGTTTTGAGTTTTCTTAGAGCGGCTTGCACCAGCCTCTCGCGCATTTTGTTGCGATCGGGTACCTTCGTTGGATGGCCTATTCGATGGATTACCGAATCGCGGTTGCGCGGGCGTATGAGGAATGCAAGTCTTCGATCGAGGTGGCCGATCAGTT
>JBBROD010000132.1:0-5365 GCA_038229715.1 Tepidisphaerales bacterium | reverse complement strand
GGCGTGACCCCACCCTGCTGATCGCCCGCCGACTACGAGCCCGCCGGCGTACATCGACTGCCTGCGACAGGAATCAAATAACGGCTGTCAAAAACAACGTGTTTTGCAGCAGCCTGCTAGAGCATTTCACCTAAAGCTATATCGTCATCATGAGGTACTCGGAAGGGTCTAGCCACTCCGCGTAGTCGGCTAGATCCTTCAGAGTAGCTCAGGATGACATTGACGAAAACTCACGCAATACAAGTGAAAGTGATACGCTCAAAAAGGTTCCAGCGCGATCTCATCGCATCTTGAGAATGAACGACGTGACGTCCACCGGCTTGGTCGGATCGGTCGGGTCGGTGGTTTCTGTGGAATCGAGCGAGTCGCTGCTGAGCAGGACCGACAGCGTCCGCAGCACGGGAATGTGCCGGCCGATCACGACGAGGCAGGCGGTCAGCGGCATGGCGAGGATCAGACCGGCCGCGCCCCACAGCCAGCCCCAGAAGAACGTCGCCAGCACCACGCCGATGGACGAAACGCCGGTACTGTGGCCGAACAGCAGCGGCTCGATTAAGGCGTAGGTGATCGCTTCGGCAATGCAGTAGGCGCCGATGACCAGTCCCGCCCGAGACCAGCCGGGGAAAATTGCGATCGATAGCGCGATCGGGAGAGACGCGGCGATCCACGCGCCGATGTACGGGACGTATCGCATCAGACCTGAAAGAACGCCCCACAGGATGGCGTTAGGCACGCCGATGAGCGTCAGCGCGACGGAGATGATGATTCCATATCCGAGATTGATGATGAGCTGCGTTCGCAGGTAGCTGCCGACTTTTTTCAGGGCTTCGTCGATGGTGTCGAGCGGAATGCCAAGCCGCCAGTGCTCGCCGATCCAGTGAAGCCTGCGGTTGACGATTTCGGAATCGATGAGCAGGAAGTAAACCATGACGAAGACCACGCCGGTCTGCGTCAGCGAGGAGAGGAACGGCGCCAGGATCGCCGCGGCGATGGTTTTGAAATCCATGCCGTTGTCAGCGGCGGCGGGCTTTGCTTCGGGAGCTGCGACGATGGGCGTGACACTTTGGGTCGTCGCGAATTGTTTCTTGACGCTTTCCACCGTGCCGCTCACCCGGCCGAAAAAGCCGGAGAAGTACTGTCGGAAGTCCTTGGACTTTTCGACCAGGTTGTGCTGGTAGTCGGGCAGTTTTTCGTTCAGCTTGGCTACTTGCGATGAAAGCAGGAGGATCATTCCCACGATGCACGCCGCCACAAACCCGGTGGCCAGCAACGCTGCGACGGCCTTGGGAACGCGCCATTTGGAGAGATAATTGACGAAAGGCTTGAGCAGGAAGCTGATGAGGATCGCCACCGCCAGCGGAATCAGCAGATCGCGGCCGATATAGAGCACAAACACCGTCAGCACCGAGGCGGCGAACACCGCGCAACGCTGAATGGATTCCATCGACGCTTTGACCATGATCAGCTCGTCTTCACTTCAACTACCGGTTCGTCAGGCGGCTGCATGCTCTTGCTGGCAAAATGCGTCGCGGCGATTTTCCCGGCGGCGAGAAGAACGGGTTTGAGCAGGTTACCGGCCGCCATGGAAAGGCGGAGTGTCTTCATCAGGGCCGGGTGATCTTTCGAGCCGACCAGGAAGCCGGACATGGCCGCCACGCCCACGGTGGTGAATGGGTGCTTGCGCAGGGGCGCGAGGGGATCGATCGCCCGGGCGGCTTCATGAAGGCGCGCCTTGGCGTCATCGAGAGATTGGTCGGCGTCTTCAGTGATCGTGAGGCTCATGGTGCCCTCGGCTGGCAAGCAGTTGCCGGATCGTCGCGCCGCCGATCGCGGCCAGCAGTAACGCGACCACGCCGAACACCGCTGCCGCGCCGGCGGGCGTCAGCGGTCTGGCCAAGAACTGGAACAGGCTGAACAGCAGGAAGCCGATCCCGGTCATGGCCAGGATCACGATGATGACACCCAGCGCCATCGCGATCGCGATCCGAACCAACTGATCGCGCAGCATTCGCCCTTCGGCTTCCACCAGTTCGAACGCGGCGACGATCAGTCGGACGAGCGATTCCATCTAATCACTTCTTGTGGCTGAAGACCTTGGCAAGCAGGAAACCCACGCCGATGGCAATCGCGGCGCTGGTAACCGGGTTCTCGCTGATCTTCTGCCCGAGCGCTTCGAGCGATTCGCCGCCTCGATCCTGCCAATCGTGCAGGTGGGTCTTGATGTCATCGACGGCGTCGGTGGCGTGAGATTTGACCTGGTTTTTCATGGCCTTGCCTCCCGATTTACCTACGCCGACGGTGTCGCTCAAGAGCGTCATTACGTCGGAGCGGAGCTTGCCGAAGCTGGATTTGAGATCTTCGATGTCGCCGGAGAGTTTGTCCCGGGCGTCATCCTTGAGGTTTCGAAGGTCGTCTTTAACTGCTGACATATCAATCTCCTATGTAAATGCTGAGCTTGTTGCACTGTTGATTGCTACACGACCGGGGGCTTCTTGCCCGTCAGCAGCGAGAACAGCAGCGAAACCACGAACAGCACGATGAAAATAAAGAAAAGGATCCGAGCGATCCCAGCCGCGTCGGCTGACACGCCCGCAAAGCCCATCACGCCGGCGATGATCGAAACGACCAGGAATACGAGTGTCCAATAAAGCATTGAGTGACTCCTTATCAAAAAACTGCACCTGCAAGCCCATTTCAAAACTAACGATAGTCCTGCTGAGCTCGCGTGGATATAGGGGATTGGCTGATGTTGATTATTCGGCCCGCCACGCAGCAAAACCTGATCGGTCGGGCAAAAAAACTTCCGTGGGGCGAACCTAAGTTCGCCCCGCGGATGGATTTACAACCTACTTCGTCCGCGCATCGGCACGGCCAGAGTAATAGTCATCGACCGAGTTGCGGAACTGCGGATCCGCAAAGTCCGGCCAATTCTTCTTGTCGAAGCCAGGGGCGGCTTTCAGGCGATCCTTGTCGACGTTCAGCACGAATTTCTCGTCGTCGGCCTTGGTCTGCAGGGACGCGTATGGGATCGCGAACAGCTTATCGCCAACGCCGAGCACCCCGCCGAACGAAAGAACGGCGTACTGCACGCTGCCGGTGTGGGCATCGATGACCAGGTCATCGATGGCGCCCAGGTTTTCATTGGCCGGGTTGCGAACGTCTGCCCCCAGCACCGCCGAAACGCGACGGCACCAGAGCAGACCCTTTTCTTCCGGGCCTGGCTTCTCGGCCATCTTCATGTCAGCCGGCTTCTGGGTCATTTGCTTCTTTTCGATCTGGTCGCGGTGGGCGTCATGATCGGCGTAGAAGCGATTGATCTGATCGCGAAGGGTTGAGTTCGCCATGTCCGGCCAGTTCTTTTCATCGAAGCCCGGCGAGTCTTTCAACATCGCGGAGTCGAGCATGAGGAAGAGTTTGTCGGGCTCGATGCTGCGCATCTCCAGTGCGCGCCACGGTACGGCAAACAGCTTGTCGCCCATGCCGAGCACGCCGCCGTAGGAAACGACCGCGTATGAAATGCGGTTGGTTCCGCCGTCGAGGACGATGTCCTTGATCGAGCCGATTTCCTTGCCTTCCTGGTTGTACACGTCCTTGCCGATGATCTGGCTGGCGCGCTTGATGATCATCTTCTGTTCGTGCTTGTCGGTCATCATCTTCGAGTCGTGCTTGTCCATCATGTTGTCCTCGGCCAGGCAGATGCCGCCGGCGACGAGCGGGATGGCGACCAGCAGGCTTGCGATTCGACGTTTCATGGGGTTGCTCCTTTCAAAGGGCTACTTGCCTCCGGGTCCGTTTTCCTTCGATTGTCGAAGGAAGATTGAGCGGACCAAATGAGGTCGATCACTCAAGGGTAGAAGCGCGCCCGAATTTTTTGCATCGGGCCATCGGCTCGGATTGGAGTCAGGTGACAGCGACGGGTGCTCTCGGAAAAACCCCTATAAACGAAGGGCGAAAACGTTTGCCGCGGGAAAGTCAGCGAATCCCCGATGGGCGGGGGCGTTGCCCTTTCCCTATTCTTTGGCGCGTCGAAATGAACGGGTCGTCAACGCCAGTCTATTGGAGAATTTATGGAACCGCTTTTAGCAATGTCGATGCAATACCCTGTCGCCGCCGCCGGTTACTCGCTGTTGTATCTACTGTTCGGCGGAGGTCTTTTCGGTGCCGTGGTGATTTTCGTTGTTGCGAAAATGCTCGGCAAATAATTCGAATACAGTCTTGAAACTCTGAACCATCGAAAACTATCGAGGTGAATGATGTGGACGCCAACCTATGTCGCTAAGCGTGTCGGGGATGAGTACATCATGGTCCGTATAGATCCAGAAGGTGTGATCCATCGCGCCGGACTCGCGGGCCTGGGGCTCGGGATCGTCGGATACGGTCTGATGCGGCGAGGAATCGTCGGCGCGATCGCCTGCGCCGCCGGCACCGCAATCGCGTACACCGGTTGGACAGGGCGGAGCCTGCTCCCGGTTTCGCGGAAATCCAGCGATAATTGTGAGGAAGGCTCGTCAGCGAGAGGCAATTCGTTTGCCCGGCCTGCGGGCTCGCACGATCCGGTGGAGGAAGCCTCGATGGAGTCTTTCCCCGCCAGCGATCCGCCGGGCTCATCGCATTCTAATGTTTAGCTGAGAATTTATATTCGGCAACATCGATCTGAAGCCCCGCAAGGGGCTTTTGCGCGCATAAATCTTAGACATCCACTTTGGCACCCTGTTATACTACGCGGTGAATGGGCCGCGCTCGTGAGCGAATAAATGCTTTAGCCTACAGGCGATGGAACACGTTGCGGTTCCACCTCGGGCTGAGCCTTTGGCTTATTTCGCTATTCTAACAGGCTCTGCCTCTATGGCCGATGTATTTCTAGTTGATGATCACCCCGACGTTCGCGAAGTTGTGGGTCAGCTCTTGAAGATGCACGGGCACACGGTCCATTTCATCGCCAGCGGGGAAGAGGCGCTGGAGAAGATGGCCGTCCACCTCCCGGAGGTGGTCGTCACCGATCATCGACTGTCGGCGATGAGCGGCGTGCAGCTGCTTCAGATCATCCGCGCCGATCCCAAATACAAAGACGTGCACTGCGTGCTGTTCAGCGCCGATGAAAACACCCGCGAACTCGCCGCCGAAGCCGGCGCGCACACCTTCTGGCTCAAAGGGTCTGACTCAATGTTCGACTCCATCGCCCAGCTCCAGTCCTTAGTCGAGCAAAGCAAAGCCGGAATCTAGAGCGAGTCAACTTCAGGTGTAGCGTCATCCCGAGGTACGCCGAGGGATCTCGGATTTCAAACGGTTCTCGTGCTCCCGAGATCCCTCGGCGTACCTCGGGATGACGGAGACAAAACATCCGACGCCCGCTACGGTTGAAGTT
>JBBROD010000131.1:0-5619 GCA_038229715.1 Tepidisphaerales bacterium | reverse complement strand
GTCGGTGGTGCGATGCCCAAGAACCGCTGCGCCGGCGCTGCGAGCGATGTGAGTTGAAGTCGTAACTCGTTTAATATACGCTTCTTGGGCGTGCGAGTCATTTTCGTTGCCAACGTGAATGTCGAGGGTTCGACCCCCTTCGCCCGCTTCTTTAAGAACCCGACGTCAAATGACGCCGGGTTCTTTATTTCGTAACCAAGTAGCGACAGATCAACGAGTTCTCGCAAGGCGTCAAGCGAGTCGGGCCAGCCCTCCACGAAGAACGATTTGCCAGGAGTGGGCACCAGTGGACCGTTAGAGTCGGGATTGCGCTCATCCTGGCGCTCATTGCTCAACGTGGGATGGATTATCAGTTCAAGGCCAACGGAGAAATTCCGGATAGTTGTGGCCGTGGCACGTTGTGCTGAGGTGCGGTGGGGCAAAACAGTGCGAGGAGGTTTGGCATGCGATGGTATTGGGTGTTGTTGGCAGTGTGCGGCGTTGGGATGTCTCTGGCCGGCACGGCTCGGGCGGAAGAAGTGGTGTTGGCGAAGGAGGGCAAGACCGATTACGCGATCGTGGTGGGCAAGGATGCGGGGCCCGCGACAAAGTATGCTGCGGAAGAGTTGCGCAGATTTGTCGAGGAAATGACCGGGGCGAAGCTCGAAATCACGGGCGATGATAGGGCGGCGCGGGAGCAGGAGATCCTGCTGGGAGATAGCGCGCGGCTGCGGACGGTGGCGAAGGATTTGGATTTGAAGGGGCTGGGCGAAGAAGGATATTTGATCCGGACGGTGGGGGGTCGGCTGGTGATCGCGGGGAATACCGGAAGGGGGAATTTGTACGGCGCGTATGGGCTGCTGGAGGATCATTTCGGCTGTCAGTGGTTCACGCCGAAGATCAGCCGGATTCCGCACGTGGAAAAGCTGGCAGTGGGGGCATTGGATGAGAAGAAGATTCCGGCGCTGGAGTATCGGGAGGTGATGGCGTTTGATTTGTGGGAACCCGACTGGATGGCGCGGAATCATGTGAACACGACGAAGCTTTTGGATGCCAGGCACGGCGGGGCGGTGAAGTATGTGCCCGAGTTTTATGTGCATACGTTCGGAAAACTGCTGCCGGCGGAGAAGTATTTCAAAACGCATCCGGAGTATTTCAGCGAGGTGGCCGGCAAGCGCGTGGCCGACCAGCTTTGCCCGACGAATGAAGAGGTGATCAAGCTGGTGACGGAACGGGTGCGGGAAGCGTTTCGCGCCAATCCCGATGCGAAGGTGCTTTCGATCAGCCAGAACGACACCGAGAGTTATTGCCAGTGCGCCACGTGCGCGGCGCTGGACGCCAAAGAGGGCACGCACGCGGCGCAGGTGCTTTTCCTGGTTAACCGCGTGGCGGAGAACGTGGCGAAGGAGTTTCCGGATCGCGCGGTCGAAACGCTGGCGTATGAGTGGTCGCGTCAGCCGCCGAAGACGATGAAGCCGGCGAAGAACGTGATCATTCGCCTCTCAACGATCAAGTGTTCTTTCGGCGAGCCGATCGACGGATGGAAGCAATCGGGGAACCGCGCGTTTTCGCGGGACCTGGAGAAGTGGGCCTCGGTTTGCGACCGCCTGTGGGTGTGGGATTACACCACGAATTTCAGCTATTACGTGTTGCCGTTCCCGAATCAGCGGGTGATCGATGCGAACCTGCGGTACTTTGTGAAGAACCACGTGACGGGCGTGGTGGAGCAGGGCAACTGGCAATCGAAGGGCGCCGGGATGTGCGGCCTGACGGGCTACCTGGCCGCGACCTTCATGTGGAAGCCCAACGCCGATCTGGCAAAGGTGACGACCGAATACCTCGAAGGCGTGTACGGCGCGGCCGCGCCGGCGATCCAGAAGTACCTCGACCTGCTGGCGGGCGAAGTGGAGAAGGAGCACATTGCCATGCCGATCTACGGCTCGCGGACGCCTAAGTACCTGACGGAGGAAGTGCTGCGCGCCGGCGACAAATTATGGGACGAGGCCGAGACCGCCGTCGCCGGAAATCCGGAATTACTCAAGCGGGTCGAGGAAGCGCGGCTAGGCCACGACTATGCGTACATCGAGCATTGGCGGTTCAAGCCCGAGGGGATGGTGACCTACGACGGAAATCCGAAAAACGGCAAAGTGACCGCAATCGATGACGGCTATGCCGCCCACATCCGCCGGTTCCTGAAAGTGGCGAAAGCCGCGGGGATCGAGAACATCCGCGAAGGCAAGCCCGACTTCGCCGAGGAAGAAACCTGGCTTAACAGCCTGCTGAAAGGCGCCCCGGAGAAATAACATTGGCGTTGCCAGGTGATTGCACATCGCGGCCCGGCGATCGACTCTGGCGTTTCACGGCCGGCTGGAGTTGCTAAAATGCGTGCAGCGCTGGAGATAGTTCGCGCAACTCGGGAGCGGGCAGATGGGGCCATCTATCATGAATTCATCTGTTGTCTGGTCGATCGTTCCTTCGACTTAGTAGCTGATTGATCATCGGCAGCACAACCCCTTAACGCTCGCTCATCATACCGCTACGTTCAGGCCGGATTTGGAGTTATTATGCAACGCAAGATGGTCGGTGACGGTCGTCGGCCCAACCCAGCCTGGAAATCCCGGTCCAGTAGTAGCGTATGAAATACATCGCCAATGTCGCAAGTGTAGTGGTGCTCGAAGTTGCGGGCGCGTTTGGGGTTGGCCTGCTCAACCCGCCTGCTGCCAATGCACCGGGAATCCAGCCGGACAAAGTCCGCGGCAAGTGGAAGTGAGAGCCTTTGCCATTGCCGCCGTTGGATGAAATTCTCAAACTCCCTGCCTTTCCGCAGCCAATTAACGGCCTCCATCTCTGGGGCGGCGACTACGTCAAATATCACGAAGACATCAAGACTGTCGGCTGGCCCTGCTTCCGCGTCGGGGGCGACATGGACGATGGGGCCTTCACGCAAAGCGTGAAAAAACTCAACTCCGGCGCCAAACCTAAAATCGCCTTCTTGGGAAGGAGCGTCAGCGATGGCGCCGAGGCCCCGGCCTGGTGGGTTGATCGCTGGACCCCCGAAGAATCTGAGTTTCCCTCGTCGCGTGGTCGGCGCGATACGCAATCGTTCGACTGACCGCTCGCCTGCTCCAAAGCACCATCCTTCCCGGACGGAGTTTTTCGTTACTTCGACGAATTGATCACGTAGCTCTGGGCGATGTTTGTAAAATCCGCAACCTGACTTTTTTCCCAGTTTTCGTCTCGTCCCAGTTCCGCGGCCATCAGGTGGCCTACTTCCGGCGCGATGGCGATGGCGGCTTTGGCGTTGAGCAACAACGCACGCGTTCGGCGGGCGAGGACGTCGTCTACCGTGCGGGCCATTTCGAATCGGACGGCCCACGTGACCATGGACGCATACACCGGCAAATCTGGGTGCAGACGGCGATCGAGCGACGGGTTGGCCGTCGTCAGTTCCTGGAGTTTCAGGGCATCCGAGCCGTAGTGCGAGAAATCTCCGAACCGCTGCGCGTCTTCATCGTAGCCGTGGATGCGCAAATCCTTCGTGACGCAGGGGCGTTTTTCCAAATCGCATGACATCGCAGCATGATCGACGCAGTCCTCCGCCATTTTGCGATACGTCGTCCATTTTCCGCCGGCGATCGTGATCAGGCCGGACTCGGAGGAGATGATCGTGTGGTCGCGCGATAGTGATGAACTCTTAACGTCCGCCGAGCTTTTCACCAGTGGCCGAATGCCGGCGAATACGCTCAGCACGTCGTCGCGCGTCGGGTGCTTGGCCAGGTATTGCGAAGCGGTGTTGAGCAGGAACTCGATCTCGCTTTCCATGGCCATGGGCTCGAGCGTCGAGTTGGTGATCGGCGTGTCGGTCGTGCCGATAAGCACCCGGCCGTACCAGGGGATGGCGAACATCACTCGGCCGTCGTCGGTTCGCGGCACCATGATCGCCGCGTCGCCGGGAAGGAACGATCGGTTCAGCACCAGGTGCACGCCCTGGCTCGGCGAGATCATCGGAGTCGTTGCGGGATCGTCGATCTTGCGGATGGCGTCTGTAAAAGCGCCGGTGGCGTTGATGACGCATCGAGCGCGAATCGTATGACGCTGGCCGGACTGAAGATCATCGACGCAAACACCATCGATCTTGCCGTCCGCGGCCTTGGTCAGATTGACTACGCGCGCATAGTTCAGCAATTTCGCGCCGAGTTGGTCCGCCGTCTGTGCAAGGTGAATCAAAAGTCTGGCGTCGTCGAACTGGCCGTCGTAATAAATGACTCCGCCGCGGAGTTTCTCCGGGTCGAGCGTGGGAATGTGTTCGAGCACCTCGGCTTTGGTGAGGAGGCGCGAGTGGCCGAACCCGGAACCGAAGGCGAGCAGGTCGTAGACCTTCATCCCAAAGCCGTAAAACGGCGCTTCCCACCTTGCATAGTTGGGGACGATGAACGGCAGTTCATGGACGAGGTGCGGCGCGTTCTGCCGCAGGATTCCCCGTTCCTTGAGGGCTTCCATCACGAGAGAGATGTTGCCTTGCCGCAGGTATCGCACGCCGCCGTGCACGAGCTTTGTTGATCGGCTGGAAGTGCCTTTGCCGAAGTCGCTCTGCTCGAGCAGGCAGACCGAGTAGCCGCGCGACGCGGCATCGACCGCGATGCCGATCCCGGTCGCACCGCCGCCGATGACAACGATGTCCCATTGAACAGTGTCGCTGAAGATTGAATCGGCCGATTGCGCGCGGTTCATTCGGTGATTATATGCGGCTCAACCGACGTCCAACCCTTCGAGCGATTTCTCGAACTCCGCCTGCTGGGCGGCGCGCTTCTTCTGCAAGTCCTGGACTTCGGTTTGCAGGGTTTCGATCTCCGTCTCCTGCTTGTCCAATTTCGTCTGCAGCCGGCGGCGGGATTCGCTGTTGGGGTCGAAAATCTTGATGTTCTCGCGAATCCGCTGCTGCTCGCCGGGGTATTGGCTCAGGCGGGCGTTCTTCAGGTTGATCTGGTTTTCCGTGTCGACCATCGCCTGCTTCTTGGCGATCACGTCGGCGAGTGCATCACGTACGGCCTTGGGAATCTCCGCCTTTTGCGAGTAGTAAACCAGCTGGTCGATGTTGTTGTTCAGAATGCCGACGACCTGGTCGTTCACGAATTCCTGTCGGACGACCAGCTTGCTTTCCTTGCCGGCGGCGACTTTGTTTTTGAAACGATACAACGTGTCGGTGGTTTCCATCGGCTTGGTTTCGCCGTCAATTAGTTTCCAGTTGGCCAGGCGCGGGTGTTCGATCACGAGCGTTTTTTCCGCGTCGCCCTTGTTGGAGGCAACGTAGGTCTGCTCGTCGACGTTCTTGTTGGTGATGTAGAGCACGCCTTTGACGATCTTGCCGGTCAGGAGCGATTGGTTTTGCGCGTGCTTGGTGGCGTCGACGGTCATTTGCAGATCGATGCCGTAGCTGAGCAAACGCTCCTGGCCGGGCGGGAGGTTGTCGATCTGCGCGTCGCCGGCGTAGCTGCCGGCGTCTAACACTGTAATCGGGCCTTGCAGCAGGTGCTTGCCGGTGGTGTTTTTCACGCGTGCGCCGTTGAGCGGATTTTTCGCGAGCACGGCCTGGTTGTAGATGGAGAGTTTTTCGACTTCGAGGTCATCGGTGATGATCGG
>JBBROD010000130.1:0-5625 GCA_038229715.1 Tepidisphaerales bacterium | reverse complement strand
TGGGTGCGGTAGGATTCGAACCTACGAAGGCGTAAGCCAACAGATTTACAGTCTGTCCCGTTTGTCCACTTCGGTACACACCCGAGATGCGAAAGGGATCGCCTTGCGGGCAATCCCTGGTCGCGAGTCGCGAAAGTATAGGCAGCCGGTCGGGAGTTGCAAGACGGAGGTGTCTGCCGACGGACGCCCCGGATCGCATCCTTCCTAACCAGCGGTTTTCCGACGGTGCGGAAGAATCCGCCTCTTCGCGGGTACGCTCAGAAGCGGCGTGGAATGTAGAACGCGTTCTTCGGTCACTCCGCGCGGCGCAGGTCGATTTGGAACTGCTTGGCGCCGGGGCTCAGGCTGTTGCCAGTGAGGTATTCGGTCGTCAGCGGGTTGAGCATGTGGTGGGCCCAGCCGGTGTTCGACATCGGCGCGCCGGCGGCGTCGAAGAAGGTGATTCGCCAGTCGATGTAGAAGGCCGTGTTCACCGTCGAGCGGATCGGGACCGTCACGCTAAGAATATCCGCAGTGCTGCGCGAGAGCTTGATGTCGCCGACGGCTGTGGAGTTGCGGGTCAGTTCGTCCGTGTACGAAATCTGCAGCGGACGGAACGGATCGTTGCGCGCTTCGATCGGTGGCCGGACTTCGTTGCAGCCGGCGAATAGCGCCAGGGCGGTCAGCAGGATCAGCTTTTTCATTTCGATTCTCACTTTCGTTTTCGATAACTAAATTTCAAATCGCGTTCGACCGATTACCGCTCCGGCATACCGGGCTGCGTCGCTGGCGGATTGTTGCCCGGCATCGTCGGCTTCTCGATCGGCTTCTCGATCGGTTTCTCCATCGGCGAAGCCGGCAGCATGCTCGCCGGCGCGGGCGGCGGAGCGCTCCACGTCAGCGTCATGTCGTGCATCAGCTTCCGCGCACAGAAACGCGTGAATTTATTGATCTGCGTTTTCTCCAGCGGCGGCTTGATGTCCACCACGGCTCGGCCGAGCGACTGGCCGCCCTTGATGTTCATCGCCTCGCACACCAGCCGCACCTGCAGTCCGTCGCGCGATTGCTGCGTGGGGTGCGCCTGCACCTGCACGAGAATATCCGCGCCGAGTTGCTGAACGATCTGGCTGGCGACTTGCGGCTGGCCGCTCTCAAGATCTTTGATCTGCTCGGCCGTCAGCTTCTGTCGCACGAGCGTGGGGGACATGATCGTCACCTGACCGTCGCCGCCGAGAAAATCGGTGAGGATGTTTTCGATCGCTTCGTAGTCGAGCGATTTGGCGGCCACTTCATCGTACTGGCCGGGCTTGAGATAGACGGCCGACGTTTCCTTGTATTGGCCGGGGCCGGTGGATTGGAAACGGTCGGTCTGCGTGTTCTGGTCGTGCTGGTAATAGCCGTCGCGCGATTGGGTGTTGGTGCGGTCGACGGTCACGCCGGTGGTGCTGGTTTTGGTGTGCTCGACGCTCACCAGCGGATCGTTCGGGTTCACGGGAACGACTTCGCCCTGCAGCGTGCGATTGACGAAGACGCAAATCCGCGGTCGGCCGACGGCGGCGTAGGCCTTGAGAAACTCCGGCGTCTCCGGCGCTTCCTGCGAGACGATGGCGACGTCATCAAACGGCGGCGGCGGGAGATCGTCGCGCGTGGGCGGCGGGAGCGGCTTGTCGGCCATGCGCGTCGGCGAGTCCATCGTGGCTTGCTCCGGCACGGCCACGCGCGGCGCGCGGGCGGCGGTATCACAACCGGCTGCCGCGACGATGATTCCGAGTCCTACCGAATAAATTCTATTTCGCACGAGAGAGTCCTCCACAAATCAAATCATACCGCGGTTCGGTTCAGTCGCCAGACTGCTTGCGCGATCCGCGCAAATCGTGCCGGCTCGCAATGCCGCAAGCGGCGCGATGACCCGATTTTAGACACCGCTGATTTCAAAAGGATGGGGAAACCGCCATTCTGGTCGAAATTTCTCGAAACTCTTCACGATTTTGACGATGCTGTGTCTATACAATGAGGCGACATTGCGGAATCCGCGGTTCGGATTATCGTTGTCGGTCCATCAAAGGAGCGATCTCATGAACGGTTCGATCAAATGGGCGTTATCAGCGGCGATGTTATTGGGCGGTGTCGGTTGCAAGACGTATGAAACCGAACGGCCGCCCGTCGACTCGCTCGACAATCGCGATACCGGCCTGCAGAGCAAAGATCTGATCAACGCCACCGACAAGATGGCGGCGTCGATCCTCGGTGATCCGGATATCAACGCCCGGCAGACGCGGATGATCATCGTCGTCGATCACATCACCGACGGCACGGTCAACACCGGTCACCGATTCAACCTGGATATCTTCCTGGCGCGGCTGAAGGTAACACTGCAGCAGAAGGGCCGCGGGCGCATCACGCTGGTCGCCAATCGCGACGAGTTGCACGCGTTGCAATCGCGCGAGCTGGAAGGCACCGGCGGCGACGAGATGGGCCAGGGCGGCGGGAACAAGGGGGCAGGACCGGCGGGACTTCAGCCGGATTACGCACTGAACGGCAAGATCAGTGAATTGAATGGCGGTGGGACGAGCTACTTTTTCTGCGAGTTCAATCTCACCGGATTGAAAGGCACCGATGCCCGCCAGATCGTCTGGTCCGATGCGTATGAAGTGAAGACCGACACGTAACAGTTTTGATCGCAGAGAGCGCGGAAGAGAGACCTTTTTCTTCCGCGCTCTTTTGCCATTTAACGGCCCGCCATGAAAACAACCCTGCTGTCGATGCTACTTCTGCTCCTAAGCCTCACCGGCTGCGGCGATGCCGTGCATGGCCATACAACGGCGCTCGACGGCGTTGACCTGGTGACAATGACCGATGACATGGCCGCCCAGATCTCGGCCGATCCTGATGTGCAGATCGCGATCGCCCAGAAAGGCGCGCTCAAGATCGTCGTGGAACCGGTGATCAATCTCATGACCGGGCAAGTGCTCCCGCGCGGCCAGGCGGAGACGTTCACCGGCCGCGTGCGCGTACTGCTGGCGCGGCACAACGCCGGTCGATTCGTCTGGATCATGAACCGCGAATATTTTCGCTACATCACGGAAAAGGAACTGGAGACCGACGCCGGTCCGAACCCCGATACGACCAACCCCGAATACGCATTGACGGCCACCTTCAGCACGCTCACCCACGTGACCCAGGATCGGCAGAGCGACTACTACCTCTGCACGTACGAGCTGACGAGCCTGGCGGATCGATCGGTACTGTGGACCGGCAAGTACGAAGTGAAGAAGAGCGTGACGAAGGGATACCTGGATTAGGAAAAGTATCGTCATGCTAAGGTACTCCGAAGGATCTGGCGTCTACGGCGAGTCCGCCAGATCCTTCGGAGTACCTCAGGATTACGGCGGTTCCTCTTTCATCATTCAGTTTTCGGATTTAGATATCTGATGTTCAAGCAACTCGTCATCCTCTCCGTCACCGCCCTGCTGCTTCTCACCGGTTGTGAGTCGGCGGCGGAGAAGGCGGCGCGGGCGGGGGTGATGCAGTACATGGTCGGCGATTTCAACGCCGCCCGGGCTACTCTCCAGCCGATCGCCATCAAGCCGGATGAAAACTTCGTGCTCAACAACTGCCGGCTCGGGTCGGCGGATTTGGCGGTGAATGATCTCGACGGGGCCGAGAAAGCATTCCTCAACGCGTACGACGTGATGAACAGCGTGGGCACGAACGACGGCGGGCGGTCGCTGGGGGCCACGCTCGTCGATGAAAAAATCAAGATCTGGAAAGGCGAGCCGTTCGAGCGCGCGATGGCGAATTTTTATCTCGGTCTGACGTATTACATGCGACAGGACTACAACAACGCGCGCGGCGCGTTCGAGAACGCGCTGTTCAAGCTTCGCGATTACGGGGCCGACACCAAGCATGCGGACAAGTACGCCGAGGTCGAATCCAACTTCACACTCGGACTGATCATGCTGGGCAAATGCTGGCAGCACCTGGGGCGGGAGGATTTGGCGAAGGCTAATTTCGACCAGGCGATCAAGGCGCGCCCGCAGTTGGCGGCACTGGCGGATTACGATTGGAATTCAAAGTCGAATCTGCTCCTGGTGATCGATTTCGGTTACGGGCCGCGCAAAGTCACCGACGATGACGGCTCGATCGTCGGCTTCGGCCCGACGCCCGGGCAGGCGGGACGAATGGACCAGCCGGTGATCGCGCTCAACGGCCAGCAACTGGCGCTCGGCGGGCTGCCGCAGCCGCCGGTGGATCTGCTGCAACTCGCGCAGCAGCGGCAGTGGCAGAGCATCGATACCATCCGCGTGGTGAAGTCCACTCTCGGTACGGGATTGATCGTCGGCGGCGCCATCGGCGGCGCGCAAGCCCGCCGGCCGGAGGGTGCGGCGATCGGGCTGGGCGTGATGGCGGCGGGATTGCTCCTGAAGGCATCGAGCCAGGCGGACGTTCGACAGTGGGAGATGCTGCCGCGAACGGTCTACATCCTGCCGCTGCAGGTTCAGCCGGGAACGTACGATTTGAATATCATCTTCCCTCGCGTGCCCGGATTGAGGCAGAATTGGCGGAACATCACCGTCCCCGCCACCGGCGAGGCGACGTACTATTTCCATCCGCAACCCGACACCGTCGGCCCGTTCACGTGGCCGCCGGACCAAACGCTGCCAGTGCAGCCTGTTTCCAAATAAAGATAGGTCCGCAGTTCTGCGGATCAGGCGAACTCGGGGTGAAAATAGGCTCGTTTGACAGGCCTGCTCTGCCGCCGATCACTCAGATTGCACGCCCTGCTTCAACAGCAGATTGATCTTCCAGCTGAAAATCCCATTCATCGAGCATGGCCCGAATGTGTCCACTATTGTCCGGGGATTCAAACTCGACGTCGTATGCAATCGCCGGGGCGAACCAGAGGCTGCAGACGACGCCCACCTGCCCGCGCTGAAGCGACAAATCCGGCACGTCATGGGTCAACCGAACGTGGTCGTCTACGGTGGGTCTACGCATCAGAAATCCTCCATGTTTGGAAAACTAAGATGAACCCATTCCTTATAAATATTATTTATCGGACGTCGATTATAAAATCGGAAAATTTTAACCAGTTTAACGGCCGAGGCCGGTTTTTGGTCGAAATTGAGGGGTGGGCGGGCTCGGCTAACTCGCGAATCCGGAAGTCACGATCACTTCTTTTCGGCGACGACCGGTTCCGATTTCTTCGCTTCGGGAACGCGGAACATCGTCTGGCAGTGCTGGCATTTCACCAGTTTGCCGCGGACTTCGTCCGGAACAGACAGGATCTTGCGGCATTTCAGATTCGGGCACATGAGTGGCACTGCCATGGGACTTTCTCCTCTTCAGATATCGTCCAAAGCCATTCGCGGCATTAGGCAATCGCGAATTAATCGGACGTTGGGGATTGGTGATCGGACTAAAATCCTCTTCCACGCCGGGTCTGAGGTACCCCAAAGGCCTGGATCTCTTCTCGGATCGATCCGCGCCTTCGGCGTACCTCAGTCCTTACGATTACCCACATCTCCGGCGGTCGGGGCGGCGGAGGGGCCGGTGTTCGGCGGGAGCGGCTTCGCCGGCGGCACCGTCGGCGAGGTCATGGACGGCGGACCTTGGTCTAGCGGTCCGATCGTCCGTAGCCTTGTA
>JBBROD010000129.1:0-6144 GCA_038229715.1 Tepidisphaerales bacterium | reverse complement strand
CTGGACCTCCAGGATCAGCTCCGGCGAGAACAGCGGCTCCGCGTCGCCCACGGCGCCGCTGTGCAGCTTCAGCATCGCCACCTCGCCGTGGTGGCTCGGGTAGCCCATCTCGACCCGCAGCAGGAACCGGTCCAACTGGGCCTCGGGCAGGCGGTAGACGCCCTCCTGCTCCACCGGGTTCTGCGTCGCCAGCACCATGAACGGAAGATCAAGTGAAAACGTCCGCCCGCCGGCCGTCACTTGGTATTCCTGCATCGCCTGCAATAGCGCGGCCTGCGTCTTGGGCGGCGTGCGGTTTATTTCATCAGCCAACACGATGTTGCTGAAGACCGGGCCCTTCACGAACCGAAAACTGCGTTTGCCCGTGGTGTGATCTTCTTCCAGAATGTCCGTCCCGGTGATGTCGGCCGGCATCAAGTCGGGCGTGAACTGGATGCGGTTGAAGTTCAGCTTCAGCACTTTGGCCAGTGTGGAGATCATCAGCGTTTTCGCCAAGCCCGGCACGCCGACGATCAGGCAATGCCCGCGCGCGAACATCGCCGCGAGCAGGAGTTCGATGACCGCATCCTGGCCGATGATGACTTTGTGAAGTTCTTTCAGGAGCCGGGTTCGGACGACGCCGAAGCGTTCGATGAATTCCGGCTCGTGTTCGGCGGGAACTGAGTTGGCGGCTTGTGACAAGGTAATATCCCTTTTGCTAACTGGCGCGACGAGTTGCATCCCGCCGAGTCATCATTTCCCGTGCTTCAGCAGTGGCGGCATCACAATTTCGAATGAGCCGTTCGCAGAGTTCCATAATCTCTTTTCGCTCGCCCGACACCGGCTTTTTCGGGCGATTGGAGTCAATCATGAGGGCACCAAGCGGCAACCCAAGGTGATCCGCGATTTTCTGCATTTGTGTCGGCGAAAATTCTCGCTGGCGACTCGCCACGCGAGAAACGAACGATTTATCGACATCCAAAGCATCCGCAATCTGCGATTGCGTAAGCATCCCCTTTTCAACCAAGTAATGAATCAGCATTGCCGAAATGGCTGAGAATGAAGACCTACGCGCCATCCTGTTCTCCAAAATCATCGTGTTCAAGAAACCAGCAATGAATGCTTACGATAAGCGAAGTTACTTCAGCGACAAACAGGACGACTCGTTCAGGTGCCAGATCGATCACCGCCAACTTGAGGTCCAGCAAACCCTCTTCCAGATCTTCTCGCATCCAGCGCAGGTCATCGTGGTAGACGGCCCAATCCCGCGTACGTTCCACGAGCAACCGCCCATCCTTGTACAAGTCGAGCGCGCTCTGAAGACTGCCCATCAATAATCCCTATCGTATTCAGTTGTTGACCAATAGTCAACTTTAATCTTCAGTGCGCCGTCACATACATAAACACGTTCACGCCGAGCTTGAGCGCGTCTTCGTCACTGTAACCGACGTTAAACGCACGCGGCAGTTGTTCCCAGCCGGCGCTCATGCTGATGGGAGAATAAATCACCGGCAGGCTGCCGTCGACTTCGATCACCTGCAGTTGCGGCACGGTCACCCCGCCGCCGAAGATTTTCTCGGCCTGGGTCGATAGATGCACGCGCGAGGTGTCGTTGACGTACTTCAACAGCGGGTGTTTGTCGGGTAACGCCTTAAGTTCCTTGTCTGGATAGATCTTTTTGATCTCGCGACGGAAAGCACGATCAAACTCGCTACCGCCGACGACGTCATCGACCACCATCGCCCCGCCGTTGTTCAGGTACTCGCGAAGGCGCTTGGCCGTCGCATCGCTGAATGTGAAATCGCGCTGCCCGGACATGAACAACACCGGGAAGCTGAACACGTCGGCCTTTGCGGGGTCGACCGGCACACGTTTGAACTGCACGTGCATCGTGGTGTTCTGGTCGATGTTCTTAAGCAAATTGGGCAGCCCGTGCGGCGTGGCGTCCCAGTCGCCGTTGTGGACGATTTGGCCGATCACCAGTTGATCGCGCGTGGCCTCGGTCGCCTGGTGGTACACCTTCTGATGATCGAAGAACCGCCCGTACTGATACTCCGCGAGGCAGTAGGTGACGATGTTGCTGCCGAGCTTGAGGGCGTCGCCCTGATCGTACAGCACGCCGCCGATGATGGGGTTGGTATCCGCGTTCCAGCCGCAGGACAGGTCGATCGGCGAGAAGATCACCGCCGCCCGCGTGCCGATGTTGATCGTTTCGATCAACCCGGCGCTGGTGGGGATTGTTTTCCACGGATCCTTGTCCTTTCGGACTTTCATGTTGGCGATCTTGTAGTACGCCGAGTAGAGCGCATGATCGGGAGCGATTGGCGCGAGTTGACGATCGGGGAAGATTCGTGCGATCTCGCGACGGAAGCTGGCGTTAAACTCCGGCCGGCCACAACTGCTATGGACGACCCACGTACCGCCGTCCATCAGGTACTGACGCAGGTTGGCGATCGTCCCGTCGTCAAACACCGGCAGCGGCTTCCAGCCGGTGAAGTAAAGGATCGGCAGCTCCGCGGGGTCGTAGCTGAACTTGGAGAAGTCGGTCCCGACGAATCGATACCGCTGGCCGAGCTGCTCGTTGGTGAAATCGACCCACTTCTCGATGTCGATGACGGTGTTCTGCCAGTTCAGGCCCGAGCCCTTCAGCGAAGCCTGCGAGAACGTGACGTTGCCCACCAGCGCCGGCGGCGAAGGTTCGCGTTTTTTTTCCGATCGCCGGAGCGGCGTGGCAGGCAGCGGCAGCGGCGGCATTCCTTCGCCGGCGTTGCGACGCTGAGGCGCCGCCTTGGGCGGGATGTTGGCCTTGGGATTGTCGAAACCGTCCGCCCGAACCACCGATACAGCGATCACCATGCTCAACAGCGCGATCCCGGTTCGAATCATCGTTTGGGAGCAGTGTTTCATTGTCGCCCTCATTGGGTGTAAAGATCGGTCCGTCAGTTCAACCAGCCGCGCCCGGGCGGCGATCCTCTCATCATACTGTGTATATCGGTGATAGTTGCAGGCATTTAACGTTAATTTAGGCATTTGCGACCAGCCGACAGCCCTATTGCCGACGCCATCCTGCCAACCACGACAAGAACCCCTCCCAATCCATTTCCGATCGACCGGGGGTATACTCCCGAGCGCGATGGTTATACCCCACCAGGAACTTCAGCCCGAAACACTGCGGGCCCTAATCGAAGACTTCGTCAGTCGAGACGGTGCAATCCAAGGGCATTCCGAAGCCTCACTGGAACAGAAAGTCTCCACGGTCATGACCCAGCTGCGTAACGGCTCAGCCGTAGTCGTGTACGACGCCGAAGACGAAACCTGCTCGATCATCGAAAAAAGAAGCCTCTCCACCCACCCGCGGCCGGTGGCGGATGAGTCTGCGGATGAGTTTTTGGATGAACAGACGGAGTGAACTGGGGAACAAGGGTTCGAATGCAGTTCTTTCATGCGTATTTACATGGAAATGCGAGAAAACAGTTGGTCACTGGCCCGCCACTGGCCCATTCAATTCCCGACACTGGCCCACACAACAAAAAAGCCCCTCGCCGTCATTGGCTGACCGCTTTGCCATGTTCGATCAGCACCGCCGCTTCAAACACTTTCAGCTGGACAGCCGCCAACTCTTGAGCGCGGCTGCTTAGCTTCCTGGAAATGCCGGATTCGGAGAGGGTAACCGTCAGCGGATTTTGTAGGGCGTCGACGCTGCTGATCCCTTGCCGCTACGCCCCGCACCCAACGGCGTCATCGGCGGGCGATACTTGGCTTTGCCGGCTTTCCGGAATGCTTTCATCCCTTCGGCCCAGGTAAATAATTCGACGGTATGAAAATCGTGGACACCGCCACCGGCAGCGGCCGCAACCGCAAACGCCGCTGCCGATAGGGAGTCCGGCAGTTGGGCGATCCCGACGAAATCATATTGGCCGAACGCTAGCCAAAATCCTTCCAGTTTTCCGCCACAGCTTTTGATCAGTTCGCGCACCGCCACCGATCGGTCCTCGGGTCGATGTACCATCGTCGCGAGCGCGGCAGACGTGTAGCACCCCTGAAACATGTACGTCGGCATAGTCTTTCCTCCTCAGTTCAGATATGGACATTCGACCCAGAACATGACGGCCAAAGGGTATAACGTAGCGAGTGGAGTTGATTAATAGCAAGTTTCGTTCATGGCGCCCCCGCGCGATTTGTTGTGCAAACTGATTTCACTCCGTAACCCCACCGCCCCAGGCTTTGCGCAATCATGTTCGGGTAAAAGTTGGTGGTTCACTGGTATCGCCACTGGTATCAAGATTATGGGCAAACGTGTATTTTGGCGGACAAGCTTGGACAAGGTACACGATTGGATAAAGTGGGTTTCACCACTGTTTTTGTAGGGTTTTTAGACGGTTTTAGACGAAAAAAACGCTTGGACAAGTGCCGAAATCACTGGGGAACTAGGATTCGAACCTAGACAAAGCGCTCCAGAGGCGCTTGTGCTACCGTTACACCATTCCCCATACGCGTTTACAGCTTCGGGCCGTCAACGGGGTTGTCATCGTATCGGTATCGGCGTGGCGGTCAAGAGCAGTATTGGGTTCGATTTGCCTCGGATTTCCGGGCGGGTTGGTAGGATTATCGGCCCACGCCCTTGCACGATATCGACTTGTGAGCCGGGGCGTCCACCGTTAAACTGCTCGGCTAACGTTTTCGAGGCCCCAACACACTTACCTCCAGACGAATCTGATCGTTCTGTCGAGAAAGGTGTGTGTTCAGACATCGCGATGCAGGAGCTTGACCGTGATTATTGTGATGAACCAAAGTGCATCGGATGCCTCGATCGAGCGCGTCGTTGCTGAAATCGAAAAAATGGGCTCCAAGGCCCACCTGTCGCGCGGACAATTCCGCACGGTCATCGGCGCGGTCGGCGAAGAAGGCACGCTCGATCAGAACCACCTGGCCTCGCTGGACGGGGTAGAAAAAGTCGTCCCGATCATGAAGCCGTATAAGCTCGCAAGCCGCGAGTTTCATGAAGAGGATTCGATCATCGAGATCGGCGGCGGAAAAACGCCGAAGGTGAAAGTCGGCGGGAACCACGCGATGTGCATCTCCGGGCCGTGTGCCGTTGAGAACGAGCCGATGCTTTACAAGATCGCCCGCCACGTTCGTGAAGGCGGCGCGACGGTTCTCCGCGGCGGCGTTTATAAGCCGCGGACTTCGCCGTACTCCTTTCAGGGCCTTGGGCTAGAAGCGCTCAAGTGGATGCGCGCCTGCGGCGATGAACTCGGCATGCCGATCTGCGTCGAAGTCATGGACACGCGGCAAGTCGCGGATATGGAACCGTACGTTGATTGCTTCCAGATCGGCGCGCGCAACATGCAGAATTTCGATCTGCTGAAAGAAGTCGGCAAGACCCGCAAGGGCGTTCTCTTAAAACGCGGGCTGGCCGCGACGGTGAAGGACTGGCTTCTGTCGGCGGAATACGTGCTGAGCCAGGGCAACCGCTCGGTCATCCTCTGCGAGCGCGGCATAAAGACGTTTGAAGATTCCATCCGCTACACGATGGACATCAGCAGCATCCCGGTGGCGGCGGCGTGGAGCCACCTGCCGATGATCGTCGATCCGTCGCACGCGGCGGGCAAGCGCGATTTCGTCGGCGCACTCGCAATGGCGGGCATGGCTGCCGGGGCGCACGGCGTGATCGTCGAGGTTCACTACAACCCGGCCGAGGCCCAGTGCGACGGTCCGCAGGCGCTGCTGCCGGCGACGTTCAACGCGCTCATGGGCCAGCTCAAGCAGATTGCGAAAATCACGGGGAAAGAGTTTGCGGAAGCGGGAGAGTTGGCAGCGGTTTGAGTTTGAACTTGATGTTGTTGAAATCCGAATGACGAAACCCGAAATCCGAATGAATGACGAATGACGAAGCCCGAATGACGAATGGCCAAACAAGATTCCCAATCCAGGTTTCGTCATTCGGATTTCGTCATTCGTCATTCATTCGGATTTCGGGTTTCGGGTTTCTGGTTTTGAATTTCGGACCTGAGCATCTGACTGGTCTTTCAGATTACGAAAGTGAGTATCGCAATGTCGCCTCGGAAAAAGTTTGTCGCCGGCAACTGGAAGATGAACACGACGAAGAAGTCGGCCGTCGAGCTGGCGCTGGGCATAAAGGCCGGCGCGCCGCAGGGTGTGCAG
>JBBROD010000128.1:0-6153 GCA_038229715.1 Tepidisphaerales bacterium | reverse complement strand
GCGGAGCAATCGGGTAAGTGCCTGACGTTGATCATCACTGAGCCGAATCGACACCTTGAGCGGCGAGTCCATGCGTCCTCCTTGACGGGATCGCCAAAGTATAACGCATGCTGATCATTTCAGCTGCAACGAAGCACTAGTTGCCTGCAGTGTGAGTTACCGCTTGCCAGACTTCACCGGTGCCGCAGTAGGCTTAGCCTTGCCGGTCAGCTCGGCAGACACCGTTTCCAGGTGAGCGATCTGGTTATCGAGCTCGGCCCGCTGAGCCTTGAGGTCGTTCAACGTGTCGGCCAGCGCCTTGGCTTGCTCTTGTTTGAAGGTTTCGTAATCGGATTTGATCGAAGCAACGTCAACCTTCTTTACAGCCATGACAACATCCTTGTCGTGAAACAGAACAGATAAAAAAGTGTGGGGCGTGCATTCCGCACGCCCCACACGGTACGAGTTCTGGATTCTGCAGGTCTACTTGCGTTTAGCAAGCCCCGCCGCCTTCTGCAGTTCGGCGATCTTGTCGATCTTCTCCCAGCTGAAGCTGCCATCCTTGCCCGGCTTGCGACCGAAGTGGCCGTGCTTGGCGGTTTGGTTGTAGATCGGCTTGCGAAGTTGCAGGTGGTTGATGATGCCGTCCGGATCGAGCGGGAAAATCTTCCGCACGATGTCCGCGATCTTGTCTTCCGGAATCACGGAGGTGTTCTCGGTGGTGACCGAGACGCTGACCGGATCAGCCACGCCGATTGCGTACGCCAGCTGCACTTCAGCGCTGGTGGCAAGACCGGCAGCGACGATGTTTTTGGCAACGTAGCGGGCCATGTAGCAGGCGCTGCGGTCGACCTTGGTCGGGTCCTTACCGCTGAACGCCCCGCCGCCGTGAGCGCCGCGACCGCCGTAGCTGTCGACGATGATCTTACGACCGGTCAGTCCCGAATCGCCGTGCGGCCCGCCGATGATGAATCGGCCGGTCGGGTTGATGTGGAAGATGATGTTATCATTCCACAACTTGGCCGGGATGCAGGGCTTGATCGCTTCCTTGATCAGAATTTCCTTGGCTTTCTGACTGAAGACCGCATGCTTGCCCTTGCCATCCAGCACGCTCTCATCGTGCTGAGTGCTGACGACGATCGTGTGAATACCGACCGGTTTCTCGTTCTCATATGAGACAGTAACCTGACTCTTGGCGTCGGGACGCAGCCAGTTGTATTTGCCGCTCTCGCGCATCTCAGCGAGCTTTTCCACAATGCGGTGGCTGAGGTGGATCGGCAGGGGCATGTAAACGTCGGTCTCATCGCAGGCATAGCCGAACATCAAGCCTTGATCGCCGGCACCGGTTTTCTTTTTCTTGCCTTCAGCCTTGGTCACGCCACGGCTGATGTCGGCCGACTGAGCGTGCAACGCGCGGATGACCGCGCAGCTGCGGTAGTCAAAGCCGATCGACGAATCGTTGTAGCCGATGCCCTTGATCGTTTCGCGAGCGGTGTCTTCGGCCTTCTCCAGCGCCGTAGCGGCCGCCTGGTTGTGGACCGTCACTTCGCCGGCAAGAACCACCAGGCCGGTGGTCACCAGCGTTTCGCACGCCACGCGGGCGTAAGGGTCTTCTTTGATGATCGAATCGAGAATCGCGTCGGAAATCTGATCCGCCACTTTGTCAGGATGGCCCATCGAAACGGATTCACTGGTAAACAGATGCGAGCTGCGGCGGAACTGAGGCGACACGTTTTCTCCTTCGTTGGGTTTGATTCGTAAATACCGAGCCGGAGAATATAGATGGTCACCCAATCGCGGGCAATACATTAAATGCGAATTGCCCAATCGATCGCTAATGGGTTTTTGCTCATAATTTGCGAATGCTCCGAGACAGATAGGCACTTCGTCCTACACAAACACAAGTGCATCGCTATATCGATCGTCCGGTTTATCCCGAACATTCCGGTGGTTTTGGTCGCGACAACTAGATCGATATCGCAACAATCTCAATTGAATGTGCCTCGGCAGGCAGTATGATCGGACCTTGGAGAAAATGTTGTAATGTCTGGCGTATCCATGCCTGTTAATCGCCCAATCGGCCGAGCGCTGATCGTCGGCAGCCCGTCGACCCGCGCGCTTGCGTTGTCGACCTTACAGCGCCACGGCTATACCTGCGCCGAAGCGGACGATCCCTACGCCGGCATGGGCGAGCTTTGCCGTCGGCCGCTGGTGTATCGCGCGGTGATCTTCAGTCTTGCCAGCATCTACAAGGAAGAGCTGGCGATGATCGCCACGCTCAAGCGCCGCTTCCCGCACATCGAAGTCTGGCTGACGAACACGGACGGCCGGCAGGCACTGATGATCGAAGCGATGCGTCTGGGCGCGGAAGGCGTGGTCGCCGACGACGGGTTGCATCGCCTGGCGATCGGCGCGCCGGCTGAAATCAACGAACCAGCCCGCCCTGCCGTCAATCCAATGGGCGAGCCGACTCACGAATACAACGAATCCGTCACCGGGGAAGCCGTGCTGACCGCGGACGAGCTACGAGCGCTATTGCAGGATCAAATACTTTCGCCGCGAAGCGAGCAGGAATAATTAACGATGCCCCGCGTGATGAACGAACGCATCCTTCTGATCGGTGATAGCCAGCGGCAAGTGTACGCGGCGCTGGCGACGGCGGTGCCGTCGGCGCAGATCACATCGGTAGCTACCGTGTTTGATGGCATCGCGGAATTGGTGGCCGGGCGGTATAGCGCGGTGCTGACTGCGGCCGAGCCGATCGAGCGCCGGCCGGAGGAGGCGATTAAAACGCTCCGCTCGCTCGCGGGCGACAGCCGACTACTGATGTTCGGGCATCCCACGCTGGAGCCGCTCAGCCGGAAGATGCTGCAAATCGGCTGCGACGATTACCTGGTTACCCCCGCATCCGCCGGCGAACTGCAGCAGATTTTCCTGACCCAGCCGATGCGCCTGTCGACCGACAAGCCTGCCGATGAATCCGAGGCGATCGAGAACCTCCCCGCTTCGGCCAATTTGCAGTTGCTGCCGGCAGGGATCGCGCTGGCGGATATTTTTCTGAGCGCGCTGGTGCAGCATCCACAAGACCCGGCTGCCGCCGCCGTGAAACAGGTGAACTCGCACTTAGCGCCCGAACGCAAGCTGACGTTCGACCCGCTCGGCAGCGCACCGGCCGAGACCGGCGACGATCTCGTCACGCTCTCCAGTGTCGTCCGCGGCGGCGATGTGCAAGGCGCGGTACACCTGACTCAAAGCAAAGAACTCGACGCCGGTCCGTCGCGGCATTTCCTCGCGCAAATCGCGCAGTTGACAGGAAGACTCATCGTCCTTCAGGAGCGTCACAACGGGCTGCAACGGCTGGCGATCACCGACGAACTCACGGGCATTTCCAACGGCCGATACTTCAAGCACTTCCTCAACCGCATTGTGGAGCGCGCACGGCAAATGCGGTTCCCGGTCACTCTGTTGGTGTTCGATATCGATAACTTCAAGAAGTACAACGACCAGTACGGCCATGGCATGGGTGACGAAATCCTGCGGCAGACGGCGAACCTGATGAAACGCTGCAGCCGCGATCACGATATGGTGGCCCGTATCAGCGGCGACGAATTTGCGGTCGTCTTCTGGGACAAGGAAGGCCCCCGCCAACCCCGCGAGCCGCAAACGTCAACCACCCCCGGCTCGCGCGTGCCGCAGAACATCAAGACGATTCTGCAGCGGTTCCAGCGGCTGGTCGCCAGCAGCGACTTCACCGGCCTGGGCACGCACGGCAAGGGCGAACTCACCATCAGCGGCGGATTGGCTGTGTTTCCCTACGACGCTAACGACGCCTCAAGCCTGATCGAGGCGGCCGATCGAGCGCTGATGTTCGGCGCGAAGCAGCAAGGGAAGAACAGCATTCATCTGGTAGGCGGAGACGACGCAGCGGGATCCGCACCCGCGTAGGCTACCATTCATGGCACCTTTTTTGACTGGTGTCATGAATGGCGCCCTACCGAATACGATCGAATTCCTACGGTCGTGGAAATCCCCACTGAGCCGCGAGCGCATCAGCCGCGTGCTCGGGGTCTTCGCCGGGCCAGCGACCCGAGTTGCGGAGGTGCGCGTGGGCCAGTTCGTGGGCAATCACCCATTGCACAAACGGAGCCGGCCTCAGACGAAGCGTGCGCTTCAACAGCACCGACCGCGCCGCCGCATTCGCTCGCGGGGCGGCGACGGAAACGTGGGTCATCTTGCCGGGCGTGGGGTCGTAATCCATCAGTCGAAAAGCCGGATCGTTCACCAGATCGTCGCGTGCCTCAATCGACAGCCGCCCGATGACGACCGCCGCGTGTAACGCAAGCGTTTCATCCAGGCCGAACGACGAAAGCCATGAGTCGATCTGTGAGTGCACGTCGGAAGTGTAGCCTCACAAGGCCGGCCGATCCAAGTTTTCGATAGTGATTCAGTTTGAAAACTCGCCAGTACCACGGGCCTCCGGCCCGTGCCGATCGCGTCATTACTTTGAAAGAGTTGGCCTTGCAGACATTCCCGCACCGTTAGCACGGGCCGGAGGCCAGTGGTACTGGCGAGGTTCCAACTGACGCAATCGCCAACATTTCAAACTGACCCACCACCAATTTTCGTACCAGCCCGCGCGGCGTAGTGAGCAGCGGCGGCTGAGCCAGTTTTCGCGGTTTTCAATTGTTCCGAAAACCGCCGAATCCTCTTCGCGTGGGTAACTTTCCTCATCTATACTCCGATCAGAGGTCCACGGATGTGATCTTTAAAAGGGATGAGCGATGAACGCATTACTCGCTGAAATGTCAGAGTTGATCGGGCCGCAGATGCTCGAGGTCGACGCGCTGTTCCACCGGGAACTCAAGAGCGATCTCGCCTGCGTCAACACGCTCGTGAAACACGTCAGCCGATTCCGCGGCAAGATGCTGCGGCCGTCGCTGGTGTTTCTGGCCGCCCGGGCAAGCGGCGAAACCGTGCCGGCCCATGCGGTCGTCGCCACAGTCGTTGAGATGGTACACATGTCCACGCTGGTACACGACGACGTGCTGGACGAAGCCGAACTCCGCCGCAAGGGCGCGACGATCAATCACCTCCGCGGCAACGAGGCGGCCGTGCTGCTCGGCGATTACCTCATCAGCCACAGCTATCACCTTTGCAGCAGCCTCGATAGCCAGTTCGCCAGCCGGCTGATCGGCCGGACCACTAACGAGGTGTGCGAAGGCGAACTGCTGCAGATCGACAACCGCAACAACTACGATCTGACCGAAGCCGTCTATCTCGACATCATCAACCGCAAGACGGCCTCCCTGATCGCCACCAGTTGCGTACTGGGCGCACGGTTCGCCGGCGCGACTGACGAGCAAGTAGCCAACCTCGAAACCTTCGGCCGAAGCATCGGGACGGCTTTCCAGATTCAGGACGACATCCTCGACATCGTCGGCGATCAAAAAGTGGTCGGTAAAACCCTCGGCATCGACGTGGAAAAGGGAAAGATGACCCTGCCGATGATCCACTTCATGAAGACCGCCCCGGTGGAGCACCGCACCCTGCTGCGTAGCCTGCTTGAGCGCAACGACGCCGACAAGGCCGAGCGGATCCGCAACCTGATCCTGCCGAGCCACAGCATCGATTTCGCGCGCGACCGGGCCAAAGCATACATCGACCGCGCCCGAGCTTCGCTGAACGACCTCCCGGACACCGACGCCAAGCGCGTCCTGGATATGATGGCCGAGTTCGTGATCGCGCGAAACGATTAGCGACTTGCTCCCTCTCCCCCGCGGGGAGAGGGCTGGGGTGAGGGGAGAATCGTCCCAAGTCGATTTGCTTTCACTACCAAAAAAACCGACCAATAAGCGCCTTCGCTCGATCAAGCGCAACCCGCCATCGAACGTTTACCCCCTCACCCCCCCGCCCTCTCCCCTTCGGGGAGAGGGAGCCGAACCCACGCCCTACCCACCGGCGGCACCTGCCTTTATGATGTCCGACCTTGAACGGAGTCGTCGGACATGAACGGTAAAGTAATCGTCGCTATCGCAATCGTCTGCTACCTGGCCGTCGTCGGGTGCGTGTTGGTGCCCGGGGGCAAGTTCGCCAAGTCTTCGTGGGCCAAGGCTGAATCGCCTACGAGCAACGCGGCCCGCGTGCCACTCAATCCGGCCGACCTTCCTTACCGCG
>JBBROD010000127.1:0-6478 GCA_038229715.1 Tepidisphaerales bacterium | reverse complement strand
CAGAAGCAATTTGCCCGACGTCTGAAGATCGATTTTCCGGACGACATTTCTAAATTCGCCTTGAGCGAACTGATTTTAATTAAGATGGGTGAATCGTCACCACGATAACCGCGCCAAACGAACCCAAGAATCCTATCGGTTAAACTGTGCCAATTTGGTGCTGATCGATCGTTCGAGCGTCCCGACGTAACGCTGAAATACGAGAAGTTTTTCCGGCTCCTTCGCATGACCCATGAGCGTCGCCTCCGCCAGCGCTGCGATCCGATCAAGAAAAGCTTGTTCGCCCCGCAGACGGCCCGCTGACCGGGTTCGTGCTTCGGTCAGTAGCACTTGGATAGCCCGCATCTCAGCCGGCTTTGCAGGCTTGAGCCAAGCAACTGACGAAGTAAGAGGCCGACAACATTTCAACTGCCGTTGTGCTGATGCGACAAGGGTCAGTCGTCTCCCGAAAAGGAACAAGACCGATGGAACGCACGTATTTGACAGCCCTGCTGGTCGGGCTTCTATTGACGAGCATGAGCACCGCCCAAACGCCGGCTACCACACAATCGAGCCATAAAATCCGCATCGTCCTTGTCGGCGATTCGACCGTGACCGACCACGCCGGCTGGGGCGTTGGTTTCACCCGGCTGGCCGGGCCCGATGTGGAAGTGATCAACACCGCCGTCGGTGGGAGCAGCAGCAAAAGCTTTCGCGATGCTGGCAAGTGGGCAAAGTCCATCGAGATCAAAGGCGACTACATGCTCATCCAGTTCGGCCACAACGACCAGCCCGGCAAAGGCCCTGACCGTGAGACCGATCCGAACACGACGTACAAGGACAACCTGAAGCGATACGTCACCGAAGCCCGCGCCGCCGGCTTTAAGCCGATCATCGTGACGTCACTCGTCCGCCGAAATTTCGGCCCGGACGGGAAGATCCAGTCGAATCTGACCGCCTATGCCAACGCCGCCAAGGCCGCCGCGGAAGAAAGTCGTGCGCCAATGATCGATCTGCATGCATTGAGCCAGGAGGCGTGCGATCGGCTGGGGATAGAGAAGTGCGCCGCCCTCTCGCCGAGAGATAAGGATGGCAAGGTTGACACCGCTCACCTCACGGGCGAGTTCTGCAACATCATCGGGGCGCTGGTGGTAAGCGGGCTGCAGGAAGCGGTGCCGGAGCTGAAGGGTTCGTTCAAGCCCGCCACATTGCCGACAGCAAAAGAGAATTAAACACGAATCGTCAACTCTTCCAAATGGTGTTCGAGATTTGAATAGCCGTCCTCGCCAGTATTCACGGCTTCGTTATAGCAACGCGCCTTTTGTCGTAGCGTGAGAATGACCTTTTGTCGTCGGCCTGAGGTACGCCGAAGGATCTCGAACTTGCAAAGGCTATCGCCGATCAAGACCCTTCAGCACACCGCTGGATGACGCGGTTTTTATTCTTATCCCGCCCCCGGCGGTGGTGATGTGACGGTCTCGGCTTCGACGAATTGCCCCTTATCCAGGTGAATCAACCGCCCCGCCGCTGCGGCGCTGTGGGGGTCATGCGTGACCATGATGATCGTCTTGCCGAAGTCGCGGTTGAGCTTTTGCAACAGCGAGAGCACATCGCGAGCGCTGGCCGCGTCGAGGTTTCCCGTCGGTTCGTCGGCCAGGATGATGTCGGGGTCGGTCACGATCGCGCGTGCGATGGCGACGCGTTGTTCTTGTCCGCCGGACAGTTGGCGGGGGAAGTGATCGAGGCGGTCTTCCAAGCCGACGAGTTTGAGCGCAGTCATCGCGTTTTCGCGACGCTGCGTTCGCGAGAGCGACGTCAGCTTCAGCGGCAGTTCAACATTCTCGACCGCCTTCAGCACGGGGATCAGGTTGAACGCCTGAAACACAAAACCGAGATGATTGTTGCGCCACCGCGCCAGGCTTCTCTCGGCCATGCCGGCCGGCTCTTCACCGAGCACGATCAGCCGGCCGTCGGTCGGCTTATCCATGCCGGCGATCAGGTGCAGCAGCGTGCTCTTGCCCGATCCGCTGGGGCCCATGAGCGCGACGAACTCGCCGCGCTTGATGGTGATTTGTACGCGATCCAGCGCGACCACTTTGGTCTGCCCACGCTCGAACTCTTTACTCAGGTGGATGGCTTCGACGATCGCTTCGCTCACAAACTCTCCTGTCGCACGGGCTACCAGCCGGTGCTGTATGCGTCCTAGGCATGGGCTGGTAGCCCATGCGACTATTGGGTCTTCACACGGTCATCACCGGGGCTTCACCGCGTCTTCACCGGGTCGCCGTCTTTCAACGCCGCCGGCGGGTTGGTGATCAGGTCTTCGCCGCCGATCAGGCCCTTTTTGATTTCCAGATTACCTTTTGCATCGGTCGATCCGGTAGTGACGGTGCGTAGCACGGCCTTGTCGTTTTCAACGACGAAGACCGCGCCTCCGCGCACGGATGCGGCCGGTACGCGAATGGCCGGGCGATCACCGACCGGGGCGGTGGTGAATGCACGCGTCGTCGCAAGTTTCGTCGGCGATAGAAACGACACCGTCGCGTTCATGTCCGGCTTCAGCAGATCGTCCGGGTTCACCACTTTCACGCGGACAAGGATAGTCGCCTTCTGGCGGTTGGCCTCGGGCGAGATCAAATCGACAACGCCTTCATACCGTCGATCGGGATAGGCATCGGTCACGATCCAGCACGGCTGCCTGGCCGACACTTTGGCGAAATTGTCCTGGCTGACGTCCAGCTCGACCCGCAGGTCGGTAAGATCGGCGATGGATACGACGTAACCCTTAGCCCCGCGGTCGCCGACGAAGCCGGTGGTGACGAATTCGCCGACTTCCACGTTACGCGCCAGCACCGTGCCGGAGATAGGGGAGCGGATGATCGTATTATCGAGCTCGACATTGGATAGCGCAAGCCCTCCTTCGACTTGGCGGACGACCGCTCGCTGCGCGTCGATCTGCTCCTTGCGCGGGCCGATCCGGGCTAACTCGTAAATTTGATTTTGCGCATCCACCTGCGCCGATCGCGATTTCACCAGCGTCTCGGCATCGGCTAATTCCTGCGGGGAAACGTTACTAGCAATATCAAGCTCTTGCAGGCGCTTGAAATTCCGCTGGGCGTTGGCAAGATCGGCCGTCGCCTGATCGACCCCGGCCTTAGCCTGCGCGACCTCCTGCGGACGAGAGCCGGCTTCAAGCTCGGCGAGCTTGGCCTTGGAGGCGTCCAGCTCACCCAATTGCTGCGCGACCCGGGCTTTGTATTCGTCATCCTCCAGGCGGACGAGCACCTGGCCGTGCGTGATCTTATCCCCCATCTCCACGCCCACCCAAGCGACGCGGCCGATGACCTTCGACGCCAGTTCGATCTTGTGCGCCGCGATCACATAGCCGACGGCGCTGTGCATCACAAGGTCGTTCTCGGTGACGGCCCCCTCCGGCACGCGGACGCGGATCGTCTCCACTAACGGCGCCGTCGACACGGCGCGCCACTTCCATGCGCCCAGCCCGCCGCCAAGCAAAAGAATGGCAAGTACAATCCACGGCCACAGCGACCGCTCGTCGCGGCGGGCCTTCTGACTTTTATCGATGCGGAGTTTTTGTAGTTCGTTGTCCACGGTAAATGAGATAGCTTGAAGTTTAATTGAACGCCGAAGAAGATGATCTAGTCCACTTCACTTCTGATGAGCTTAGCGGACTTGATTTCTTGGCGTTCATTCCCTTTCTTTCAAACCTTTTGAATTAGAGGTCGCGCATCGCCGCGACAATTCCTTTTCGCGACGCCGACCACGCCGGCAGGAACCCGCCGATCAAGCCGATTGTTGCGGAGAAGAGCAGGCCTAGCCCCATCGCCATCGGCGTGACACGGAACTTAAACGCCATCTCGCTGAACGTCTGGAAATTCCCGATACCGGCCGACAGATTGTTCAGCGGCAGCGCGATTACACAGCCAAGCACGCCGCCGATCAGCGCCAGACAGATCGACTCGAAGATAAACGATAGTAGGATCGAACCCCTGCTGAACCCCAGCGCCCGCAGCGTGCCGATCTCCCGCGACCGCCGGCTGACGGCGGCGTACATGGTGTTGGTGGCCGCGAAACCCGCGCCGATAGCCATGATTACCGCGACAAAAAACCCCAGGAACTGCAGGAACGCTCCGGTGGAGCTCTTGGTCAGATTCTTGTAGTACGTCTGCTCCGGGGTGACTGAGAGCGTGAGTCGTTGGTCGCCTTCAATGGCTTTGGTGAACGCCGCAATGGCTGAAGTCGACTCCAGCCTCACGAGTACCGAGTTGGACCCGCCGGACTGCTCGAAATCACCGCGTAGCTGATTGAGGTCGGTCCACAGTTCGGAGTTGGCGGCCGAGTCGCCGACGGCAAATTCGCCGACGACTTCCCAGTTCCCGCGCCCGAATTTCAGAGACTGCCCCACATGCGCCGCCGGGTACCGCTGGGCAATGCCCGTGCCGACAACGACTTCGCGCTTGCCCGGTTCGTTCCAGCGGCCTTTAAGGATTGTGGCGTTTTCACGCATCATCCGCCCGACCGGCAGAAGGCCTCGGATAGTGACGTTCATCCCCTCGGGGTTTTGCAGGCTCGGCAGGTTGATGATTTGCATTCCCTCCGGCGACGCAAGCACCATACCCTCTGACGACCCAGGCACTTGGTCACCCGTTTTATGGGCAATGCCATTAAAGGCGCGAAGGATCTGCCACGAATCTTCTTTCACGGTAGAGGACAGTTCCGCATCCGCGCTTTGGCGCATCACCAGCACCTGCAACGGATGGCCTGACCCGGCGAAGACCGCGTTCATTCCGAACATCAGCGCCATCGACGTCACCAGCACCGCCACCGTAAGCGCAATGCCGGTAGCGGTCATGATCGTCGTGCCCTTACGCTCGAGAAGATTGCGGAGATTGTAACGGAGTGGCAGCACAGTTTTATCCGGTAAAGCGGAGCGACTCGACAATGTTCCGCCGCGACGCGAAGTACGCCGGCACGACCGCCGAAACCAGCCCGATCGCCACGCCGAACACCGCCACGATCAGCGCCGCCGCACCGCTGAAATCCAAACTGTCGCCGGCGGGGTTGAAAAACGCCATCAGCTTCGTCAGCCCCAGCGCGAGGCCGATGCCCAGGATCCCGCCGAGCAGCGCGATGAGGACCGATTCGCCGAGCACGATCTGCATGACATCACCGGGCGTGTACCCCAGCGTGCGGAGGATGGCCATCTCCCGCGTGCGCTCGCGAACGCTCATCGCCACCGTGTTGGCCGACACCAGCAGGATGGTGAACGTGATGGCCGCGCAAACCACACTGAGGTACAGCTTGATGTTGCCCAGGAACGCGACAAACTCCAGACCGAACGACCGTTCGGACTGCGTCTTGGTCGGCCAAGGGGAGCTGTCGAACATGGTATCGACTGCCTTGGCGATGCGCGGCACGTTGTCGGCCGAGTCGGCCAGGATGTAGAGCGTGCCGACGGTGTCCTTGCCGCGCTCGCCGCTGGAGATGAGCAACTCGTTGAGGTACTCGCGCTGGAACATGAGGCAATCGGTGTTCTTGGGGCAGTCATAAATCATCGCCACGGTCAGTTCGATCGTAACGGGGTAAATGTCGCCGACGATGGTAATGCGGTCGCCGATCTTAAAGCCCTGTTTATCCGCGATTTTTTTCGCCACCGCGCAGCCGGTCCGCTGCTTGATAAAGGCGTCCCACTGATCGGCCGGAGCCAGGTAGTCGAGGTGGATTTTGCGAATCTCCACCGGGTCGACCGCGAACCGCACGAAGAAATCCTCCGGCCGGCCGTCCTTGTACTTGCCCTGGTACCACGTGTAAGCCGACACCGCCACCACACCCGGCACAGCCGCGATCTTCTGCTGATGGCTGGCCGGCAGCGAGTTGGTCAGCGACACCTTGTGCCGGCAAACCAGCCGCAACACTTCAGTCGGTGAAGTCGGCGGGGCGAGAAAGAAGCCCTGGTAAAGTGCGACAAGGAAACCCAGAATCGCCAGCGACACCGCCGTACTCGCCAGCGTCAGCAAACTGCGCCGGCGGTTGCGGAAGACGTTGCGGATGATGAGCGAGCCAAGTCGGAACATAATCGACCCGCCCGTTTGCGCGTGCAGCCACGCAAAACGGAAAGGCGAGGCATCTTAACCCGATGATCGATGAGAAGGAAATGAGACGGATTCGGTTTACTGTTCGCCCATCAGCACCGTCATTCCAAGCACCGTCATTCCGACGTACTCCGAGGAATCTCGGAAGACGAAAACCGCTCGTTACCCGAGATTCCTCGGAGTACATCGGAATGACGATCTCTGTGAGATGGCGTTTAAATTAAATCAAATACGTTAGAGACGAATTACGCGAGGCGTTTATGTCCATTCGACACGCAACAAATCCATCAGCCAGCGCGCAGAATGATACGAATCGTAAAGATTACCGGCGCGCATTTGTCGTGGATTTGTCATGATAGATCGAGCTGCGCAAGGAGGCGGCCTCT
>JBBROD010000126.1:0-6531 GCA_038229715.1 Tepidisphaerales bacterium | reverse complement strand
GTAACGCTTGACGCAACGATTGAACTCGTGGCGGGAAATCAGGTCCAGAAGTTGACGAAAGATGAATCGGCCGGAATGCATCCGCCCGAGCATTCCCGCCGGCCATCAAGACGCAACGGGCGTCGTTGGGGGAATCGAAATGGAAATCGAAAAATCGTTGCACAGCAGTTGCCGCACGTAAATTACGGATGATTTTGAACATTTGATGATTCTTAACCGGACAGTAGTGATATTTTAGAAGCTCTAAATATCCCGAACTTACGGCAACGCCGTGATCGAGACGTTGTCGAACACTGCGGTCGTGAGAGCGGAGTTACTCTTGCTGGTCACCGCCAGGCCGACATAGATCGTCGTCCCGAGGTTGACGGTGGCGGTGCTCACCTGGGTCCAACTTACGCCGTCGACCGAGCGATACGTGGTCGCGGTGGTTCCGCTGCACACGATCCGCACCCAGTAAGGCAACGCGCTCGTGCCGCCGGTGGTGGACGTCGTTGCTCCGCCGGCCGTGGTTCGGCGGGTGGCTGCGTAACCTGATCCAGCCGTCACGAACATCCCCGCACTGATGGAATTCGCCGCCAGGCTGGTCCGCAACAACACGCCGGCCTTGGCACCGAGGTTGGTGCTACCGAGGCTTGTCACCCGGGCGGTCAGCTGAACATTGCCGGTGATCTGCTGGTAGACGTAGCGGAACGAATCGCTGGTTCCGCCGATGTCCGTGCCGCTTGCCGATACGACGTAGTTGCCGTTAACAAACCCTGCGCTTCCGGCGACGCCGACACTAGGCGGCCGATCGGTGATCGCCGCGGTGGCGTACACGCCGTCCTGCGGATCGCTGTCGAGGACGTACAGATCAACCACGCCGCTGGAGAAATCGGCAACGTTCGAATTGACAGCGACGTTCTGCTGTCCGTTATAAGGCGTGATCGCGCTGACTCCATGAAGGAGTTGGCGAGGCTCCAAGGCCTCCAAAAGTGCGGCATTACGTTTTTTTAGAGCGATCTCTTTCGAGCGAACAAGTCGGCGCATTGTGATCCCCTACCAGTGTCAGACATGTGGGTGCGGCGGTGCGGGCTAAGCATTATCGACGCGCGTAAAAACCGCAAGCACCGAATTCGCACATTAACGAAACTTTAATCAGAGATCGTGAACTTGTGGAACCTTTGAGGATCAGGATATTCGTAGCACTCTTGCCGCCCGATGCCAGTACGCATCGTCGAACCCGAGCAGCCGCTTGATATCGATATCCCGCTGCAACCAGTTGCCCATTTTGAGCAGCGAGAACAGCTGACGGATCGACAGTTCCATCGGGTGCGGCACGGGCAGGATCGGCCAATCGCTGCCGTGCAGTAGTTTCTTGCTGACTTGCGGGTCGTTCAGGATCGTCGGATACGCGTACCACCGCGTCGGCAAGTTAAGGGCGGCGGTGTCGCCGTAGCAGTGTTCGTATTCCTTCGCCAGCCGGACGAAATTCGGGACGAAATCGACCTCGCGCGG
Source organism: Tepidisphaerales bacterium (assembly GCA_038229715.1). Taxonomy (GTDB): domain Bacteria; phylum Planctomycetota; class Phycisphaerae; order Tepidisphaerales; family Tepidisphaeraceae; genus JANMES01. The sequence goes on along the minus strand of JBBROD010000126.1, from coordinate 5,037 downwards.
AGCCGATCGCGTGCCGCAATGCGCCATGATGACGGTCACCCCGCGATCGAGCGCCGGCCGGAGCAGCATCGGGTCGGCGGTGGTGATGTCCATGTTCGGAAGCGACTTCTCCCCGCCGGTGTGGCTGAGCAGCGGCAGCTTGTAGTGGGCGAGTGCTTCGTAGAACGGAATGCAGCGTTTGTCAGCTGGGTTGAAGTTCTGCACGATCGGCAGCCACTTCAGCAGCACCGCCCCCGCCTTCACGCACCGTTCGAGTTCGGCCACTGCATCTTTGCGATACGGATGAATCGATGCGCCGAATTTCAGCTTGGGATGTTTGGCGCACAGCTCAATCGCGTAATCGTTGGTGAGATATAGGTGCGTGTTGGCAGCGTCGAATCTTCCCTCGAAATCATGTGCCGCATCGAACGCCAGCAAAACAGCCGCGTCCAGATCGGATTGATCCAAAAGCCGGACGAGCGTGTCGACGAGCTTTTGCTCGGTGAAAGCGTCCGGCACCACGTCGTTAATCCCCAGCCGCCACCGCATGAACCGAAACGGCAGCGAATTGAGCAGCCGCTTCGACATGCTGCCGTGGCCGGGCATGAAGGCGCAGAGATGGACGTGGCAATCGATGATCATGAAAATGAATTTACCACAGAGAGCAAGGAGAGCACGGAGGAAAATTTAGCCACAGATGGGGCACAGATGAACACAGATTGAGAAGAGAGCCGCAGAAAGATAGAGCCGCAGATTGACGCAAATGAACGCAGATAAGACAAAAGGCTGGCTCAATTTCTTGTGTGATCTGCGTTCATCTGCGTTTATCTGCGGCTCATTAATCTTGTTATCTGTGGCTAATCATCTTAGACCTTGAGGTGCTTGAATTTGTCATACGCCGCATCCCACTTGGCGGTGTCGGTCGGTTCGTAGCGTTTGACGCCGAAGCTATCGCGGACGATATTGCGAGCGGCGGCCAGTGAGGGCACATCGCCCGTCGCCATCGCCTGCACCAGCACGTTGCCGATGGCGGTCGCTTCGACCGGCCCCGCGACGACCGGCCGGCCGCAGGCGTCGGCGGTCATTTGGTTCAGCAGTTCATTCTGCGTCCCGCCGCCGACGATGTGGATCACCGCGATCTTCTTGCCGACGATCGATTCCAGCCCTTCCAGCGTCTTGCGGTACGTTAACGCCAGGCTGTCGAGACAGCAGCGGACGAACTCGCCGCGGGCGTGCGGAACGGGTTGATGCGTGGCTTGGCAGTAAGATTCGATTTTGCCGGTCATCTCTCCGGGCAAGCCGAAAGGCGGGTGATCGAGGTCGATCAGCGACCGCATCCCCTCGGCCCGCGAGGCCATCGTCGTCAACTCGGTGTAGCTGTGATCGTGCCCTTCCTTGAGGAATTGCCGGCGGCATTCCTGCACGAGCCAGAGGCCCATGATGTTTTTCAGGAACCGAATCTTCCCGCCGACGCCGCCTTCGTTGGTGTAGTTCAGTTGCAGGGCATTGTCCGACAGGATCGGCTTATCCAGCTCCACGCCCATCAGCGACCAAGTGCCCGAACTGATGTAGCACCAATCGTCCCCTTCGGCCGGGGCGGCGGCGACGGCGCTCGCGGTGTCGTGACAGCCGGGGGCGATCACCGGGATCGCTCCCACGCCGAGCTCGGCCATCAGGCGTTTCTGGATCGGCCCGATCACCGATCCGCTCGGCACGATCACTGGCAGAATTTTCGTCGGCAATCCCAACTGCTGCAGCATGACGGTCGCCCATTGGCCGGTGCGAGCGTCGAGCATTTGGCTGGTGCTGGCGATCGAGTATTCGCTCTTGCGCTCGCCGGTGAACAGGTAGTTGAACAAGTCGGGCATGAACAGCATGGTGTCGGCTTGGTCGAGCAGCTCACTTTTGGCTTCGCGCATAGCCATCAGCTGAAATAGCGTATTGAGCTGCATAAACTGAATGCCGGTCGCGGCGTAAATTTTATCCCGGCCGAGCTTGGCGAACGTGCGCTCCATCACGCCGTCGGTCCGGCCGTCGCGGTAATGGACGGGTGAACCAAGGATTTCGCCGCTCTTGCTAAGCAGGCCAAAATCGACGCCCCAGGTGTCCATTCCGATGCCCGCCAAATCGCTGGCCATGGCGACGGACTTGGTCAGGCCGATCTTAATCTGGTCCCATTGATCGAGCAGATTCCAGTGGAGACGGCCGTTCATCCGGCTGTTGAGATTCGGGAATCGATGCGTGACTTCCAATGTCAGCTTTCCGTCAGCCAGTTTACCCAGAACCGACCGCCCGCTTTCAGCCCCGAGATCGAACGCTACGAAGTTTCGTTCCGCCATGTGCCTGTCACTCGCTTTCCTTAAGAATGATCGTCGGAAACATTCTAACGCAGATTGCGGCGATTCACCTGTCCGCGACCGAGCAGTCTGAACAGATGTAACCAAGGGTTATTGCAGATCGGCTGAGGGAATTTGTACCGGCGCAGAATCTGAACGTCCGAAAATGTCGAGTATCTGTTGAAAACCAGTGCAGAATTTAGACTTTGGATTGACCGGATGACTACCATCGTGCAGACAGTGAAAGGACGAGAAAGATGCGAGTTTTAATCTAGCCCTCCCTTTCCCGATGTGGCGTTCTTCATTGCTCCCCGCGTTGAAGTCGCTCACAAGCCCCGTTCGAAGCTGCCCTCTTGCCCGGGGCAGCTTTTTTTGCGATAAATTCCATGCGACACAGAGGCACAGAGACACAGAGTTAAGCACAGAGCAAAAACAATTCAGAATTTTCTCTGTGTATTGCTCTGTGTCTCTGTGCCTCTGTGTCGCATGGAATGGATTTCACAGTAAACTTGACCATCGGTTGGTTTTCCTGTCCAACTGATCGCCTGTGAGCGAAGACGTCGAATCATTTGAAGAGGCGATGATCCCCGAAAGCGATAGCGAATCGGACACGCTGCACCTGCGCTTCTCCCCGACCAAGCACATCGAACGGCGGATCGATCAGTTTTTAACTGACCGCATCAGTTACCTCTCCCGCAACGGCGTGCAGAAGTTGATCGAAGAAGGCATGGTCACCGTCAACGGCAAGCCGACGAAGTCGAGCTATCACCCGCGGAATGGTGATGTGATTGAGATGGTCGCCCCGCCGGAGCCTGTGAATGAGATCGTGCCCGAGCCGATCCCGCTGGAGATCGTGTACGAAGACGATCACCTGATGGCGATCAACAAGCAGGCGAACTTAGTCGTTCATCCCGCCCGCGGTGTGTGGACGGGGACGCTGGTGAACGGGCTGGTGTATTACGGCAAGAAATGGTCGACCCTCAACGGCGAGTGGCGGCCGGGGATTTTGCATCGGCTGGATAAGAACACCACCGGCATCATGCTCATCGCCAAGAGCGATGAGGCTCACTGGCGCGTCGCCAGGCAATTCGAGAACCGCACCATCCAAAAAACCTATCTGTGCGTATCTCATGGCGTGCCGGAACTGCTTAGCGACACCATCGACATGCCCATCGGCAAGGACCGCTACGTTCGCGAGAAGCAGGCCATCCGCAAAATCGAGAACGGCGGGCGATCGGCGGTGACGGGTTACCAAGTGATGGAGACGTTTTTGCCGCCGGCAGATAGGGTCCGGGGTTCAGGGTCCGGGGTTCAGCAAAGGGCTGCCGAATCTTCCTTAAACCCTGAACCCCGAACCCCAAACCCTATCCTCCTGCACGCATCCAACTTCCATAACGACAAGCACTACCCGCTGCCCAAGGAAGGCTTCAGCCTGATCAAGCTGACCCCTAAAACCGGACGGACGCATCAGTTACGCGTGCATCTCAGCCACATCGGCTACCCGATCGTCGGCGATACAATGTACGGCGGGCGGACGATCGAGCATGGCGAATTCAAGTTCGCACGGCAGGCGCTTCATGCTTACGAGATTACTTTTATGCACCCGGTCACTCTTAAACCGATGACTTTAAATGCCCCTTTGCCGCCGGATATCGGGGATTTGGTGAAACTTTTGCGGTCGCATCGGGTGGAATCTTGATCGGCGGTCAGTAAATCCGACTACCCGAGTGTTAAAACCCGTCATATAATAATTCATGTTACCTAACGTTTGGATATTGAAGGACACAAGTATGACAACGCCGCTCGCTTTTCAGATGCCCGGGATTGAAGAATGGATCGTTATCGGAGTGGTCGGCCTACTCCTGTTCGGCAAGCGATTGCCGGAAGTCGGCCGAAGCCTGGGCAAGGGGATCGTTGAGTTCAAGAAGGGCTTGAAGGGAATTGAGGAAGACGTCACGCAGTCGGTTGCGCAGGTCGACCGACCGGCCGCGCTGTCGGGGGCGAAGTTTGACCCCTTCACCGGCCAGCCGATCAATCAGCCGAAGTTTGACCCGTACACGGGCAAGCCGATGGCCGAAGTTGCTGCCAACCCGTCCTCGCTCCCCCCGACTTGAACCGCAAAACCGGCGAGCGTTTTGTCAGGGAGGTATCTGCCATGCGACGTGTCGCCATTGCTCTGATTCTTGCCGGCCTTTGCGCCAAGCCCAGTTTCACCCTCGCCGCCGCCCCGAACACCGCCGCCGCTCGGGCGCTCGGTGGGGAACTGTCCAACGTCAACCTTGACGGCGTGGGGTTCGCCGACGCGATCGACTATCTCCGCGATCTCACCAGCGCCAACATCAACATCAACTGGCGCCTGCTGCAGGAAAAAAACATCAACAAAGACACGCCCGTACACGTAAAGCTGCGGGCCGTTTCGATGCGCAAGGCGCTGCAACTGGTGCTCGACGAAGTCGGCGGGAGTACGCCGCTCACTTACTTTATCGACCAAGGCGTAATCGAAATCACCACCCAGGAGGCAGCCGACGCGAAGCTCATCACCCGCGTGTTCGATGTCGGCGATCTCATCGTCGACATCCCCGATTTCGCCGGACCAAGCTTCAACCTCACGCAGAATAGTAGCGGCGGTTCCAGCGGCGGTGGCTCGGGAAGTAATAGCGGGAGCAGCGGTGGCTTGTTCAGCAACACAAACAATACGTCAAACACCGACAAACCCTCCACC
>JBBROD010000125.1:0-6654 GCA_038229715.1 Tepidisphaerales bacterium | reverse complement strand
CGCCGACTATGAAGCGTTGATGGACGCGGCCACCACCGCGTGGCGTGCGGTCTGCCTCACCACGAGTCTCATCCAAAGCGTGTGTGCCTGCAGCTATCTGCCCGCCGCCACGCGCCGGGAATTGTTATGAATCGTATGAGTAGGCGTATCAGCGATTGTCATGCGGTCCCCGCGGTTAGATGGATTTAAGTTTCCGCGCCACCTTGCCAGAGTCTCAGTAGGCGGCTGGATGGTAGCGAACCGTTTTAGATTCAGCAATTAAATCATTCAAAGCAAAACGGATCGATCCGCTGGGCCAACCCGCTGAAGCGACGCTAGTTTCTCGCCAGCGCATCCGACTGTTTGACGAACTCATCGCCCTTCCATTCGGTATCTTTCACGACCATACCGGCCACCTTGGCTTTGGCGGCAGCTTTGGCGTCGGCCTGGCGTTTGACGAGATCGGCGTGCGTGGTGAAATACTGCAGGCTGTGACCCCGAAAATCACTGATGGTTTCAAACTTGTGATGCTCCATGAAGCTGAGCAGTTCGTCCTTCATCTTCTTGACCATGCCGTATCCGTGCTTCATCACGCCGGTGCAGACCTGCACGGTATCGCCGCCGAGGAGGATGAACTGGGCGGCGTCTTTGCCGGTCTCAACGCCGCCGATGGCGCTGAGGGTTTTGCCGGGGTGTTTATCGCGAATGGTTTCTGCACATTCCTTGACCATCCGCAGCGCGATCGGACGAATGGCGATACAGCTGTACCCGCCGGGCACGGTGTAGCCTTCGACGGTGGGCTCGGGGCGCAGCGTTTCGAGATCGACGCTGGTGACGCTGAGGATGGTGTTGATCGCCGACACGCCGTCGCAGCCGGCCGACAGCGCGGCATCGGCACCGGCGGCGATGCTGGTCACGTTAGGCGTGAGCTTGGCCCAGACGGGAATTTTGGCGGCTTTCATCACCCAGCCGCAGACTTCGTGCATGACGGCATTGTCCTGCCCCATGGCAGCGCCCATTTTGCGCTCGGGCAGGCCGTGCGGGCAGGAGAAGTTCAGCTCGAAGCCAGCCACGCCGGTGGCTTGCACGCGCTCGACGATTTCCGTCCACGCGTCCTTGTTGTACTCCTCCATGATGCTGGCGATGACGACTTTGTCGGGGTACTTGTCCTTCAGCAACTTCAACTCATCAAGCCAGATGTTGAACGGGCGATCAGAGATCAGCTCGATGTTCTGCCAGCCGATGACTTCGTTGCTGGCCGTCCGCAGGCGCGCGTAGCGCGGGGCCACGTTGATGACCTTGGAACTATCCAGCGAGAGAGTCTTGATGATGACCGCGCCCCACCCTTCATCGAACGCCTTGCCACAGACGTTGGCATTGGTGCCCGGCGGGCCGGAGCCGATGACGAAGGGATTGGGAAGGTGAATCCCGTTAACGGTGGTGGCGAGGGTGGGCATGATGTTGAACTCCGAATCGGATGAGGTCCACGAATAACACGAATCCTCACGAATAATACAAAAGATTACGAATGTTTACGAACAGGAATTTATTCGTGGAGATTCGTGTTATTCGTGGACAATAATTACAGTGTCGCGCATCGTCCGCGCTTGACGAACTTTCCATCGCCGCGCTGGCCTATGTATTTGCCGTTTTCGACGATCGTCTTGCCGCGGCTGAGCACCGTGAGCGGCTCGCCTTTGATCGCCCGACCTTCAAACAGGCTGTAATCGCAGTTCATATGATGCGTTTTGGCGCTGATCGTGCGCTGCTTGTTGGGATCGAAAATCACGATGTCCGCATCGCTGCCGACGGCGATTGTGCCCTTCTTCGGGAACATGCCGAACATTTTGGCGCTTGCGGTGGAGGTGATGTCGACCCACTTATTCAGACTAAAGCCGCGTTCGATCACGCCGCCCTGGTAGACCATCGACAGCCGATCTTCCACGCCCGGCCCGCCGTTGGGGATCTTGCGGAAATCGCCTCGGCCGAGCTCTTTTTGTCCCTTGAAGTTAAACGGGCAGTGATCGGTGCTGACTTCCTGCAGGTAGCCGAGTTTCAGGCCCTTCCACAACGGCTCGATATTTTCCTTCGGCACGAGCGGCGGCGTGAAGACGTACTTGGCACCTTCGAAGTTCGGCTTGTCGTAGTAGCTTTGATCCAGGAACAGATACTGCGTACACGTCTCACCGAAGGATGCGTGACCTTCATCGCGACTGCGGACGATCTCTTTCATCGCCGCTTCGCAACTGACGTGAACGATGAACACCGGCGCCTTGGCGACTTCCCCGACGCGAAGCGCCCGCGCCACTCCGTCCGCCTGCATCACCGGAGGGCGCGATTCGGCGTGATACTTCGGCTCCATCTTCCCGGCAGCCACCAGGTTATCGATCATCTGGCTGATCGCGATGCCGTTCTCCGCGTGTACCAGCGTCATCCCGCCGACCTGCCCGGCCGACTGCATGACGCGGAACATCGTCGTATCGTCGATCATAAACACGCCGGGATACGCGAGAAAGATTTTGAACGTGCTGATCCCGCGATTGACGATTTTCTTAAACTCCGGCTTGTGCCGCGGCTCGTACTCCGTGACGGCCAGATGATAGCTGTAGTCGATCGCGCATTTTCCCTGCGCTTTGGCGTCCCAATCGTCGATGGTCTGTTCAAAGGTTTTGCCGTGGTACTGAATGGCAAAATCGATAATGGACGTCGTCCCCCCAAACGCAGCCGCCCGTGTGCCGGATTCAAAATCATCGGACGACACGGTCCCGCCGAACGGCAGTTCCATATGCACGTGCGGATCGATCGCCCCGGGGATCACCAGTTTGCCGGTCGCGTCGATCGTCTTGTCTGCCTTCACAGGCAGATCCTTGCCGATCATCTTGATCGTCTCGCCGTCGATAAACACGTCGGCGATGTAGTCGTCCGTGGCGGTGATGATTCGGCCGTTTTTGAGGAGCGTTGTCATGGCTGGCTAAAACTTTCGATAAAAGACCCAGGGGGCAGACGTGCTGACCGTACCAAGCGATCCGACGACCTGGCCGCCGCGAGTAACGCCGCTCTTAGTGATGCCGATGATCGAGCTGCACGTATTGACCATCAGAACGCCCACCCCACCATTCGGAAGGCTGACCGCATCGGCAAAATCCGGGCGGTAGGTATCACTCTTCGAAACACCGCCCGCAGCCGTCTGTTTGTCCATGAACGCCTGCCGGGCGGCGTTATTGGTAATGCAGACCGGCTTGGACCACTGGCCGACGCCGTCGAACGTGGTGGCGTACAGTTCGGTATCATCCGGTGCCCACCCGCCCTTCTGCGAGACGGCGGCGGTCACCACCATCTTGCCGTTGGGCATTGCTTCGGCCTGCCAGTCAACCACAGAGCCGCCGATCTTGTCTGGGCCGATGATGTCGGCTCCATCATCGACTTCTTTGTTGGCCATCGCGTAATCGCGAACAGCCTCCTTTTCCGAATGCTCCGGCGTCCTGATCAGATGCTCTTTCCCATTCGCATCGCACAGCAGCGTGGGCGGGTTGTTTAAGTTATTGACGTGATCGATCGTCCAGAGTTTGTGCAGCGATTTGCCGTCCCACTCGACGTAGTAACCCTTGCTGCTGCCGCCGGTGGCGTATTCGCTGTAATGCTCGCCGACGAAGTGGGCAACACCAGCCTTGTCGATATAGCCCCGGAGGTTCCATAGGCCGTCCTGGTGGGCACGCTGATCGAGATTGGGGATGTCATTCCCAGCGGCATGGGCGGCGTTGATTTGCGCCTGCGTCGGGATCGGCTTGGGGACGATCAGACCTTTCGGCGTCGGCGGATTTGCGCCATCGAGCACGACCTGCTGGATCATATTGCCCTGGAAGCATTGCACGCCGCCTTCGGGAACCCAGTCGACATCAGTATTGCCTGCCGCCCAAACGACGTTCACTTTCCCGTCCGGCCCGCTCGCGGCGAAGAACGAAGTGCTCGGCACATTTTTGGTCGACAGCTTGATCGCCTTCGACCAGTTGCCGCCGTCCAGACAGCGGTACGCGAGAATGCCGCAACACGCGCTGCCGGGCCCGTCGAGCGTGTCGCTGGCGGCCGTCAGATATTTCCACACGGCATACACACGACCTTGGCTATCGGTCATGCACTTGCAGTAGTAGCTCGACAAGCCGCTCTCGTCGTCACTGAGATTTTTCGGATCAGTCCACGTCGCGCCGCCGTCTTTGCTTGCGCGGTAGTAGAGATACATCACCTTAGTCGGGTCGGCCCGGTCGGAGTAGATGGCGTGCAGCGTTCCATCCGCGCTGGACGCGATCGAGCAATAGAGCGATCCGCCGAACTGAGAGATCTTGACCAGTTGATCAGTCGGGCCGTTAACAGGCCCGGTCGGGGCTGCGGCCGCAGCAGTTGCCGATGAATCGTCGGCACCGCTTGAGGCTGTATCGGTCTTGCCGCAGCCGATGATCGTGGCTGTCAGTAATCCCATCACGAGGTATGACCTCAAACCCACTAGCCGCATTGTTAGCCTCTTTCGGTTTATTCCGCTTGAGTTGCAATCGATCTATATTGTCCAGCCACGCTTGCCCTACAACTTCGCTGCTTCCGTCAGGCCAGCGTCGATCCCGGCGACCATTTCGTCCACTTGCGGCTTGCCCGCGTTGAGCATCAAGCCGGTGCGGATGACATTGCCGTACACGCCGCCTTTGCCGAGCAACACGCCTTTTTCTTTCGCGACGTTAAAGGCCTTGTTCACCGCAGCCGGCGCGGGTTCCTTGGTCTTGCGGTCTTTCACCAATTCAATCGCCTGCATCATACCCATGCCACGGGCGTCGCCGATGAGTGGGTGCTTTTCTGAGAGTTCCTTGAACTTCTCGCCGAGGTAAGCGCCAACCACTTTGCAGTTTTCGAGCAGATTGTTTTCTTCGATGACCTGAATCGTCGCGGCGGCGCTGGCCATGCTGATCGGGTTGCCGCCGAACGTGGCGAACGTGATGCCCGGGAACTTGTCCGCCACTTCCGGCGTGGCCATGCACATGGCGACCGGAGCACCGTTGCCCATGCCTTTTGCACTGCACATGATGTCAGGCTCGACGCCCCAGTGCTCGATTCCCCACCACTTCCCGCCGGTGCGCCCCCAGGCGGCCTGCACCTCATCGCAGATGAAAAGCCCGCCGTACTTCTTGGCGATGCCGACGGCCTTCTCGAAATAGCCCGGCGGGGGGACGATGAATCCGCCTGAACCGATCACCGTCTCGGCCATAAAAGCGGCGATTTCCCCGCCGGTCGTCGTCAGAATCAACTCTTCCAAATCCTCCGCACAGTCCAGCCCGCAGCTTTCCGGACCGGGCGCGTGGAACGGGCAGCGATAGCAGTACGGGGCGTGGGCGTGATGAATCGCCGGGACCAGCGTTGGCACTTTTTTCCAGCCGCTCTGCCCGCAGCCGGCGAGGGTTTGCAAACTTCGGCCGCTGTAGCTGTGGCGGAGGGTGACGATGTCAAGCCGGCCGGTGGCGGCGCGGGCGGCGTTCATCGCCGTCTCGTTCGCCTCGGTGCCGCTGCTGGTGAAAAATGTCTTCTTCAGATTGCCAGGCGACATGCTCGCCAGTTTCTCCGCCAGGTTCGACTGCTCCTCGTTCGCATACAGGGTCGAAGTATGGCTGATCTTCTTCACCTGATCGACGACCGCCTGCACCACTTTCGGGTTGGCATGGCCAACGGAAACGGTGAGGACACCGCCGAAGGCATCGAGGTAGCGTTTGCCTTGGTCATCCCAGACGTAGTTGCCCTCGCCTTTGACGAGCGCGATGGGCTCCTGGTAAGCCATTGCGACGGCGGGGAAGAGGAATTCTTTGTGCTTGCGAACAGCTTCTGAAGTGCTCATCGGAAAGTTGGGCCGCCGACAGGCGGAATGAGTTCAATCGGCGCGGCAAGGCCACAGAGGCCGAGTTGGAGGGTCTCCGTAGACGTCATTGCGTCGGTTGAGCGGGTTGATTGGAAGGTGAAAGCAGGACATCCGTGTGCTGCACAAGGCTCGGGGGTTCAGTCCGGTCACTTGGTCTCGCTGGGAGCGGGTGGGACCGAGTCAATGTATCGCCAAGCGATTGGGTGTCCAGTCCAAACCGCCGGGAATGGAGGAATTTTGGCGAGGAATTCGGATTGTTCACGAAGGTCACAAAGGGGCACGAAGGCTCTTGTTTGGGGATTGAAGAGAAAGCAGCCACAATAGAACGCTTTCGCACATGTTCTGATTAAATTCTATCTTCTCTGCGTCTCTGCGTCTCTGCGTCTCTGCGGTTAAAATTCCCGGCCTGGTTCTCCAGAGGCTTCGTTAAGAACCGCAGAGACGCAGAGAAGACGGGATTTCAGCAAATCGTGTCCATCCGTAAGCACCTTTTTCTGCTTTTTCATCTGCTGGTGAGCCGCGACCGTCGGTGTGACTGGCCCACTACCAGGATTACTTAGATTCGTGTTCCGCATTTTTTGGCCTACTATTGGCTGCGCCGGTTTTAGCGAACTGATTCGCCGCCAAACTAAACCTCCAAGTTTCTTTCACGATGTCACCCTCCACTCTCCCTCCCGCCGTCTCGTCCATTCCTGACGTCCCCAACCTGATCGCCGGCCAGTGGTCGGCCAGTGATTCGGCTCGGACTTCCTCGGTCTACAACCCCTCGACCGGCGCGGTGATTG
>JBBROD010000124.1:0-6712 GCA_038229715.1 Tepidisphaerales bacterium | reverse complement strand
GTCGAACCTCATCCTCGGGTTCATGAAACGCGATGACCAAGACCTGCCTCCTTGCACGAGTGCAGGGAGCATCGCATGAACGAACGAATCGCGCTACCGAACAAGCGCCGAACGCGCACAAGATTCAGGGCGAAGCCGTATCAGTCGATGGCAAATTGCGATTGCACATCATCATGCGAAAAGATGATGTCGGGGATAGCAGCTTTGAAGGCTTCTTTCCACCTCGCGGTTTGTAGTTTTGTATAGTGGGCATTGCCCGCCGTCTTCGTTTGTCGATATCATTGAACAGCGGCATCATTCCGGACTTTGAGGATATGCGGTTTATTCACTAACTTGCGTTTCATGAATGCAGAAGAACAAATCCCGGGCCACTCTGTTATTTCTCAGTGGCAACCTGAACCGATCCGACCGCTTAAACTGATAGAAGCAGACGTATGGCGGTATATGCAAGGCTCGTTCGGCCCACCGGGATTTGTCGTGATTCATGATGCCGTAGGTCGCGAGTATCGGTTCGGCTTCGACTCGTTTCTGTTCCGGCTTTTCGCTGGAGCAATCAACGAACGCGACGAAGCGGCAGCGTGGGTTGATGTTCGGAGCCCGCTCCTCAAAGAAGTCACTGATCTACTTCGTGCCGCAGCGTTGGCCAACCCTGACTGGTCATGGCTGACGCGATACGTGGACCGCGCACTGTTAAAATAAGTTCGGTAGGTTAGTTTTCAGCCTACCACATCTGCCAAAAAAGGTGGATTGAAACCCACTCTACCCGAATGAACATCCGCCTCATCGCGATCGATCTCGACGGCACGTTGCTGAATGATTCCAAGCAGGTGACGGATCAAACCGTCGCGTCGCTGGCGTTGGCCGTCGAGCGGGGTGTGAAAATCGTGATCGCCTCCGCTCGGCCGCCGCGGAGTGTGCGGGGGATTTATCAGCGGCTGAATCTCGACACGTGGCAGATCAACTACAACGGCGCTATGATATGGGATGAGCCGAGCACCGCCGTTGTGTATCACCTGCCGATGGCGGGCGACATCGTGCTGCGGCTGATCCGACGGGCGCGGGGGATGCACGAGCCGCTGGTAGTACACTGCGAGATTCTGGACCGTTGGCACACCGATCGTATCAACTCCCTCTACCAGACTGAGACCGGCCGGCTGTTCAAGCCGGACGTGATTGCCGCGCTGGAGGAGATTTGCGCCCAGCCGATCACCAAGCTGAACCTGATTGGCGATGCCGATGTGATCGCGGCGATGGAGCCGGTGCTGATAGCCGAGTTCGGCGAGCAGATCGCGATGGTGCGCGCCACCGAGCGCGAGCTGCTATTGGGCATGAACCGCAACGCCGGCAAATCGCACGCGCTGATCCGCGTGGCCGAGCATTACGGCGTGCCGATGAGCCAGGTGATGGCGATCGGCGACGCGCCGAACGACGTCGGCATGCTGCAGGTGGCGGGTGTGAGCGTGGCAATGGACAACGCTGATCTGCGCGTAAAAGCGGTGGCCGATTGGATCGCGCCGAGCAACAACGACCACGGCGTGTCGGCCGCGCTCAAACAATTCGTACTGTGAACAATGCATCCCGCTTCTTCGGTAGGACAGACATTCCTGTCTGTCACGGGCGGATGTACTCAGCTGTCCGTACGAACCGTGATCGGCCGATCGGTACGAGTCGACGAGTACGCCGCCTCGTGACAGACAGGAATGTCTGTCCTACCAATCGCAGCGAATAAAACGCACCTTGTTGCCACGCGATTGTTCGGGTAAAATACGGTATGGAATGAATCAAGAAACGCGACTCATTCCGTCGATGAGAACAATCGTTTACGATCCACCCCACGGAGGCCACGGATGGCGTTAATCGAAGCTAAATCCAGTTCCAACTCAGGCTCTGCCCACGGAAACGCGACCTTATTCATGAGCGCAAAAGATAAACCCACGCCCAAACCCGCCCGCCGAGAGACCGCTGAAACGATGGCGACGCGGCAGAAGGATATTTCAGTCTCGGAATTTTTCGCCAAGAACCGCCACCTGCTGGGATTCGACAATCCGCGTAAGGCGCTGCTGACGACGGTGAAGGAAGCGGTCGACAACAGCCTGGACGCCAGCGAAGAAGGCGGCATCCTGCCGGACGTCGCGGTGATCATTGAAGACCTGCAGCCCGACCGCCCCGCCACCGCCAAGCAAAGCCGTTACCGCGTGACGGTGGTCGACAACGGGCCGGGCATTATCCGCAAGCAGATCGAAAACGTGTTCGGGCGACTGCTGTTCGGCAGCAAGTTTCACCGCCTGAAAATGAGCCGCGGCCAGCAGGGCATCGGCATTAGCGCAGCCGGCATGTACGGGCTGATCACTACCGGCAAGCCGATGGTCATCCACACGCGGCCGGGCGCGCGCAAGCCCGCTCACCATATCGAGCTGGCGATGAACACCAAGACGAATCGCGCCGAGGTGACGGTTGATAAGGAGACGGAGGATTTCCCGCCGAGCCGGTTTAAGAACATCAACGCCGGCACGCGCGAAGGCACGTTCCTCAACCGCGACGACTACATCACCGGCACGAGCGTCAGCATCGAACTGGAAGGCTTGTACCGTAAGGGCCGCGGATCGGTGGATGAGTTTTTGGAACTGACGGCGATCGCCAACCCGCACGCGCGGATTACGTTCGTCCCGCCGACGCGCATCAGCGCGGATGAGGCGCAGGAAGAGCTGCCGCTCGCCAAGGGCGCCAAGTCGTCAGCCAAAGCCGGCGAGCAGTTGGCGTTGCCGCAGCCGGCGGGTGAACCGCAGAACGAGGAAGTCCGCGAGACGACCGAAAAAGACGGCGTCATCCTTTTCCCTCGCGGGCAGGACGCACAGTTGCCTCCCGAGACGCGCGAGATCCAGCCGCACCCGAAAGGGATTGAGCTCGGCACGTTGCTGCAGATGAAGAAGGACTACGAGCACAATGAAGGCGGCACGCTTTACCAGTTCTTGCAGGATCAGTTCTGCCGCGTCTCCCCGCAGACGGCCAGCAAGTTTTGCGACCAGATCGGGCTGAGCAGCCGCACGCGGATCGTGAGCGTCGAGCCGCCGCAGATCGAAAAGCTATACCAGGTATTTCAGGAAGCCAAGCTAGGTCCGCCACCGACGGACTGCCTCGCGCCGATCGGCGTGCGTCAAATGCTGGCGGGCATGCTCAAGGGCGTGAAGGCGGAGTTTTACGCCGCCAGTTCGCGCGAGCCGGACGTGTACCGCGGCCGGCCGTTCCAGATCGAGGCGGCGATCGCGTTCGGCGGCGAGCTAGCCGCCGACGACACCGCCCGCGTGATCCGCTTCGCCAATCGCGTGCCGCTGCTATTTCAGCCGAGCGCGTGCAGCAGCTTCAAAGCGATCGTCGAGACCGGCTGGCGCAACTACAACCTCAGCCAACCCCGCGGCAGCCTGCCGGTCGGGCCGCTGGTGATCATGATCCACATGGCCAGCGTGTGGGTGCCGTTCACGAGCGAATCGAAGGAAGCGATCGCCGACTACGACGAAATCCGCAAGGAGATGAAGCTCGCGCTCATGGAGTGCGGCCGCAAGCTCGGCACGTACCTGCGCAAGCGCCAGGCGATGGCTCGGCAGGCCGAGCGGCGCGACGTGTTCGAGCGCTACATCGGCGAGATCAGCAAGGCCGTCAACGCCATCAACCCCAAGCACGAGACGAAAAAGCTGTACGACGCCCTTCTCGCTGAAGCCCGCAAGCGCACGGCGATCGCCGACGCTCAGCTGGACGAAGAAGGCAAGATGCAGAAGAAAAAAGAGGAAGACGACGACATCAAGAACGACGACAGCGTAGTGCTGGTGGAAAACCGCGTCGCCCTCAGCGCCCATGAACAGCAGGAAGCCGCCGAGCCGGAGCAAGTGGACGATCAGGGCCGGGTGAAACTCGGGGCGGGTAAGAAAAAGGCGAAGAAAAAGTCCGGCGGCAAGGACAGCGGGCTGTTCGAGTGATTCGTCGCATGGGCTACCAGCCCATGCCGATACCGCAGGCACTGTGACATGGGCTGGTAGCCCATGCGACGGAAAGCGATCATGGCTAAAGACAAAAAACCTTCCAGCATTAACAAGCGAATTAAAGCCCGCGACGAAGCGACGATGAAGAAGATCGTCGAACTCGCCGACGGTGTGGCTAAGTCCGCATTTAAGGGCGGGGACATCTCCGTCTCCATTCCGCAGCGCACGCGATCCAACACGCTCTGGAATAAAAAGGAAAAAATCCTGCAGATGGGCGACGCCAAAGCCACCCGCGAATTATTCAATCTCAACCAGGCCAAGCAGTTCATGCAGACGTGCCTGCACGGCAACAGCATCAAGGAACTGATCGACGCGGAAAAGAGCTTGAGCCTGCGAGGCATGTACTACAAGGGCCTGCACACGGTGGCGGGCACGAAGGAAAAGACGTTCGCGGAGCAGAGCGAGTCCGACGGCATTCTGGAAGACCTGGAAGTCTCGATGGCGGCGTTGCGTGAAGAGCTGCACATCTTCGCCGAGAATCGCGGCGCGATGGTCGGCAACATCACCATTACCGATAAAGGCGACGACATCGACTGCCGCCGAATGGGTTCCGGCGGGTACGCGATTCCTTCCATCACTGAAGCCGACGTCATCCAGTTCAAGAAGATCGACGCCAAGTTCGTGCTGCACGTTGAAAAAGGCACGGTCTGGAACCGATTCAACGAAGACCGATTCTGGGAAACCCACAACTGCATCCTCACCCACGGCGGCGGCCAGCCCCCGCGCGGCGTGCGACGGCTGCTGCAGCGCTTCAGCCGCGAGGCGAAGCTTCCGGTCATCTGCCTGCTCGACTGCGACCCGTGGGGGCATTACATCTACAGCGTGATCAAGCAGGGATCGATCAGCCTGGCGTTTGAAAGCCAGCGGCTGGCGATCCCCGACGCCAAGTACCTCGGCATTCGCGCCAAGGATTATGACGAGTGCGAACTGTCGGACGACGTGCAGATCGAACTGAACGACAACGACAAAAAACGCGCCGGCGAAATCGCCGCGTACCCGTGGTTCAAAGACCACCGCGGCTGGCAGAAGGAAATCGCCAAAATGATGAGCAACGGATTTAAGATGGAAGTGGAATCGCTGATCACGAAAGACATCAGCTACGTCACCGAAGAATACGTCCCGCAGCGGCTGAAGGATAAGGACTGGTTGGACTAGCGACTAAACTCTGCCCACTTTTGGCAAATGATTAAAATGCTTATCCCTCGTGAACAGCGAAAGTCCGTGCTGAACACACAAAGCGGCGATCCACAAGTCATTCAGTGGAATAGGGCGTCCGGCCAATCGTAGCTGAAGGAATAGTTCGACGTAGTGGCGGAGTGTTTCTGTATCGGGGTACAACACATCGACGCCGGACTTCCGTAAGAAGGAGGCAAGCAGTTTTTCGTTTTCGAATCTTCGCTTGCCTTGCCCAAAACCGGTCTGGAGTTCAACCACGACAACGAACGGAACGCAGATTTGATCGACTCGGGTAAGCAGTTCGATCACTTCAGGTACGCCGTCACGCAAATCACGGTAGCGATTGGTATCGATCGCGATTCTCATTTCCACGAAGCCTTTTCGACGCGGTCGAAAATCTCACGGACCTCGTCCATCGCCTTGGCATCTGCCGGCGTGAGCGTGCCGACAAGATCACTCAAATCACGCTTACCGGATGGCTCGTTGGGTACACCTAGCCCCGCGCGCATGGCTTCAATGCCGACTTGATTCAGGCTCTTCTTCTCAGCCTTAGCCTTGGCTCGCAAGGCGGTGTCGATGTGCGATGGAACTTGTCTAAAAGTGTACTGCATGCCTGCATTATATGCATCGACTGCAGGCAGTGGCAACTTTATTCGATTCGGATCTAATTAATGAGAGACGGTCGCCCCTTAGCAGGGGCGACCGTCTTAGATCGTTAGATTCTTGTCAGTCCGATTTACTCCGATTCCACCAGCTGGCTGACCGGCTTGCGCCCCGCCACGCCGGCTTGCAGGTCGTGCCAGTGGACGATGGAGTCTTCGCCGAGCTTCCAGCAGAGGTAGACATCGCGACCGCGATGCCGGCCGACGAAATCGATCAGGCCCGTGGAAGGATCTTTCAACTCCGCGCCGATGCCGGCCAATTCGCCGATCAGTTCGGCCATGCGGACGGCTTTGTACTCAAACTCCTTCTGCAGATGGCGTTGCGCGGTGGCGTCGGTGGTGAGTTCCATCGCGTCGCGGAGCTTCAGGGCTTCGTCGTTGATACGAACCACGTCGGCTGCGATTCGCTTCACCAGTGGGAGCGTGAGATTCGCTTCGGCCAGTGAATACTTGCGACTGGGACGGGACGGACGCACTCGGGGAGGCACAAACGATTGAGGAGCAGCCATACGGCATCACCTTCCTGACGGGCCGATGATTACGATTCGACCTCGTGCAAAACTTACGGCGAGCGGCGGTTGGTACGCCAACCGGATTATGGCACGCCTTTGAGGGAATACAACCATCGCCGACATTTCGGTATCGGCATTATGGGTCGATAATATGTAAGCGGGGAGAGATGAATCGGAAGAATCGACGAATTATACGGTTTATCCCTGAATCTCGTGCGTGATCCATTGCGTGTGGGTGATTGAGGCGAGGGTGGCTTCGTCGAGTCTGTTCCAGCTGGTTTGGCAGTGGTCGAACAGGTCATCGTAACTTTTGTAGATGCGGTTGCTC
>JBBROD010000123.1:0-6887 GCA_038229715.1 Tepidisphaerales bacterium | reverse complement strand
CGCCCTCAACATTCTCGATCTGCTCGTCGGCGAGCGCGTCAGCACTTCGCACGTGGTGGCCGATTCGGTCTGCAGCGAGGTGGCCGGGCCGCTGAATGATATTTCGTCCGACGCCAACTCGCTGATGGAAGATTACATCGGCAACGACGACCTGCGCCTGCGGCTACAGGCGATTCTGGACAACGTCGGCACGATCCGCGGTAGCCTGAAGCAAGCGGCCGCCGGGTCGAACACATCGATCCTGGGCGCGAAGGATCACAAGGAAACGGTCGACCCGATCTTGGCGGGTGCATCGATTTTGGTAGCGGATGACGAGCCGAACATCCGCACGACGATCAGCGACATTTTGAAGAAGTATAAGTGCCACATCACGGTAGCCGCCTGCGGGGCCGATGCGATCTCGCTGGTGGAGCAGAACCGATATGACTTGGTGGTAAGCGACATCAAAATGCCGGACAAGACCGGTTACGACGTGTTCGCCGCGTCGCGGAAGGTGTCTGACACGCCGGTGATTTTGATGACCGGGTTTGGGTACGATCCGAACCACAGCATCGTTCGCGCCAGTCAGGAAGGTTTGGCGGCGGTGCTGTTTAAGCCATTTAAAGTCGATCAACTGCTGACCGAAGTCCGCAAGGCGCTTCAGCAACGCGTCGCGAACTAAGAGCTTCTAAATTAACCGCGAAGTCGCGAAGACGCAAACCATACAAGAAGCCAGAATCACCAGAGTTTCTTCGCGTTCGCTCTTCACGCCTTCGCGGTTGTGTTTTGAGTTATTTTAGAAGCTCTAAGCATCCTCAAAAAAAACGGCGAACGGGTTGAGCCCGGTTCACAGGGCTCAACTCGTTCGCCGCGTTTGCTAAAAGATACTAAGCCTATCGCCCCAGTCGGCCGTTCAACGCCCGGGCGATGTTGTTCATCGAACTGCTGTTGCTGTATTCGACGACTTCGCTGTTCACCAACTCAGCCGACAGTCGACGGGAAGAATCGATCGGCGGCTTGCCGATGATAGCCGCCAGCCGGTTTACATCCGTCTGCTTGTCGGCCAGCTTCTGCTCGAGCTCTTCCATTTGCGATTCGATCTGACGGTGCTCACCGAGCAGGCCGTTGTAGATCTCTTCGCCTTCGGCAATCCACTGCTGCAAATCTTTGGGCATCTAACCTCCGCTAATAAATATTAACCCATGCAAGGGGGACCATATTAGAGGAATTCAATACAATGATGCACGTAAATCTGTCTTTGGCGACAAATTATTTTTTGACGCAATATTCTTAAAAACCCGGGCGGCCGGTCGACGGTAACGCTGCTGGAAATTGTGCATAACACGTTGCGCAGCTATGCTTTGCCATGTCGCAGCTGGTATCCTGCGGCGTCGAATAAAGTCTTACGCGAGGAGTGACAATGAACCTTCGTTCCCTGTTGGTGGGTGGCGGCACGGTACTATCGGTAGCGGCTTTGTTCGCACTGGCGCAGCCCACGACGGCGCCGGCGGACAAAACAACCGTTACCAAGAACGGCGTGACGATCGTCGAGCACGCACCGGGCGCGGGCGTCGCGGCGGCGGGAGATACGGTGTGGGTCATTTACACCGGCAAACTCGAAGACGGTACAAAATTTGACTCGTCCGACGACCACGCCGAAACCCGCAACGGCATTAAGTTCGCGCTCGGCGCTGGCCGTGTCATCAAGGGCTGGGACGAGGGCATCGCGGGAATGAAAGTTGGCGATAAGCGCACGCTGATGATTCCGTCCAAGCTCGGCTACGGCGAACGCGGCGCTCCGCCGACGATTCCGCCCAACGCCAATCTCGTGTTCGAAGTCGAACTCGCCGGCTTTGTGCGCAGTGGTGGCGGCGAATAATTGAACGGACTGACTCCGGTTGCAGATTGGGATTGCTCGTTACGCTGCTGGAGCGGTGCGCAAACTGATGTAGGATGCAGACTCTGAAATCGTCATCCTGTGGTACTCCGAAGGATCTCGAATTTCGAGCGGATTTCGACGTGCGAGATCCTTCGGCATACCTCAGGATGACGACAAACAGTCATTGCCACACTCCCACAAAATCGCGTTGCTCTAGCTCTATCCGCGCGGGCGCGGGCGTCAAATATCGGCCCACATCACTCGCCACTTTCCTCAAGCGGATCGATCGCAAAGCATAATTCCTCCACCACGCGTCCGTGAATCAGATGTTCCTGAATGATCCGCTCGGCGGCCTGCGGCGTTACGTTGCGGTACCAAGTTCCCTCGGGATAAACCACTGCGATCGGCCCGCCCGTACAGATGCGCAGACAGTCGGCCTTGGTGCGGAAAACGCTGCCTTGCTCGCCGGACAGGTTGAGTTGCTTGAGGCGGTTCTTGAGATACTCCCACGTCGCATCCCCTTGCTCGATCGCACAACACTCCGGGCCACGACAAAGAAAAATGTGTCGCCTCAGCCCGCCGACTCCGAAGGATTTGGCCATCGCGTCGGGAGGAATGTGGTTGGGGTTGGGCATGATGTAAGTCTAAAGTATCTCGGTTCAGATAGTAGGCTGGCTATTTCGAAACCGTCATCCTGAGCGGTACTCCGCGAAGGATCCAGCCTGAGACTCAAGGCTGGATCCTTCGCGGAGTACCGCTCAGGATGACGATTTGAATGATTATGCCAGCCGCGCGATTTTGGCTCGGATTTCGGCCAGCCGCTTCTCGCTCAATCGCTTCGGTTCTTTCGGCGAGAATTGATCGTTGTACCAGAGTGCAGTTTCGTACTGCTTCTTGGCCTCCGCCTTATCTCCAAGATCGGCCAGCACGTCGGCGTAGGTCAATCGCATGTCGACCGAATTCGGATCGATCTGCAAAGCTCGATCGAAGTCGGCTCGGAGTGATTTCACGTCCGGCGGCTTCAGTTGAAGTTCAAACTCAGCACGGACGCGGAACGATCGCGGGCTCATCGGATTGGCGATGATCGCGCGATCGAGCAGCGACCGGATTTCGGCCGGGTTTGCCTGTGGCGCGTGCGCCAGCGCCAGTGCCGCGTTGTAGGCGTAATCCGCATTCCCCGGCCAGACGTCGAGCGCGGCCGTGAACGATCGCCCGGCCTGCAAATACTGGGACTGCCGCAAAAACTCCTTACCGTCGGCGGCCTCGGCCTCGGCGGTGAGAACCGGCACGGCGACTGCGCCCAGCACGCCGAGCCAGACGACCGCCGCGCCGATCAGCCGGGCCCAAAGCAGGCTGCGCGTCGTCGGCCGATCGCTCGCGATGCCGCTTCCCCACGCTGTGCCGATCAGCAGCGCCGCGATGAACATCGCACTGCTCTCGAACATTGAAAAATCGATCAGGTTGTGGACGAGAAAGATCAGGATCGCGATCACCATTCCTGCCCGAATCCACGGCGCGGGTCGGCTGTCGATCTGCTGATGTTCCATCGACCGCAACGCGATCAGCGCCCCGCCGATCACGCAGACGCACAAGTACAGCAGGCGCTTGAGCAACTCGATGGCGCTGTTCCAGTCGATCAATGCAAAGTCAGTGACGGCGATCATCGCCAGCAGCATTCCCGCGATGCAGACGAGTGAGAGCTTGGTGAGATCGGTCATCCCCGGCATCCGCGGCGGCGCTGCACGCTGCCCTGGCGCGGTAGTGTGATCCGCCGCAGCGGGTTTGGTCATTTCCCAGACGGCTCGCGTTACCCACGCCAGCGTAAGCAAGCCACCGACGAGACCGAGTTCGGTGAACGCGCGGACGATAAAATTGTGAGGGTCTTTCACTTCCTCCGACGCGATCGGCAGACGATGGGCGAGGTAATGCAGGCCGAACCCATCGAGGCCGACGCCGATCCACGGGCTTTCCTTCCACACGCCCCACCCGCCGACCCAGTAGCGCCAGCGGAAGTTCAGGCTGTCGTGGAAAAGCGTGCCGGTCACCAGACCGTGGTGGATGAGAAACGCGATGACGCCAGCGATCGCGACGAGCACCGCAAGCAGCACCAGCCGGCGATGCGCGTGCATCCACCCGCCGAGCAACCCGTACGCGCCGAACAGCCCCGCCGCGATTACGGGCGTCACGAAGGCGGTCCGGCTGTCGGTCCACTTCAGCACCACCACGCAAGCCGCCAGCAGCACGATCGTCGCGACGGCCGCGGCTGGTTCGGAGCGGTCTTTCACCCTTTGGACGACCGCCCCGGCGGCTGTGATGCCGCAGATCACCATGACGGCGGCGAACGTGTTGATCGACGCGGAGAAACCGAGCAACTCGCCGGAGCCGATTTTTTGCACGATGCGGTTGGCCTCGAAGCTACCGGGCTCGATGTTCATCTGCTTGAGCATGTCGGGCAGATGTTTTTGGAAGTTTTCCTGTCGAACGGGAAGTTCGACGAGCCGATCGACCACGCCGTGGGAAGCGCAGATCAGCAGCACGCCGAACGCGATCGCCGCGACGATCCGAACGTGCCGCCACGTTCGCGCCAGTTGCTGCGCCGCCCAAAGCATCGAGAGCGCTGAGCAGAGATTAGCCGCATCCACGGTGGCGGCGAAGCGGTCGTCGGCCCACTGCGTGCCGGCGGCGATCCAGATCGCGAGGAGCAACATGATGACGTTCGCAATCGACTTGCGGAGGACAAACGCCCGATCGAGCGCCGCCCGAAGCAGCACGAGTATCGCCGGTGCCGCGCAGAGCAGATCGAGCAGCAACGTGGTGCCCGGCCCCGGTCCGCGGGCGGTGGCGGCGCTGCCGGGCGAGACCGGGAACGGATCGCGCAAAAATTCCAGCATCGTGCAGCGGCAGAGCACGACCGCGAGCATCAACCCGAACGTGATCCGGCCGACCCATCGCCAGATTTCGCCGGCGTCGGAGGGTTCATGGTCATCAACTTGCAGCGATGAAGAAGCCATCGTTTTGTAGGGCGGGATAGCAATCCCGCCGTTGCGGTTTTCCTAAATGTTTACGGCGGGATTGCTATCCCGCCCTACATGAATGTTTCACTTGGCCGGCGGGATCGGGTGTTGCTCCAGCAGCGCAACTACGCCGAGCACCAGCAGCGTCTGCACGCCGATCAGGAACGCGCCGAAGCCGCTGCGGATTTGCGGCAATATCACCGCCGCGATCGCCGTCGCAGCCGTCAACAGCCAGAGACACAGCACGGCCGTCTTCTTGCTCATCCCGCGGGCGACCAACCGATGGCTGAAGTGGTTGGTGTCGCCGACGAACGGGCTCTTCCCCCGGCTGATGCGGATCAGGCTCACCACGATCAGATCGTACAACGGCACGGCCAGCACGATGACCGGCGCGAGCGTCGCGTACCAGCCGGTCTGAAAATCCGCGTCGCGCGGCAGGAACGTCGTGCGAACCGTCAGCACGCCGAGGATGAAACCGATTACTGTCGAGCCGCTGTCACCCATAAAAATGCTGGCCGGCGGGAAGTTAAAGCAGAGAAAGCCGATCAGCGACCCGAGCAGCAGCGACAACGACGCGGCCACGAACCACTGCTGGATTGAAATCGCGGTGATGAGAAACGCCGTCGTCGCAACGGCGGCGATACCGGCGGACAGACCGTCCATGTTGTCGAGGAAGTTGAACGCGTTGGTGATTGCGGTGATCCAAAGCACGGTCAGGATGATGGAGGGCACATTGCCGAGCGCGGTCAAAATGCGAAGCCCGCCGAGTAGCACAACGGCGAGCGTGATCACGAGTTGGAAGACCAGCTTGATGTACGGGCCTAGCGCTCGTTTGTCGTCCCACAGGCCCATGGCGTGGAGGGCGAGACAGCAAGCGATGAACGCGACTGCAAGCGGAGTCTGTTGGCGAATACCCGACCAATATGGCTGTATGATACTCGGTCTTGGCCCTTCATGCGGGTGACCGGTTAGCACACCGAACGCCAACACACCTGTCTCAGTCAGCATGTCCGGTTCGGAGTGAAAGTTGACCCATACCAATCCAATTGCGATCGGCAGCACAAACGCCCACACGATCGCCACCCCGCCGCCGAGCGGTTTGGGGTTGGTGTGGATCTTCCGATGTCCCGGCTTATCCACAAACCCGATTTTCGGAGCGAGCCGCTTCATCGCGGTGGTGAGAAAAACGGAGATCAGAAAGCTAACCCCGACCAAGCTGAAAATGACAACGGTCATACGAGTGAAAGCTTACCCGTAAATTGCGAGGGAATGAAAGCAGCGTGAATTCGGTAGTGGGTCGGTCTGTAAACTCGACCGTACCACGGGCCTCCGGCCCGAGCCGGTAGCGCGCGAACCTTAGTAAAAGAACGTTCTTGGCTATTCCGAATCGCCTGCACGGGCCAGAGGCCCGTGGTACGGTCGAGCTTTCCAAGCAATGCTTTGCATCATATTCAGACCGACTCGTTACTGTGAATTCCAAAACTTGTTACTGAGCCGGGAACTACGTCCAAAATTGCGGCGCGACACAAGTCGCCGACGTGAGCGCATGGCTTATGGACGTACTGCAATATGAGCTGATCCAGAGACGATTACCCCAATCGCTCTCGAAGCACTTCAATTTCTAGCTCAACGTCTTGGAGTTGGCGATTGAGAACGCGTTTGTCTTGCTCGTTGCGGGCGTGTTCCACTCGCCGGCGGGTGCTGCGGGCGTCGAGTTCCAAACGTTCAATTTCTGCGATCAGATGCTGCTCTAAGTTGTAAACTTGGCTGAACATCATTTTCAGGCCTCCGTGTTCGCAAAATGTACCACTAAACGTCGGTCATGCAAACGTTATACGATTAGGGAATCGGTAAAGTTTGCTTTAGTACTACAGTAGCGCATTGATGCATTTTGCCGATAACTCTTTGTCGGCCCGGAGTCGGGTCGGGATGGACCTTTTCGCATGGATGCGTCTACCGTTCGTTATTGGGAACCTCACTTTGATTCAATGCTCGATGGTGTCGGTCGCGTCTTT
>JBBROD010000122.1:0-7012 GCA_038229715.1 Tepidisphaerales bacterium | reverse complement strand
GACGAGCAGATCGAGAATGTTGAGGGCGATGGCGACGTACCGCCCGAAGATTTCCGCGAACTGCCGGTCGTCTTCGTTAAACGCCGCCCGCTGGCGCGATTCGATATTGAAAATGCCAATCACCTTGTCGTGCAGCCGGAGCGGAACGGTCAGGCTGCTCTTGGCGCTGTCCAAGCCGGTGACGTAGCGAGGATCGCGTTCCACGTCGGGGCAGATGTAGCTGCGTTCGGTCGCGGCCACATAGCCGCTAATGCCGTTGCCATCGGAGGAGGCGAACAGTTCGACGTTCAGCGCGTCGCCTGGTAGGCCGGCGCTGATGACGAGCTCGAGCTTCTTTGATTTTCGATCGAGCAAGCGGATCGCGAAGTGATCGAAATGCATCAGCTCGCGCGTGAAGCTGATGATTTTGTCTTCCAGCAGTTTCAGGCGCTCGCCGACGTTCAGCTTCTGGAGCGCCTCCGCCTCCAACCGCACCAGTTCGCGACCGGCCTTGTCGATGGCGTCGATCTTCTGCTGCAATCGCCGAGTGCCCGTCGCGTCCCACACTACGGCCACCACCTGCACCACCAAACCCGCCGGGTTGATCACCGGCGAGGCGATCATCTCCATGAACTGCTGCTGATCGTCAATGTTGAGAGCGTAGCGTTTGGATCGATTAAAGGTCGGCGTGTCGGGGTTTTGCGGGGAGACTTGCTTGCTGAAAAGTTCAAAGGCTTCTTTACACGTCTTGCGAATCTTGTCGATCACCGCGCTCGGCCATGCGTTCATCTTCTTGTTCATCCAGTTACAACGGCCTTCACCGTCGACGATGCAGACGCCTTCGCCGATGGTGTTGAGGATGAGGTTGGCCTGCTGACTGACGAGCGCGCGTTCGAGCGGGAGGAAGTCGGCAGAGTCGGAGAAGATGGCGTTGAACTGGCTGTGTCGCAGGGCATCGATGGCCTGATCGACCGAATCGATTTGAACGACGTCGCACTGGATTTTAAGCGTTTCGACAACCCCAGCGTTGGCCGTCGAACGGCCGCCAAGAATCAGAACTTTGTTGCGAA
Organism: Tepidisphaerales bacterium; assembly: GCA_038229715.1. Taxonomy (GTDB): domain Bacteria; phylum Planctomycetota; class Phycisphaerae; order Tepidisphaerales; family Tepidisphaeraceae; genus JANMES01. The sequence continues at coordinate 5,963 of JBBROD010000122.1, read as the reverse complement.
CCTCTGTTGACAAGCGGTTGACTTTCTATCGGTAAGGCGAATGGATACTACTCGAACAATTCGGTGCAATTCCAGACAATTCCAGGCTTGTCACAGGCGCGTCACAGATTCGTCACTATCCGGGGACGGAGCATCGACTCCGCACCGGCAGCGACCAAGTCGGCGAAAACCTCATCCGGGAGCAAGTGCAATCGTTGTTGCGACGACGATCGGGTCATGCGGATTACAGGGGGCCGCCCGTCGCGGTGTCCGACGGCCGCCCGCAATGTCGCCAGACCGTCGCTTATTGTCGCAAATGCCCCGATCGGCGAATGACAGTCGCCGTTGAGTTTTCGGACCACCTCCCGCTCGGCGGCCACGCAGTCGGCGGTGGGGGCGTGATGCAGCTTGGCTAATACCGCGATCGTGTTTGCGTCGCGCGATCGGCACTGCAGCGCGAGCGCGCCTTGCCCAGGCGCGGGTAGCAGTTCTGGCGCAGCGTGGCAGGTCGCCCGGTCAAACAATCCCGATCGCCGCAAACCCGCAACGGCCAGGATTACCGCGTCCAAGCCGGCGTCGATCTTCTTCATCCGCGTGTCGATGTTGCCGCGGATCATCTCGACAGTCAGGTCCGGCCGAGCACTCAGAATCATGCACCGCCGGCGCAAACTGCCCGTGCCGACTTTCGCGCCCTGCGGCAGCTCGGCGATCGACGACGCCACCCGCGACACCAACACATCGGCCGGGTCTTCACGCATCGGCACGGCGGCGATCGTCAGCTCGCTCTGATCGACCAGCGGCATCGTCACCGGCACGTCTTTGAAGCTGTGGACGGCGAAATCCACCTTGCCTTCTAGCAACGCGATCTCCAGTTCCTTCGTGAACAACCCCTTCCCGCCGATCTCGTGCAAGGGCCGATCGATGATTTGATCGCCGGTGGTTTTGAGAATGACGAGCTCGACGTGCAACCCCGGATTCGCCGCCATCAGTGCGTCAGCCGTCTGCTGCGACTGCATCCGCGCCAGCATACTGCCGCGCGTGCCGAGACGAAGGTGGGAGAGTTGATTCGACATATGTAGGGTCCGCCTTGGCGGACCGTGATGGAATCGTCCGCCAAGGCGGACCCTACATCGGATTAATGATGCGGCTCCGATTTGATCGGGGCCGAGCGAAACTCGGTTCCGCATTCGGGGCATACGCTACCCATCGCACCTGTCAGATCGTAGCCGCATTCGTGGCAGTAGGGGCGGTTCGATGGAATCAAGATGCTCGCGATCCATCCACTTGCTCGGATGAGCAATATCCCCGTCAGAAGATTTCCGCACGGAACGACCATCCAGCCGACGTACAGGGCTCGTCCCATTCCTTCACCGTTGCGGATGTAGGAGATCGCACCCCACATTGCCGGACCGAGCGTACTTAAAGCCGCAGCCACGAAATACAGTCCGACGAGCTTGATTAGTAGCCGACACAACGTCTTGTATTTCATAACTTCCACCCCGTTTGCCTATCCACCTCAGCAGTTCTAAAGTAAGTTGATCGAACGACTTGCAAGTCTACTCGATCATTCGGAAGGAACCCATCATGGCAGGCAAAGTGTTCGTCACCGGCGGAAGCGGATTCGTCGGACAGGCCGTCGTTGAGGAGTTGCTCTCGCGCGGGTACGCGGTCAACGCGCTCTCCAACCGCCACGCGATCACCGGCGGGGTGACGGGCTTCAAAGGTTCGCTGTTTGATACGGCCGTGCTTGAGGATGCGATGCGCGGGTGCGATGCGGTGATCCACCTCGTCGGCATTATCATGGAGAAGGGCGACGCGACTTTTGAGCGCGTCCACCACCAAGGCACGCGGCGGGTTGTCGATGCGGCCAAGCGGGTGGGCATCAAGCGCTACGTGCAGATGTCAGCGCTCGGCACGCGCGACGGCGCGGTCAGCGAATACCACAAAACCAAATACCTGGCCGAGCAGTACCTGCGGGCGAGCGGGCTCGATTGGACGATCATCCGCCCCTCGCTGATCCACGGCCCGCGCGGCGAATTCATGAAGATGGAAGCCAAATGGTGCCGCGGGACCGCGCCGCCGTTCTTGTTCATGCCTTATTTCGGCGCAGGACTTCTCGGTACCGGCGGGGCGGGGATGCTGCAGCCGGTGTTTGTGGGCGATGTTGCCAAGGCGTTTGTCGATGCGCGGGAGAAGCCGGGTACGATCGGCGAAGTCTACCCGCTCGGCGGGCCGAACCAGTTGACGTGGTATCAGTTCCACCAGGCCGTTGCTCACGCGATCAGCGGCAAGAAGCGGCTGGTGATAGCGCTGCCCGCCTGGTACGCCAAAGCGCTGACCAAGTTCGTGCCCGCGTTTTTGCTGCCGTTCAATGAATCCCAGGTCATCATGAGCCAGGAAAACAACACCTGCGACATCAGCAAGGCGGTTGAAGACTTCGGCTGGGAGCCGCAACCGTTCGAGCCGACGCTCGCCAGCTACGCCAAGCAGCTTTAGCGTCGCATGGGCTGCCAGCCCATGCCATGAATCAGATGAGATCAAAGCGCTAAGCGGCATGGGCTGGTAGCCCATGCGACGGACGCCATCATGCCTCGATATCACCCGAAAACGCCGCGGGGGCCTCGCGGGCCGAACAAGCAATTGATTCCGGCGATCGTGCTCGTCGTCACGCTGGCGGTTGCGGCGTACAAAAACTACGAGACGCATCACCCTGCCGCTCCGCCGGTGGCCGCCACCACGTTGCCCGCGTCGGCCAACTCCAACTGGCTGCTGGGCAACCCGAGCAATGCGGGGACAGATCCCGATAACTTTCTGCAGATCAAGCCCTACTTCGTCGGCTCGTATAACAACACCAAGGGGATACCCAACTGGGTCAGCTGGCGGCTGACGAAGGACGACTTAGGCGACGCTCCTCGCCGGAATAAGTTTTCGACTGATACGACACTGCCGAGTTTCTTCCATCTCGTGAGCGAGAAGGACTACACCAACAGCGGTTTTGATCGCGGCCACCTCTGTCCGCACGGCGATCGCACCAAAAACCATGAGATGAGTTACGCCACGTTCGTTATGACCAATGTCATGCCGCAAAGCCACGAATTGAACGAGAAGGCATGGAACATGCTCGAACTCTACTGCCGCGGCGTGGCGAAGAAGGAAAACGCCCGGCTGTACATCACCGCCGGGCCCACAGGCGTCGGCGGGACGGGCAATAACGGCTACCGCGAATCATTCGCCAACAAAATGGTGACCGTGCCGAAGGAGTGTTGGAAGGTGATCGTCATCGTCCCTGACGACGGCAGCGAGGATTTGGGCGACATCACCGACTCCACGCGCGTCATCGCGGTGGTGATGCCCAACACCGACCAGATCGGCTACGAGTGGGCCCAGTTCCGCGTCAGCCCGGCGGATGTGGAAACCATCACCGGGTATCACTTCTTCACCGCGCTGCCATCCACAGTGGCCGACGCGCTGCGGCGGAAGATCGACCGAGCAACGATCGAAAAGCAGGACCCGCCGCGGTGGTGAGGGCCGTCACACCGCGTCGGCCCATTGCAATGTTTTGGGGAGTTCTGCGCTGCAGAACTCAAAATGAATCACCCGCCGATGCCCGGGCACTTCGGCCGCGGATGAGGCGTGCAGAATCAGCGGCCGCATGAGCACGGCACCGTCTTGCGGTACTGTGCATATCTGGATCGGGCCGCGCTTAATTCGCGAGACGATTTGGGCGTCAGTCAGAATTCCGTCGTGGTGCGATCCGGGAATGACCTTGAGCGGCCCGTTCTCGGGTCCACACGCATCGAGGTGAAGTCGGATCGTGCACATCTGATGAAGCACTTCAATCGGCGGCTGCACGTGTGTGATGCCCGCTTTTACCGACCACGGGCCGAAGCTGCGCAACTCCGCTCGTTGGTTCACCGCGATCGAAAGGTCCTGATGCCACGGCACCTTCCAATTGGCCGACGGATTCTTATCGAACAGGATGCCGCGCACCGCCACCGCAGCCGGACCGAGGACGCTTTCATCGTAGAGTTCTGCTGCGTTCGGAATCACCAAGTCCGTGCCCGTCTTGATTGCCGCTTGAATCACGCCGATCTGCTCGCCCAGCTTGCGCTGTAAGTCCTCGTATTCCGTGCTGAAATGGGCTTCCAACGCGGCCAACCGGTCCTTGGCCATCGGCTGATCGCAGAAGAGACATGTTGCGATCCCGCGTGCTTGGTGAAGGCCCAGCCCGGAATGAACCCACGACGAGAGTTGCGCATCATCCTTCAACGACTGAATTGCCGCGGACACCACCGTTTTGGCCAGCAAGTCGGTCACCGTATCGGCAAGGGATTTGAGCACGGGCAGCCGGTAGGTGAGTGGTGCGACCTTGGCTTTGGGACTTGCGCGGAGCTGCGCCAGCAACTTGTCCCGCGCCGTGTCGTTCAGTGCGTGAGCTTTCTGATCCCCGGCAGTGATCATCTTCTGCGCGCGATCGGTGAAGTCGCCCTTGTTGTAGTTGTTGTACGGATTGGACCCAGCCGAACGCAGCATGTCCTTGATGACCTTGGCCTGGTCGATGCAGAACTTGTCGAGCGAGCCATCGGCCCGAAACTTGGCTCGCCTGGCCGACTCGACCGTTTCCTGCGCCTTGCCGCGCGTGATCTTCAGTTGATCAACCTGCTTCTGCTTCTCCACGTTCTGCTTGCCGATGATGAAGATCGGTGCCACGTCACCACTGGTTGGAAAAACACTCGCCGCCACGAAATCACGATTGAAGACGCGCACCGCGAGGGCGACTTGGGTAAAATCTGTCTGCGCCAGGTCTCTTCCATCAACCCTCACTACGGCCTCCCGACGCGCCCGCGCCGTCGCTCGCGTCCACCACGCGGACGGCCAAGGTCGCGTTTGGCGACAGCGCCGGCCAGCCGATGCCGGGCACAATCCTGACCCGACAATACAAGGGTCACGCGATCCAAGTGACCGTGCGGGACAACGGGTTTGAGTACCTGGGCGAGGTGTACGGCAGCCTGTCGGCGGTCGCCAAGGCCATCACCGGCTCGCACTGGAACGGCAACTACTTCTTTGGCCTCGGGGCCGGGAGGAAATCGCATGACTAAGGACACAGACAAGAAGACCTTCCGCTGATGCAGTACCAACCGCGCCGGCTTGAATACCGCCCCTGGAAGCGCTCGGCGCGGCCATGTGCCCGCCGGGCGTTTTCAATGCCACTGACAGCAGCCTGTCAGTGGACTCGTGCAACATTTTCGGGGCTGGGATTGACACCAACTGCAAACAACGGTGGAATATGCGGGTTGCCGCGAGGCCGACGGGGCGGCTTCGTCCCCTTCTCCGACGCGGAAGGAATTAAGATGGCCAAGCAGATGCACGACACGGTGATGACCATCGACGATCTGGCGAAGTACCTGAAGCTCTCGACGTCCACGCTCTACAAGCTGTGCGCCGAAGGCAAGATTCCCGGCCAGAAGGTCGGCCGGCACTGGCGGTTCCACAAGGTCGTGATCGACCGGTGGCTCGGAGACAAGACCGCGAAGGGCTGATCACGGCAGGAGCTTCACATGGCGCTATGGCTTTGCAGAACGGGACGTCACGGCGAACACGAGAGCAAGTTTCTCGACGATGATCGCATCTACCTCACCTGGGGTGGGCTTGACCGCGACCTGAGCAATCTCGTCGACATCAAGGCGCTCTACAAGCTTCTCGGCGAGGTCTACCCGAAATTCACGCATGGGCACCGGGTCCAGAACTCCGGGCAGATATGGGCGTTTGTCCGGCGCATGGCCCCCGGCGATTGGGTTGCCGTTACCGACGACCACGCCGTCGTACCCGACGTAACCATCGGTCAGCAACGTCTGCTTGTAGTCTCGGAGGAAGTTCGCCGGCGCGTCACGGCCACGGCCCAGGGTAAAATCAAAGACGTTGTAGGGATTGGCCTCGTCGCCGACGTACACCCACATCCTCGCCTGTTTGGTCTTCTCCGGCTG
>JBBROD010000121.1:0-7604 GCA_038229715.1 Tepidisphaerales bacterium | reverse complement strand
GTAGAACGTCTGCTCCGACACGCCCAGCTTCCGAGTAATCTCCTCGATCGCCGTACCGGACTCCGCCTGCCTCAACGCAAAGGCGATCTGCTCTTCACTGAATCTCGACTTCTTGATGGCCAACTCCTTTGCCGGATTCACTCCGGCGATGGAGGCCAAATCTAACAAACTTTTCTCATTATCCGTGGATCAGTTCTTGGGGAGAACGTCACGTCGACGACTTCGTCCAACGCGGCCTGGGACTGCTCGATGAGCTGAACCATCGGCAGCAGCAGTTGGCCATGGTGGGACAGAAAACTCGAAAGTGCCTGCGTGTCGGCAGGCGTAACGGTTTGATAAGATGACATTGTGGCGGTTCCTTTTGGCAAAAGTTGATTGACGTCAGCGGATCGTACGGAACGATCCAACCGACGGGAACCGCCGCTTTTCAACCTTCAACTCTTAGTGGGACAACGTCGAGTGATTTTACGCCGAGTCCAAGGAAAAGCATGTAGTAAGAACATTCCATTATAGCCGCACATTGTTCAGTTAAGGCCGTATAATGCATTCGGGCACTTCAAAGAATCGGCGCTAAATGAAAAAATCAGTCGGCCCTCTTGCGGCGTGTGGCGTCATCGTTGCGATGATGGTGTTGCTCGCTAATGCGTGGATCTCGTATCGCAACACTAAACAACTCGTCGACAGTTCTGGGCGAGTGGAACATACACAGGTCGTGAGAGCCACGATCGGCGAAGTGCAGGCGAGTGCCTCCGATGCCGTCGCTGCCCAACGCGGCTACTTGCTGATTGGGGATCCCCGTTTTCTTGAGCCGTATGAGTTTTCACGCACCAATATTGCGGGGCATCTGCAACAGCTTGCGGATCTGACAATCGACAACTCGTCGCAGCAACAACGTCTCGTTTTGCTGCGTGATGCGATCACACAGGAATTTCTGGTTCTCGACCAAGCGATTGCTTCGCGAAAAACTGCAGCCGCAGATTTCTCTCGTCGTCCGGAACTGCTCACCCAAGCCAAAGTCGCCATGGATGCGATCCGCAAAAATACCAAAGAGATGGATGCCGAAGAGGCGCGGCTTCTGACAGCTCGCGACGCCGATGCCAAATCGAACTATCATAAAGCGTTGACCACGCTCGGCGTAGCTACAGTGGCGGCCATCGCGCTGGTGGTTCTGTCCTACCTTTTGATTCGTCGGGACGAGGCGATGCGCCTAGTGGCCACCAAGGAGCAGAATCGCCTTGCCAACTACAACCAGTTGCTCATCGAGTCCACCGGCGATGGCATCTATGGCGTTGACATGAATGGCAACTGCACCTTTCTTAACGCCGCAGGCGCACGCATGCTCGGCCTGGCACGCGATACGATTGTCGGCCAGCCGATCCAAACGCTCTCACACCATTCCCATGCCGATCGAACGCCTTATCCCATCGCTGATTCCCCGATCTCCAAAGCGATCCAGTCTGGCATTGGCGCTCGAGTCGATAACGAAGTCTTCTGGCGGCCTGATCACACGGCATTCCCGGTGGAATACACCGCTAATCCCATTCGCCATGACGGCAAGGTCGAGGGCGTGGTGGTCGCGTTTTCCGATATCACCGGCAGAAAACGAGCCGAGGCAGAGCTGCTCCGTGCCAAGGATGAAGCGGAGACCGCCAAGGCCGAGTCGGAAGCGGCCAACGTCGCCAAGAGTGAATTCCTCGCCAACATGAGCCACGAACTTCGTACGCCGCTCAACGCTGTCATTATGTACAGTGAACTGCTTCAGGAAGAGGCCGTCGATCGCGGGGTTGAAAGCTTCGTCCCGGACCTTGAACGAATTCGCGCCGGCGGGAAACACCTATTGGCGCTGGTAAACGGCGTGCTCGATCTTTCCAAGATCGAGGCGGGCAAGATGGACCTGTATCTGGAGACTTTCGACATCGCCTCAATGGTCAATGAGGTCGCTACCACTGTCGAACCACTCATCCATAAGAAGTTGAATAAGCTCGACGTCCAATGCCCCGCCGATATCGGCAGCATGCATGCCGATCTCACGAAAGTCCGTCAGATTCTTTTCAACCTTCTCTCCAACGCCGCCAAGTTTGCTGAAAAAGGGACGATCACGATGCAGATCAGCCGAGACGCCGGCAAGGGAGGATGGATCACTTTCCGAGTTTCCGACACGGGCATCGGCATGTCGCCGGATCAGTTGCAAAAGCTCTTCCAACCGTTCACACAGGCCGACGCCTCGACCACCCGCAAATTCGGCGGGACGGGTCTCGGGCTGGTCATCAGTAAGAACTTCTGCCACATGATGGGCGGCGACGTCGTGGTCGAAAGCCGTCCAGGCGAAGGCTCCACCTTCACCGTCCGACTTCCGGGCGATCTGTACAATCCCGCCGTCGTTGATCCAGCAAGCCCGCCTGCGACGACCGGGCAAACGGCCCTTAGCGTCACCACCGTGCTGGTCATAGATGATGAGCCGGCGGTACGCGATCTCATGTCGCGTTCCCTTGGCTCGGAAGGCATTCGCATCCTTACAGCCGCCGACGGTGAAGAGGGGCTTCGGAAGGCTCACGAGCAGCAACCCGATCTGATTTTCCTCGACGTGATGATGCCCAAGATGGACGGGTGGGCCGTGCTGACAGCCCTAAAGTCGGACCCGGTACTCCTGCGGATTCCTGTTGTCATGCTCACCATCGTGACTAACAAAGAAATGGGCTACGTGCTGGGCGCCTCGGAGTACCTGACCAAACCGATCGACCGAGACCGCCTGGCCGATGTGATCGACAAATACCGTCCCAAGGATCCCGGCCGCGTGGTGCTCGTAGTGGATGATGACGTCGCGACGCGCCAGGTGCTTCGCCGCACTCTGATCAGGCAAGGGTGGTCGGTCGTTGAAGCCGAGAACGGCCGGGTCGCACTGGAGCGGGTCGCTACGCAAAAACCGAGCCTCATCATGCTCGACATGATTATGCCGGAGATGGATGGATTCGCATTCCTCGCCGCGTTGCGAAAGGATCCGGATTCGGCATCTACGCCGGTCGTGGTTCTCACGTCCAAAGACCTCACGCCCGACGAGCGCTCGCAACTCACTGGTAACGTGGAACGCATCATGCAAAAAGGTGCCTATAGTCGTGAGGCATTGCTGAGCGAGGTAAAAAGCATCGTCGCGCTGTGTGCGAAGAAGAAGGCGAATCCGGACGCAGTCCCCGCCCTGATCGATCTTAAAATCACCGCCGATGTCCTTCATGCAGGTGAAACAACACCGCCGGGCCAGGAGAGGTAAGCCATGGCGAAGATACTCATGGTTGAAGACAACGAAGAGAACCGCGATTCGCTGACCCGGCGACTCGAGCGCCGCGGCTTCACAGTCGTCACCGCTCCCGATGGGCGCGTAGGCGTGGAGATGGCCAAGTCTGAAATGCCCGACTTGATACTCATGGACATGAACCTGCCGGAAGTGGATGGATGGGAGGCGACGCGGCAGATCAAGGCAACTCCCCAAATCGCCGGCGTTCCCGTCATCGCCCTGACGGCCCACGCCATGTCAGGCGATCGCCAGCGCGCCCTCGAGGCCGGCTGCATCGACTATCACACTAAGCCAATTGAATTTGCGAAACTGCTTGCACAGATTGAAGCAATTCTTTCCAAGAAGGCGATCTGACGCGATCGATTAAGGCCGCATGCAAACGCCAGGTATCACCAATCAAGGCATGCCAGCAGACGATGCTGCCCCTATGGAAAGGCCGGCGCTAATCCTCGTCGTGGATGACGATGAATCGAACCGCGAATCGCTCCGCCGCCGTCTCGCCCGGCACGGATACGAAGTGATCGCCGCCGCCGACGGCATGATCGCACTGGAACTCATCGAGCAACACTCTTTCGATCTCGTTCTTCTCGACGTCATGATGCCGGGCATTAGCGGCCTGGAAGTGCTTGAACGGGTCCGCCTTCATCGCACGCATACCGACCTGCCGATCATCATGGCCACCGCGCAGGACGAGAGCAAAGACATCGTTATCGCGCTCGATAACGGCGCGAACGACTATGTGACCAAGCCGCTAGAATTTGCCGTAGTGCTCGCGCGCGTCCGAACACAGTTGCTTTTGAAAAGGGCCGTCAATCGGGCCGAAGAACTGGAGACCCGCCTGATCGCGCGCAATGCCGATCTGGAAGTCCTCAACGAAAAGCTTGAAAAACACGCCAAACGCACGGCATTGGAACTGCAGGCAGCCGCCAAGGTGCAGATGACGTTCCTGCCAGCGCCATTGCTGAAAACGACGGGATGTACGTTCGCCTGGATCTTTGAGCCTTGTCAGGAATTGGCCGGCGACTCGCTGAATATTTTGCAACTCGATGCCGAGCATGTGGCGTTTTACGTTCTCGACGTAAGCGGTCACGGCGTGGCCGCGTCGTTACTTGCTGTTGCTGCGACACGGCTCCTTTCAGAGGTGGGCGAAGGAGCTTCGATCATTATGCAGCGGCGTGACGGGCTGACCCTGCCGGCGGAACCATCGGAGGTCGCCTCGATCCTGAACAAGCGCTTCGACTCGGAACAGGGAGCGGGCCAGTATATGACACTCTTCTACGCCGTGTTCAACGCCAAAACACGATTGCTGACCTACGTTTCTGCCGGCCACCCCGGCGCAATACAAATCGCGCGAGACAAAGAGCCCCGCACACTCGACGGCACGGGCCTCCCGATCGGTTTTGGAGGAGAATACGAGCAGCAGTCCGTCCGCCTTGAAAGCGGTGATCGCATCTACATCTATTCCGATGGCGTTACAGAAGCGCGAAATCCTGTCCAGGTTTTTTTTGACAGCAAGCGTCTGATGGACGTTCTGCAAAGCGGCCAGAAAAGCCGTCTTGCCGATAGTCTGGTCGCACTTCAAATACAACTTAAAGAATGGCACGGCGGCATTGATACAAAGGATGATATTTCTGTTCTTGCGCTGGAATGCGAGTAGCAATTACTGGTCCTAAAAAAATATAAAAGTATGAAGTTAGGACCGACTGCACCGCCGCCAGCGGAAAGACGGCGAGAAAGGCCAGGATCCCGAAGCCGGCGTCGGTGGTGGCGGCGGGGTTATGGGGTGCAGCCATGTGGGGTGGGCATTGCTCACCCCACACAACTAATCCGGCGCGATCCAGTTCGGCATCCCATGTAATGCCTTGCAAGACTACTCCGCCACTGGCCCGAGCAGGTCGTACAGGCCGTCCTCGGTTTGAAGTTGAACGGTGGTCACCTCAAGTTGTTGCTTGGAGAAGACATTTCCCACGCCGTCGTACAAGCGTTCAGTGTTGATCACCAAATTAGTCTGCGGCGCTACGGCATTCACCTTGGCGACAAGCAGTGGACGATCGCCGGCGTCGCGCAGCTGCGTGAACACGCCAGGCCGATCGACGCGTGCTCCGACCTGAACGACCTGTGGCGCGGTCGTCTGCACACGAAGGCGCATCAACTTCGTTTTCAACCGCGGTCGGCCACTTGCATTCGACTTCGCAAACCGAGCTCTTCCTTGCGGATATCCGGCATTTTTTTATATGGTCCTACGTTAATACGGTCCCGCAAACTCCCGATAAAACCAGTATGCGGTTTCCTCTAAGCATGTACAGGCGTGATCGATTCCGGCGCGGCTCAGCGATGATTTACATCGTCATCGCCATGCCGATTTTCATCGGGTTTGGCGGCCTCGCGGTCGATGTCGGTCGATTGCAGATGGCCAAGTCGCAGGCGCAGCAAGTGGCGGATGCGGCGGCGCGATACGCGGCGCTCGGGGCGGCCAACAGTTCCATCCCCACCACCACTGCAGTTGCCAACGCGCAATCCGTCGGCGTGGCATCCAACATTGACGGCAGCGGCGTGGCCATCAGCGCCGCGGACATCATCGTCGGCGATTACAACAGCACCACCAAAGTCTTCACGACCAACAGCGCCGGCAATTGCGTGAAAGTCACCGTCCGCCAGGCGCTCAACCGCACCGGCTCGGCCCCGCTAATGATGTCGATCTTCGGCGCAGGCGGCGCGCAGGTCACGGCCACCGCCATCGCAAAGTGCACCTCGATAACGACGACGATCTCCCCGCCCGCCTCGGGCAACCTGTGGCTCAGTGGCATGCCGAGCAACACCACCACGCAAAACCTTCGCCCGGACAACAGCACGGTCTGGGACAACAGCGGCACCGCTGCCACCGGCACCGCCGCCGCGCAGCGGCCACTCGTGATCGACCTGGCGGCGATGGGAATCCAAGGCGGAGCGACGATCAACCTCGAAGGCATCACCGGCACGGCCAGCTGGCAGAGCGGCTCCTCCGGCTCGAACAACACCGCCGACGGCGATGCCGGCTTCATCGTCGGGCACGGCGTCGTCTACCCCGGCTCGGTCCCCACCACGTCCGACAACGGCTTGAGCAACACCCGCGCTCCGATCGGAGCGGTGATGGCCGTGTTCCAAAGCAACAGCGCGCCCGACGGATCGGGCGCTCCATCCAGTCTTGATTTCGGCACCACCAGCGATCGCGACTACACCTCGGTCAGCCCGCAGCTCAAGCAGGTCTTCTTTATCGGCGACGGCAAACGCGACAACGGCGAACTCCAAACGATCACCGTTCCCACCGGCGCGACCAAACTCTACCTGGGCATGATGGATGCCTGGCAATGGAACGATAACGTCGGCAACTTCACCACGAAGCTGTACGGCAACAACGCAGTAACGCTAGTGAAATGACGTAGGGTGGCCCAGCACCCGGCACGCTCGACGCTCGCTCACGCCCACTTCCGCCTGAGCGCGATCGACCGCCACACGCCGCCGCGCCGGGCTCAGAAGTTTGGGCGGGCGGCCTCACGCAGGATCGGTGATGGCCAAGCCGATGTCGATCACGCCGATCATCGTGGCGATGAACGACCACGCCGTGATCGCGGATCTGGTCAACCCCGCCGCTGCGGTGAACTTCGACTTCAGCGGGTTCAATACCGGTCACCAGTGGCCGTGGATCAAACCCGCCGCCGGGTTACTGGTTTGGGACCCGACTGGTGCAGGCCGCATCACCACCGGCCGGCAGCTGTTTGGCCCAATGACCTGGCAGATGCTCTTCCGCGACGGGTACGAGGCGCTCTCCATGCTCGACCGCAATCACGACGGCCAACTGACCGGCGATGAATTGCAGTCGATCGCGCTCTGGCAGGATAAGAACGGCAACGCCGTGAGCGACGCCGGGGAAGTCGTCCCGCTCGATCAGGCCGGCATCATCGCGATCGACCTGAAAGCCAACAGAGACGCCGCCGGCGTCCTGAACGCACCCGCCGGCATCCACTGGCGCGACGGTCATACCACCGCGAGTTTTGATTGGGTGCCGGAGTCGAAGTGACGGGCGATTTTGCAGCCCCGTAGGACCGGTTTCATCCCTCCGCTACTCCCCGATCTTCCACTCATACTGCCGCCCGTTCGTCCGCGGATCGCTGTTGTCGCTCGCCGACAAATACAACGAGGACTCCCAATGTGAATAGCGACCCTGCCCCTTCTGGCGAATGTCCCCATGCGCCGCGTGCGCTGGGCCCAACTCCTTGCCATTTTCATACACACGCAGCTTCGACACATTTCAGCCTTGCTTCCGTCGCCGGAGTAC
>JBBROD010000120.1:0-7686 GCA_038229715.1 Tepidisphaerales bacterium | reverse complement strand
CGAGCGCGTAGGATCGCCACTCGGTCCCGATCAGAAAATTCAAGCCGAACGAGCGGATTGACGTCATAGCGGCGGAGCTCAGCACGATCAGCAGCGCGGCCAGCATCAGCAGGATCGTACACGCGCTGCCCTGAGTCACCAGCCGCAGCAGCGAATCGCCGCTGATGCCGGCGCTCTTGGAGGTGAAATCAAACGTCGCCGCCGGAAGGATTTCCTCCGGCGGCGACGTGGTTGGGGTCATTTCGCTCATGGTTACTCGGGTTGAGTCCCTATCGAAACCAGCGAGGTTACTTCAACGGCTTGCCGTCGAACGTCAGGGCGTCGATGGCCGCGCCGGCTTTGGCTTTCACGCCATCGGCCAGTGGAGCGTAGTCTAGCGAAGTCGCCAATGCCTGTCCTTCGCCGGTGGTTGCCCACTTCAGGAATTTGACCAGAGCAGCGGCTTTGCCCGCGTCTTTGATGTAGGCCAAGTCCTTGTAGACGATGATGTAGGTAAAGGCCGAAATCGGATAAGCGCCTTCGCCGGCTTGATCCCAGATGTTGACGGCGAGCGAGTCTTTCATGTGTTCGACCGCGCCGCTGCCAGCAGCGGAGACGCTATCGGGCGACGCCTTGATGAACTTACCGGCCTTGTTCTTCAGCAACGCGAACGGAATCTTATTCGCTAGTGCGTAATTCACTTCGATGTAGCCGATCGCACCCGGAACGGCCTGCACGATGGCGGTCACGCCTTCGTTGCCTTTGCCGCCCTGACCGACCGGCCACTTCACTTGCTTGCTCGCGCCGATCGTGGTTTTGAAATCTTCGCTCTGGGTCGCAAGGTAGTTGGAAAAGACGAATGTAGTTCCGCTGCCGTCCGTGCGAGAGGCAACCGTGATGTCGGTATCGGGCAGCGAAGCGCCGGCGTTGGCTTCGACGATTTTTGCGTCGTTCCACTTGGTGATCTTGCCGGAGAAAATATCGACAAGGATCGGTCCGGTGAGTTTAAGTTCGCCGTTAAAGCCAGGGATGTTGTATGCAGCCACGACCGCGCCAGCGACGGTCGGGATGTGAACCACTTCATCCTTCGCTGCAGCGATTTCCTTTTTGTTCATCGGGGCGTCGGAACCGGCGAAGTCGACGGTGTGCTCGGTAATGCCCTTAATGCCGCCGCCGGAACCGATCGACTGGTAGTCGATCTTCACATCGGGGTTTGCTTTCTGGTATTCAACGACCCATTTCTGGTAGATAGGGTTGGGGAACGTCGCCCCCGCGCCTTGAAGACGTGTCTCGGCCATGCTCGCACCGGCGATCGCCAGGCTTCCGACCAATGCAATGCTCGCCCGCTTCATCATCTGCAACATAAACCTTCTCCTTGTAGAATGAATACCTCGTCTTGTGTTCGAGGCGGACGATAAATCGGAATTATTAACAAACGGTTAGGACGACGTTATCGAGATGACAAATGTTAAGAAACGCGTGTAAGTGCTTGCAAATGATCGAGTTATTTTTTCTACTACCGGCATTTTGTGAATCCACAAGACCTGCGAACTTCGACCGATGAACGATTCCTCGCAGATTGCCAGGTCGAAACCTTTCGAGGCCCTGGCCCGGGCGGGCAAAAGCGGAATAAAACCAGTTCTGCCGTGCGGATCACCCACAAACTGACCGGGTTGAACGCAGTCGCCGGCGAATCACGGAGTCAGGCGCAGAATCGCGCGAACGCCCTCCGGCGATTGCGGCTGCGCGTGGTGATCGAACTACGCCAGCCGATCGATCTGGGGACGTTTTCCCTGCCGATAGGCTTTTCACTGAAGGTTTCGGAAAGGAACGCCGCTTATCCGCAGGTCGTCGGATTAGTGCTGGACGTCCTGTCCGCATGCGAGTGGGAAACCGGAAGCGCCCGAATGGCGCTGGGAGTCGGGTCGAGACCGTTCACGCGGTTTCTTCGCGATGACCCGGAGTTGTGGATCGTCGTCCAAAGTGAGAGAGCAGCACGCGGGTTGCGAACACTAACCTCCGACTGATTCGGGAATTTTAGTTCACTGGTTTAGATCGCTGTGCTTGCCACTTAAGTGGCAAGCCCGGGAAACCCATGACTACCGGTTTAGAATCCGGAGAATCCCGCTCCACCCAAACTTGACCAAACACAACTCCCCCACTAACTTATCCGCCTCTCGGGCGTGCAGACCGAGGGGATTGTGCTTTTTTGCACAATCCCGAAGTGGCGGAGCCTCATGTCCAACAACGATGAACCGAGTGCTGGTCGCTTCGTAGGCATCGGCCTACAAATCGCGGTCGGTGTAGGACTTGGCATACTCGTCGGACGATGGCTCGACAACCGATACGGATGGACGCCCTGGGGCCTACTCATCGGCGTGATGCTCGGGCTCGCGGCGGGCATGTATCTGCTGATTAAAGATGCCATCCGCATCAATAAGGATTGAACCGTTCGATGCGCGCTCTTTGGCTGGTTCCGATCGCCTTACTTATCGTCGCCGGTCTCGGCTGGTCGACGTGCAAGGTGATCGGAGTGGTGCCGGGGAATCGTGAGTTGGTGCTCGCCGTGGCGATTTGTATCTTCGCTTCGGGACTCGCGACCGTGCCGCTGGTGTTGGTCCGGGGCTATTCGCAATACGCCACCGCGCAGGCGGCGTTGGTCGGATCGATCCTGCACCTGATGACGGCCGCCGGTGCGGGTGGCTTGGTGATGGTACAAATGAAACCGGCTCCCAGTTTTGTTTACTGGATCGGCGCGATGTACTTGACCAGCCTGACGGTGCTCGTCGTCTGTTATGTAGAGTCCGTGAATTCGGCACCTCCTGACGCGGCCAAGCCGCCCTCGACGCCGAAGAATTAAGGGAATCGCATGCTTCTGAACCTGCTCGCTTCCTCCGATCCGCTCGATCACGTGCTGCCGCACAAGCTTCACATTCACGTCGGGCCGTTCGATGTGACCAACCAAATGATGATGGCGGTCGTTGCCGCAGTGCTGATGCTGCTGATCTTCCCGGTGCTGTTCCGCAAGGCAACGCTGGAAGCGCCGACGGGCCCGAAGAACTTTTTTGAAAGCATCCTCGAATTCCTCCGCGTTGAAGTCTTCCGCCCTGCTCTCAAGGAACACACCGACCGGTTCGTTCCGTTCCTCTGGACGTTGTTTTTCTTCATCCTGTTCTGCAACCTGCTCGGCCAGATTCCGTTCGGCGACATCTTCGCGCTGGCCGTCGGTGAAAAAGGCGAACACTGGGGCGGCACGGCGACGGGCAACATCAACACGACGGCCGGCCTGGCGATTTGTGCGTTTTTGTTCATCCACCTGTCGGGCATCATCCAAGTCGCTAAGTCGCTGATCGACGGCAGCTACGGGCATCACGGCCACCACGAAGAACACTCCGCCGACGGCGGCCTTGGGCACGAAGCCGCCCAGGATTTGGAGCATGTCCGCGGCGACGGTCTCGCCGCGGACGTTCCAGCAAACTTTCAAGCACTCACAAATCCGACCGCACACTACGGCGATGATCAGCACGTCGGCCATCACCATCACAAGGCCGACGACGGCCACCTGCACGAACTCGGTCACGGCGCTGCACTCGGCACGAACCCGATCGCCGCGATCATCATGGCCGTGCCGCTGTACTTGTGGAATTTCGCCCCGCATCCACTGAAACCAAAGCAAGGTGAAAGTTCCCTGCTTTGGTTCGTCGACATTCCGCTTTTTATGCTTCTCCTAACATTGGAGCTAATCGGTGCAACGATCAAACCAGTCAGTCTGAGTATACGACTTTTCGCGAACATGATTGCCGGCCACATCGTGCTGGCGGTTCTCATTGGGCTAATCCCGATCGGCGTAGGGATGCTCACCCAAGGCAGCATCGGCGTTCCAATCACGGTCCTCAGCCTACTGATCCGTTTCCTTGAAATGTTTGTCGCGTTCTTGCAGGCTTACATCTTCACCTTTTTAACGACGCTCTTTATCGCATCGGCGGTGGCGCCGGAACATTAGGACAAAGGGTTACAGACTTCGTGCGTAGGACTTTGTGAAATCCACTAAGTTCTAAGCCCTATCAAAAAACAAGCCCTCGTGAGCAGCCGACGCCCGAGGCAACATTTTTTAAGTTCGGCAACTACATCATTCGCGTCGAGTTCAGGGTTTCCTGAATCAACGCCTGTTTTCCGGGTTTTCCCGGAAGGAGATTTCTATGGTTCCCATGCTCGCAGAAGCGGCTCAGTGGGTCTTGGTTGGTGACAAGGGTCTCGGCATCCTCGGTTTGGCAATCGGCACCGGCATCGTTGTGCTCGGCGCTGCCAAAGGCATCGGCCACATCGCCGGTAACGCGATGGAAGGCATCGCTCGTCAGCCCGAAGCCGGCGGCCGTATCGGCACGAACATGATCATCGCAGCCGCGCTGATCGAAGGTTTCACCTTCTTCGCACTGGCAGTGTGCTTTCTGCTCGTCGGCAAGTTCTAATTCTTGCTTAAACCGGCGGCTTGCCTGCGAAAGCGGGCGAGTCGTCTTTTGAAGACTGATGGACCGAGTTCTATGAGGACAGACATGATCAAGCGATTGTTGCTCACTGCGATGCTGGCCTTCCCGCTGGCGATGACGGTTCCCGCGTTCGCGCAGGAACCCACTGCTCCCGCAGTCGAGAAGAAAACCGGCGAAGTCGTCTCCAAAGACGAAAAAGTTATTGGTGAGAAGTCGGGGACGAAGGAGGGCGAAGAAAAACAGGAAGGCCTTCTCGATATTCACCCCGACCGCATGATCTGGACCATCGTGATCTTCGCGATCATGCTGATCATCCTCTACCCGACCGCCTGGAAGAACGTGCTGGCCGGCCTGAAGGCACGCGAAGCCAAGATTCGCGGCGACATTGCCAGTGCCGAAGCCGCCCGCGGCAAGGCCGAGGCGACGCTCAAAGAATACACCGTCAAGCTACAGCAAACCGAGGCGACCGTTCGCGAGATGATCGCCAAAGCCGTCACCGACGCCGAAGCCACCGCCGCCGGCATCCGTGCCCGCGGTCAGGCTGAAGCCGAAGAAGCCAAGGACAAAGCCCTCAAGGACATCGAGTCGGCCAAGACCACCGCCCTCCGCGAGGTGTACGACCAAACCGCGACTCTGGCGACCAGCGTGGCCGAGAAGATTCTGCGTCGCAGCCTGAACGCCGACGACCAGCGCGACCTGGTCGCCCGCAGCCTGGAGCAGTTGCAGACGGCGAGTAAGAACTAAAGGACGAGTGTCGATTGTAGACTGTGGATTGTGGAACTCTTTCTACAGTCCACGATCCACAATCCACAATCGCATTTGAATGAAAACCAAACACCATTCCACCACCGCCGTCATCTACGCCCAGTCGCTGCTGGAGCTGGCTGAGGCGCAGGGACAGACCGACGCGATCGGCGCGGACCTGAGCAGCATCGCATCGGCCGTCAAAGGCGACGCAGGGCTAAAACTCTTCACTGTCGACCCGAGCGTCAGCACCGGCCAGCGGGCCGCGCTACTCAAGCGGGCGTTCGACGGCAAAGTCGCCCCGCTCTTGGTGAATTTCCTCGGCGTGCTCAACGCCAAGGGCCGGCTCAACACCCTCAGCGAGGTGGCCGAGGCGTATCAATACCTGCTGGACAAAAAGCGAAACAAGATTGAAGTTGACGTCACCGTCGCTCACCAACTCACGATGGATCAGATGAACATGATCCAGCAGAAAGTAAGCACAGCGTTGGGCAAGACCGCCACCGTCACCGCCCATGTCGATGAATCGATCATCGGCGGGCTGATGCTACGCGTCGAAGACAAGCTGATCGACGCCAGCGTGAAGTACCAATTGGAAGCAATTAAACAAAACTTTTTAGCGGCAAGACCGAAGTAAAATTTCGATTGTAGATTGTGGATTGTGGATTGTTGAAGGTTTCCACAATCGACACTCCACAATCTACAATCTCTGCGGAGTAAACATGGCCATCAACGTTGCGGAAATCACGAATATCCTGAAGGGCGAAATCGCCGGCTTTGACCAGAAGGTGCAGGTCAGCAATGTCGGCACGGTCATCGAAGTCGGTGACGGCATCGCCCGTATCTACGGCCTGTCGAACGCGATGGCCGGCGAATTGCTCGAGTTCCAGAACGGAACCATGGGCCAGGTCTTCAACCTTGAAGACGAGTCGATCGGCGCCGTCATCTTCGGCAGCTACCTCGACATCAAGGAAGGCGACACCGTCAAATCCACCGGCCGACTGCTGGAAGTGGCCGTGGGTGACGCGGTCATCGGCCGCGTGGTGAACCCGCTCGGCCAGCCGCTGGACGGCATGGGCCCGGTGGTGTCGACCGAAACCCGCAAGATGGACATCGTCGCTCCCGGCATCGCCGAGCGTAAGCCGGTGACCGAGCCGCTGCAGACCGGCATTAAGGCGATCGACGCGATGATCCCCATCGGTCGCGGCCAGCGCGAGCTGATCATCGGCGACCGCAAGACCGGCAAAACCGCCATCGCCATCGACACGATCATCAACCAAAAGGGCAAAGGCGTTAAGTGCTTTTACGTGGCCGTCGGTTCGAAGGAATCGACCGTGGCGGGCATTGTTGAAATTCTGCGACAGGCCGGCGCGATGGAGTACACCACCGTGGTCGTCGCCACCGCCGCTGATCCCGCCCCGCTGCAGTACATCGCCCCGTACGCCGGCACGGCGATGGCGGAGTACTTCATGTGGAAGGGCGAGCACACGCTGTGCGTGTACGACGATCTTTCCAAGCAGGCCGCCGCTTACCGTCAGTTGTCGCTGCTGCTGCGTCGCCCGCCGGGTCGCGAGGCGTTCCCCGGCGACGTGTTCTATCTCCACAGCCGCCTGCTCGAGCGATCGGTGAAATTGTCTGACGCCAACGGCGGCGGATCGCTGACGGCCCTGCCGATCATCGAAACCCAGGACGGCGACGTATCTGCGTACATCCCGACCAACGTCATCAGCATCACCGACGGCCAGATTTACCTCGAACCCGAACTGTTCTTCGCCGGCGTGCGACCGGCCGTGAACGTCGGCATCTCGGTCAGCCGTGTGGGTGGCAACGCCCAGACCAAGGCGATGAAGAAAATCGCCGGCTCGCTCAAGCTCGACTTGGCCGCCTACCGCGAACTCGAAGCGTTCGCCCAGCTCGGTACCGAACTGGATAAGGCCACCCAGAAGCAGCTCGATCGCGGTGCCCGCTTGGTGGAATTGCTCAAACAGCCGCAGTACAAGCCGATGCCCGTGGAACAGGAAATCGTGCTGATTTACGCCGGCACGAAGGGCTACTTGGATGACATCGAAACCAGCCGCATTAACGAGTACCAGGAGAAGCTGCTTGGGTTCATCAACACCAGCGCCCCGGAAGTGCTTAGCGATCTCAAAGCCAAGCCGGAACTGACCGAGACGTATGAGGCGAAGCTGAAGAAGGCGTTGGAAGACTTCAAGAAGTCGTGGACGAAGTAAACCAGCTTGCACAAGCAAACCAAGAACGCCGGGCTTTTAAGCCCGGCGTTTTTTATTCGTCGCATGGGCTACCAGCCCATGCCAAAAGAATTTACCACAGAGAAAGATAACGTCCTGATTCATGCGCACATTTGAAAAAGCAGTTCTCCGGCTGGAAGGTGTTGGTGTGAAGACAACCCTTTCAGAAGAAGGAGAACTGTATGAGCAGCGTAACAGATCGGGCGAAGGAAGGTCCAGAAGTTTCG
>JBBROD010000119.1:0-7808 GCA_038229715.1 Tepidisphaerales bacterium | reverse complement strand
TTCGGCGTACCTCAGGATGACGAATTCTGAGTTTGCACGGTACATCAAATTGCGCACCGTTCTAAGAACTTCAAATTTACCGCGAAGCGGCTATGTTTTGAGACGCTCTACGGTATTTCCGGCGGCGGACCCATCTCGGGCATCGGTGGGCGGGCGGGCCGGGCGGCTTTGTCTGAGAAATCCGATTCGAGGCTTTCGAGCAGGCTGCGCTCGATCTCGAAATGGAGATCGCCGAACGTGGCGATCGGCGGTTTACCATCGCCGGGGTCGATGATCTGCAGTTCGGTCTTGCCGAGCGCCCAAACGCCCCCGCCGCCGGTTTCGAGGGTGACGGACACTTTGATCCCCGTCGTCGGCGCTGTTTCGAGAAACTTCACTGCGCGCAACGGATGCAGAGATGACAGGATCGCCTCGACGGCGGCGTCGCTCGCGTCCGCAGCGGTGCCGGCGGCGATCCAGACACTCTGGGCCGGTTGCGTACTGGCCTGCGTGGTGGCGGGCATCGTCGCGGGAGGCGGACGTCGGCTGACGATGATCGTCTTCTTCTCCGCCGGTTTGGTCGTCGGTTGCGTGGTGGCCGGGCGATCGATCGCAACTTGCAGCTTGTTGACCGATTTTGGTTCAACGTCCACCACCAGCTTGTCGCGATAGTCGAGCGGCTTCTTATCGAGGAACGCCAGCGACGACTTCGACACCTTCACAATCACGTTGCTGCCGACGACGGTGGCGAACACCGTTTTGCCGAGGATGTCGGTCCGGCCGATCGCGATTTTCACTGGCGCAGGTTGCGTTGCCGGCTGAGTCGTCGGGCGGGCGGCGGAAAGCGTGATGACCTTCGCGCTACCCTCAGCCAAGCCGAACAGCGGGGAATTAACGTCGCCTTCAACGAACTCGGTGGCGGCCAGGCCAGTGGCGCCAAAGATCAAATCGCTGACCACCGTCCCGTCGGCCGGCATCGGCTGCGGCGCGGTGACGGCCCAATTCTCAGCCGTCTTGACCAGCTCCAGCTTGCCCGTCGGGCCGTCGATCGAAACGTACTTCACCTCCGGCGTGCCGAGCGTGATCAGCTTTTTCTGACGGAAGTCATCGAGCGGCTTATCAAGCTGCTCCTCAATGCCGGACGCGACGACATCGGCTTTTTGGTTACCCTTGAGTTGCACATAAAGCCGATCGCCAATGCCGGACTTGTCGCCGATGTTGAGGATGGTTTCCTTGCCGTCTTTGGCCTTGAGCGAAATTACAAACCGAGGTTGCTTCAAACCCATGCCGTCTGACACATCGTTGCTGGAAAGCGATTCGAGGTTCGTCAAATCCGTCGCCAGCGCCTGCACGATCCCGCTCTCAGCCGGACCGGCCAGGGGCTGGGTGATCTTCCAGTTCGTGCCGTCGCGCTCGAAGGTGATGCCCTTCCCGTCGGCCGGCGTGATCGTGAACGACTGCACGTCGGCCGAGGCGATCGCAAGCAGCTTTTTGTTCGTCGGCGTGTCGGTCGAAGCAGGCTGCCCGCTGTCCCGCGTCAAAAACGCGTAAACACCGACAGCCGCCAGCAGGAGAAGGAGGATGGAAGTCGTTTTGAAATTCATGGCACTATCTGTTGGTCAAAAACTGTCATCCTGAGCGGTACTCCGCGAAGGATCCGGATTCAACTGCGGGGCAAGATCCTTCGCGGCGTACCGCTCAGGATGACGATGCCCGGCCACACGTCCGCATCAATCGCGGCGCGCGATGTACATCATCACACCCGCCGCGATCACCAAGCCCGGCAGGACGATCAGCAGCACGCCGACGTTCCACATGCGGGCCGCGCCGTCGGTCATCGGGGCGATGCGGCTCACCTGCATCGCCGACGGGCTGATGGCGATCATCGGCTCAAGCTTCGCCAGCCAGTAAACGCTGTTGGCGAACAGCTCGGCGTTGCCGGGGAAGCGCGGGATATCGCGGTAGCCCTGCTTATACATTTCCTCGTCGGGCATCAGGACGAGATTGTCGTTGGCGAAATCGAGCGAGCCGATCACCACCAATCGCCCCCCGCCGTTCTTCTCAACGACCGCCCCGCCGAAGATCGGCCAAGGCTTATCGCCGCGGGCTTTGTCGAACGTTATTTCCGCGCCGGACCGGTAGTTGGAAATGGCCGTCGCCCAACTGGCCGGCGCGTTGGGGATCGGCAGGAGGGGCGTAGCGGTGTAGCCCTCTTTTTTCGACAACTCCACGGGCGTGATCGGCACGACCGCCGCTTCTAAGGAACGCAGCGGCTTGGTCAGCAGGTGATCGCCGAACTCTTTCAGAATGAACACGTGCTGGTACTTCCGCTCGGCCTGCTCGATCTGATCTCCCTCGCGCCCGTTGTTGGACGCGATCAGCGTTTTCACCGAGATAAGATCGGTGTCGATCTTCACGCCCCACGGCGATAACGCCGCTTCAAGGTCGTCGGCCTGCGGGTACGACATGACCAGCGCCGACCCGCCGTTGGCCAGGTGCTCGGTCAACTTGGCGGCGATTGAAGGCGGAGGCATTCCCATCTGCCCTTGCGTGGGCGCGTTGATCACGATCCAGATCGCGTCTTTCACGTCGGCATCGCTCGGCTCGGGAGCTGCGGGCATGCCCTGCATTTGCGACTGCATTGCCCACATGCCGGTGAAATCCTTCTCCATGACGGTGAAGTTGTAATCCCGCAGCCGACTGGCGACTTCGCCGAATGAGAATTGCGACTGACGCGAGTACGGGCTCTGCTCCGTCACCGGCGGACCGCCGGGACGCATGAAGCAGACTTTGGGCTTCGTCGTCGCGGTCAACGCGAGAATCGCCGTGCTTATTTGCTGCTCGCCGGCGAACTGCGGCTTGATCGGATCGCCGCCGGGCGCGGGCTTACGGTCGACTGTCTTTTTCCATGCCTTATCGAACGGAATCACTTTCAAATCGTTGTCGCCCATGACGAGAATCGAATCTCGCTCTTTCAGCGACTGCCGAAGCGAATCGAGCTTCAACTCGCCGAGTTTGCCGATCTCGGCCACGATATCGTCGGCGTCTTTCTTAATCCCTTCGTATCGCGGCAGGCTTTCGGTCATATAGCCGCGAAACGCATCCGGCACTTTGGCGTTGTCTTTGGCGGTCTTAAAGTCGTCGATAATGCGGGTCAGCATGTCTGACAGATTCGTCATGCTGCTGTTGATGCTCTCGGTCGCGCCTTTGTAGTCCGGCGGTTTCTGCTTCAACTGGCGATCGATCCGCTGCTTGCCGGTTTCCAGCGCTTTGGGGAAACCCTGAACGGTAGAGATGGTGATCAGCACCGTCTCGGCAAGGTCTTGCGTCTTGATCTCGTTGAACGGCAGCTTGGCGACCTTGGCGGCTTCGTCCTTGGCGGTGGTGCTGATGGATTCGTACTTCTTCGGGTATCGGTCGAGGAATTCCTTGTACTTCTTCACCTCGCCGCCGTACTTCTCGGTGACTTTGTGGATCAGGTCATCGACTTTGGTCGGGTTGGCCACCGGGTCGATCAGTTCGATATCGACGTGGCTGCTGTTGCGCTTGTATTCGTCGAGCATGTCCTCGACTTGCCCGACGTAGTCGACCTTATCCTCCGCCCGGTTCGTGCCCGTGCGCGTGTAGAGGCTGACGAGCGTGACGTTGGTCTTCAAGTCCTTGAGGATGTTCTTGGTCTGATCCTTCAGGCTGTTGACGCTTTGGCCGGTGGTATCGAACCGGCGTTTGCGGGATTGCGTGAGATAGATCAGCACCACGGCCAGCGCGATGACGACCACCGTCGCGATCGCGACGTTCAGGCCGTACTTCAGCCAGCGCTGGTGTTGGTTTTCTGGCAGAGGCGTGTTGTCCGGCGTTTTGTCCATGGTTACTTCCACCTGCGGGATTCGAGGACTTTAACGGTGAGGAATAAAAACACCGCCGTGATCGCGACGAAGTACATCAGGCTGCCGGTGTCGATGACGCCTTTGGTGAAGTCGGCGTATTTGGCGAACACGCCCTGATCGACGGCCGACCGCCAGAAGCCGGACAGGGTGGCTTTGCTGCTGGCCCACCACGGGACGATCGTGACCAGAAACAGCAGCGCCGACGAACTGACCGCCGCCACGATCTGGCTCTTGGTCAGGCTCGAGCAGAACAGCGAGATCGACACAAACATCCCGCCGACGAGCACGATGCCGAGATAGCCGCTGAAGATCGGGCCGTAATCCGGCGTGGAGTACATCCGCAGCATCACGACGTACAGCAGTGTCGGGACGAGCAGCACGATAAAGAACCCAAAGCTGCCGAGGAACTTGCCGATGACGACGTCGGTTTCTTGCACCGGCGCGGTCATCATCGATTCCATCGTCCCGGTGGCCCATTCCTGCGCGAGCAGGCCCATGCAAAGCAGCGGGATGATCAGCACCTGCATGAAGATCATCTGGTTAAAGATCGACCGCATCTCCGCCGGCTGGCCGGACTGGAAATCCTCGCGGAACCAGAACCCGCAGGCCAGCAGAAACAGCGTCATCGCGACGTACGCGATCGGCGAATGAAAATAACTCGCGAGTTCTCGGCGAGCGATGGTTGGGGAACGGAGCATAACGAATCCAAATCAGTATTTGCCACAGATGGGGCACAGATAAACACAGATACAGGCCTTTCAATCTGTGTTCATCTGTGCCCCATCTGTGGCTAAGTTCCTTTTGCGACTGCCTGGTTCGCGACAACCTGCACGAAGAATTCTTCCAGCGTCGCGTGCTCCAGCCGAATTTCACGCAGCGGCCAGCCGTTTTGGATGATCGTTCTTGCCACTTCCTCGCGCACGTCGTAGCTTTCCTTCGGCTTCACCGCAGCCGTCACGTATTTTTCGGCTTGGCCGGTGATGGGGAGGATTTCAACGCTGTGAACGCCGCTGACGCGGGTGAGTGCGATCTCAACTTCCTTCGCCGGGCCGCGGCACTCGACCAGAACTCTTGCGACATTTCGGCGGCTGGTCCGCAGTTCGTCCGGCGTGCCCTGCGCCACCACCTTGCCTCCGGCGATCACGATCGCGCGGTCGCACACCGCTTCCACTTCCGGCAGGATGTGCGTGCAGAGCATGACGGTGTGATCGCCGCCGAGGTCTTTGATCAGCTTGCGGGTTTCGCGGATCTGCGTCGGATCAAGCCCGACCGTCGGCTCGTCCAGAATCAGCACGGCTGGGTTGTGCAGCAGGCTGTCCGCAAGCCCGACGCGCTGGCGATAGCCTTTCGATAGATGGCCGATCAGCTTCTTCCGCACGTTCGTCAGCCAGCAGCGCTCCAGCACGTATTCGATGCGCTTTTTGCGGGTCGCCCGATCCATCCCGCGCAGCCGGCCGCGAAAATCGAGGTATTCCTCTGGGCGCATTTCAGTATAGAGCGGCACGCTTTCCGGCAGGTAGCCGACGTTTTCGCGGACCTTCAGCGAGTCGTGGAAAATATCGCAGCCGTTGACGGTGGCCGTCCCGCTGGTCGGCGGGAGGTAGCAGGTGAGCATCCGGATGGTCGTGGATTTCCCCGCGCCGTTAGGCCCGAGAAAGCCAACGATCGTCCCCTTGGCCACCTCAAAGCTGACGTGATCGACCGCCAGCGTCTGCCCGTAGATTTTGGTGAGATTCGAAACCGATATCACGCGTTAATCCTCATGGCCAACCCCTCCGCCGATGAACAAGTCTGCAAATGAGTATGACGGGCGTGGCGTGCTGTCAAGGAACCCGCGCCCCGCCGCGAAGGCGTAAGCGACGTTTGTATCGACATTTACAAGGCCGGTCGCCTGTGCCTTCGCATCGTGGTATTTTTGTTCACTCACGCACCATTGAATAGAATCGAACGCAGGAAAAGTTGCATATGACGTCAAAAAACTATCGAAGCGTCGCTATTCTCTTCCCGCGGCTGAACCTGACCGGCTGCGCATTACTTGCGATCGGAGTTGTACCTCGGGTCTGCGCGTCTTTGATTTCTCAAAAATGAATGCGACACAGAGTCACAGAGGCACAGAGCAAAACACAGAGAAGAAATTCAGTTTGGTTTTCTCTGTGTATTTCTCTGTGCCTCTGTGACTCTGTGTCGCATTCTGACGGATTCAGCCAAAGAGCGTCGGCTCAATAACTACGGCCGGTTCGTCGAGCCGCGAGACACTGACGATTCGTCCTACCTTAAAGGTGCGTTGCGCGTCGCGCAGTTGGCAATGGGCGACGAGCAGCAGTTCGCCGCCTAGCTTTTTCACGTGCATCGGGGAGATGACGCGCTTCGTGCGGTGCTGGTTCGCGTCGAGGTATTCCATCATCACGGGTTTTTGCAGTTCGAGTGCTTCGTCCAGTTCGATCGGCAGCGACCGCGCCCGCTCGGCCGGCTTGAATGGGAGCGGCCCGCCCTGCTGCGCCAGCGCGTCGCAAAGGATCAGGCTCCAACCGCCGACCGGCGTCAGCAGGCGCTCCAGCACGCCGGCCGTCGTTTCAGCGTCGGCTAACGCGCGATGGGCGGTAGTTTGCGGGACTTCCAATCGGGCGGCGAGGCGCGATAAGCCATTCCCGCCTCGGCCGAAACGCTTGCGGGCGATGCGGACCGTATCGAGCACATGTGTCGGCCCGAACTCCACGCTCAAATCCCGCTGCAGCCTCGCGAATTCGCGATGGAGGAACGACAGATCGAACGCCACGTTGTGGCCGACGACGATAGCGCCGCTCAGCAGCTCGCACACGCGGTCGCGCACGTCAGCAAACGTCGGTTGGCCGGTGACCATCTCCTGCGTAATACCAGTGATGTAACTCGCCCCCGGGCTGATCCGCCGCTGTGGGTCGACCAGTTGCGAGTAGCGGTCGATCACCTGTCCATTCAACAGGCGGACGATACCGATCTCCGTCACCCGATCGCCCAACTCAGCGGCTGCGCCGGTGGTTTCGAAGTCGATCACCGCAAGCGGAATGTCTTTGAGGGATTGAATCAGAGAAATCGGCATCGACAGAATATCGTGCCATGGCCAAGGGGTGGCTGCAAGTGATTCCGGTAGCTTATGAGTTCTGGGCAGTGGATCAGTTTGAACAGTTGGCGATTTCATCAGCCAGGAACTCAACTGCACCACGGGCCTCCGGCCCGTGCTGACGGCGCAGGAATGTCTGCAAATTCAAATTTTTCGAAGTCCTTATGCGATCGGCACGGGCCGGAGGCCCGTGGTACGGTCGAGTTTTCAGATTGACTCATTACCGAGTTGTTGATTGTGGGTCGTGCATCATGCAACCCACAATCCTTACCCCAGCGCCGTGCCGATGATCTCCGCTTCAAAGCAGATGTTGCCGTTGACGATCCCCTGCGTCTTACAGCCGAACCGGCTGTGGCGTTCCCATATCTTTTGGCCGAGGATGATCATCCGACAGCCGGGGAGAACCTGCTGGCGGAATTTGATGTCTTGTGCCCCGCCGAAACCGATGAAGCCCTTCCACTGCGTGAACATACGCATATAGAACGAGCACATCTGGGCGGCTGCTTCGATCATAATCACGCCCGGCAGCAACGGCCGGCCGGGGATGTGGCCGGGGACCCAGAATTCGTCGTCGCGCACGTCTTTGAACGAAACGATCTTCCCCTCTTCCGGCTTGGCCCACAGCACGCCGCCGATGTGCTCCATGTCACCGCGCTGGGGATTCACCGCACGCACGGCTTCGATGTCCCACGTCGGCGGTTTGGACAGGTCAATATGGCTGATATCAAAGACGAGTTGTGGGGGCATGGGGATCGTTTCTGGGCGGCAAAAATCGAGAGTTGCCGCCTGAGGCTTCGCGGACACAATATTGGTTTGCATCCGCGAAGCCGCAAGCGGCCGATACT
>JBBROD010000118.1:0-8205 GCA_038229715.1 Tepidisphaerales bacterium | reverse complement strand
CGGCACATGGCGATGGCTTTATCCCAGAACCAGGGCTCGATGGTGATGCTGGTCGGGTTGTGCGGGTAGTTCAGGATCACCAGCTTCGGCGTCGGGTACAGGCCGCCGATCGTACGCTCCATGTTCGCCAGAAATGCGTCATCGTTCCCCAGCGGCACGCGGATAACGCTCGCGCCGGCCATCGCGGGGGCGTACAGGTGCGCGGGGAAGGCCGGGTCGGGCACAAGCGCTGAATCGCCGGGCCCGAGCAGCGCCAGGCACATATGGCTGATGCCTTCCTTGCTGCCGATGGTGACGATGACTTCTTCTTCCGGGTCGAGATCAACGCCGTACTTGCTCTTGTACTTCTTAGCCACTTCCTTGCGCAGCCCGGCGATTCCCTTGCTGTCGCTGTAGCGGTGATTGCGCGGATCCTTCGCGGCCTCGGCGAGTTTGTCGACAATTACGTCGGGCGTGGGGTCGGTGGGGTTGCCCATGCCCAAGTCGATGATGTCCACGCCGGCCACCCGCTTGTCGTACTTCATCTTGTTGATGCGTGCGAACAGGTACGGAGGCAACCGTTCGATGCGGCTGGAGGCGGCGATTTTGAATGGAGTTTCGTTTTTCATACAATGCTCGGAATGGATTATATAGGAGAAGGGGAGTTGTTCGTTGTGGGTTGTAAGTTGTAGGTTGGAACGGCCGAAACCAACAAACAACCTACAACAAACAACCTACAACAAACAACAAACAATTAAGAATCACTTGCCGGCCGGCGTTGTCGCGGGGACGGACGCCGGCATGGTCGCCGGCGCCGTGGCGGGTTGGGTGGTGAACGCCTTCTCTGCGGCGATCCGCTCTTCGGCCAGCTTCTTGAGGGTTTCTTCCTTGCCCTGAACCTCGGACTTGGCGTCGCGCGTACGTTTCTCGTACTGGGCCTTCAGCGTAGGATCGATAATTTTCAGCGACTTCATCGCGTCCCGACCGAACTCCATCCGAAGTTGTTTCATGCCCTCGGTCAGCAGGCCTTGGTAGAGCTGTTTGCGGATCGAATCCTTCACGTCGTCGAGCTTAACGGCGGTAACGGGGATCTTCTGAATCAACTGGATAATGTGCATGGCGTTGCCCGCGCCCACCATGTCGGACAACTCGCCGGGCGTGTTCAGCGAGAAGGCTGCCGACTTGAAATTGTCAGTCAGTCCCGGTTCGGCGCGGCTGAACGGGCGCAACTCTCCTCCCAGCGGGGCGGTGCGCGCGTTGCGGCTGTACTGCTTGGCGACTTCCGCAAAGTCTTCGCCCTTGGCCAGGTGCGCTTTCACTTCCGCAATCTCCTGCCAGTTCGCGCACTGGATGTGCCGAACATGAACCTTCGCCCCGTATTGAAAGTTGAACCCGTCATCGATCATCTTGTCGGTGATCGCGTCTTTCAGCGAGGGTTCGACCATTTTGCGAAGATACGCATTGGTGCGGATGACGATCTCAAACTCCGCCCGACTGAGCCGCTTCTGCTCAAGAAATTGGTCGAGCAATTGCTGGTTGTCGGCCGACACTTCCCTGCGGATTTTTTCGGCGACGTCTTTCTTGCCCTGCATCTCGGCGGTGTCGGCTTCGGCGAGGGCTTTTTCGTTGTTCTCCCTGAACATCGTGTTCAAGGTCTGATCCAACTCCTGCTGGAAGTCGTCTTCACTGACGATGATAAATTTCTTGGCGGCGGTCTGCTTGGCCATCTCGAGTTGGACGAGGTTGAACAGCACGTTCAGGCCGTAGCCTTCGATGAGCGGCTTCTGTAGTTGTTCAAGGGTGATCGGTTGGCCGTTGACCATCGCCACCACGCCGGGCTGGGCCTTGGTCGGCGTTTGCTGGGCGTTGGGGTCGAGCAAGGGATCGGTGGACGGCTTGTTGGTGCAGCCGATCAGCGACAATCCGATGCAGAGAATAGCCAGCGGTTTCTTCACGGCCTCGCTCCATAGTGAACGCGACGGTAAGCCGCGTGGGCTGGGAAGTATCGAACCGGCCGCGCGGGGTGTCAAGTTTCGCAAAGCCTTGGTGGTGGACCAGTTTGAAAAACTCGACCGTACCACGGTCCTCTGGCCCGTGCTGGTAGCTCGCGAACCTGAGAAAATAAACGTCGTTGGCTGTTCCGAATCGCCGGCACGGGCCGGTGGCCCGTGGTACGGTCGAGCTTTCAGACAGACGCACTTCCAAATCCTTTGCTAACTTTCGGTCGGTATTTGAGCTGCCTTGCCCGACTGGCGGGTTACCGATACAACGGAGCAATCCCATGAAGAACCACGCCCGCGTCATTTGTGCGTCAGTCGTCCTGATGCTTTTCAGCTCGGTCTTGTTCGGGCAGGCGAATCGCCCGGCCCCGACGACGCGCCCGATCCCCGCGATCAAGCGGGTCATGGTGGTGAGCGTGGACGGCCTGCGTCCCGACCTCGCGCTCCGCGCCGACACGCCGACGATGCACGCGCTGATGCAGGCCGGAGCATTTACGTTGTGGGCGCAGACCACGGAGAGTTCGATCACGCTCCCGTCGCACGTCTCGATGCTTACGGGCGTTACGCCGAAGAAGCACAAGATCGACTGGAACGCCGAAGTCCCCGCCGGTCGCGACCCTTACCCGGCCGTGCCGACGCTGTTTGAACTGGCCAAGTCCAGCGGGTACTCCACCGGCCTGTCGACGGGCAAGAAAAAGTTCACTACGTTGGCCCGGCCCGGCGTGCTGGATTGGTCGTTCATCACCGAACTCCCTAAGACCGATGACAAGATGGTGGCCGTGAAAGCCTGCGAGATCGTTGAGGACCATCAGCCGCAGGTGATGTTCGTTCACTTCCCCGGCGCAGATGCGGCCGGTCACGGCAAGGGATGGGCGTCGCCGGAACAGATGGCGGCGATCCATGACATCGACGGCTTCCTGGGGCAGATCATCGCCACCGCGAAGAAGGCCAAAACGTTCGACGAAACACTTCTCATCGTAACGGCCGACCACGGCGGGCAGGGCCGCGTACACGGGCCCGGCGATCCGCGAAGCCGGCACATCCCGTGGATCGTCGTCGGGCCCGGCGTGCGCGCGAACTACGATCTCACCCGCGCCGCCGAGCTTCATGTGAACACCGAAGACACCTTCGCCACCGCGTGCTACGTGCTGGGCATTCCGCTGCCGGCGGATATCGACGGCAAGCCGGTGCTGGCGATATTTGAAAAGCCCGACGAGCTGCTCGTCGGCTCGCCGAAAGCCGCCGGGCAATGATGAAACGTCTTTCGCGAAAGGTTCGCCTGTGATCGACCGACTCGCGGTCATACTCCCCGCCGCCGGCGCGTCAACGCGGTTCGGCGGTGGGCGCAACAAGCTGCTGGAGCCGCTGAACGGACGGAGCGTTCTCGCCCGGTCGGCGGGTGCATTTCTCGCGCGGCGGGATGTGACGCTGCTGCTCATCGCGACGTCGAGCGAATCCGCGATGCGCGGCGCGATGGGCGATCTGGCGAACGATCCGCGAGTGACGTTCGTCCCCGGCGGGGCGAACCGCGCGGACAGCGTGCGCTCGGCGCTCTCGCAAGTGCCGGCCGACATCGAGTGGGTCGCCGTCCATGACGCCGCCCGGCCGCTGGTGACGGGAGAACTGATCGACCGCGTGCTGCTGGCAGCCCACCAACACGGGGCGGCCGCGCCGGCGATGGCGGTGTCGCTCACGATCAAACAAGCCACCGGCCCGTTGCCAGCGAAGGTCGAACGAACCGTGCCTCGCTCCACACTCTGGGCGATGCAAACACCGCAAGTCGCCCGGCGGGCCGACCTGCTGGACGCGATGAACCGCTGCTCGCTGCCGGCCGACCAAATCACCGATGACATGCAGGTGCTGGAACTGGCGGGTCAGGCAGTTTGGCTGGTGGAAGGGGAAGAGCAGAACCTCAAGATCACGACTCAACTGGACTTGGATCTCGCTGACCGGCTTATAAGCTCAAATCGGTAATGGGCGGCGACGGCTCGGTCTTCGTCGATCGGGCAGGCATTAAGGTTGAGCGGTTGGTCGCGTTTTCCGAGATCACACCGACGATCCGCTGCGCTCTTTTGGAAAGATATCCGCGCCCGCGAGAGACGAGCCAGCGGATCGAGCCGTCCGGGCGGACGATGCGGAAATCCACTTCATAGTCCACGCGATCGGTGATCGTTCGCAGGACGGCCTGATGGAAGAAATCGCGGTCTTCCGGGTGAACGTAACTCAGGAACTCCTCGAAGGTCGGCCGGAACCATTGGGGGTTGTGGCCGAAAAGCGTGCCGAGCTCGGACGAGACCCAGAGCTGCCCGGATGTGAGCGAATAATCCCACACGCCGATACGCCCGGCGTCCAGCGCAAGGCGAAGCCGTTGGTCGGTTTCGATCAGCCGCTCTGCCACCGCGCGGCGTGACGCCAGGAGCAAAACCATCGCCAGCCCCAACGCCTGGAAAACAACCCAGCGAATCATGGGCCCGGATCCCGCGATAGCCCATGAATCGAGCGGCGTCATGATGAAGTACGCCGTGATCATCGCTGACGCGCCGAGCGCGAACAGGCCCGGGACCAGTCCGCCCAGCAGCGTGCTGATAATGACCGCACCTAGAAATAGGAACAGGGTCGGTTGCTTATCGATCTGTTGGATGTACCGCGTGATGGTGTACGCGACCAACAACGAAAGTACAGCAATGGTGAAGTGAACGAATCTGTTGCTGCATGCCTTGCGCATCGATCAATTTCCCTGGCGGACAAGCACCCGCACCCACTCAAAACCGATTCCATCTAACTCTCAATGACCGCTTAGCGGCATTGGTTGGGGGCGGAAGCTCCTGTCGCTACTGACGTGATATTGTGAGACCCAGTTAGTATACGGCACTCTGAAGTAGAATTGCCATTGCGAATTCTAGTAAATAAATAACGAAACCAGTCATTCCGGGCGGCGGGACTCGAACCCGCACGGTTTTTAGGCCTTCGGATTTTAAGTCCGATGCGTCTGCCAATTTCGCCACGCCCGGGCGGCTTTCGCGGATTCTAATGCGTCGGATCGGTCTGGCCAACAGGCGAAATCGTTGATCCCATCAAACCGGATAAATGTGTCTAAACTTCGATTGCGAAAACGCGCGGTTGACCGCGCGGATTTTTCTGTAGTGGGGCAGTCTGAAAACTCGGGCTTACCACGGGTCTCCGGCTGCTGTGTCCAAACCCCCGCGAACACAAGTATCGTCATCCTGAGGTACTCCGAAGGATCTCGAATCTCGAGCGGCATTCGGCGTCCGAGATGCTTCGGAGTACCTCAGCATGACGTGTTTTGGATGATTTGAACTGAGCAGTCTCCGGCCCGTGCCGATCGCATCAGGACTTCGAAAAATGGACCGCGCAGACATACCCGCGCCGTTCGCACGGGCCGGAGGACCGTGGTACGGTCGAGTTGCCCACTGACGCAATCGTTGACCTTTCAAACTGACCCAACACCGATCGATCCGCTTCGACGTTCGACTGACTTTTCAGTATCATCCGCGCCTCGCTTTCAGAAAGGACGAACGCTTGAGTCAGAGCATCAACATCACCGTGTCCGAACGCACCGGCCGAACCTGCGCCAGCAGCGGTAGCAAGTGGGAGCCGCTCATGGGTTACAGCCGGGCGGTTCGGAAGGGGAATTTCATCGCGGTCACCGGCACGGTGGGCGTGGGGGCCGACGGGAAATACTCGCCCGACCTCGGCGAGCAGGCCCGTCGATCGCTCGCGATCGTTCAGGCCACGATCGAAAAACTCGGCGGCACCCTCGACGACGTCATCCGAACCCGCATGTACGTCACCGATGTCACCAAGTGGGAGCAGGTGGCTAAAGTCCACGGCGAAATCTTCGGCGAAATCCGCCCGGCCACCACGATCGTCGAAGTCACCAAGCTTATCGATGCCGAGGCTCAAATCGAGATCGAAGCGGACGCGATCGTTTGAGGATGTTGTGAGTTGTAGGTTGTATGTTGTAGGTTGTAGGTTGTAGGTTGGTAGAGACTATGCTTCAACTACCGGGATCGACAACCCACAACTTATACGGATCCGGCTTGATTCACGCGATTCTTTGGAGGACGGCTGTCCTCAGCCGCCGAACGCGGAGGTCGTCGTGCCGACGACCGGCGGGTGTGGACACCCGCCCTCCAGAAGGCGCACGGTTCATGCCTGATCCGTATTACAACCCTCAACCCACAACTTACCACTACGCAATTCGCGCCCAAACGTTCGATAACAATCAAAGTCGAACGGGAGCGCGGGCATGAAATGCGTCATCATCGGGGCCGGTGGGCACGGGAAGGTCGTTCTGGAGATCCTCCGGGCGGCTAAGAAGCACGAGCCTGTCGGCTTTGTCGATGCTGATCCGTCGCTGGCGGGCAAAACGGTCGCCGGACTGCCGGTCCTGGGGGCGGCTAACGTGCTTGGCAAGCTCAAAAACCAGAAAATCAAAGGCGCGATCATCGCCATCGGCGACAATCGGGCTCGAAAGTCCTACGCCCAAGTGCTTCAGCAGCAGGGATTTGAACTCATCAACGCGGTTCACCCCAAAGCCCTCGTCTCGCCGTCGGCGAAACTCGGGAAGGGCGTCGTCGTCGCGATGGGCGCGGTCCTCGGCAGCGAGGCGGTGGTGGGTGATCTGGCGATTATCAATACGTCGGCCGTCGTCGATCATGAATGCGTGATTGAAGAGGCGGCCCATATCTGCCCGACGGCGGCATTGGCGGGGCGGGTTCGGATCGGGGCGTGTGCTTTCGTGGGATTGGGGGCGAAAATCCTCCCCTGTTTGACGGTGGGTTCGGAGGCGGTCGTCGGCGCTGGCGCGGTTGTCTTGCGCGACTTGCCATCAGGAGTAACGGCTGTCGGCGTGCCGGCGAAGGTCATCAAGCCGACCAAAGCCGCCTGAATCCACGCTGCTTACATTCCCGCCGGCCGCCTTAAGGCTGAGTCCGATCGCACGGGGGCCGGGTTGCGATTCTTATTTGCCTTCGCTCAAGCCCGCAAGGCTGCACAAACCTGCCTAAATTACCATTGCAACGCCGACTAGAGCGGCTTGCACCAGCCTCTCGCGCATTTTGTTGCGATCGGGTACCTTCGTTGGATGGCCTATTCGATGGATTACCGAATCGCGGTTGCGCGGGCGTATGAGGAATGCAAGTCTTCGATCGAGGTGGCCGATCAGTTCGGCTGCAGCGAGTCGTGGGTCCGTCGATTGATGCAGCAACAACGCCGGCGGGGCACGCTGGCGCCGATGAGCAGTGCCCGCAAGGACGACCAGCGCACGTACGACGACGCCGACGAGCAGATCATTCGTCGATTGATCCGGGCCCGGCCCGACGCGACGTTGGCGGAGGTCGCCCTGTCGCTGGCCAAGCCTGCCCATCCGGCCACGGTCAGCCGCACGCTCAAGCGGCTGAATCTGCCGCGAAAAAAAAGTCCACGCACGCCCGTGGAGGCGAAGCCTTCACGCCGAGCAGGATCGCCCCGACGTGAAGGCGGCACGCGATGCGTGGTTCGCACAGTTTGTCGACGTGCGGATCGATCAACTGCTGTTCATCGACGAGTTCGGCGCGACGACCACGATGCAGAGGACGCACGGACGCGCCGCGCCCGGCGAACGCGTGGTCAGCAAAGTGCCCCACGGGCACTGGAAAGTGCTCAGCACGATCGCCGCGATGACCGCCCGCGGCATCGTCGTCTCGGCCAGCTTCGACGGCGCGACCGATGCCGAACTGTTCGTCACGTTCGTGCGTGACGCGCTCGTGCCGACGCTCGTCCCCGGCCAGGTCGTCGTGCTCGAGAACCTCTCGTCTCATAAGGCCCCGGAGGTCAAACGCCTGATCGAGTCGGCGGGTGCCCGGTTATTGCCGCTGCCGCCGTATTCCCCGGACTATAACCCGATCGAACTGGCGATCTCGAAAATCAAGACGGTCCTCCGCAGTCTGGCCCGTCGGTCGGTCGAGCAAGTGATGGAAGGCATCGGAATCGCACTGGAATCGATTACGCCCGAAGACGCCCGCCACTATATCGAATATCGAGGCTACGCTAGAAAGTGATGCAAACCGCTCTAGTACTACAATAGCGCATTGATGCATTTTGCCGATAACTCTTTGTCGGCCCGGAGTCGGGTCGGGATGGACCTTTTCGCATGGATGCGTCTACCGTTCGTTATTGGGAACCTCACTTTGATTCAATGCTCGATGGTGTCGGTCGCGTCTTT
>JBBROD010000117.1:0-8517 GCA_038229715.1 Tepidisphaerales bacterium | reverse complement strand
CGTCCATGGCGAAGCTCCTGGAAAGAGTCAAGTTGGAACTTCGCGAGGCCTCGCGATCGGAGACCGATATACCCGATGCAATCAAAAAGCGCAATTCTGTGGTGCGCCGTTATCTTGGCAATGCCATATGCGGTTGCCCTGGGAATCAGCCGATTCCGGGGGTTTATAGACTTTTCAACGACCCGCTCGAGCGGGCAGACCGGATCATCAACCGCCGGAAACCTTGCTGCTTAAAAGCGGGAACTGCTTGGCTTCGGCTTCCTTCTGAATGATGATCGTCGGCTTCACCAGGATCAGCAGGATCTGTTCGTCCTTGGCGCTGGACCGGTTGGTGAACAGCCGCTTCAGCACCGGGATCTTCGACAGGATTGGCACGCCCGATTCCTTCTCCGATTCACCGGCTAACGTCTGCCCGCCCAGCAGCAGCGTGCCGCCGTCGGGGACGGAGACCGAGGTTCGCACTTCGGTAATCTGAATCTGCGGTTCCTGAATCTGTGCACCGCTCACAAACGAAAACACGAAGAAGTTCAGCAACTGCGAGAGCTGTGGACGCAACGTGAGGGTGACGTATTTGCGGTCGGAGCTAACGGTCGCCTGCACGTCCAGCAGCACGCCGGACTGCAACGTGGAGACGGTCGGGTCCAATGCCACCGCGTTGTTGGCCACGATCGGAGACAAGTCGCTGACGTACGCCTGCTGGGTTGCCACCAAGACGAAAGCGCGCTGGCCGTTGAACAACGTCACGCGAGGGGCGGTGACGGTGGTGGTGTTGTTATTGACCTGCGTGGCTCTGAGCAGGAAGTTGACCTGGAAATCGTCGATAAACGACCCGCTGATCGCCAAGCCGCTCAAGTTCGTACCGGTCGTTGAGCCGGCCAGCGAGCCCGGGATACCAGTCGTCGCTCCACCGGCTATGGTAGCGGTGTCCGAAGAGATGGTGATCGGCGAGAATTTGTCCGACCATGAGTTATTGAGGTTGAACGTCGCGTCCAGATCAACGCCGATGTCTTCCAGGAAGTTACGCTGCACCGTAAGGAAGCGTGTTTCAACGGTCACTTGGATGGCGCGGGTTTCGCGGAGCTTTTCCAGCAGGTTCTGAAGAAGCTGCTGATTTTCCGGCGTCTGCGTGACGATCAGCTGCCCGCCGAGTTCGCGGATCGAACCGACCGTGCCGCCCGCATCGCGCCAAGTATCGGCCGCGACAGTATCCTGAATCAGCTTGATGAGGGCATCGACCAGTTCTTTGCGGGTCGCGCCTGTGGTTCCATTGCCGCTGGCGCCGCCGCCACCAGCGCCGCCGCCACCAAACAAACCTCCACCCCCGCCGCCTCCACCGCCGCCACCACCTCCGCCACCGCCTCCGCCACCATTACCACCACCTTGGCCGCCGGAATTCTGGCTGTTGAGGTTGAAGCTCGGTGCGTCGCTGAAGTCCGGGATGTCGATGATCAAGTCGCGGATATCGTAAACCCGTTGTGCGACGTTTTTGGACAGGTCTTCAGTGGTGGAGATGGTGATGACGCCCTGGTCGATCGCGTAGCTCAGTTTCGTCGCCCCGCCGACGCTTTCGAGGATGATCGCCAGCGCCTTGCGAAACGGGATATCGCGCAGGCGGGCGTTTACCGGAGCGTTGCGGTCGATGCTGGCTGCTTCAAGGGCTTTCCAGTTCACGAAGATGTTCGCCCCGGTGACGTCGCGGAGGAAGTCGATTACGTCAGCGAATCCGAGATTATCAAACCGCAGGTCCGGGAGGCGGCGATCGAGCAAGGCCATCGTCGCTTTGTCTTGCTGATTGCTGCCTTGCTCAATGGCCACAGTCTGCTCACGCCTCGCTGACAAATCCGGCCATTCGGTCGGGTAGCGGAGGATTTCGTCGTACGGAATCTTCTTTTCTTCCGCGGCGTTCAATTGCTTGGTCAGCGCGGAATTGAACATTTCGCGAGATGTGCGCTGGTCTTTGAAGTTGGCCTCGTCTTCAACCAGCGGGCGTGCACCAATGGCGTAGTCGTTATTCGGATCAATGACCAAGATCTGGTTGATCACGCCGAGCGCCTCGCGGTACTTCTTCTCGCGGGTCAGGTCGGTCGAGTTCTTGATCAACTGCTTGACGGTTCGCTCGCGTTCTTCGCGGATGTCCTCCAGTTTCTGCAACTCAATTTTGCCTGTTTGCTGGTTCGCAAGTTCACGGTCTTCAGCCGATTTGCGGGCGGTGGCCTTTTCCAAGTCATTCTGGGCCATCGCGATTCGGCTGTCGAATTCCACCATTTCGCCGTTGGTGAACAGGTCCTTGGCTGATTCACGGGCCACCCGGGCGGCCTGCAGGGCGTTGCGGGCCTTGCCGAAATCGTTGGCGCTGATAGCGACGTTGGCGGTGCTGATGGATTCGTTGAAGTTGTACGTTACCTCTTGCTTTCGAGCGCGAACAAGGTGCTCTTGCGCGCCCAGCAGGCCGGTGGCGGGAGGAGCCTTGCCCTGAAGGGTTTGAACGCGATCCAAGGCCGCGCGGGCGTCGGTATTGCTCGGGTCGAGGTTGACGGCGTCGATCAGCAAAGTGCTGGCTTCATCGAGCTGGTTCGAATCGATCGCCTTGCGGGCGGCTTCGACCTTCTCCTTCGATTCAGCGGCGCGCTGAACGGCGCGGGCTCTCTCGAGCGCCGCCGTTCCGGCCAAGTCGGTGCCCGGGGCTGTCGGGGCAGGCTGATCAGGGTTTTGAGCGATCACGACCGGCGGGGTGGTATTGCCGGCGGCGCGGGCGGCTTCGGCGTCCTGAGCGCGCTTGATGGCGGCGGCTTGCTCCTGCTCGGCAGCGACTTCCGCTCCGTGCTTGGCAGCGTCGACCTGCTCTTTCTTGTCCATTTTCTCCAGATACGACGCCGGCGACGTCTCGAACCACGCGGCCTTGTATCCCAGTTCCTCCGCCGTCTTAAAGGACGAGCGGGCGGCGATCCAGTCGCCCTTCTTGTAGTCCGACACGACCGCCTTATACGCCTGATTCGCCTGATTCTTCTTCTCGTCTTCGCTCTGAGCGGCGGCAGCCTTGACGGCGGCGGCTTCGGCGGCGGCTTTCTCCTCGGCGGACTTGTCCGAATCTTTCTGAGCCTTCAATGTGGCGTCGGCGGCATCCTTCTGCGCCTTTTCCGCGTCACCTTGCTCCTTGGCGGTCATCTTGTTCAGGAACCAGTCCTGGCTGCGGGTGAAGGTTCCCGGGTTGTAGCCGGCTGACTTTGACGCCTCCAGCTTCGCGCGGGCGCCAATCCAGTCGCCCTTGTAGTACAGATCGCGTCCTTGATAGTAGAGTTCGCGGCCGCTGGCTTCAGCGGCGGGTTGAGCGGGCTCGGCAGCGGCGGGCGCGGGGGCCGGATCAGCCGCCTGCGCCATCAGATCGCTCGCGACCAGCAGCGGCGTCGCTGCTCCAACCGCCAAGCCCAGCGCGATCCAGCGCGAGCGTTTGCGGTCTACGGATTTCGATTCATCAGAAATGCCACTGCCTTGCGAGCGATCCAGGAACACGATGTCCTCCTTTTTGCCCCGGCGACTAAGCCGGCGGCGGAGTCGTTCGGACACGCGCCACGCGTCCGAGTCAAAACAGCGCTAAGACCAACGCCCAGAGTCGGTCAGACCGGCGCGACAACGCCCCAAAACCGGGCGACACAAGGTCGCCGATCGGAATCTCGGGGTGGTGAGTAAGCGTCGGGGCATGCGCGAAAGAATATCTTTTGGTGCTAAATCCTTGGTGCAACACTGCGGTTTAGAGACAATCGATCTCTCAGCGAGCGATCCTACCGATGGGCGTATGCTTTTGCGAAATTTTTGAGGACTTTCGCGCCAGCCGACACACCACCGTCCGGAAACATCCGCCGCCGATCCATCAGCGATCCACTTTTTCTGCTGAAATCTCCCCGGTCGTCCAAAGCCCGGCGAATCCGGTATCCGGTTCGCCACACTTTCGACGTAAGGCTCCGCCTTGAGGCATGAGGCTTTCGCCTCACGATCGCGCCTTTTATGATCCAACCAAGGCGCGGACGGGGAGTTTATGATAAGGGTATCGGCTATGCAAATAAAAACGCGTTAATCAGTTATGGTAAGGGGGATTAGATTTATGCAGCCGTCACGAGTCGGTTTTATCGGAGGTCGGAACCCGTTCCGCCGGGTAACAGCGGGTTCCACGGTGCAATACTGACTCCGCTAATTCTCGCGCAAACCAGCACCGTGATTCCGAGGTGCTGCGAGGCATCCCGAGATACAAAAGGCGCTTTGTCGCTGAAATTCCTCGGAGTGCCTTAGAATATCGAGTTGCGTCGGGTGGCGCGGGATTTATAGCGTCGCGCCTTTTGTCGTAGCTTGAGAATGACCGTTTGTCGTCATCCTGAGGTACGCCGAAGGATCTCGAACCTCGAAAGCCGCCCGCAATTCGAGATCCTTCGGCGTACCTCAGGATGACGAATTCTGAGTTCGCACGCTACATCAAATTGCTCACAGCTCTCGATCAAATCCGTATCACCCTTTGCCGGACCCATCGCGCATTCACGGCTTGTCTTCTTTCAGCAGATCGGCTTTCTTCAGACCTTCCAGACGAGCATCGATCTGCCCGACCAGCGCGCCCTCCACGTAGGCGGCGTTGGCGTAAATCGCCAGGACGTTGGTCCCCTTCTTCAAATACTTGACCGCATCGGCATCCAGCCCGATCTTCCGGTACTCCGGGGCTTCGTTCCACCAGATATAGGTATAAATTTTTTGCCCGTTCAAATAAACCGAGTAACCCTGCTTGGCAAGTATGCCCAGGCGATAAAAGTCGTGATCCAGCGAGTCGATCTCGAAGGTCGTCCGCAAAAGGATGAACTCCCCGCCACTCCATTTCGAGCGGTTTTCAATGACCGGAGTTTTGCCGCGTTTAGGTTTGTAGACCCCAACGCCGATCGGCGCTTGACCACTCGACCACTGGCTGGCGTCAAACTCCGGCGCGGTCCACTTATCAAGCCCGGCCGGCAGCGTCACGTCGCGGAAACGCTTACCTTCTCGCGGATGCAAAAAGTCTTTGGCCTCGGGTTCAAATGACATGTACTGCCAAACTCGATCGACCGACGCCGGCTTGCCGATATCGCTCCATGCCAAATCGCTGTGCTTAAGTTGCGTCAGCGCCAAGATCGTATCCAGAGATTTTTCCCCGGAGTCCATGCGCCGGATCAACTCTTGTCGGTATGAATTGTAAAGCAGGTCTGTCACCTCTTGGCGGGCGGTGTCGGGCAATTTCTCGAGCCCGGGCAAGAGTGCGTTGACGACCGTGACGATCTGCCGATTCTCCAACTGTTGTATCCGTTGACTGACGATTCGGGCAATTTCCGGAGCGCTCCTGGGGTCGGCCTTCAATGCCGCTTGCGCCGCTTCTGCGACGAAGTAACCACCCTCGCCGGCACGGGCACCCGTTTTAACTTCCGTCTCGGCGGCTGCGCGAGAGTACGCCGCTTCGATGAGTTGGGCGGCTTCGCTGTTACCGTTGAGGGATTTCAAGAGCCGTCCGAGCGTGCTACTCATCGACTCGCGGGCCTGGGCGCGTGTCTCGTTCTTGAGCATCTCCGCCAACGTCGGCAGCACTTTCGCGGCAACGCCGTCCGCCTTCGCCGCCGTCGCCAGCGCCATGAACGCGGATTGACGCACCCACCAATCGTCATACGTCGTCCACGGAACAATGTCCGCCACGCACTCGGCCACCGCCGCGGGCGTGGCACAGCTCAGCGCCAGCAACGCACCGTCGACGACGTAGATGGCTTCATTGGGATTGACCAGCATCGTGCGCATGGATTTGACCATCGCCGGCGAGACATCTTCCGGCCGAATCGGGGTTTTGCCGACCGCGAACCAATACCGGTAGTCCGTCAGCCCGTC
Source organism: Tepidisphaerales bacterium (assembly GCA_038229715.1). Lineage (GTDB taxonomy): Bacteria > Planctomycetota > Phycisphaerae > Tepidisphaerales > Tepidisphaeraceae > JANMES01. Next base: position 2,634 of record JBBROD010000117.1, on the reverse strand, counting down.
CACCGCGGCGCGACGGACGCGAGGATCCTTGTCTTCCATGAGCTTTTCAAGTTCCGTAAACGCCCCGGCGTGCATCAGGGCTTTGGCCGCCTGCGTGCGGATCATGAAGTTGCGATGGTAGGCAGCGCGAACGATCTCCGCCGAATCAATCCCCGTGTGATTCGCCGCGTTGCTGTAAGCACTACCGAGCCGAGAGGCCCACTGGTGCACCGAATCGTCCGGGCCGGCCTTTGCGTACGATGCACCGTGCTCGATGGAGAGAAATTCCAGATCCGCCGGCCGGCCCCACAGGGATTCTGGCAACTTGAAATCCGTCGCGAACTTGCTTCGCGGCGCGCCGGTGATCTGCAGCGTCTTGAGCGGCGCTGTGTACGAGATCGCCACGGCAGCGCCTGATCCTTCGTCATCGAAACGCTGACAAGTCGCGACGCCGAGCGCACCGGACGGACGACGGCTCAGGTCGTACCACCATTGCAGATTCTTCATCGTGTCGCGGTACGCATCGGGTTTGAGCTCCGACATGTAAGCGGACGTAACCGAACGCCAGATCGCGTCACCCCGTCCGTTATCGCCGTGGCCGGTGACCAACGTGGGAAAGCTGTCGAGCATGGAAAGCGCGAGATAGTTGCGCGCCTGGCGGTAAATCTCGACGTTCCCCTGAGCGGCGCCGGCAACCTGCATCAACGCCGCGACCATTCCGTCCTTGCCGTTCGAGCCGAGCCCGCCTTCGCCGCGATGATCGCCGTATGCGACGCTGCCGCGCCCGGCGAATCGATAGAAGAATTTGAGCGAGCCCAGCAAAGTCGCATCGTCCACCTTCACGCCACATTGCTTGCCGAGCATGAGCGTGGTCGCCATTTGAACGCCGGCCGAATTCATCAAACCGCCGGCGGTGTAACCGGGATTGATCTGCTTGCCCCAATGGCACCAGCCGATGCCGTAAAACTGCCGGTTGCGGGCGTCATCGCAGATGTATTGAAGCACCGGTAACACCGATTTATCGCCGGTGCGCAAGTAATATTCAGCGCACGCGATTCCGTTATAGCCGTTGTTCCAGGTGTGGTCGCCGATGGCCCTAACGTTGTTCGACATGGTGTCGAAGTACGACTTCACCACCGGCAAGTATTGGTCGTCGCCGGTGGAGAGCAGGAACAGGCACGCCAGCGCGTTTGGGATGCCAACGGTTTCGCGGTCATCGGCGCTTAGCGTGGACGCATCCTTGGCGTTTTTCAGAGCTCCGGCGTAATACTCGGCCGCCCGTTTGACGATCGCCTCCGACTTCGGGCATTTCAGCGGCCACGTCGGGCTGTAAGCGCCCATGGCCGGGATAGTCACACGCACGGTCTTGTCGTCCTTGCCGTCCGCCGACCGCACATCAAATACCAGCAGCCCGTCTTTGGCTTCGGCTTCGGTCAGTGCGGTGCCGAGCACAACGTAAGGATTGCGGCCTTTCAGAGCAGCGCCGTTGACGCCCGTAATCACCTCGCCCTTGGTGAACTTACCGGCGGCGGGTGAGCCCGGCGTGGTTTCCTCCACTTGAACGACAACTCCGGGATAGATGCGAACCTTCAAACCGGTCACGCCGACGTCGCCAAATTCCTTTTCAGACTTTGGGTCGGGACGCGAATAGTAGAGTGGCGCCTCCGTGTAATACTCGGCAACCGGCGTCGGATCGGCGGCGAACAACGGGGTGACAGCCGCGGTCAAAACAATCGCAAAGGCAAGTATTTTTCGCATGATGGATGGGTCTCTGTGAAATTCACGGATCATCACGAATGGCCTTACCGTAACCCGCAACTTCGCACGGCAACGGTGATGAATGACACTCGCGTAAGACGTGGCCTCCAGTCCGATCGGTGATTCTGACAATCGACCGACGACCGGAAGCCTTGCGGAATCAGTATCGCCAGATCGCCCGGGCAGGGCAAGAACCAGACTTTGGCATTGGATGGCTTGCGACCGTCCGATGGATGGGGATTTAGGGGAACAAGCTCGATGAGGCGTGATACCAGCGTTGAGGGGTGTCATCTGCCAAAACTCACGCCACTGCGGCGCACTCAGAAGTGTGCTGGCGTCTGTTTTCCGATGACGGAGATCGTTCACAGGCGGTATACTGAAAATTGGCTTGCCGTTCAAGCCTTCCTCTTGCGGCGGCGCAACGTCAGCAATCCGCCGACCGCGAAGACCTTATGTCAGAAAGCCCCGATAGCGCGAGCGATCACATCACGCTCGCCGTGGCGAGGACTTTATGAACGAGTTTGCGGCATCCCGAACCGACCTTATTTCATACGCGGGCAAAAAAGGTCGGAGGACGGTAAATAGTTACCGTCTATGCGACCTTACGCTTGAGCGGCAGGAGCAGCAGGCCGCTCAACGCCAAGACGCCGGCGCCGCCGAGCCAGCAGGCGGGCACCGCCCAAGCCCAGCAAAGCCAGGCTCGTCGGTTCGGGGACGCTGGTAAAGGTGATCGCCACGTCATTGCCTACTGAGCCTGCGTCCCAATCCCGTTCGGCACGAATGTTGTTCCTTGTTTAACGTTAGGGTTTTAGTGAGGCAGTGTTCGTGTGGGGTTCGGGGGAGGGCCGTTGGATGGGGTGCTCTCGTTTCCGAGCGCGCAGCGTGAGCGGCGGCCGG
>JBBROD010000116.1:0-8683 GCA_038229715.1 Tepidisphaerales bacterium | reverse complement strand
TCGGATCGCCGGCGGCTTTGCGGGCGGGGGAATTTTTGAACTCGCAAAGTTCCAAGCTCCGAAAAGACTCATTTAACAGACATCTACCTGAAAATAAAACTTTTCCTGTAAATCATTTTAATCAAATGGATTATGAACAAAATATTACCCTGTACAAATACCTAACAAAATGCTAAAATGCCCGGGATGTTTGATAGACATTAAACCGATCGTTTCTCTCGGGAAGGAGACGCCGATGATCAGGCTTCTGGACGGACGGACTTTAGAGCAGCAGGCGGTTTCAAATCTTCGGGCGAGGTCGCAGGTGCTGGCCGGGCAGGGGGACGTGCTTTTGCTGCGGGCGGCGCATCTGCAGCGGGAAGATCGGCTGATCGTCGAGCTTTCCCTCCGCGGGCAGCTTTCCCAACGCCGGCTGGCGGAATTGGTCGGCAAGCCCCACGGCACGATCGCCCGGCGGCTCAAGCGGCTCACCACGCTGCTGCGCGACCCGCTCATCGTCGGCCTGCTCGAAGGCCCTTGTCCGCTTGAACGGGCGGATCGGGAAATCGCGATCGGGTATTTCCTGCACCGTCGTTCGTTGCGGGATCTTGCCTGTGCGTACGGGGTATCGGCGCCTCAGGTCAGTCGAACACTGCACTTTGTTCGCGGATGGTTTCGCGGCGCGACGTTGCGCACGCTCGCGGAGCAGCGCCTGCGTCACGGGGGTTGATCTCGCGCACCGGTCTGCCCGCTTCAGCGGGTAGAGAAGCAGTGCTAATACTCTACCCGCTGAAGCGGGCAGACCGGTTCAATCTTTCTTCTTCCGTCGTCGTTTCACGTTCACGTCTGTGTCCAGATTAAACCTCACGCGCCACCAGGTTTTTACATCGGTGGAATCAGGATAGATCGAAAGGAGGGCGCTTCTCAATTCCGTCAGTGATGTGAACCCGTCGGATCGCGCGTCGTCCTCGCTCAAGTCATCGAGCTTGGCCGGCTCGACCGACTCGATGTTGAGATAACCCAACCCCGGGCAAAACGCCCGCGCACCCGCCGACACGCGCGGGCGATTCCATCGGCGGAGCGTCATCCGCTTTTGTCCAAGCCGGATCGGATCAAAAAACATTTTTTTGAACAGGAGCAGTCCCATGAGCACCCCAGGCCGAAGTTCTGCGCGTCGCAAGCCGGTCGTCCGCTCGATCCCCGTCCCGCTCCCGCCGATTCGCACATGGCGAGGACAGCGGGTGGCGGATTATTTCGAGCTGCCGGTGGCGACTGAACCTACCGCCGGCGAACCGGCGATGCAATCGATTCCCATCCCCCGAACCGGGCAAGTGATGTTGATCGCCGGCGCGAGCGGGTCGGGCAAATCCAGCCTGCTTCGCCGGATCGTGGCGCACGAGGAACTTGCTGGCCGGCGCACGATCGACTTGGCCGGGCTTGTACTCCCCGACGCGCCGGCCGTCGATTGCCTGCCCGACCTGCCGCTGGAGCAGGCGCTCGCGCTACTCGGGCGGATGGGCTTGGGTGAAGCGTGGACGTATTTGCGCACGCCCGCCGAGTTGTCCGACGGCCAGCGTTGGCGATTGCGGCTGGCGGTGGCGGTGCACGAGTTCGAGCGCGAGCCGACGCGCCCCGCAACGTTGATTTGCGACGAATTCGCCGCACTGCTCGACCGCGTGACGGCCGCGATTGTTTCGCGGGCGATCCGCAAGGTGATCGACACGCACCCGAACCTGGCAGCCGTTGTGGCAACGAGCCACGACGACGTGGCGATTCCGCTCAAGCCCGACCGCATCGTGCGCTGTGATTTCGGCGTGTTTAGCACCGATGCGATTTAGCAGCTTAGAAACGAGGCCGCCAAGAGCGACCTATTCCTCCTTCACGTCTTCACGGTTCACAAACGGAGCTCACGATGTCTGACGAAGCCAACTATCTTCCCGGCCGATTCATCTTCGAGCCGGGCAGCATGGACGATTATCACGCGCTGGCCCGCTTCCATTACCTGGACAAGAACCCGCGACGGTCGCGCTCATTTGGCGGGCGAGATTCATCCATCGCGATCAGAGTAATCCCGACCAGATCGCCGCCGTCGGCGTGTTGTCATATCCCGTGCCTTGCTCGCGCGAGCGGAATCTGGTGTTCGATCTGCGCGACAAGTCCTACCGTGACAAACTGCTGTTCGCCAACGCCAACCTGCGGACGATCACGCGCGTGATCGTACACCCGACGTTCCGCTCGGCGGGATTGGCGGTGGCGATCGTGAAACGGCTGTGCGAGCACTGCCTGACGCGGTACGTCGAAGCGATGGCGAAAATGGGCCGGGTGCATCCGTTCTTCGAGCGAGCTGGAATGATGCGCGTCACGCCGGCCGATCCCGATCGGCCGGTGTATTTCTGTTTCGATCGCGGCGAAGAACCCTCGCCCGGTACGCCGGGAGAGGGCAGGGTGAGGGTTCTGCCGACCGAAGCTATTGGCTCGGAAATAGAGAAAAACGTGGAGACGGAAGAGGCTAGTCCGCGTTCGTCACCGACGATTTGCGTCACGACAGAACCCTCACCCCCGCCCTCTCCCGGCGTACCGGGCGAGGGAGAAAATCTTCTCACGCCTTGCAGGTCAGCCGACGAACTGCATCGCTGGATTCAGCGGTTCGCCGGCGTGAACGTGCCGCGTCGCTCGGTCTGCCCGCATCATCAGGCACCGTTTGACTATCTGCTGCAAAGCTATTTCGAACCGGCGAAGGATTTGGTCGTCTGGGCGCCGCGCGGCGGGGGCAAGACTCGGCTGGCGGCGCTGGCGACATTGCTCGATCTGCTCCACAAACCCGGCATCGCTGTCACCATTCTCGGCGGGTCGCTGCTGCAGTCGCTGCGGATGTGGGATCATCTGATCCCCGATCTCGATCGCATCGCCGAAAACTTGCTAGACGGTAAAACGCGCAGCCGCCGGGTGAGGCTGACCAACGCGTCGCAAGCCGACGTCGTCGCGCAATCGCAGCGCGCCGTGCGCGGCCTGCGCGTGCAAAAGCTCCGCTGCGATGAACTTGAACTGTTCGATCCCAAAGTTCTCGAAGCCGCCAAGCTCACGACGCGGTCGATGAAACTTCCCAACGGGTCCGCTGTCGCGGGCACGATGGAGGCGCTGTCAACGCTCCACACGCCGTGGGGGCTGATGCACGATTGGGTCGAGCAATCCGCAGCAGCCGGTCGGTCGGTGGTCAAGTGGTGCGTGCTCGACGTGCTGGAAACCTGCCCGCCGGAACGGGAGTGCGCCAGCTGCCCGCTGTGGGATGACTGTCTCGGCCTAGCGAAGAAGGCCGACGGGTTTATGTCCATCGACGATGCGATCTCGCTCAAGCGCCGAGCGAGTGTTGAAAGCTGGGAAGCGGAAATGCTCTGCAATCGCCCGAGCGTGAAAGGGTGCGTGTTTCCGACGTTCGATCCGGATCAGCACGTGTGTGAAAATGTGTCGAACGCACTTCGCGAAGGCGCAAGCGAGTTGGGAGCGATTTCACTCAGTCCGCAGTCCGCCAACCTCAGTCCTTCCGTTTCGTTGGCGATCGATTTCGGATTCTCCAACCCATTCGCGTGCCTGTGGATCGCCGACGACGGGAGCACGATTCACGTCATCGACGAGTACGTGCAGAGCGGCCGCACGATGGAGGAACACGTTGGCGTAATCCAATCGCGTCCGTGGGGTAAGGTGCGGACGATCGCCTGCGACCCCGCCGGCAACAGCCGTAACGATCAGACGGCGGAGTCGAACGTCTCTCTGCTCCGCCGGCGCGGGTATGTGGTGAGGAGCAAATCGAGCCACATCGTTGACGGCCTGGAACTGATCCGCCGAGGCCTGCGCAGCGGCAGCGGGGACGTTTCGCTGTTCGTACATCCGCAGTGCAAACAGTTGGTCAAGGCGCTGCGCAGCTATCACTACCCGACGGGTTTCAACAGCGAGTTGCCGTTCAAGGATGGCGAGAACGATCATCTGATCGATGCGCTGCGGTATTACTATGTCAATCGCGCCGTGCGGACAACGATGACAAGTCGAAGTTACTAAGCACTCGTGCGGTACGTCGTGAGCGAGCAGGGCAAGGGTTCTTTTTGAATGGACGATCGCTGGTTGATCGCGGCAGAACCCTCATCCCAGCCTTCTCCCGGCGTACCGGAAGAAGGGGCCGCTTCACATCTTTGTCCGCTCGATCGCCAGATCGTGTGCGAAAGTCTTTCCCTCGGATTGATACGCGAAATGGAATTGGATCGTGCTGCCGATCCCGCCGGGGACGCATTGGAGCGATGCCAAGCCGATGATCCTGCCGGGCGAGGAAACCGTAGGGCAGGCTATTGCCTGCCGAGACAGTCGGGAGCGGCAGGCAATAGCCTGCCCTACGAAATCAAAGCGAGACAAGACGTCGAAAGCGATCGAGCCGCCGAAGGCGATCCGGCGGAACGGGTTGATGTTCGACATCCCCGAACAAGGCGAGCCGTTGCCGTTGTTGCCAGCGGTGCGAATTGCGTCTTCGGCTGCTTGATCGCGGAATCGGGGGCGGATGTCGTTCTCTCGGATTGACGGTGCTGCATGTTCGGGAAGATACCGAGTCGGCGGGACGCGGGTTGGTTTGGACTGTCAACGGCATTGGGGTTAGGCTTGGGGCGATGGGCCGGATTCAGACAAAAGCGGGGCGGGGGCGGGCGGGGCGCGGGTTTATTATTTTCTTTGGCACGCGGTCGATCGTGAAAAACGAATCCGAGCCGCCGGTGCGAACACGCTGCCCTAAGTGCGAGCAGGAAGCGGACATGATCGCCAAAAGCCATCGCCGGTGGTTTACGCTGTTTTTCATTCCGGTCTTTCCGATCTCCGGGAAGCTGACGTTTAGCGAATGCGCCAATTGCAAGACGACGTTTCGCGTGACGCCGGAGCGGCTGAAAACGCATCTCGATCAGGCGGACACCGCGCAGCGGCAGCGGGGGATCAGCATGTACAACTCGCTGCGGGCCTCGCCGGCGAATTCGGTCACGCTCAATGAGCTGATGATGCTGTACGCGGGGATGAACGAGTTCGATCAAGCCATCAGCGCCGCCCGCGATTTTCCGCAAGCCCTCAACGCCAGCGAGCAGTGCATGACCACGCTGGGGCGGGTGTATCTGGCGATGGATCAGCAGGATCAGGCCGTTCAGTGGTTCGACGCGGCGATCGCGCGCAACCCGATGCTGGCTGAGGCGCAGTATTTCAACGCCGTCGCCCACTTCGGCAAAACCCCGCCGGATCTGGCTAAAGCGCAGGCCGCCGCGCGGGCGGCGCGGATCGGCGATCATCCGAACGCGGAATTGCTGTTGCGGGATATTGAGCTGAAGATGAAGGAATAAGTTGCCAGTGATTAGTTGTCAGTTGCCAGTAAATCCAGTTCTTCACTGGCAACTGACAACTAACCACTGGCAACTCATTGAATTGACCTATGGGCCTGATCTCCATCATCATTCCCGTCACCGACGACGCCACGCGGCTGGATCGGACGATTCTGCACACGCAGTACGAGGCTGGGCTTTGGCCGACGGAGATTGTCGTCGTCAATGCGCTCGGGCCGGAGGTGAATCAGCTGGCGAGCGGCGAGGGCGTTCGCGTGATCGACTGCCCGGCGGGCGATCGGGCGGGCGTTCTCAACTGCGGCGCGAAAGCGGCCAAGGGGGATGTTCTGCTGTTCGTCGCCGCCGATTCGCTCGTGCCACGCCGGTTTACCGAATCGATCTGGTGGGCGTTTCGCGACGAGCGCGTCGTCGGCGGGGCGTTCGATTATGAGTTCGATACGTATCCATCCGTTCACGGCTATAACCGCCACGCGCTGACGGTGGTTCGGCTTCTCAATCGCATTCGGTTCCGGTGGACGGGCAATTTCCTGATCGAACAGGGGATTTTCATCCGTCGCGAGACGTATGACGCGATCGTCGGATTCCGCAACGATCGTCGGCTGGAGGATTTGTACTTCAGTCGAGCCATGAAACGCCGCGGCCGAACGGCGGTGCTCGGTCCGGCGATGCGGATCTCGCCAAGGCGGTTTTTGCGCTACGGCGTGCTGCGTCAATTTGTAACGGATTTAACGCTGCTTGTCACCGACGGGCTTGGTTGGCAACGCCAGAAGGCCGTTGACAATTTTCCGCGAAACAATTCACAACTTATCGCGTCTTCTGGGGTAGTAAAAGCGGAGACGTAACCGTTCATGGGCTTGGAATATCTAAAACGCTGGCATTGGATGATCATCGGCCTGATTGTGGGGGCGATGTTCGGCGGCACGCGCCTGATGTGGCGCGACGCCGACCCGGGGGGGGAACGCTCGTACGACCGTCTGCAATTCTCCGATATGATCCGGCGCGGGATGCAGGTGCGGAAATTGGTTCTGCACCCGCCGATCGACGGGCAGGAATGGGTGACCGGCGAAGCCCTCAAGTACAAGAACGGCACGTTTTCTAACCAGCCGGTGCGTCGTGCAAAAAAGTGGTGGCAGTTCATGACGCCCGCGACCCAGCCGGCGAAAGCTAGTGCGGCCAATGAAGGAACCTGGGTGCCGTTCCCGATGTTGGCGGCGGACAAAAATTCCAACCGGCCGATCTATCAAAAACCGCCGACCGCGGTTGAGTTCATGGCCGATCTGCAGAAGCAATATCCGCGATTGAAGGACGCACTGGTCTACAAAACCGCGTGGTGGGAAGCGACTAGCATGACGATCGGCATCTACTCGCTCGGCGGGTTCGTGTTGATCGGCCTGATCTGGCCGACGGTTTCGAATCTGCTGGCGGGGGCGGGCTTCGGTAATAAGCGCCCGAAAGAGGATTACGATCTCAGCCGATTCAAATCCGAGCCCGAACCCCAAAAGGCAGCTGCATCGGTTGTTGCCGGTTCGAGTGCGCTCGACGACCTCAACGCCAAGCTCGAGGCCGAGGTGGCGGACATGTTCGTCACCAAGACCGCCATCGAACAGGAAAACGAAGAAGAGGAAGCCGCCATCAAGCAACTGCGGATGGACGCAGTCGAAACCCCGGTCGAAAAAGCCGACCGCGAGGCCCGCGAATACAAAGGCGAGTTCTATCCGGTCGTGAAGCCAGCCGTTCATAAGGACGTGAAGAAGTAGCTTCGTTCGTTGATCCGCGTGGTATTCGCTGCTTCGTGTTGAACTTACTTCTAATCCTTTCCCAATTCGCGGATACTATCGCGAATGCCACCCACGCTCTTCGAAAAGATCATCGCCAGGCAGATCCCGGCGAAAATTGCATACGAGGATGACAATTACATCGCCATCCACGACATTGCCCCCGAGGCCCCGCTGCACGTGCTGGTGATTCCCAAACGCGTCATCCCGTCGCTGAACGACCTGCGGCCCGGCGACGAAATGGTCGTAGGGGGACTTTTCCTGATCGCGAAGAAAATCGCCAACGACCACGGCTACACTGAATTCCGCACCGTCTTTAATTGCGGCGCGGCGGCGCAGCAGACGGTGTTCCATCTGCACCTGCACGTGCTGGCCGGTCGGTCATTTACTTGGCCGCCGGGATAATCAGGATCGCGGGATGAACGTCGGGAGGATTGTTGATGTCGGCTGATACCGAATCGTCAGAAGATCTTGATGCTTCTTCTTCCGCGCCCGAATCTTCGGTTCCGCTTTCTGACGTCCAACCCGAACGCCGCTGGTCGATCCGGTTCTGGCGGTCGGTGGTCGTGCTGTTCTCGCGGCTGTATCACCACCTGAAGGTCCGCAATCGCAATCCACTACCAGCCAGTGGGGCGGCGATCCTGGTGTCCAACCACATCTCCGCGCTCGATCCGCTCCTTCTCCAGGCGGCCAGCTCGCGGCTGATCGTTTGGATGATGGCCAAGGAGTATTACGACCTGAAATCGCTCAACTGGTTCTTCAGGATCGTCGAGGCGATCCCCGTCAACCGCGGTTCGCGCGAGTCTGCCATCAGCACCCGGGCGGCCATTCGGGCGCTGGAATCCGGGCGCGTGGTGGGGATTTTTCCCGAAGGGCGGATCGAAACCACCCAGGAACTGCTGAATTTCCACGTTGGCGTGGCGATGATCGCGCTGCGGACGGGCGTGCCGGTCTACCCGGCCTACCTGGAAGGAACCACCCGCGGAAAAGAAATGATACAGGCGGTTCTCTCACCCAACACCATTTCGCTGCGGTTTGGTCCGAGAATCGCGTTGGATTACAGCGATAAAGGCCGAGGAAACCTCAAAGAAGCCACCGAAGCCATCCGCAACGCGGTGGAATCGCTTCGGTTGGCGGAAATCGAACTCGTTCATCAAAAAAAACCTACAGTTTGAACCCGCCGTTTGCCGATTCCTAGAATGTTCACGTTTGATAGGCCGACAACAAATATTAATGTTGACTGATGGGTTCGCCGCCCGGTATAAAATGGGCAATCTGAAACACTTGGGGCGACGGCGCATTTTCTCCCCTCCGGAAGACACCGTGCAGCAATGCCGGTGTCTTCTTTTTTGATACCCCGTTATTGCAGTCGTTATCCATCATTCGACTGGATCTACTACAAGCCAAGGTCTTGTATAAGGGAACGTCCTTATACGATTCATAACAATTCCCGGCGCGTGGCGGCGGGCAGATAGCTGCAGGCACACACGCTTTGGATGAGACTCGTGGTGAGGCAGACCGCACGCCACGCGGTGGTGGCCGCGTCCATCAACGCTTCATAGTCGGCGT
>JBBROD010000115.1:0-8878 GCA_038229715.1 Tepidisphaerales bacterium | reverse complement strand
TGTCGGGCGTGAGCGGCGTGCAGGGGTCGATCTCCGGCGGGAAACTGACGGTCGCCACCACCAGCACGAATCTCGAAGTCTCATTCTCGCAGGACAGTTCGGGCGCGCTGGCGGCGCTGGGGATCAACAACTTCTTCACCGGTAGCGATGCCCGCACGATCGGCGTGAATACGTCGCTGGCGGCGCAGCCGTCGCTGCTGGCGGCGTCGAAGAACGGCGAGCCTGCCGACAATCAGACGGCGTTGGCGATCTCGCAGTTGGAAACCACCGGCCTGACCGGTTTGAACGGCCAAAGCATCAACGATGCGTATCAGTCGACCGTCACACAGATCGCCGTCGCCACCGCCAACGCCAAAACCAACGCCACCGCCGCCGCCAGCGTGCACGACACGCTAGCGGCTCAGCGCGAGGCGCTCAGCGGCGTGAGCCTCGACGAAGAAGCGATCAATCTGTTACGCCAACAACGGGCCTTCCAAGGCGCCGCCCGACTCGTGTCGGCGGTGGACGAAATGTTGCGGACTTTATTGGCAATCACTTAAGGAGAGGACTAAGAGCCCACGAGTAAGGAATGAGCAAACAGCAAATAACTCAGTCCTCAGCACTCGAACCTCAGTCCTAAGAATATGGCCATCAATCCAACCGGTCTTGCACGTGTGAGTAGTCTGCTGCGGTCGAACACGACTGCGCAGTCGATTACGTCCGTGCAGAAGCAGTTGTTGGAAATCCAGAACGAGCTGTCGACCGGCAAGCGCCTGACCACGCCAAGCGTCGATCCCGGTGATGCAGTTGTCGCACAGCAGCTGCGTAAGGCGCTGGAGACGAACCAGGCCTATTCCGCCAACCTCAAGTCGGCCAATTCCAAGCTTAGCGGAGTGGATTCCACGCTCGGCGATCTGACCGATCTGCTGTTGCAGGCGCAGACCATCGCTTCGCAGAACGTCGGATCCGACGTAACGCCCGACGCGCGCATCGCCGCGTCGGCGGTGATCGATAGCATCTACAACCAGGCGCTGGATATCGCTAATAAGCAGGCCGGCGGTGCCTACCTTTTCGGCGGCGACCGCTCGACCACCGCGCCGTATATCGATACCGCCGGCGGGGTGCAGTTTGTCGGCGGCGACAACCAACTTCAAACCACTGTCGCCGAGCGGCATACTTCGGTCTTCACCGTGAGCGGCACGAGCGTGTTCGGTGCGATCTCATCGCAGGTTCAAGGCACCGCCAACCTCACGCCGTCGATTTCGTCCATCACGCGGATCGGCGACCTCCGCGGAACGGCCGGCACGGGGGTGAAGTTGTCGTCGATCGTTGTCGGTAACGGAAGCACGAGCGCAACGGTCGATCTCAGCGCGGCCAAGAGCGTCGGCGATGTGGTGAACCTCATCAACCAAGCCGGCGTGAGCGGCGTGACGGCGTCGATCGCATCCAACGGGCATAGCATTCAACTGGCGGCGGCGGGGCCCGAGACGATCTCGGTTGTGGATACCGCCAACGGCACGACCGCTTACGATTTAGGCATCCTGCAAATCACACCCGCCGCCGCCGGGGCGACGGTGACCGGCACGAACGTTAGCGCCAGCATCACGCCCCTGACGACGCTGGCTTCTCTCGGCGACGGCGCGGGGATCGATACCGTGAACGGCTTTACGATCTCCAACGGCGGGACGTCGGCGGTGATCGATCTCAGCGGCGCGGTGACGGTTGAAGATTTGCTGAACAAGATCAATTCGTCCAACACCGGCGCACGGGCGGAAATCAACGCCTTGGGCACGGGCATCAACGTGCAGAACGCCACGCAGGGAACCGATCTGCGGATCTCCGAAAATGGCGGCACGACCGCTGGCGACATTGGGTTACGCAGCCTCACTCCCAGCACCGCGCTGGCCGACCTGAACGGCGGCAAGGGCGTGCGGTTTGCCGCGGGCAATGACATCACCATCACCCGTACCGATGGCACGACGCTGGGTGTCGATCTGGACGGGTCCATCACGATTCAGGACGTTATCAATAAGATCAACACCGCCGACGGAGGCAACGGCACGACGGCCAGCTTCTCATCGAACGGTAACGGAATCACCATCACCGACACCGCCGGCGGAGGCTTGCCACTGGCGCTCAGCTCCGCGAACTTCTCCAACGCCCCGGCCGACCTGGGTCTGCTGGCGACGCCGGTGGGGAACGTCATCAACGGGGGCGATACCAACCCGATCCAGTCGAACGGCATTTTTTCGAACTTGGCCAAGTTGCGGTCGGGCCTGCTCTCCAGCAACACCGCCAGAATCACCGAGGCGGCGGAGGGAATCGCTACCGACCAGAGCCGCGTCGTGATCGTCCGCGGCACGACCGGGGCGAAGTTGCAGGAGTTGACCAACCGCAGCAATCGCTTGGATGACCAGAACGTGGCGACGACGTCGCTGCTGTCGGATTTGGAAGATACGAATTACACCGAGGCGATCGCAAAATTCCAGACGCTGCAGACGCAGTTACAGGCCGCCTTGCAGGCCGGAGCGGCACAGTTGAAGTTGTCGTTGCTGGATTTTCTCGGATAGCTCAAGTTCTGGCACGCGGTTTGAATAGCATATAGAAATATATGTTGTAAACACAGTAAAAGCAGTAAAAACTGCATATGGCGCAGAAAAAGTTGCCGAGGCCGGCAGGATTAGCCGGATCGGGAACTTAAGAAGGTGAGAAAGTGAAATCGCTTCCGGAGACGCCAGGATGGCGCTGAAGCGAAGGCCCGATGACGGAGACGCATCAGGCCCCGGAACACGCAAGCGTGCCCGGATTTGGCAGGACCGGCCGGAGCCGGGCTTGCCTGGAGTGCGGCGGATCGCACTCGCGTTAGAAATGGAGCTGGCTCGGTCGATCCGGTGATCGATCGAGACAGAGCCGGACGGGCCACGGTGGACCACCGAAGCCTGCACCGGATCAGGACGTTCCCGCGGCGGAGTCTCGCGGGTGGATGACGGCCCAATTGCCGTCGATAGAGAAATGGAGTTCGTAATGGATATCGAAACGACACGTTTCGGGAAACTCACGGTCGATGATGAACGCATCATGACCTTCCCGCGTGGCCTGCTCGGGTTCCCCGACTACGGCCGGTACGCACTGATCGCAACCGGAGAAGACAACTACTTCTTCTGGCTGCAGTCGGTGGATGAGCCGGGCCTGGCGTTTGTGGTGACCGATCCGAGCATCTTCTTCAAGGATTATGACGTTCCGATCCGCGAAGAGACCCAGGTCGATCTGAATCTGACTGATGTTCGCTTTCTCCAGACGTTCGTCATCTGCAACAAGGTGGACGAATGGCTCACGGGCAATCTGCTCGGGCCGATCGTGGTGAACGCGGAGAATCGCCTGGCAATGCAAGTCGTCCTGACTGAGAAGAAGTGGACGACGCGCCAGCCGCTGTTCAAGCTCCAGGCTGGAGTTCCCTTGGCTAAATCAGCTTAAGACGAATCGATCCGCACCTCGCCGAAGGATCGGCGAACTGCGAATCGATCAGGAACTTCACGCAATCATGGAAGGTGTTATCGGTCCGTGTTTTACCGGACTATTGAACACCGCCCGCTACACGGATGTGGCGGGTCATCGGGAACGGAATTGGATTCCGCCCCGGTCCGACCAGGAAGGAGCCCGAAATGCTAGTGCTGTCCAGGCAACGCGATGAAACGATCATGATCGGCGACGACATCGAGATCACCGTGGTCGATATACGCGGCGACAAGGTGCGTCTGGGGATTAATGCTCCCCGCGACATCATGGTCCACCGAAAAGAAGTTTACGAAGCCATCCGGCGTGAAAACCGCGCGGCGGCTCAAGTAAAACCCGAGGATCTTTCGGGTCTTGGAAAGATCAGTCCGAAAGGTCCGAGTAAGGAAGACAAAAAGTAGGGCGACGTTTGTACTGCCCTGCTTTAACGAACGAAATTCGATTCCATGGACCGGAATCAAACTCGTCGGGTGATGGTGCCCGACTTGCCATCTGCAATCATGGAGGATTGACATGGCCCGTATCAACACGAATGTCTCGGCGTTAACGGCCCAACGAGGGCTCGCCAAATCTCAGACTCAACTCAGCAGCACGCTGCAGCGCCTAAGCACAGGCCTGCGGATCAACAGCGGAGCGGATGATCCCGCCGGCCTGATCGCGTCTGAAGGGTTGCGGTCCGAACTGTCGGGCATCCGACAGGCGATCGACAACTCCTCTCGCGCCAGCAACGTCATCTCGACGGCTGAAGGCAGCTTGAGCGAAGTGGCGAACCTGCTGCTTAACATCAAGAGCCTGGTCGTACAGGCGGCCAACAGCGGCGCGGTGTCGTCTGACGAAATCGCGGCCAACCAGCTGCAGGTCGACTCGGCCGTTGAATCGATCACCCGCATCAGCAATACCACTACGTTCGCCGGGCTTAAGCTGATCAACGGCTCGCTCGACTACGTGACCAGCGGCGTGGCGGGCAGTGCGATCAAGTCGCTGCAGATCAGCCAAGCCAACTTCGGCACGAACGCGTCGATCCCCGTCAACGTTAACGTGATCGCGTCGGCCAAGACCGCTGACCTGCAATTCCGGGCCAGCGCCATCACCAGCTCCGTGACACTTGAGATCTCGGGCAATGACGGCGTGCAGGTGCTGACCTTCACCAGCGGCACGACGGCGTCGGCGGTCGCGTTCGCCATCAACCGCATCAGCGATTCGACCGGCGTGACGGCCGACCTGATCAACGCCGGTAACGCCGCCAGCGGTATCCAACTGCAAAGCAACGGGTACGGAACCAAGAACTTCGTCTCGGTCCAGACCCAGCGGGGAACCTTTGCGACCACCGACACCAGCGGTAACACTGAAACGCGAGTGGAAGGCAACGATGTGGTCGCCACGATCAACGGCGCACTCACCACCGGCGACGGCTTGACTCTCAAGCTCAACACCAACACCCTCACCCTCGATCTCACGCTCGACAGTACCGTCGGCATCGGCGCGACGAGCTTTGCGATCACCGGCGGTGGCGCTAAGTTCCAACTCGGATCGGCGGTCACCAGCAACCAGCAGGTCAACATCGGCATCCAGTCGGTGGCGGCCAGCAAGCTGGGCGACTCCAACGTCGGGTTCCTGAACGACATCGTTACCGGCGGGGGAAGCACCTTGGTCGGCGGCGACGCGCAGTCGGCCAGCAAGATTCTTGAGACCGCCATCCGGCAGGTCGCGATCCTACGCGGTCGGCTGGGCGCGTTCGAGAAGAACACGTTGGAAACGAACCAGAACTCACTGAATGTGGCTCTGGAAAACGTGACCGCGTCGGAAAGCAGCATCCGCGACGCGGATTTTGCGACCGAAACCTCGAACCTGACCCGAGCCCAAATCCTCACCCAGGCCGGCACGAGCGTGCTGGCGACCGCGAACAGCACGCCGCAATCGGTGCTGTCATTACTCGGTCGGTAGTTCGTGATTCGAAACCCATAAGCAAACCGCCCGCGAAGGCTTCCTTCGCGGGCGGTCTTGTTTTCAGGTTGTGTGTTGTAGGTTGTGTGTTGTAAGTCGGACGGCTTCCAACCAACCCACAACAAACAACCCACAACAAACAACCTACACAGCGCGCATCTTTTTAACGCACTCTGTCAACGCCGGCACCGGATTTTCCGGGTCGGCTTCGTATTCGATGACGGCAACGCCGTCGAACTTGCCGGCTTCCAATGCTTTGATGAAGCCAGGAAGGTCCAGGTTGCCCGTGCCGACGACTACGTCGTGCCATTGGGCGTTCTTGTCGAACGTGAAATCTTTGTAGTGGATGCCCGAAATCCGCCCGGCGAATTTGTTGGCCCACTTGACCGGGTTGCCTGCGTTCGGGCCGGTCTGCATGCACCAGGCGGTATCGATGTGCAGGTTGATGCGCGGGCCGCCGATCTTCAGAAGGTGGTCGATCACGTCCATCGATCCGCCGAACAGGTACCCGCCGTGCAGGTGAATGCCCACACGCATCCCGAATTCCTCGGCCAGCTTGGCGGTCTTGGGGACGGCCGTGGTGAATGAATCGACCTTGAAGTGGGCGGAGATGTGCTTAGCACCGGCGATTTTGGCGCACTCGAACCAGTCACGCTCGGTGTCCGCGCCGACAAACGTCTGCACGCCCAGCGACACGATCGACACGCCCGCGTCGCGGTAGGTCTTCACGACCTGCGCGAATTCACCCGGCTTGTTGAAATCGGCATGGACGCCACAGAGCTCGATCTTGTCTACGCCGATCTGGCGGACTTTTTTCGCGACGTCTGAGTTTTCCTTGAAATTGCGAAAGCAGTAGCTTTGAACACCAAAATCACGTGCGGGGCTGAGCATGACGTATTCTCCAATGGGGTTGAATCGACGCGAAAACGGTAGCGGAGCGCAATCGGCGACGCAAGTAGCAGGCAATCCGGTAGTGTGGCGGTTTGAAAATCTCAACCGTACCACGGGCCTTTGGCTGCTGTGTCCAAACCCCGTCAAACACACAAGTATCGTCATCCTGAGGTACTCCGAAGGATCTCGAATCCCGAGCGGCATTCGGCGTCGGAGATGCTTCGGAGTACCTCAGCATGACGTGTTTTGGATGATTTGAACTGAGCAGCATCTGGCCGGTGCGGGTAGCGCGCGAATCTGAGAAAATGAACGTCTTGGATATTCCTAATCGCCGGCACGGGCCGGAGGCCCGTGGTACGGTTGAGTGCTCCAAACAATGCGTTGCATGATATTTCAGACTGGCCCATTGCCGGCAATCCCATCGTTTCATTTTTGTGATCCAAAATCGATATGAGGGAAAATTTTTTCTACTGCGGAGCAAAAATTCCCGCACGGCCGTCCGATAACGCCCGTGCGATCAAGGCCGTCTGATAAAACCCATCGCGGCGAAGTCGATGCGCATAATACCCTGCTTTTTCAGGGGTTTACGGCCTTTCCGACCCATAACCCTCTATTCGTTAAAGCACGCATACACATCTAAAGTCCCCCCATCGCCAACGTCGATGAGACGACACAGCGGACGTAGGGCCACGCGGCCCTTATCCGCAGGATTTGTGAGAAAGGAGCAACCTGAACATGAGAGGCCCAGCAAAGGCCTTTCTGGAAGATCGAAAGATTTTTCCACAGGCAGCCGGTGGTGACGACCTTGCCCACCGGCCCGCAAGAGCAGACTTGCGGAAACGGAATGAGTTTTCATTCCAGCGAGAGAGTAGAACTCCCGCAGCCTTTCAAGGGACTGAAGGGCGCCGGCGCGGACCGCAGATCCGCAAACGCGCATTACCGCGAGAGGCTTTGGCCTCCGCTAATACTGTCAAGGAAAGACTCCAATGAGCAGAATCAACACCAACGTAAGTTCGCTCATTGCTCAACGCACACTTGCGAAGAACAATGACAACTTGAATACGAGCCTGCAAAGGCTCAGCACCGGTCTGAAGATCAACACCGGTAAAGATAACCCCGCCGGCCTGATCGCCAGCGAAAACCTCAAGGCCGAGACCGCCGGTATCACTACCGCGATCGATAACGCCAACCGCGCCAGCAACATCCTGGGCACGGCCGAAGGTGGCTTGTCTGAAGTCAGCAACTTGCTGACTCAGTTACAGGGCCTCGTCGGTCAGGCCGCCAACAGCGGTGGTCTGTCCAAGGAAGAATTGGATGCTAACCAGCTCCAGGTTGACTCGATCCTGTCGACCGTCAACCGCATCGCCGGTTCGACGAGCTTCCAGGGCACCAAGCTCCTGAACGGCAACTACGACTACACCACGAGCACGGTCGGCACGAGCGCCGTCACCGGCCTGACGGTGAACAGCGCCGCCGTTCCCGACGGATCGACCGTCGCGGTCGTCATCCAGACCGTCGCCAGCGGCCAGACCGCTGCGCTCACCAGCACCAACGGCACCGTCACCGGCGCTACGGTGACGCTTGAAGTGTCGGGCAACCTCGGCACGGTACAGCTGAGCTTCGCCTCGGGCACGACCGTGAGCTCGATCGTCACTGCCATCAACGGCGTGAAGGCCAGCACCGGCGTTTCCGCTGCGAACAGCGGTACCGCTCTGGTGATCAACAGCCAGACCTTCGGGTCCAACGCGTTCGTCGGCCTGAAGGCTTTGACGGGAACCTACACCGTCTCGGCCGCCAAGGACTCCGGCGTCAATGCCGTCGTTAACGTCAACGGCGCTGCCGCCGACGTGAACGGCCTGAACGTCAAGTACCGTTCAGCCACCCTCGACGTGGAATTCGACATCACCTCGGCCATCAATACCACCAATGGCACCAAGACTTTTGGTATCACCGGCGGTGGGGCGACGTTCGCCCTCGGTTCCAAGGTGACCGAAAACGATAAGGCCTCCATCGGCATCGCCTCGGTGTCGACCGGCAGCCTGGGTAACGCTTCGCTCGGCTTCCTCTCGACGCTTGCGTCCGGCGGATCCAAATCGCTGACCAGCAACAACCTGGTTGCGACGCAGGCGATTCTCGATAAGGCCATCAAGCAGGTTTCGAGCTTGCGTGGTCGTATCGGTGCGTTCCAGAAGTTCACGATCGGTTCGACCGTGAACAGCCTGGGCGTGGCTTACGAAAACGCCACCGCCGCTCAGTCCGCGATCAGCGACACCGACTTCGCCGCTGAAACCGCGAACCTGACAAGGTCGCAGATCCTGTCTCAGGCCGCCACCAGCGTTCTGACCCAGGCCAACTCGGCCCCTCAGGCGGCCTTATCCCTGCTGCGCGGATAAGGCATATGCGGCTCGTTCGGGATTAAACCACCGAACTACTTTCTCACAAATCCAACAGCCCCCGGTCGAAAGACCGGGGGATTTTTTGTTCCTATCGCAACGCCCGCGCCTGCATTGGGTCGCCACTCAAGCGTGATCCAACACGCCCGACGTGTGTT
>JBBROD010000114.1:0-9095 GCA_038229715.1 Tepidisphaerales bacterium | reverse complement strand
GCCGCCGTCGATGACGAACGCGCTCCCGGTGACAAACGCCGACTCGTCGGCTGCGAGGTAGAGCGTCGCCGCAGCGATTTCATCGGGCCGGCCCATGCGGCCCAGCGCCTGCGTCGCGGACATTTCTCGGTACGCCTTTTCTGGGTCGGGATACTCTTTCAGACGCGCCTGCACGAACGGCGTTTCCACGCGGCCGGGGCAGATGGCGTTGAATCTAATGCCAGCGTCCGCGTGATCCAACGCCATGCACTTGGTCATTCCCACGACGGCGAATTTTGTCGCGCAATACGCGAGCCGATCGCGGATGCCGACCACCCCACCGATCGACGCCAGGTTGATCACTGATCCTCGCCGCAGAGCGATCATCGCCGGCAACGCCGGAGCGGTCATGTTCAGCAAGCCTCTGACATTGACGGCGTGAAGACGATCCAAGTCGGCGCCGGTCGTGGTCAGCGCCGTTCCCACGTGGCCGATGCCCGCATTGTTAACCAAGACGTCGATGCGTCCGTCGGTCCGCGCCAGGATGGCTTCAATCGCCTTTCGGCAAGACTCTGCATCGGCCACGTCAACGGCCAGAAACGCCGCCCGCGCCCCCAGTTCGCGAACGATCGCCTCGCCCGCGATGGCGTCCCGATCCAGCACAAACACCTCCGCCCCGGCGGCCGATAGCGCGCGGGCGATCGCCGCGCCAATGCCCGATGCGGCCCCAGTTACCACCGCAACCTTGTCTGTCAGATTGAACACGATTGAACGCTCCGCACTGTGAAGAGGACTAGAGCACGCCGTACTTTTGATACGCCGCCAGGGCCTTGCTGCCGGCCCGGATCGCGTCGCGGGTCACGTTCTCGGCGTGCACTTTTTTCCAAGCCCGATGAATCGCTTCGTGCTCCACCGCTTGAGGCACCACCACAACGCCGTCCTGATCGGCGAAGACCAGATCGCCCGGATGAAAACGCACGCCGTCAATTTCGACCGAAATGTCGATGTCGATCACTCGCTGGCGATTGAGCGAGTCGTACAAGCAGGCACCTCGAGCAAAAACGGGGAAGCCCATGGCCGTCATCTTGGAAACGTCGCGCACGGCTCCATCAACGATCGCGCCCACGCACCCGCTGTTGCGCGCCGCGGTCGAAAGAAGTTCGCCCCAGATGCCGCTCCGCATCGACCCCCCCGCGGCGGCAATCAGCACGTCGTCTGGCCGACAGCCATCAACGGCGATGAGCTCCAGCTCGTATGGATTAGGATCGGAATGCGCCATATCGGCCCACAGCGTCGTCTTGCAGCGGCCGACGAGCATGCTCACCTCTGTAAGCGGCGGCAGCTGCACACGGGGGGATTGATGCACGCAGCCCAGCGAATCCAATGCATCGGCCACGACGGCGCTGTACAGGGTCTGCCGCATCATCGAAAGCGTAATGACCTCCGGCGATGAATTGACTTGGCCGGAGTCGGCCGAGTCCGGTGTCGATTTTGCGGTCATGGCCGGTCTCCGTGTGATTTAGAAAATGCTCTTGTGATCTGCGCTACAGCTATGCGAAGCAATTCGATCAATTTCGCTTCATGCCCGGATTCACAGCGAACGGATGGAACGCTCAAACTGATCGCGGCGACCACCGCGCCGGTTTGGCCGAAGATCGGCGCTCCGTAACAGGCAACACCCAGGTCCGTCTCGTTTCGCTCGACGGCGTACCCTTCATTCCGCACGCGCTCGAGAATACGCCGAACGTCGGTAGGGTCGGTGATCGTATACGGCGTTCGCCGAGTGAACGGTTCGGTGCGGCGAAGCAGCGCGTTACGCTGGTCCGGTTCCATGAACGCGGCGATAGATCTGCCCAGGGCCGTTGAATGAACAGGATCGGTCGAGTTGGGTTCGGCGATCCGGCGGAGTGCGTGTGTGCTTTCGATCACGCGCAAATACATCACGCGATCCGACCGCAGGATGCCGAGGTTCACGTTCTCGCCAGTCTTCTTATGAAGTACGCTCATTGCATGGTCCGCCGCTGAGAGAAGCTGGCGGTCGAGGTCCGGACGGCGGATGAGATCTACTCTCGGCGTGAGCAAGTAGTGACCCTTTTGCGATTGGGCTACGTAGCCGAGTTCGATCATCGACTTGAGCAACCGATGAACCGTCGGCTTCGGCATTCCGACCGATTCGGCCGTCTCGCCTAACTGCACACCGTCGGGACAATGCCCTAGCGCCTCCAGAAGACGAAAGACTTTGACAACCACTGATGGTTCCATTAAATTGAATATAATATTTCATAGAACGGAATGCAAGTCACCATTAATTCGCAACTTTGGCGATCCGTTCGTGGAGGTGGGCATGCGGGTAGGCGTCGCCAGTCTCTATCACGAATCGAACACATTTATTAAGTCTCCGACCACTCTCGATGACTTCCGCCGTGGATTTCTTGGGACAGGCGCGGAGATCCCGTCGCGGTTTTCGTGGACGCACCACGAGATCATGGGCTTTTTCGACAGCCTGAAGGCCGAAGGAATCGAGGCTGTGCCGCTAGTCGTCGCTTGGGCCACGCCGGCCGGCCCAATCGCAGTGGATGCGTGGCAGGAACTGCTCGACTTGCTCTCCCGCGAACTGACCCAAGCGGGCCGGCTCGACGGCGTCCTCGTCGCCCCGCACGGGGCGGCCGTTACCACAGACCGGCGATCGGTCGACGGAGATTGGGTCGGCCTGATCCGCCGACACATCGGGCCGGACGTTCCACTGATCGGAACGTGCGACCCGCATGCCAACCTGTCGCGCAGCCTCGTTGCGGCATGCGACGCGATGATCGCCTACCGATCGAATCCCCACCTCGACCAGCGCCAGCGCGGACTCGAGGCCGCCCGAATGATGGCTCGCACGTTGCGCGGTGAAATTCGCCCGGTTCTGGCCGCCGCCCTGCCTCCGTTCGTCATCAACATCGAACGACAACTGACTTCCGCCGAGCCGTGCGTGTCCGTCTACCGACATGCCGACGCCATGCTCAAGAGGTCGGGGGTGCTGTCGAATAGCATTATTCTCGGATTCCCTTACGCAGACGTACCCGACATCGGTTGCAGCACACTCGTGGTGACCGATGGCAATGCGGCCCTAGCCCAGTCGCTGGCGGATGAACTGGCCCGCGAACTTTGGAGCCGGCGCGAAGCATTCCAAGGCCATCTGATCGACGTCCCCACCGCACTGGCTATGGCATCGCAATCGACAGGTCCCATATGTCTGCTGGATATGGGTGACAACATCGGCGGCGGATCGCCGGGGGACGGAACGGTGCTGGCCGAGGCGCTGGATCGGCAAGAGGGGGCGTCGTTCGTCGCACTGTTCGATCCGACCGCGGCGGAAACGGCGATCCGCTCAGGGGAGGGTGCGATACTACGCCTGTCGATGGGCGGCAAAATCGACCACCGTCATGGCGAACCACTTGAACAAGCAGTCACCGTTCGCGGTATCTTCCCCGGAACTTTCACCGAATCCGAGCCCCGTCACGGCGGGCAGAAGTCGTTTGACATGGGACCAACCGCGATCGTTGAGACCACCAACGGCATGACAATTCAGTTGACGTCGCAACGTGTCTTCCCGGTGAGTCTGGGCCAGTTGACCTCCTGCGGGCTGCGGCCGGAGCAATTCAAGATGATCGTTGCCAAGGGGGTTCACGCACCGCAGGGCGCGTACGGACCGGTTTGTGCGCTGATGATTCGGGTCAACACGCCCGGCGTAACCAGCGCCGATTTGAGCACATTCAACTTCCGTCAGCGCCGGAAACCGATGTACCCCTTCGAGACGACAGCGACTTTTCCGTAAACTCTGGAACGGGCCACCCGAATGAGCTTCACCGCAATCACTTACCTTGTTTGGCGTGCGAAACGCCGCCAGCGAATTTCAAAATGCGCGCCATGAGATTCGTGGCCGTTTCCGGCGAGTAGCCGATGATGCCATCGACCGACTGACCCACTAGTCCGACGCTCAAGTCCTCGCGACTGTAGATGATCGCGAGGCGTCCGTTCAGCGTGATCCCTTGCAGGCGAGGCATGATGGCGCGTCCAATGCCGTTGTGAATCGCGAAGTTTCGATAGCTGATCTTGTCCGCCACTCCGCCTCCGGCAGTGAAAAGGGGATGGTCGGGTGGAAGCAACTGCAGCTTGTCGTTCGGGTAGATCTGGCCGAGCATCTTTTCGGCGGACGTTGCGAAACCGCTGTTTCCGCCCGCCGCATCGATAACGAGAGTTCCGCCGGCATCGACGAACTGTTTGAGCTCATCGCGTTGGGCGTCAGTATATTGATAGTCGTACGTACCCGTGAGATGCGCAATTTTGGCCAAACCGATCTGATTCTTCCCAAATTCGGCCGTCTTGGTTTCGACACCAAGCGCCTCGCGTTTTTTTAGAAACACATTCAGCCGGCGCCACCCGCCCGGCTCTGGGTCCCAGAAGCCCGGGTACTTCAAGCGGGCGACGGTCACCGTGCTTGTCACCTTCGCGGCGGGATCGTCAGGCAGATAAAAACGTTCGCCGCGATAGCGTAGGTTTTGTCGATCGACGGCATAAAGGAGCAGGTCGGTCGGCAGCTCGAACATTTCCACTCGCGCCTTGGTGTCCTGAAGCTGCCACGCCTTGGCGGGGTCGGCCTGCGGGACAAGGATCATCAACTGCCGCGCCCCGTTGCTCAGCGCGAGCACGCTGGGCTTGATTTTCCATTTAGATCGTGGGTAATAGGCGGTGTAGATGAGGTTGTCCTGTGGCAGTTCACCGAACTCGGCGTCGGGGAATAACTCGTGCCCAAGTTGCTTGATCGACGTCGCAAATGCCGGCGCTGCGCAATCGGCGTTGGCCAGCACGATGCCGCCCCCCTCGACGTACGCTTTGATCTTGGCCTTTTCAGCATCGTTGAAATTGACCGCCGCGCTGCCGGCGATGTAGAGTAGCGGTGCCTCCAGCAGATCTTCTTGCGACGCTTTAAGATCGAGCACCTGGAACGCCAGTTCGCGCTCGACCGTCCTCCCCATCTGGCGGACTAGATTGGCCGCGTCCCGGCCGCGCTGGTTCCAGCTTCCCGGCTTGGCAGCGGCGTACTGCAGCTTGCTCATCACGATCGGCGCTCGACCCTTGGCAAGGAAAAGCATCGCAAAGCTAGTGTTAACGACCGAATCGAATTCCTCGGAAGCGGTCCAGCTCCATCCTCCTTCGGGGCTTTGCTTGCTGAGCGCGAATTCGGAGCCTTTTTCGTACCAGTCGACATCGCCCAGGTATCGCAGCCCCGCGGCGGCGCCGACGCGTTCGTAACCGTACAACGTGGCGAATGGGAAATATCGCCGGTAGGTATTGACGGTCGCATATTTATCCATGTGGCTAGCCAGCCAGTCGATTCCCTTCTCAATGGCAGGATTGGGGGGAGAGCCCGTGCAGTTGATTCCACTCTGGAGTTGCTCCTGGATGATGATCATCGAGGCGACGCCGACCGTGGTCATCCCCTGGGTTGGCGGGAACGGGGTTTCCGAGGGGAACATGTACGTCCACCCGCCGCTCTTGTCCTGGTTGCGAGTCCACGCGTCGCCGGCGGTTTTCCAATACGCAACGGGAATTTCGGCACCCATCTGCGACGCGGCCCACAGACCAAGGATCGCATATTGCGCTCGGCTATGGCTGTACATTTTGCTGGGCCCAAGGGTGTAGTCGTACATGCCCTTGGCGGTGCCTGTCTGTTTTGCCGACGCGAGGAGGATCTTTGCGTCATTCCGCATCGCCTGCAGGGTTTGCGGCGATTCGGGTAATGCGAGCCACAGCTGGCAACGCATTCCGAGTGCGTAGACGCCGTTGGTGGGATTCTTCAAAATGAATTCGACGGCTTGCTTGATGCGCGGGTCCGAGCTGCGCTCGCCGCTGTTCAACAGCGCCAGCACCGCCAAGGCCGTTCGGCCGGTAAATTGCCCCGCGTTGGGGTCGCGGCTGTTCAAATCGTCCTTCACTACTTCCGGCACTTGAACGTTTTCCCAGTTGCCATTTTGCTGCTGGGAGTAGAGCCAGGTCTTCGCTTGGGCAAGGGATTGATCGATCGCCGCTGGCGTAACCGCTCGTGCCACGCCGCCGACCCAGCCCAATGTCATGACGGCGATCAATAGGATTCGGATGGTTTGGTTCATTGGATAATTTCGCCGGAATCCTGGTAAACCAGTCGCCCATTCACCCAAGTTCGCCTTGGTGTGAAATCCGCATTCCACAACACGAGATTCGCAGCGGCGCCAGGCCGGATGACTCCGTGGTTCAGCAGACCCACCACCCTGGAGGGATTCGCGCTGGCCATCGCCCAGATCTGATATTCCGGCAGATTCAGCCACTGGTGCAAGTTTTTCACCGCGACGTTCATCGTAAGACTGCTACCGGCCAATGTGCTGTAACCGGGGTGAGTCGGATCGGCATTTCGGGTAGCGGCACCTTGGGCCACGCGCACGGGAAAACCCCAGTTCGTGGGATAGACCCCGTCTGGAAGACCGGCACCGATGTTCGAGTCGGTGATCGCCACGATTCCCGCCGGACCTTTTGCCGCCAGGGAGGCACGAATAGCAAACGGGTCTACGTGCACACCATCGCAGATGAAGTCGAGCGACGCACGCGGGTCGGCAAGTAGCACTTCCACCGCCCCGACAGGCCGTACGCCGGGGTCTTTTTCCGGCGGGAGGGGGAACACGTCGTAAAAGTGGGTTGCGTGGCGGGCTCCGGCGTCGATCGCGCGCTGAGTTTCGGGCGCGGACGCGCGTGTGTGTGTGATGAACGGCGCGATACCGAGTTCTGTCAGCCGCTCGATCACCGGGAGAATGCCACTAACTTCCGGACTGACGGACATCGCAAGCACCTTGCCGTCGCAGGCATCGATCAGGTCGTTCAAGTGTGCGACGTCGCCGGGCAGTGTACGAGCACCGGCACCGGGAAGCGCAAGGAACGGGCCTTCCAAATGGAATCCGGGAACATGAACGAAGGAAATCCGGCTCAGCACCGCGGCGAGTTTGCGAAGGTGCGGCAGGTCGATCGGTTGAAGGCAACGGTATAACGTCGGCAGGACGGTGGTTGTTCCGAATTTTGCGGCGAGGAGAAGCCCCTCGTGGAGGTCTTTGTCGTCGGCCTCAAACAGATGAGCCCCTAGGCCGTGCGTGTGAAGATCGACCAGCCCCGGCGTCAGCACCGACCCGCCGCCGTCGATCACCGTGACTCCTGTAGGGGGCGTTGAGGATTCGGGAAAGAGAAATTGGATGCTTTTGTCGAACAGGATCCCCTGTCGTTCCGCCCCCTCTCCCGGGCGAACGACCAAGACATTTTTAACGTATGTTTGCGCCATGGTTCATGTTAATAGTAGATTTTGATGAATTTTTAAATGTTTTCGATTTTTTTAGATCGTCGCCAGAATAGCCGAATATTCCTTTCAAATGGAGCAAAATCTAGCCACTATTCGAAATATTTTGAAATTTTTTATCGAACATTTCATTTATTCCTATTAAGCTCGCTGACGAACGAGATTCCGCGAGGAGACTTTTCTTATGTCATCCCCTATGAAAATCGCCTTAATCGGCATTGGCGGGTACGGATCGAACTTCGTGGCAGGCATGCTCGACCCCAAGCCGGGCATGAACGTCACCCTCGTGGCCGTAGTCGATCCCTTCCCGGCGGCTTGTGCGCGGCTGGGTGAATTGCATGCTCTTGGCGTGCCCGTGTTTCCCACCGTCGAGCAGATGTACGCCCACCATTCGCCCGAGTTGGTCGTGATCGCCTCGCCGATCCACGTGCACTGCGAACAAACCGTGATGGCGCTTCGCCATGGAAGCCATGTAATGTGCGAGAAGCCGCTCTGCGCAACCCTCGACCAGATCGACCAGATGATCGAAGCCCGGGACCTTGCTAAACGGCAGGTGGCCATCGGCTACCAGTGGTGCTTCGATCCGAAGATTCACGCACTAAAGCGCGATATTGCCAAAGGACATTTCGGCAAACCGATCCGGCTGTCGTCATTCGTCGGCTGGCCTCGTGACGAACGGTATTACAACCGCAATCCCTGGGCCGGCCGGCAGTTCGAGGCGAGCGGCAAGCCCGTCTTTGACAGCCCGGTCAACAACGCCTGCGCTCATTACCTCCAGACGATGCTATATGTGCTTGGCGATCGAATCGACAGTAGCGCCACCCCGCGCGACGTGACCGCCGAACTGTTTCGCGCCAACCCAATCGAAAACTACGACACTGCCGCAATCCGCTGCCTTGTGGGAGTGGACGCAGAAATCTTCTTCTTCGTCACTCACGCCACCGGCAGTGTTCGCGGGCCGCTGTTCCGCTTTGAGTTTGAAAAGGCGACGGTCGCTTTCGATAGTATCACCGGCGAAGGCATTATCGCCCGATTTAATGACGGCCGAGTCCTCTCGTACGGCCACCCCGCCGTCGGTATCGGCAAACTATGGATAATGATCGATTCGATCCGCAAGAACGAGCCGGTCAGTTGCGGCATTGAAGCCGCCGCCGCCCAGACCCAAGTTATGGCTGCGGCGCAGCAGAACGAAATCATGTCGTTCCCACCGTCACTTGTCCGGGTGCAGGAACACGAGGGGGAGCGGCTGCGCGTGGTTGAAGGTCTGGCGGAAGGCCTGCTTCAGTGTTACGAGCAGCACAAGATGCCGAGCGAAATCGGCTTCAACTGGGCCAAACAATGCGTGCCGACCAATTCGCTGATGTGATCCGAGGCCGACTATCTCCGATGCGGGTCGGGCCCAAGCACGTCGCGCTGTCCCTCCTGCACTAAAGCCAGTTGAAGCAGTGTCCTAACCAGCAGCGGGGTGCCGGTGACGCTATGGTATAGGCCGTCGGTTGACGCGTCCGTCGCCCACTCGTCACAGAAGAATTCGTAATTCGTTCCCGACCCGTAATAGTTGATGTTCGAAATGCCGCGCAGCATCGCGCCGGTCCACAGCTTCTTCTCCGCGTCATTCGCCAGCTGGTCGGCCGCCGCCAGAAGTTCGGCTTTTCCTGTCATCTGGTGCGACAGGAGAAACATCTCGATGTGCTGATGAAATGCGCGCGGCATCAACGGCACATTGGCCGGTGGGCTGGGAAGGTTTTGAAGATGC
>JBBROD010000113.1:0-9461 GCA_038229715.1 Tepidisphaerales bacterium | reverse complement strand
TTGAGGCCGTCCAGATCCACCTGCACCAGCGTGCTGGATTCCAGCCCGGTGGTTTTGTCCTTCACGTGGATGACAAAGCTGCCGTTGTTCGGCGTGAAATCAAGGCCGGCTTTGGGGTCGTTCAGCGCCAGCGCCGGATCGTCCACCGGGTTCGTGCCGGTCACCGACGTGTAGCCCGAAAGCCCTTGGCCGGAGCCGTGAAGTTTGTTGAGTTCGAAGACGAGGTTGTGGGCCAGCGCGTCGGTCTGGTTGATGACATCGCTGAGTTGCTCGCGGACGGCGACGATCCCGCCGAGTTGTCCGGAGGTGACGGTGAGCGATCCGCCGTCGCGTTTAAAGACCAGGCTGGTCGTCTGCACGCCGTCGATCACTTCTTTCTTCGTCGCAATGCCGCGGTTATCTCCGTTGATCACCAGCGGCTCGGACCCGACGTAGACATTCAAAGTGCCATTGGCCTGGGGAACGGTTTTGACATCGACCAGTTCGGAAAGCTTGTTGATGGCGGCATCGCGTGCGTCGCGAAGCCCGTTGGCCGATCCGCCGGACCCGCCTTCGGCTTGCACGATCTGGGCATTGAGGTTTGCGATCTGCTGCGCCAGCCCGTTAGCGTCGGAGGCGAGCCCGTCGATCCGGCCGTTCACGTCGAGTTGCAAATTACCCAGTTGAAGCCGCAGGTCGTTAAAATTCTCCGCCAGCGACTTCCCGTTCTGGATCACCACCTGACGCAGCCCGTTGTCCTGCGGGGTATTGGCCAGGTTCGACCAACCCTTGAAGAACGTGCTCAACTGCGTCGACAGGTCATCGTTCGTCAATTCATTAAAGGTCGATTCAACCCGTCCAAGCCACTGCTGCACGGTGTCGGCCGATTTGTCATCGGAGATCGACCCGCGGAGCCGGCCCTGCAATGCTTCATCCACTTGCCGGGTGATGCCCGTCAAATCCACGCCCGTGCCGATGAACGTCCCCGGGCCGATTTGCTGGTCTCTGGAAGGCGTCGTGCCGAGTACCTGGCGCGTGTAGTCGGCGTTCCCGGCGTTGGCAATATTGTTGCCCGTCACCTGGATGCCCGCTTGCTGCACCGCTAGCGCCTTCTGACCGATGTTGAGAATGCCTGAGAGAGACATAAGTTGCCACGAATCAGTTGCCAGTTATTAGTTGCCAGTTATGCCGATGCCTTCACTGGCAACTGATCACTGTCAACTTATTCATCCCACTGCTTCCATCACTCCGATACGCGCTGAAACCTTCGGCACGCCTTGTTTCGTATACAGCCCGGCCTTTTCGACCACGCCAGCGAGAAGCCGCACGACGGTATTCAGATGACCGAGCACCGCACCGGCTACCCGGCCGGCGATGAAGTTGGTCCGCATGACCTGGTCGATCAGGCTTCGTAAATCCGTGCGATACTTCAGCAGCGACGGCTTGTACTGCGGATACAACTCCGCCAGCTGCGGCAGCTTCAAATCCCCGGGCAGCTTGTGCAGTTTGGCGATCGCCAGCGTCAGCGTCTTACGCTTGTGCTCCAGCGTCGCGATCCGCAGCCGGCAGGCTTCCTGCAGGTGAGTGATGTCTTCGATCGTTTTTAGATCGAACGTTTTCATCGCAGCCTGGTGCTTGCCGCACATGGCGAGCAGCTTGCGGTGCTCATCCACCTGCTGTTGCAGGATCAGCTCAAGATCAGCGATTTGCTTGCTCATATCAGGCCTTAATATCGATAGGTTTCGCCGGCTTAATGCCGTGCGGCTTGCGTCGCTGCATCAGCGTCTTACCGGACCGCTGCTGCTGCGCGAATTCGATCTTGTCGACAATCGCATTCACCAGTTTTGAGCCCGACGACTTGCTCAGCCGCTCAGCCATCTGCTGGTCGAGCATCTCGCCGAACGCTTCCCCGCCGCGGCCGCCGCTGAGTTTTTCGTCTTTGAAGGGGCTCTTGCGCACCTGCTGGAGCATTTGCCCGTAGAAGGTCTGCGCAATCCACTTTTGCGTGTGTTTGACCAGTTGCTGATGCTGACGATCAAACTTAGCAAGTTTGGGATCGAGCTTCGGCGTGAGCTGGCTCAGTGGCGAGGTTGGCGTGGTTGCAGTCATGGTCGCGTCTCCGACGCTTCAGTAAGACTTAGCTCTAAGGACTTAGGACTTAGTTGTTTCATACACTAAGTCCTTAGTCCTGAGTCCTGAGTGCTTATTTATTCACGCCGTTGATGTAGAGTTTGGCGTGAAGTTTTCCGGTGTCGTAAAGTTCTTTGACGATCGTCATGCGGTCTTCAAACGGCACTTTCATCGCGGTCATCGCGTCGACCAGGTCTTGCAGTTTGCTGCCGCCGGTTTTGGTGGTGTCGACGGCCAGCACGTCTTTCTGATCGACCAGCGGCGCTCGCGGCGTTCCCACCGGGGCCGGCGTGATCGTGGTGATCGTGAGGCCCTTGAGGCTGATGACCGCGGGGCTGATTTCGACATCGCCGGTCATGACGATCGACTGCGCCCGCTCGTTGATCGTGACGCGCGCCTCGGTCGGCAGCATCGGCACGGGCAATCGCAGCACGCGGCTGATGAAACTGTCAGGACGCTCACGCTCGCTGGGAGGGATCGTCACGATCACGTTCTTTTCATCCACCGCCGTCGCGAGGATTTCGCCGCTGTCGGATTCTTCGTTGATGATCTTGGCGATCGCATACGCCATCGGCCAGCTGGCGCTGGGGTTGTCGATGATCAGGGTGAACTTGCCATTCGCAATGACCTTGGCGGGCAGGTCTTGTTCCATCGTCGCGCCGAGTTTAACGACGCCGACGGTCGGGGTGGCCGGGTCTTCGATCATGACCGCGCCCTCGGCCAGCGCAAAGATCGGGCTGTGCGGCACGGGGCCTTGCATGGGCGTGACAAAAAGCCGCCCGCCTTTAAGGCTGCCGGCCGCGCCGATACTGCTGACGTAGACGTCGATCTTGTCGCCATTCCGCACGCCGCTGGAAGGCACGGTGGCAATCACCGAGACGATCGCGACGTTGTTCACCGCAGCGAGTGCCTTGGCGTCGGTGGCGTTGGAGTATTGGGCGAGCATCGCCGCCAGCGGTTTGATGGCCGGCCCGAACGAGCCGCCGTCGCCCGTGCCTTTCAGCCCGAACACTAAGCCCATGCCGGTCAGCGTATTGGTCCGCTGCCCGTCCAGGCGGGTGATGTCCGCGATCTTCACCGCCAGAGCCGGACGGGCGGCCATCAGGACGGCCGCCGCGATCATCGGGATGAAGTAAAGTCGTTTCATACGGCGTTCGAGCAAAAGAATTATCGGACTACCTCTCTGATCGTCAGAACGGGTTAACAAAGTCCAGAAATTTCCCGACCAGCCCGCGTTTGGTCGTATCGCGAACCGCGCCGGAGTGCTTTTTCTCCAGCGTAAAGTCGTGCAGACTGCTGCTGAGGATCGAGTTGTCAGCCGACACGTCGATGGCGCGGCAAATACCCGTCAGGATGAACTGCTGCTCCTCGTCGTCGGTTTTGATGCGCTTGGTCGCCTGCAGCACGAGCGTTCCGTTGGGTTTGACGTCCAGCACCTCAGCCTCGATGCGGGCCGTCAAGCTATCGCTGCGGTCGACGTTGCCTTCGCCTTTAAATTTTCGACTGGCTTCTGCCTTAACCTCGAGCGGCGAAGAACCTTGCACGCCGTTTTTCAGCCGGAGGTTGGACAGCGAGAGCTGGATGTATTCGTCAAGCTTGGCGTCGAGATCGCTTTGGCGTTTGAGGTCGGTGGTGCCTTTGGTCTTGAACGCACTTTCTTCGCGAATAATGACCGTCACCAAATCATGCTTTTTCAGCACGCGCGGCTCGGGATCGGGCACGAAGGTGAAGCTGACATCCTTCAGCGTCGCTTGTCCGGGTTCGGGCGCGGCTTCCATCGTCGCCCGCAAGAGCGACCCGCCGTTGGACTGCATCCGCTGGGCGATGCTCATCGCCTGGTTGTTGTTGGTGGGCTTGGCCGGTGCGGATTTGGTCGTCCCGCCCGTCGGAGCCGGAGCGGTTTGAGCCAGCGCTGGGGAGGTGGCCAAGGTGCAAATCGTCAGAATTTTCAGGGATTTTTTCATACTTGCGACCCATCTCATCAAAATAGCGGTCATCCTGAGCGGTACTCCGCGAGGGATGACGGCGTTCGGCGTGCCGCGCCTCACGAAGACGACGTGCGGAGTCCTGTGTCGTTCACTACCCTTCGGGGTACTACCGCGCGACCGTGACCGACTCGGCCTTGCTCGCCCCGCCCATCGTGGCAGTTTGCGGGCCGGTCAGGATCACCTCGAAGATCGCCCCGGTGGTCTCGTTTTTCGCCTGGATCGATTGGCCGTAGGTTCCGCCTTCCATCGCCCGTGCGACGCTGCGGAGTTGGATCGTGCCTTGCGTGTAAGTGACGGTGACGAGCTGCCCGATGCGCACGAGCGGCACCGCGTCCACCAATCGACCCGTCAGCACCGTGCCGGGCTTGAGTTCGCGCGCCGCCTGCTGGCCGACCGCCTGCGTCATCGTGATCACCGGATCGGTGCTCAGCCGATCGATCAGCGTCTTGCGGGCCTGCAGGTCTTCCTCGCGGATCAACTGGTGGAAGCTGAGCGGCTTCATCACCACGATCTGCTGCTGCCACGCCCGGGATTGGCCGTTGAGCGAGACTTTCTGACTGTTGCCATTGTTGGTGATCGTCACGTCGTACTGGAACGTGCCCAAATCCCTGGCGCGGACGGGTTCGAGCGAAAACTTGAAGACGCCTTCGATGAGGTTCAGAACGCGGTCGTCCTTGGCGTTGAAAGAGATTTGCATCGTATCGACCGGCAACTGCAGGCGGGTGGCCAGGTCATCGCTGAGGATTTCCCGCAAGCTCCGCACCGGCTCCGGCGACTTCTTCCGATCCGCCGGCGCGGGAGCGACGGCCACCGTCGGCGGCGGGTCAATCGGCGCGGCAACCGCGTCGGCTGCGGCGTCGTCCTTCTTCGCCGATTTCGGATCGCGGGCGTCGAGCCACTTCTGCAAGGCGTCGCCTTCATTAAACCGCACGTCCGTCCGGGCGACCGTGCAGCGCGTCGCGCCGGACAAGCGAACTTGGGCCATATTCACGCCCGAATCGCTTAAAATCGTTCGTAATTCATCGAGAGACAGTGTTTTGTAAGGCGTTTTCTGGCTCAGCCGAACCACGATCAAATCCGCCGCCGGCGCGAGCATCTTCGCGTCGGCCTCGGTCCAGCGGGCGATCTGTTTGAGCTTCACGTCCGCGCCGACGACGGTCGCATCCGACTTGAGTTCGATCGTAGCGGCCGGGACGTTGTTCGAGGGCATGAACTTGCCCTGATCCGTGACGTCCATCGCCACGCCGGTCAATTCCTGCCCGAAGCCCCACTGATGGAACAGCGTCTGAGTGGCCCACGCGAGAATCGTGAGCAACACCATCACCCGAACGGTTTGCCGCCGCGTCAACGGCCGGCCATTATTGTTATACATTTGCAACCTCAAATCAGGACTGAGGGCCCAGGACTGAGGACTGAGTGAAGGGATCAGCGGGAATCCCGTTGACGCTCCACAGCTTTTCTCAATCCGCCGACAATCCTTGAAACTTCCTCGGTCTGATTGAGCAGCGTTTCAAACTGCTCTTGACCGAGGTATCCCACGTCGCTGGCGACGTACAATTGCGATCTCACTTCTGCACACGACGCTTTGGCAGTCGACAGAAACTGATGAAACTCCGTCCGTCTGCCGCGATCAAAGCCTTCGGCAATATTCGACATCACAGACACGCTGGCCCGCTGAATCTGATCTCGAAGCCCAAAATCCCGAGCGAACTTGCCCTGACTCGTCAGGCGATACACCGCTGCAGTCATGGCACGTGCCTTTTGCCAGGCAATCAATTCTTCAAACCGAGTCAGTTTCCCCATGTCTTCACTCAGTCCTTAGTCCTCAGTCCTCAGTCCTAACCTCTCCTGAGGTTCCCAATGGTTTGAAGCGCCTGATCCGCCGTCTGGATCGATTGGCTGTTAAGCTCGAACGCCCGCTGGGTTTTAATCAATCCGACCAGTTCTTTGACCGGGTCGACGTTGGACCCTTCGAGGAATCCGCCCAGGATCTGGCCCGTGCCGCTTTCGCCGGGGTTGCCGGTGATCGGATCGCCGCTGGCGTCGGTTTTCAGATAGACACTCCCGCCGAGCAGTTTCAGGCCCTGCGGGTTGGGGAACTGCGACAGTGTGAGTTGGCCGGCCAAGGTCTTGGTAGTGGCGCCGGGAACGATGAATTCGACTTTTCCGTCCGGGCCGATGGCGATGGCGTCTTCGGGGACGTTCGTGGGCACGTTGATCTGCGGAATCAGCTGATACCCGTCGCCGATTCCCAGAATCAGGTCGCCGTTTTTATTTCGGAAGAAGTTGCCGTTGCGGGTGTAGGCCGTCCCATCGCCGACGGTGGATAGGATCTTCACCGCGAAAAAGCCCGAGCCCTGAATGCCCACATCCAGCTGGCGATTGGTGCTTTCCATGCTGCCTAGCTCGGTATCGAGCTGCGTGTTGCTGATCCGCGTTCCGAGCCCGACATAAATGCCGGCCGGCGAAGGATCGCCATTGCTGTTAGTCGTGCCCGGCTGTTTCAACTGCAGGTACATGAGGTCTTCGAAATTCACGCGGCTACGCTTAAACGCGGTGGTTTCAGCGTTGGCCAGATTGTTGGCCGTCACGTCGATCTTCGTTGACAGTGCCCGAAGCCCGGTGGCGGCGGAATTGAGTGCGGTAATGGCCATAAAGTCGGTCTCTCAGTTCTGTTATCGGACGAACCGCTCCGCGGACTTCACCAGGACTGAGGGCCGACGACTGAGCACTGAGTAGAATGTATTTGTTTTCACTCAGTCCTCAGTCCTCGCACCTCAGTCCTGAACAGCGTTAGCTGATCCTGCCTACCTGGTTTACTAACTTGTCCAGCATCTGGTCCTGATAGCGGATCATGTTTGCGTTGGCTTCGAGCTGTCGCTGGGTTTCCATCAACTGCGTCAGTTCGGTGGCTGGGTCGACGTTGGCGCGTTCGACGAATGCACTGCGCAGGGTGGCGGTGCTGGGGACGACGGCCTTTATGTCCGGCAGCGTCATGAACTGCCCGCCGAGCTTCATCAGCTCGCGGGGATTTTTCGCATCGACCAGCCCGAGCTTGGCGACCGTTTTGCCCTGCTGGCCGATCGTGCCGTCCTCGGCGATCGACACCTGCTGCGTGGTGTCGAGCTTGATCGGCTGGCCGGCCTGATCGAGCACGTGCTGGCCGCGCGCGGTGGACAGGATCAGCATCCCGTCGGCGTCGGTCATAAATCGGCCGTCGCGGGTGAGCTTGGTGGTTTTGCCGTCGCTGACGGTGAAAAACCCGCTCCCCTGAACGGCGACATCCAGATTGTTGCCCGTTTCTTCCAGATCGCCCTGTGCGCTGTCGACGAGCGTAGGCATCGCCAGAATGCCCCCGCCGATCTTTTCCAGCAGCGGGTTGGACCAGTCGGCTCGGCCGGTGGCTTGCGCCTCGGTCGGACGGGCGTAAAACGTCGCCAGATCGCGCTTAAACCCGTTGGTTTCAGCATTGGCGAGGTTGTTGGAAATGACATCCTGTCGGTACGAATTGGCCACGATCCCCGCGGCCGATAGGTACATGCCGTAAATCATCGCAGGCTCCGTCGAAAAAACCGCGAGATTCGGCGGGACGGGCGGCGCGGGAGCAATCCCGCGCCGCCATGCGTCGCCGCAGGCAGCAGGTCATCCGTGACCACCGAAGCCGCAGTTCCACTGTCGGCCCCGAGCTGCCGGGTATGAATCTCGTCACCGAGCTGTTCGAGCTTGAGCTGCCAATGGGCCGTCACCGCCAGGCGCGTCGCCTGCAGGATTCGTTCTCCCAGATCGGTTGGCACAGTCAGCATCGATCAACTCCGTTAAGTCATCGCGGCGCATTCAAGGCGCACCGCTGGGAGGCAGATCATTCAATCGCCGTGCCAAAGTCAAAATTTCGCGATTCTGGCTGATTTGCAGGGGCTTTTGAGAATGACAATTCTCACGCCGGATTTCAATCGCGCATGAATTGCCGGAGCGGATCGAAATTCTGCGCTCCCGCGCGTCCATACGGGAAAGCCTGATTCCGCCGGAGATTGCAGTCACTACCGTATTGTTCTGTCAGGTGGAATTGAAACCAACCGGAGGCTCACTATGAGCGATCGTGGACTAAACGGCGTTCTTCGAACAGTTCTGATCGTCGTGCTGATCATTATTCTTCTCGGTTTATTGCCGGTCTGGCCCTATAGTGCGGACTGGGGCGTTTTCCCCAGCGGCGGCGCGGGCTTGGTGCTACTCGTGTTGCTAATTCTTTTGCTGACAGGCCGCATCTAGTTGTTTTGAGATGGGACCTTCATGCTGATCAAAATAGGCTTCGATATCGCGTTCGATCTGCCCGCGCCCACCCCGATGCACGTGTTGCTGAACACGCATCCCTCGCAACTGGCCAAAATCCGCCAGCCGGAGTGCCTGAGCGTCTACCCGAACGTGCCGATCCGGTACTTTCTGGACCAGTTCGGCAACACCTGCAGCCGACTCGTCGCGCCGGCGGGAACGGTGCAGTTCCGTAACGAGGCGGTTATCGAAGACACCGGCCTGCAGGACGACGCAGACTTCTACGCCCCGCAAACGCCGGTCGAGCAGTTGCCACAGGACACGCTGCAGTTCCTGCTTGCCAGCCGGTATTGCGAAGTCGATCTGATGAAGGACATCGCCTGGAAGCTGTTCAGCAACACCCCGCCGAACTACTACCGGGCCAAGCTGATCTGTGAATGGGTGCATAACCATCTCACGTTCAACTACAACCTTGCCTCAATGCAGCGCACCGCCATGGGTGCTTACAACGAGCGCGTCGGCGTCTGTCGCGATTTCACGCAACTGGCGATCACCCTGAGCCGCGCGATGAACATCCCCGCCCGCTACGCCACAGGCTATCTCGGCGACATCGGCGTGCCGGCCGACCCGAATCCGATGGATTTCTCCGCCTGGTACGAAATCTACATGGGCGGCCGCTGGTGGACGATGGACGCGAGACACAACCAATACCGCATCGGCCGAGTGCTGATGGCCCGCGGCAGGGACGCGGTCGACTGCGCCCTGACCACCGCGTACGGCGTGACGACGCTGAAGAAATTCGAGGTCGTCACCCAGGAAGTGATGGCCTACACCGCGACCGGCTAAAAGGTAGTGGGTCAGTTTGAATTGTTCCTCTCCCGGCGTACCACAGCATAGCGCGCCGACACCTGTAACTCGCGCGCCCCGCGCGCGTTGCGCTGCGGGATAGTAGTAGGACAGGCATTCCTGCCTGTCACGGCACGCGGTACTTCGCGGGCCGTACGGGCCGACGAGTACGTCGTCCCGTGACAGGCAGGAATGCCTGTCCTACTGAGCAGATGTGCTATGCTGCCGAATACCGGGAGAGGCAACAATCCA
>JBBROD010000112.1:0-9688 GCA_038229715.1 Tepidisphaerales bacterium | reverse complement strand
TGGGGAGCGCCGCGAGTATTTTGAGAGCCTGACCGACGTGTGGGAGATGTTCAGCATCATCGCAGCAGAGCGGAAACGTCGCGAGATGGACCCGGTGCTGGAGACGATCAAGCAGTGCCAGAAGATGCTCGACGAAACCAGCCTAGGTAAAACAGCCGCTAAGCAAGAAGCCGTCCTGCTGACCCGTCAACGGCTGGCGGGGATGGAAGAGTTCATGGTGGTGACGAACAAGATCTTCCAGCAGTTCATCGGCAACGCACGGAGCGGGTTGACGCGTGTGGTGAAAGTGCTGCTGAAGGCGTTTTGATTCAGACAAGAATCGTCATTCTGGCGTACGCCGAACGATGTTGAATTGCAAACGCCTATCGACGTTCGAGATCCTTCGGAGTACCTCAGGATGACGATAAACGGTTACTATCACACTACGATAAAAGGCGCGTTGCGCTTGATCCTTCGGAGTACCTCGGGATGACCTGGTTGGCTCGCCTACGCTTTTTCCTGTGACTGGCTGCTCGTATCCCGTTTCAGCAGTTCGATTTCATCGCGCAGCTTCGCTGCCTGCTCGTAGCGCTCTTCCTTTACGGCGCGATTCAGCTTTAACTGCAACTCCTTGACCGGATTGGCAGGCAGCTTCTTGCGGATTTCCCTGGCGAAACGCTTGAGCGTTCGCACTTCGTGCGAATCGGCGAAGATTTCTTCCTGGCCGAATCGGCTGAAGAATGCTTTGATTCGCTTTAAGCCTTTATGCACGGTCGTCAGGGCGTCTTCGATCCGGCCTTCGTGGTATTCGATCGACGCCTTCGCCCGCGTGTTCATCATCGTGATGTACGGGCGGTACTGTTCGAGAATGAGTTGATCCTGTTCGTCGAGCGCGTATTT
This sequence comes from Tepidisphaerales bacterium, assembly GCA_038229715.1. GTDB lineage: Bacteria > Planctomycetota > Phycisphaerae > Tepidisphaerales > Tepidisphaeraceae > JANMES01. Next base: position 8,809 of record JBBROD010000112.1, on the reverse strand, counting down.
GCCGCACAAATCGAGCACGCGAAGGTTTCGGGCCGTATCGCGGACGACGTCGTGGAATTCTTCGAGAGCGAACAGGCCGAGGTAGCGGTGGTAGTACATTCCCGCTTCTTCGCGCAGAAGCGAACACTGCCGTCGGGTGAGGTGGAAGCCCAAGGCGCTCCCGTTAAGCTGCGAATGCTCGGCCAACTGCGATTCGAAGTATTCCAATAGCGATTCGCACCCGTGCGGGCGCTGCCCGTCCGGCCGGCCGGTGAGTTCCATTTGCAGGATGCCCAGATCGAGCCGCATCTGCAGTTTCGGGGTTCCGTCTAAACCCCGGATCTTGCGGACATTGATCGAGTCGGGTTCGAAATCCCAACCCTGCAGAACAGGTTTGATATCTTTATTGCGGCCCGAGTTGTCGTCACCAGACTTATCCATGTTGTGTTGCTCGCATTTCATATAACATTGTAGCCTGCTTGTTTGTATCACCCAAGCGGGAATCAAGTTGCCGGAATACAATCCTTTACAAAAGCCGCGTTTTTGATTGCGCAATGTGGGTTGTTGGATCGGACCGTCTGTCACGCTCATGCACATCATGAATTCCGTCAGTCAACTCAATCCTCTCAAACCGCTCCATCAGGCCGCCGAGGTGGAGTATGTTGCGTGGGGCGCAGTGGACATTGTCGCGACGTTCGGCGAGTCGCAGGCCGAGTACGCGTTTGTTCGTAAGTCGGCGGGGATGATCGATCTGCCGCAACGAGGGATCATCGAGCTGACCGGCAAGGATCGTCTGCCGTTCCTCAACAATCTGCTGACGAACCAGACGTTTGCCAAAGCCGAAAAGGCCGGGCTTCGCGCTGGTGAAGGAACCTATGCTTTTCTGTTGAATCTGAAGGGCCGAATCGTCTGCGACGTGAACGTCATCGAGCGCGGCGATCGTACGCTGCTGGAGATCGACGCCCGATACGCCCAGCCGCTGGTAAAACTATTCGATGCGTATCAGTTCAGTGAGCAGGTGAAAGTGATTGATCGAACTGGGCAACTGCATGAGATCGCATTGCACGGCCCCGGTGCGGCGGCGATGATTTCGCAACTGGCGGGACAGGAGATCGCGCTTTCGAAGCCGCTCAGTTCAACATCTGCCACGCTGGCGGGGGTTGAAACGATTGTCTGGCGCGACGATCCGACCGGCCTGCCCGGCTACCATCTGATCTTGCCTGCCGACCGAGCCGCCGAGGTGTGGACGACGCTCCTTGAGCGAATCAACGCATCGCTCGAAATCGGCAAACGCCTGTTGCGTCCCCTTGGGTGGGCGATGTTCAACACGCTGCGGATCGAGGCCGGCCGGCCGATCTTCGGGATCGATTTCGATGGCCAGCCCGTCGAATCAGCCATGCCGAACAAAGCCAACCGCGACGCTGCCGCCGATGCCGGTCCGGGCATTTTACCGGCGGAGACGGGTTTGTTCGATCGCGCCGTCAGCATCACCAAAGGCTGCTATCTCGGGCAGGAGATCGTCGCCCGCATGCACGCGCGCCAGCAGTTGGCTAGGCAGATTGTCGGCATCCGCCTGCAAACCGACGCGCTACCGTTCGCCGGCGAGCCGATTTACGACGATCAGAACAACCAGATCGGCGGGATCACCAGCAGCACGATCTCGCCGCTATTGTCGAACAACGCTATCTGTCTCGGCATTTTGAAGAAACAGTACATCGCTCCCGGTACGTCCGTCCTCGTACCGGCCGAGGGGGCGATGCGTAAAGGCACAGTCGTTACTTTGCCATTCATGGAGGGTGTGAAATGATCGATTCCAAATACCTGGCCAAGCCGGGTAAAAAGTTCGAGATCGGTGATTGGAAAACGTCCGACACCGGCGATTTCAAGGACAAGTCCGAAGCCGAACCCGTGGTTGAGAAAAACCTCAAGCGCCTCGACGCGTTGCAGGAAGTGCTCTACGCAGAGAACAAACACTCGGTCCTCATCGTCTTCCAAGCCATGGACGCCGGCGGCAAGGATGGGGCGATCGAACACATATTCAGCGGCGTAAATCCGCAAGGCTGCGACGTAACCAGCTTCAAAGCGCCCAGCGACTTGGAACTAGCCCACGATTTCCTCTGGCGCATTCACAACGCCGTCCCGCGGAAGGGGATGATCGGAATCTTCAATCGCTCACATTACGAAAGCGTGCTCGTCGAGCGCGTGCATGAGCTGGTTCCCGAAAAGCAGTGGAAAGCTCGATACGATCATATTAATCAGTTCGAGAAAATGCTCAGCGACGAAGGCACGCTGATCCTCAAGTTCTTTCTACACATTTCCAAAGACGAACAGAAGCAGCGGCTTGAGGATCGGCTGAAGGATGAAGAAAAGCACTGGAAGTTTTCGCCACACGATCTGGACGAACGCAAACTGTGGGATGACTACCAGACTGCCTACGAGGACGCGATAAGCAAATGTTCCACCGACTGGGCGCCGTGGTATGTCGTACCAGCCGACCGGAAGTGGTTCAGGAATTGGGTCATCAGCGATACGATTGTCCGGGCGATGGAATCGCTCGATTTAAAGTACCCCGATCCGCCGGAGAATATCAAGCAGTACAAGGTTGTGTAACGACTATGGAGCGGTAAGCAATTTTATGTAGCGTGCGGACTTTGAAAACGTCATCCTGAGGTACTCCGAAGGATCTCAAATTTCGAGCGGCTTTCGACGTTCGAGATCCTTCGGAGTACCTCAGGATGACGACAATCGTTCGTTATCACGCTAAGACAAAAATTGCGTTGCTCTAGTAGCCAGGACGAGGGATTGTAAGTTACGCAGCCAGCGGGCGACGGCGGGATTGGCTAATAATCTCGCGGGCGTTGGCGATACTCATCGTCTCGTGAAGCGCGAGTTCTTCTTCGCGTGTCACGATACTGTACGTCGGCGGAGTGATACGGGCAGGTAAGGACGAGTTTTCATCGGCCGTGCCGATGTTAACGAACGTGAATCCACCTTCTTCCTTGGTGGCCAGTTCGCCGCGCTTCACGCGGTCCTGAATCTCAGAGACAGACATCATCCAAATCTCAGCTGCGATTGACGGTGCTACCCAGGAGGCCATTGGTGAATTCCTTTCACCCTTTGCATCGTCGAATTATTGCGGTGACTTAATCTGTAACGATTATTCGAGGCGTGCGCCCTGTCGCATGGGCTACCAGCTGCTGTGTCCAAACCCCCGCGAACACACAAGTATCGTCATCCTGAGGTACTCCGAAGGATCTCGAATCTCGAACGGCATTCGGCGTTCGAGATGCTTCGGAGCACCTCAGCATGACGTGTTTTGGGGGGGGACACAGCAGCTACCAGCCCATGCCCGTGGGTGCTTCCAGGCATGGGCTGGTAGCCCATGCGACCGAAAACATTATCGGAAGTTGTTGAATTGCAGCGGAATCTCCGGCGGATCGGCCTTGAGATGGGCGATGACCGCCTGCAGGTCGTCGCGTTTGGCACTGGTGACGCGAAGGGTTTCGCCTTGGATTGTGGCGTTCACTTTCAGTTTCAGGTCCTTGATCTTCTTCTGGATCTCCTTCGACTTTTCTCTGTCAATCCCGCTCTTGAGCTTCACCTTTAACCGAACGGTGTTATGAGTGGCGTGTTCCACCGTTTGGTAATCGAGGCAGCGGGTATCCACGCCGCGTTTGATCATTTTCTCTACCAGCACGCGTTTGACGGAATCCAACTGCTGCTCGGCGTCGGCCGTCAGGGTGAGCTGTTTTTCTTTGCGATCAAGCTCACTGATCGACGCGGCTGTGCCCTTAAAATCATAGCGGGTGATGACCTCTTTGATCGCCTGGTTAATGGCGTTATCCAGTTCCTGCAGGTTGATCTCGGAGACGATGTCAAATGAGTGATCAGAAGCCATTGGATACTCCCATAGAATGCGACACAGAGGCACGGAGACACAGAGTAAAACACAGAGAGTAAATTCTGTTTTCTCTGTGCGATCTCAGTGTCTCTGTGACTCTGTGTCGCATGATTTATCTTTGCGCGTTATAACACCCGCAGACCTGCAATCAAGCAATGGAGGATTCAAGTGGATCGCGACAAACTGTTTTCCCTGCTCGACGGATTTAACATCGAAACCCCCAGTTGGGGCTACGCCGACACCGGCACGCGGTTCGGCAAGTTCCTCCAACCGGCCGCTGCCAGCACGATCGACGAGAAACTCGCCGACGCCGGCTGCGTGCATAAGTTCACCGGCTGTTGCCCGACGGTCGCCGTCCATGTGCTTTGGGATTTCACGGTCGGCGTGGACGCTCGCGCGACGGCCGACATCGCCAAAAAGAACGGCGTGAAGATCGGTTCGATCAACCCCAACCTTTTCCAGGACCAGCAGTACAAGTTCGGCTCTGCCTGCAGTAACGATGAACAGGCTCGCCACCACGCCAACCGCCACGTGATGGACTGCATCTCCATCGGCAAAGCGGTCGGCAGCAACCTGCTGAGCTTTTGGTTCGCGGATGGCACGAACTACCCCGGGCAGGACGACATCGCCGAGCGCAAAAAACGCATGCACGGCGCCCTCCGCCAATGGCATGACGCGATGCCAGCCGCCATGACCATGCTGGTGGAATACAAGCCATTCGAGCCGGCGTTTTACCACACCGACATCGGCGATTGGGGCATGAGCTACGTCTTCGCGAAGCGGGCCGGCGAAAACGCCAAAGTGCTGGTCGATACCGGCCATCATTTGCCAGGGCAGAACATCGAGCACCTCGTCGCGTTCCTGATCGACGAAGACATGCTCGGCGGGTTCCACTTCAACGACCGCAAATACGCCGACGACGATCTGACGCTCGGCAGCATCGATCCGTACGCCGTCTTCCGCATCTTCCACGAGATCCGCAACGCCGCCGACATCCACGGGCGAGATGTGAGCAAGATCGCTTACATGATCGACCAGAGCCACAACCTTAAGCCGAAGATCGAAGCGACGATTCAAACCGTCACCACCGCGCAGGAAATGTTCACCAAGGCCTGCCTGGTCGATCGCAAGAAGCTGCAGGACGCCCAAGCGAAGCGTAACATCATCGACGCCGAGACGTGCTTGCGCGACGCGTTCTACACGGATGTCCAACCGATGCTGGCCGAGTGGCGGAAAAAGAAGGGCATCGACCCCAACCCGATGGCCGCCTTCCGCGCCAGCGGGTACGAAGCGAAGGTCGCGAAGGAACGTTCTGAAGCCCGGGCCGCCCGTGGACAGTCGTCATCAGGCTCGGCGTATGCGTAGCGCAAATTGTCAGTAGGTCGCTAGGAAAGAAAAACGCCGGTCAACTCCGAAAGCGGGTCGACCGGCGTTTAATTTTTGGTGAATGGGCTAATTCTTTTTCTTCTTATCCTTCTTCTTGCCCAATTGGTCGAGAAGCCCGCCGAGTGGATCGTCGGCTTTTTTGTCAGGCTCATTCGCGGCGCCCTTGTCGTCCTTCTTCTTGCCCCCGCCGAAGAGATTGTCGGTGAGGGCTTTTTTGGCGGCGTCGGAGAACATGGATTTGACCGAGCTCTCCAAGTCAAGCTGCATCTTCCCGCCGATGACGCCTTTAAGCGCCACATCCACACCCGCGGGCAGGTATTTAATGATATTTTTGTCCGCTTGCTTCAGCAGGGCCGGTGGAAGGTTGACTATGAAGTTACTGAGCTTTAGTGACTCGAGGTTCACGCCGCCGAACATTCGGATCGAGGCCTTATCGCTTTGGGCCAGCACCAAGGTTGTGTCCTGTATGACTTGACCGTTGGCGAGATTGACGGTCGCGCCGTTGATGTCGCCGCGAAGCTCGGGCATGCGTAACACTTGAACCAGCAGCTTCACCATCGGCCCGTCAATTTTCAGGTTTTGAACGTCGTAGGAGACTTTAAGCGTGCCATCGTTGGATGCGCCCGCGTGGGTGGCGAGAGCGCTGAGCGGGAATTTGTCGGTTTCGACCAGTCGCACGCTGACCAGGCCGCTGGCATCGCCGGCATTGGCAAACAAGGGCAACATTTTTCCACACTTGGCGGCCAGCACGCTGTTGAGGGCGATTTTGTTTGCCAGCAAATAATCCTTCGGCGCGGTCAGCCGTGGGTCTTTCTGGGTCAGGTCGATTGACAGACCGCTGATGTACACCTCGCCGGTATTCACCGTCATCGGCGATGGCTGGTTCTGCCCCTCGGGCTTGTTGTACACCGGGCGCAATATGCCATTCTTCAGCGTGAAGGGGATTTCGAGATTGCTCGCGTCCACTCCGTTGCCAGGCGACTTGGCGGTGGCGATGACGAATGAGCCGTCGGCGTTGAGCGACTTGATGCCTTCGTTAAACGGCACGTTCGCGGGGTAGCTGCCGCTGACATTGATAACGCGTTCAAACTTCCCGCCGAGCGAGAGGTCCGCCACCTGCTGCCGGCTGTCGGCCGGGATGAGCGGCTTGATGATCGGCCACAGCTTGTCCCAATCGCCGTTGAAATGGACGACGATTCCGTCCATCTGGCGTTTGACTTCCCAGTCATTCACTCCGCCGGTGACGATCAGCTGCACCGCGCCGCTGCCGGGGGTTTCAACCCGGAGGGAACTAATCTTCGCGTTATGCGCAACGGTGTCGGCCGACAGATCGACCGCGACAGCGATCTTCGGTTCCGTCACGATCGTCGCGCCGGTCGCATCGAACGCCTTGAAGTCGTTGAACTCGATCGGCCCTTTCAAGGTAACGGTGTTGCCGGCGGTGCTGAGATCGAGCTTGGCGTTGTAGGCGGTCGCAAACGGGTAAAGTTCGCCGGTCTTTTTGCCGGCGAGGATTTCGAGCATCGAGGTCGCATCCTGCGAGTTGCCGTTGATCGCGATCGTCCCGGCGGCGGCGAGTTTGCCCATCGGCGAGGTGATCTTGATCGGCTGAGGCATCGTCACCTCGGCTAGGCCGAGATGGCCGGTCAGGCTGGTGATAGACACCTCACGCAACTGCTCAGCCAGCGTCTGCGAGGTGTCGCCGCTGATATCCGCCCGGGCGGCCAGTGCGACATCGATGTCCTTCACCTTATAGATGTTGCCGGACTTCTGCAGGCGAAGTTCCTTAGTGGTGACGTGGTCGATCGTCAGGATCGTGGCGGTGTTCTCGTGGCTGATGTTGCCGCTGACGTGAACCGCGCCGCGCGGCACGGTGATCGGCGCATCGCTCGGCTGAGTGGCGGGCGGCGTGAAGGCCTGCAGCAGAGAGTTCAGCGGGCCGACATCGCTGATGTCGACGGTGAGCTTCGCGCCGTTCACCACCGGCAACGCCGGGCCCACAGCGCCGGCAGGCGCTTTGGGCAGCGTGACTGAAACATCGGTCAACTGCAGATCAGCGAATGGCGCTTTGGCGTACACGCGGGTGTCGCTGATGGAGGAGAAGTCCGCCGCCGGCGTGGTCTTTAGGCCGAACGTGATCGACTGACGCTCGCTCGGGCCGTCTTTCGTTTGGACCGACAGGTCATTGGCGGCCATGTCGATGGTGATGGTGTTGGTGGTGGCCGATGCGCTGGCCAGTTGGATCGTGCCGGTGAGTTTGCCGGTCGCGAGTTTCTGTTCAGCTCCGTTCACTTGCAGCCTGGCCTTGCCGGCGGAGACTTTCTGAATGACGGCCGAGAGTTTGACCAGATCAGCATCGATCATGATCTTGCCCGCCGGCGCGACGGCAGCGCCGGTTTTCTTAACCGATAGTTCTCCGACCTGCTTGACCGCGATCACGCCGTTGGATTCGTTGATCGCCAGCGATCTGACGGTTGCGCTAAGGTTCTCGCCCGATTGCTGCATCGAGCCGGAAGAAGTGACCGTGAGCGTGCCGAGGCCGAGGTCGGGCTTGTCTCGCAACGCGGCTACCAGCGGCCCGAGTTCGCGCTGCAACTGCGCGAGCACGACGCTGCACTTCTGCAGGTCATAAGAAACATTGGTTCCGTTCTGTAGGTCCGCGTCAGCGGTCGCGAGAAGGTCAACCGTTGGGCTGTTCGCGTCTCCTACTTGTGCGGTGAGCTTCACATTCTTCACGCCCACGACGGCGGTTTCGCTACGGAAGATATCAGCATCCAGATTCGCGGCCACTCGCATTTCCAACACCGGCTCATCGGCCAGCCCATCGACGCGCAGATTTGTCAGTGTCGCCGACAGAGAAGCCTTGGCGGGCTTGGTTGCGTCCTGCAAGTCGGCCTGCGTTTTGATGATGACGTTGAAAGCGCCGGCCATTTTCAGCGCACCAAAATCCACGATTTGGCCAAGCTCGGACTGCACTTTGGCCAATTCGCCGTCAGCGTGGCCTTGCAGTTGATCGAGCGTCGGCGCGGTGAAGTCGGCCGTCGCAAAGCCGCTGGTCAGCTTGAGCTTCAGGTCCTTCAAGCCCGGCAGGGCGGTTTTGCTTTCGCCGATCTGGCCGGTGACGGCGAGGTTGATCTGCTTGATGCTCACCGGCTTGCCGTTGTTCTGGCCGGCGATGTTAATGATGTCGGCGGTCTGCTCGAACGTGGCGACCGCTTCGGTCATCGTCAGCTTGAAGACTTCATGGAAGTGGCCGCTATCGAGCTTCACGCCGTCCTGCAGCTTGATGGTGTGCGGCAGTGCGTCGGTCAGTTTTTTGAGATCAAGTTTTGCGTCGACCAATAAACTGCCCGCGGCTCCGGGGGCCTTTTTCGCGACCATGTTCATCACGGCCGACAGCGGGAGATTGATGTCGATCGCTGCGCTACCCTGATCGAAGTTAGCGGTGATCGGTTTGTCGGCCTTGATGGTGATGGAGTTCACATCGCTCAGCCCGTTCGGCAGAGCGATGTTGATCGTGCCGAGAGCCACTTGAAACACGCT
>JBBROD010000111.1:0-9777 GCA_038229715.1 Tepidisphaerales bacterium | reverse complement strand
GTTCGAGTTCGGTAAGATGCGAGTACGGCATCGTCGTCGGTCCTTTCGAGGGATGAGTCTTGGTAAACCCAACCTATCGAAATCCGACGACGATGTCTTGATCCGCTGCGTCCGCTGTTGCGCTTGAAATGTTAATCCGCCTATGTCGGCAACAAGAATCCGTACTGGTTCAAACGCTCTAGGCGTAGTTGTCCGCTAACCGAGTCGAACCCCTCGCAATGACGCGGAGTATTTTCATCTCGTGCGAGTCCAGTTGCAGTCGTATTGGCCGGTCCGCCGGCACGACTTCACCCGAGGTTGTGTTGATCCACGTTGAGTCACCCAACACGGCGATTTCAATGGTTGTCAGGAGCGCCTGGCTCGATTCGTTAAACAGCATGTAATAGTCAACTCCATCCTTAATCACGTGCCTAACGCGGAGGGATCGGATCGGTGGCTCGAAGGGTCGACTTTGCGACTGTAATTGGACACGCGAGATGTCATAGGATCAACGGGGATTATCCGAGTTGAGAAGGGCCGATTCTCTCGGCGCCTTCGAAGCCAAACCCACCTCAGCCAAAAACGGGCGCGAGTTGTCATCGGAACGCAAATTCAGGGGTGAGTTGTCACGGGCGCGCACCTTGCACCCCGCACGGTTGGCCAGAAACGCAGATCGTAAGGTGCGCGCCGCGCAAGGTGCGCGCGAATATGGGCAAGTTGGAACCGCCTTCGACGGTGCATTGAAGGCCAATCAGCCGTTGTGCCGCCTGCTCCTGCATCATCCGGGCAAAGGTTCGGCTGGCAAGCGAGCAATGCCCGCTAGAACGATGGATCGATAGGTGCTGGCAGAACTGATCGACCGGTCTTCAACGTACGGTCGATCGACATTCGAAGGGGGATTGAAAAAGCCCAAGCCGCAAGGCCGGGCTTCCGGTCTGCGCCCAGAGTCAATGACAACTATATGTCCGAAAATGACAACTCGCGTGTCCGACTACAATCGATTTCAGGAATTTCACTGAACTCGCGAGGTCCCCTCGAATGTTCGGCAGGATTTACGATCCAAGCGGGCGAAGGGGGTCGAACCCTCGACATTCACGTTGGGAACCGCTTACTTAGCATCACCGAATCACACAAAAACGCCTGTTATTCAGGCATTTTAACGAGCTCGATAGCAATTGCAAACTATTTCAAACCTTCGCAAGTTTTCTTAGGTAATCGCAGTAATTGGATTTCACATTCCGTATTTACGGAGCGTCGGGCTGGCGTTGGAGTGGTGTGAACTCGTCGCGGAAACGAGCTTTTCCCGCGTGCTGAATCGCGTGCCGCATTCTTTACAACGTCGCCGCCGGTCGATCTGTCCGATGCTCTTCCGCGTCTCTAGGACCGCCAGCCGATCGGATCGACACTTGGGGCACTGCAGGCCCTCGTCGCGGTTGCTCATCGCCGTATTGTAACACGTCGACGGTTGCGTCAATTACCGAGCATTTGCCGCGGCGATCCGCGCCAGCAAAAAACAGAATTGCCGTATGCCGTTCACATGGCTATTGAGCTTGTCGCCCACAGCTTGGAGCTCGTCGATCGTTTGAACTTCCATCCCTGCCAAAATCTCCGCGGATCCATCGCCCGCATTTTTTAGCAGCGTCTCGGCCATCTTTTCAAATCCGCCCGCAGCATCTAATTGATCGGCGGCGGCATGAAGTTGATCTATTTTCTCTCTGAGCATTTCATTCTCACTTTCAGTTACGGCACCAGGTCGGCAAAGTTGCGCGCGTAGGCCACACGCTCGACGTGAGCCTGCAGGGGCTTGGCGACAATCTGTTGCGTACCCTTACCGGGTCCAAACTCGAACCAGATATAATCCGCCCCGAGTTTGTTCACGCCGGTGAAGGGTCCGATCGTCGCCCCCGACAAATTTGGTTCGGCCTTGAAGTTTTGAACAACAGGCCAGTTCCCCGTCCTGCCCTGCTTTTGCATTTGGGCCCCGAGAAACGTCACCTCGCCGGTCGCAAAAACGAACGACACGCCGTCGTCGGTCGTCACCGTGAACGTCGCGTTGTTGTAGCCGCCTTTGTAGGTGTAAAGCACGTTGAGATAAGCCGCCGTCAGATCGTCGGGGTGGACGTAGATCGTCCGCGAAAATTTGCAAGATGGAATCGGAACGTCGATGCCTTCGACAGACACGTCGGCACCCGAACGAACTACGTTGATCGCGCCCCCGTGACTTTCGGCAGTCCCGCCAGCAGCGGCGTAATCCGCCTGATGCACAATCGCCATCGTGACATGCCCTGTGCCCTCGGTCATGTCGAGCGCGAACGACATTTCGTCCCGTTGGTAGGGGTCCAGGCTGTTTTGCCCGTACTCCAGAGTCACGAACCACGACTCATCCCAGCCGTCGATCGGAGCAATGTCTGCCGGCTGACGCACCAGTTGGCCCACCGTTGTCGGCGCGAACGCAAGTGTTGCCGTGTTCGCATCGTCTCGAGTCGCCGCCCCGGTGACGAGATAACGCTTGACATTGCTCTGCCCCTGCCGGCCGGTGTCACTTTCGCAAAGTTCTACTGCCACTGCTGCCATTGGTTACCTCGAAAAAAGCCGGACCGGCTATGCGTGTAGCCGGGCCGGCACGAACATCCCCGCGCGACAATGGCTCAATAAAGCGCGTGAGGAAAGACTATGCCTCGCCCTTGCTCTTGTACGCGGCTCGGTAGTCGCTCAGTGCCGCGCCGTAGTCGAGATAGACGCGCCAGCTTGCTTCAAGCCTGTTCGGCTCAGAATTCAGGCCAAAGAATTCGACCGTCGGCGACTGCTGGCCGTCCAGGAATCCGACCGTCACCGCGCCGTCATTCGGGCCGGCGAACAAATACCAAGCGACCTCGCTCGTGCCGGTGAATCGGACGTCATTCGACAGCCGCGGCTCTACCTGCAGTTGCACGGAATCTTTTACGGTGTTGCCCGTCGGGCCCGTCGACGTTGCCGTGAGTTGGATATAGTCGCTCTGCAGAACCGCCTTGGCCGTCTGTTCCAGTTCGGGCGGTACGACAAGGACCTTGGGCGCGATGTCTAAATCGTTGCCGTCCGCGTCGCGCTGTGCCCGCATGGCTGCGATACCGATACCGAGCGAGGCGGTGCTGAGGTTCGTTGTCGATCCGCTCACATAGTTCGCGTGGCCGCTGCTGTAAAAGTTGCTGGCGTTGGCCAAAATTGTCGAGTAGATGAAATCCGACAGCGACCGACGCGCCATTCGGCCCAAGCCGGACGCGGTGTCATTGAACAAACCCAGATCATCGTTCACGATCGCTTTACGGTCGATACCGATCATTTTTGCGAAGGTGTCAATCGACCAGGTATAGGTCGACTCGCTCATCGTCGCGTGTTTGATTTCGCCGCCATTCGCGACCTGCTCTAGCTGCCCGCTGAGGTTCGGCCGGATGCTGGTTTGTTCCTTGAAATTGGCGGCAGGCTTGATCGTGGCGAAACTCTGCCAGCTAGGAACTGATTCGAGGTACGCCTGCAGCAACATCTTGCCGGCGGCGTTTCCGAGCGCGACGGGCAGGCTGATTGTCGACAGAGCGGCCCGGATGATTTCGTTTTTCCCGCTCGGCAAGTCGACGCCCTGCATCTGCAAGCCGGCGGCGAGAATGTCGAGCAACGAACGGCAACGAAGATCGCGCCCCTGCTGCATCGACTGCGCCCCGAGCATCTTTTCGCCCAACGACTCATAGCCGGCGTGAATTAGAAATGCCGCCTCAATCACGGCCGGCGAGCGTTGACCGCTGCCGCGTGGGCTGCCGCTTCCAAGCGACGGGCCCGAGCGGCTCGTCCGAATATGGCCGAGCACCTCCTGCCGCGTGCGGGCTTCGTCCCATCCATCCGCGACCGCCTGAGCGGCGATCGTCGGATGCCCGCTGGCGATACTCAACACGCTGGCGGCCCGCAGGCGCTCTGGGTTGGCCGGTTCGGCGGTCGGATTCTGCGCGTCGTAAGATGCTTTGAGCGTTACGCGCTGTGCATCGGTCAGGGTAGAGTCGTCAAAACCGCTGGCCTTCAGCCAATCTTCAAAATTCATTGTTGTTCCTCGGGCGGCGATCGACACGGACGTGCCTGGATCTGCGCCAATTGAAAGTATGCTCGTCTCGCGGAGTCGGCCGGCAGTGACGAGCATGTACTGCCGATCTTCTTTAATTGTTCGGTTGTTGACATTCACAGCGTCGCCAGGTCGAACCTGCCGCGACGCGATCGGCTCGACGCCGACGGACGCCTGCCAGGCGTGACCGGCTTTGGCCATCGTGACGATCTGCCCCGCGGCGGTGTTGCCAGCAGTAAGTTGTCCCTCGACGAAAAGCTGCCCCGCTCGAACAGCGGCGGAGCCTTGGCCGATGACGCCGGATAGTTCCGGGTTGTGATCAGCCAACAACGGGAAGCTGGCCGGTATTTCCAGCCCGGCCAAGTCGATAACCACGCGACCGACGCCGCCGACAGTCATTACTCCGCCGGCATAGGCCAGCATCGTCGCGCGAGCGGGCTTGCCTTCCGCCGCGCCGGCGAAGGTTACGCCGGCGGCGGACAGGCGGAGGGCTTGTGTAGCGTTGGCGATAATCATTGGATCCACCCGCGGGCGATCGCCTCTTCGCGGATGACGTACTTCGCTTTGGCGTTCCAGTAGGGGAGGTTGTTGAGGGCGAAATCGTAATGAAGCTTCAATGCCTCCACGATCTGCCGCGATTGCTCCAGCGTCAGCCCAAGCTCCTCGGCCATCGTTGCGAGCGTCAAATAGTGAGCGCCGTTCATCATCGCCGCAACTTAGCATCTAGTCTTTTCAGATCGCCAGAATCTGGTGAAATCTTTCCGGCGTTCGGAGTGAGGACCAGGATGAACCGAGCCCCGCAAGCGCGGCAGTCGACCTTGCGTTCAATCACGCCGTCGCCGTTTAGGTCGGCGCTTTCGGTCCGCTTAGTCGCCAAGCTCCATGATCCGCAGATCGAGCAAGTCGGACGATCGAAAAACAGAGTCTTGCGCGCGGTCATCTTTTCGCCGTTCGGATAAACTCCGCTGCCAGGCGCGCGTGCTCCTCGACGGGGTAACCCTCGTCGGCGAGCTTCAAGGGCAACAAATGCCCCGCGATCAGGTCCAACTGGCGACGCAGGTCGGTAACTTCCTCCCCGCCGCTCTCGCTTCGACCCGGGCCGGTGTACAGGTCCAGCAAGCGATTTAACTCCCGCTGCGCCTGCAGCGCCGTCTTGGAGTCCTTCGCGGCGGTCGCCGCCTTGAACATCGCGTCCAGCCGTGCGACGGCCTGGCCGATCTGCTCGCGCTTAGTAATTTCAGAGAGTCGAAACTTTTTTTTCATTGGTGACCCCGAAAGAAAGATTACCGAAATTCGTCATAGTTCCCTCGGGTATCAGGGAGGAAATTCTCCACAGGAAGGACCCACAACTGGGGGGGGCGTCACGCTTTCGCACCGACGGCCACAACTGCTAGGTCAAATTGATTCCAACGGTCGATAACGTCGCCGGCTCGTCGCCTCCACAGTTGCGCCGCGGCGGCGTTCACCGGCCCATAGATCAAACAGACTAGGCCTACCTCGTTGAGGCGGACCGCTGCCCGGTGCCATCGCTTGCGGGCGGTGTGACGGATCAGAACGCCTTCCCCGCCGGCGGTACGGATGCGGCGGTATAGCGAGAAGCAATCGGCTTGCACCTTCGGGTTACGGGTTTTGAAAAGGTTCATATGGTTTGTTCTGCGCTGGTTTTCACGCTGGTTGCGGTGGTACGCGGTGGAACGCGATCTACCCCATTGCACCTATATGTATAAGAAACAATTTCGACTTCGCGTTGCATTGGGAAGGTACGCGTTCCATCGCGTTCCAGTGGGTTAGTTTTCATGACGCACCCCCGCGTTTTTGGCGATTGAGACAGCTTCCGCCGTCGATAGCGTCAAACGGAACCCCGCGTAGTGCCTCAGCCGCTTGCCGTCAGCGGCTCGGCGGTTGATTGTGCGTACTGCTGGCATGGCGGATCGCAGGTCACGCCCGAACGTCTGGATATCGCCGGCGTGTTGCCGTCCGCTCTCGGCGCACCACAACTCCCAGGCCTTGAACGCATCGGCGGCCGGCGTTTCGCCGGAATGGTCGATAACAAGTGAATCCTCAATAAACCCGCTGATCGGACTGGATAGCTCCATCATTTCCGCAAGTCGCTCCGTTGCCGATGCCGGCGGGTGAAAATGCCCGCGGGCCTGCAGCCGCCGCAGCCCCTCGAGCGCCCATAGCAGAATCCCCGGCAGTTCGCGGGATAGCCGGTCAAAAAGCCCGGTGTCTTCTTTCCCCAGGTGCGATTCGCCCAGCGACAGGATCAGGAATCGGTTTGCGAGTGCTCCCGACGCATCAGCCAAGCGGGGTAGCTCATTGGTGAGCACCATCAGTCGCGTTTTCAATGTGAGCGTGCGCGGCTCTTGATTCTTCACGTCGATCGTGAGTGCGTCCTCGCCGGTGATCGAGAGAATCCGCTCGGTGACGATGGCTTGATCGGATCGCCCGGACAATCGAGCATCCGAGATTATCGCCAGTTGCTTCCCGATCATCGGCCAGAGTCCGAAATTCGTACTCAATCCCGCCAACGTCGGGGCGCATGTGTTCGCCGTGCCGATCATTTCGCGGAGTATGCGGGCGATCGTTCCCTTGCCGGCCCGGGGCGGGCCCACGAGCATCAGTGCCTTCTGCTGGTTGGTGAGTTGCGTCAGGCAATACCCGAACCATTCGCCCAGCAGGTCGATCGACAGCGGATCATTCGGCCACAGTGATCCGATGAACTTCATCCATTCCACCGGCGCGGGTGCGACGGGGTTGTATGGATAGTCCAGGCTCGATAGCGTGAATAGTTCTGGCGTGCTCGGCATAAGCACTGGGGGTTGTGGCATTGGATTCAACAGGCCATTGGTGAAGCTCAACAGGTGCGACGGGTCGGGCCGGTTCGCGCCGCCGTCCAGCCACATCGGCGGTTCGCCGTCGACGAACACGCCGCACCCCACTAGCGCCGCCAGCACATCGGCGATGACCGCCTTGTTGAGTCTCAGCTTGGACACTTCGCCCGTTGGATCGCCTTTTTGGTCGATGATCGGTGTCCACAGTTGGTCGATATGCTGCCAAAGCATTTCGTGGATCGCATCGGTCGCCAGATATCGGAATCCCGATTTTGAGTACCGATAGAACTCCTGCTGCCAACGCCGCAAGAGTAGTCGCCGCCGATTGTCGCGCAGCTTTCGAGCAAGGAAATGCTCGGCAATCCGCATCGGCTCGACGTACCGTAGAATGTTCGGCCCGGTCGGGAATCCGTCGCCGTCGACGGCGTGAATGGGCTTATCCGCAGCGTGATCCTCGGCAATCGGTTCGCCGGTTTCGTCGTCAAGATCGGGCTCGTCGTCAAAATCCGGTGCAGGTGTCGCCGCCCGAGTTGTCGAATTGCTCGACTTCCGATCGCCGTAGCAATCCCGGCAACCTTCGATCGCTTTGGCGATTGTGATCGCACCGTAGGTGTCGACGCCGCGCTTTTCGTTCCATTTATCGCGCATCAGGCCGGATCGCCGAAACAGCCGATCCATCATGCCGGCGTCACGCCCGCACCAAAACGCGAGCATAGAGCACAAGCCCAGGTCCGCCGCCGACTGATCGCCGGCGTACTGGCTCATATCGCCATCGAACACGCGGGCGAACTTCGCGCCGTTCTTCGTTTTGAAGCTTCGCGCCTTGTCGAGAGTGTCATCGTCGGCACTGCTGCAATGCGATATCGCCGCCGGTCGCGGTGGGTGCGTCGGCTTGGCCGGCCAGTATCGAGCAATCAACCACGCAAGCGCGTCGGTCGTATCGCCCAGCGTGCTCGGTGACGATCCGAACACGTTGCCCGTGACGGTGAAAAACCGATCGGCCGTGTAGACTTCGATCTTCTTGAAGTCGATGCCCTTCGTGGTATTCGTGCCCGTCTTTTCGTCGGGTAGGTTGAATCCCTCATCCATTCCGAAAATCTTGATTCCGTTGCCGCTCGGCGATATTTCCGCGTAGGTGTGCGAAAACTGCGCAAGTATCTCCGCAGCTTGCGGGGTCGGCTCGCCATCGACCAGGCAATCGTCCAGATCAACGCCGTTGAATCCGTCGCCCAGAACAAACCCGACGCCCGCGAACCCGTATTTCGGATTCGCCGCTGCAGCTACGGCTCGTTCGTAGCTTCCCCACGTTTTGGGATTGGTGCTGCTCGCCGGCCCGGTGTTGTCGGACTTGATCGGCATTTTTGTAGGCTTGCCATCGCGATCGGTGATCCGCCAGCAAACCCATCGGTTCTTGGCGATCATCTCGATTGGGATGACGCTCGATACCATCGCCGATGGCTCGATTGTATTCGCCAGATTTGTTGTATAATGGCTCACGCAATGTCCTCTTGCCGTCGCGATCCTTTGCCGGGCGTCGCGACGGCTTTTTTTTGAGTTATTTTTCGCCGCCGATTTCAAACCCTGCCGCCGCGAGTTCTCGCTCAGCAGCGGCGATAGCGTGCTGCCTCGGTTTGGAAGCGGCCGGCGTCGCGGACAATCCGTTGAGCATCGCCAGGAAGCGCAGCACGGCCTCGGCGGTCGTGCGCATGCCGCCGGGATATTGGACGGTTTCCAGTTTGACGCCTTTGGCGCCATGCGTTGCCCATCGGTGAACGGTGGCCAGATGGATCGGCTTTCCGGCTCGGCGCAGGAATGGAAGGCTACAAGCCTCTTTCAGAGATAGGGGCGATTCGTTTTGAACTTCGATCATGCAAACCTCGCTTTCGTGCGAGAAGTATTGCATTGATTCAACTGCAACCGGGAGGGCCTGCAGTAGATTTATTTGCAGGATTTCAGGTAGGTGTAGATCGTGCGTTTACTCTTTTTGAGAGTGGATGCCACTTGCTCGACGATGGTATCTTTTTTCTCGCCGGGTGATGCCGCTTTCAGTTCGTTAAAGAGCTTTCGGGCTTCCAGAATTGTAATATCCCGGTTCGGATCGGAGTTGTAGTTACCCTTGCGTCCACCAGCCCTCACGTCCCGCCCGGTTTTGGCGTCGGGAGCCCTGCCGCGTAGCTTCAACCGTAGTTCTATCAGCGGCCAAAGGGTCGGTCCTTTGAAATGATTTTCGGGATCGTCGATTTCGTCGGGCGTCACGCCGGCTTTGACGAGCAATCGGCGCAACTCGTCAATATCGCGGATCCATGGGCGTTTGAATTTCTTCTCCCAGGCTTTTTTGTGTAACGCAAATCTCACACCGAACAAGCGAAGCGGCTCCGCAGCCTTTGCAAGAGCCTCCGCGATCGAAGGATCATTCTTTGCCAATTGTGCGACCGCCTCGCTGGCGCGAATATTATTCATTTCATCACCTCGTAAGGCGGGCCGGCCGGGCGCGTCGGCGGTGATGATGCCGAACGCGCCCGGGCCGTAAGTGCGGATCAGGCACTACCCGCGGGAAAACTATCGACTCGTATTTAGCGTGCGGCCGGCGATGGTTTCCGACAGCAGCACCGACAGCGGGCCTCTTTGCAACTTCTCAATCGCAACGCCGGCTTGCTCCAGGGCTTCGTCGGCAAACGGGGAATAGGCCTTCGCGATGCCCTCGCCGAATGTTTGAACTTGGCGATGAAGTGTCTCCAAGTCCATTAACCAGCCGGTTATCTTCTGAACGTCTGCCGCGATAATCGAGCCCGGTTTCGCCTTCACTGAACGGTTTCCAGTATGCTTCTTCATGATGCACGATCCTTTCATCGTGTGTCCACGGGCCGGGCGGTTACACGC
>JBBROD010000110.1:0-10156 GCA_038229715.1 Tepidisphaerales bacterium | reverse complement strand
TACGGATCAGGCATGAACCGTGCGCCTTCTGGAGGGCGGGTGTCCACACCCGCCGCTCGTCGGCAAGACGACCTCCGCGTTCGGCGGCTGAGGACAGCCGCCCTCCAAAGAAGCGCGTGAATCAAGCCGGATCCGTATTACAGTGGCGTCACCAGGCATGGGCTGGTAGCCCATGCGACATAAAATTCTAGCTGATTCTGGCCGTCAGGAGCGTGCGGTCGTCCGTGGCGGGCAGATGTCCTCCAAATTCATTCACCGCGGCCAGCGTTCGGTGGATCAGGTTGTCCGCGTCACAAGTACAATCGCGAAGCACCTGATCCAGCCGGTGAACGCCGAAGAGTTCACCTTCGGTGTTGCGGGTTTCGGTGATGCCGTCGGTGTAGAAGATCAATGCGTCGCCGGCGGTGAGGGTGGCGGTCTGGTTTTCGTATTTTTCGTCCGAATCGATTCCCAAGGGCAGATTTCGGGCCCGGTCGAGGCTGCGGATCGAGCCGTCCACGCCCGATTTCACCCGCGGCGGGCCGTGGCCGGCGCAGGCGTACTCGATGACTCGGGTGGCCGGGTCGTACATGCCGTAAAACGCCGTCACGAACGTGCCGTTGCCGTTGGTGTACCGCGTCGCCAGGTGGCGGTTGATGAAGTTCAGCATCTCGCCGGGCTTGGTGGGATGCCCGGGGTAGCTGTGGGCGATCGAGTGCGTGACCGCCATCAGTACCGCCGCCGGCGTGCCGTGGCCGGAAACATCGGCGATCAGGATTCCCCATCGGCCATCCGACAGGGGAAAGAAATCATAATAATCTCCCCCGGCCTGCTGGGAGGTGCTGTAGTGCGCCGCCAGTTTCATCGTCGGAATATCAGGCAACACTTCGGGGAGTAGCGACCGCTGAATGTCGGCCACCAACTTTAACTCGCGATCGACCACGTCGTACGCGCGCTGCACTTCGCTGGTGAGCACCAGGTTGTGCGTCATCCGTCCGAACATGTTGCTCAGCCAAACAATTTCCGGCGAAGTTTCTCGCGGATAAAACCCCGGATACCGGCTGGTCGTCAGCACCATGTTGAGCGCCTTGCCCTGGTCGTACATCGGAATGGAAAATAGCGATCGCATCCCCTCGAAATACTCCGCGGCTGGATCGTCGGGGGAGATTTGAAGATCATCGATAATCGTCGGCTCGTCGCGGTAAATCAGCTCCGCGAGGATTCCGCCTTTGATGATCGGAAGTTTCTTCTTCTCCAGCCACGGGTTGACAGGTTCACTCCATTTTGAAGAGCGCGTGATACGGACGTGCGGCTCCACCAAATCCCGCCGGCTGAGCGACATCGACATGTCGTAATTCATGATCTGCTTCATCCGCCCGCCGTAGAGCGCGACGAGCTTTTGCGGGTCGGACTGCTTGGACAGATCCCGCATCAGGCTGATGATGAACTTCTGGCGATCCTCCCAGTGACGGGAGAAGAAGTTCTGCACCATGGTGTCGGCGAGCGTTTCGGACATAAATCACCTTGAACTAAAACTTATCATCCTTCGGTGTGCCGCAGGATGACGGCGTTTTTTCATCGCACACAACCTCACTACTCCGCCAGTGAGGCAAGCGATTTATCAACCGCCTCCAGTGTCTGATCGATTGCTGCGTCGTCGTGCGCGAGTCCAACGAACCACGCTTCAAACATGCTAGGCGCGAGGTACACGCCGTTGTCCAGCATCGCGTTAAAGAATCGAGCGAATCGGCCGGTATCGCCGGCGGTGGCTTCGGCGTAGTTGGTCACTGTCTGGCCTTGGTCGCGCGTGAAGAATACGCCGATCATACTGCCCACGCGGTTGATCGCGACGGGGATTTTTCGCTCGGCAGCGTGGACGGAAATGCCGTACGCCAGGCGGGCGCTGCGTTCTTCGAGGGTGTCGTAAGCGCCGTCTTCCTGCATGATTTCGAGCGTCGCCGTGCCGGCTGCCATCGCGGCGGGGTTGCCGCTGAGCGTGCCGGCCTGATAGACGCTGCCGACGGGGCTGATCATTTCCATCAGCTTGCGGCTGGCGCCGTACGCCGCGCAAGGCATCCCCCCACCGATGACTTTGCCCAGGCAGGTGATGTCCGGGCGGACGTGGTAGATGCTTTGCGCGCCGCCCCAGGCGACGCGGAAGCCGGTCATCACTTCATCGAACAGCAGCATCGCGCCGTGATCGTCGCACAGCTCGCGCAGGCCATTCAGATAACCGTCGGCCGGCGGGACGACGCCCATGTTGCCGGCGATCGGCTCGACGGCGAAGCATGCGATCTGGTCCTTGTACTTCTCAAACGCCGCCTCAGCCGCCTGCAGATCGTTGTAGGGGACGAGGATTGTGTTGCTAGTGATCGATTTTGGGATGCCCGGGCTCGACGGATGCCCAAGCGTAAGCGCGCCCGAGCCGGCTTCGACGAGCAGCCCGTCGGCGTGGCCGTGGTAGCAGCCGACGCATTTGATGACCAAGTCGCGCCCGGTGGCTGCGCGGGCCAGGCGGATGGCGCTCATCGCCGCTTCCGTGCCGCTGTTGACGAAGCGAACCATCTCACAGGCGGGCAATGCGCTGGTGATGATCTGCGCCAAGTTCGATTCGGCCTCGGTGGGCGCGCCAAACGTCATCCCGCGCCCCAGTGCCTTGCTGACAGCCGCTACAACGCGCTCGTTGGCGTGCCCGGCGATCAGCGGGCCGTAGCTGCCGACGTAATCGATATACACATTGCTATCGACGTCCATCACCCGGCAACCCTCGCCGGACCGAATGAACAGCGGATTCCCGCCGACGGCTTTGAATGCCCGAACAGGCGAACTCACTCCGCCGGGCATGAGTTGCCGGGCTTTGTTGAATGCGGCCTGGGAGTTGGTGGTGATGCGTGTCATGTTGTGATTTCTCTCTTGCTCCCTCTCTCCAGCGGGGAGAGGGCGGGGGTGAGTGGAGAAACGTCCCAAGTCGGCCGGCGTTAGTTCGCCGAAAACGGTTCTTCGCCGACGGCGAAAACTGCGGGCGAACAAACGTCCTTCGGCTACTCACGTTTCACCCCTCACCCTAATCCTCGTCACTCCGGGGAGAGGGAACCCAATTCAGTCCATCGACGGTTCGTATCCCCAGCCGATTTCAGTTCCTTCTTCCATCGCGACGTCGCCGCTGGGTTTCTTCGGCGTCGGCTGTTGGTAGTTTTGCGCGATCGGCATTCTACGTCCGAACCCGAACGCCCGGCTGGTAACCTTGATCCCCGGGGCGGCTTGGCGGCGCTTGTACTCGCTGCGGTCGATCAGCTTGATGATCCGCAACACCGTCGCAACGTCAAACCCCTGGGCCACGATCTGCGGGGCGCTTTCTTCAAGCTCCACGTAACGATACAGAATCGCATCCAGAATCGGGTACGGCGGCAGCGAATCTTGATCCGTCTGATTCGGGCGAAGCTCGGCGCTAGGCGCTTTGTTGATCGTATTCCGCGGGATCACATCGCGGCCGGCGTGGGCGTTGATCCACTCGCAGATTTCGTACACGGTTGTCTTCGGCACGTCGCTGATGACGGCCAATCCGCCGCACATATCGCCGTACAGCGTGCAATAGCCGACGGCGATCTCGCTCTTGTTGCCGGTCGTCAGCAGCAGGTGGTTGAACTTGTTGCTGATCGCCATCAGCACATTGCCGCGAGCGCGGGCCTGCATGTTTTCCTCGGCCAACCCGGGTTCGGTTCCCTTGAACATTCCTGCAAGCGTCAACTCGGCTGCGTCGTGGATCGGTTTGATTGGAACGTTGTGAAACTGAATCTCCAGATTGCCGGCCAGCACTTCGGCGTCGGTGACGGAATGATCGGAACTGTAGCGAGACGGCATCGCCACGCCGACGACGTTTTCCTTGCCCAAGGCATCAACCGCTAGTTTCGCGGTGAGCGCACTGTCGATTCCACCCGACAGCCCGAGCACGACGGACTTGAACCCGCATTTGCGGACGTAATCCCGGAGCCCCAGCACGAGGGCTTTATAGATCGACTCGACGCTGCCGGTGTGCTTTTCGATGCGATTGCCGGCTTTCGCGGGCACGTCGACGACGAGCAGGTCTTCCTCAAACTCCTTGGCCTGCGCGATGACATGGCCCTCCGCATCAAACACCACGCTGTTGCCGTCGAACACCAGCTCGTCGTTCCCGCCGACCTGATTGACGTAAACCAGCGGCTGCTTGAACTGCTTTACCTGCGAACTGAACAACTCCAGCCGAAACGAGTGCTTGCCCACCACGAACGGCGATGCACTGGCGTTGATCATCAACTGGCTGCCGCGCGAGCTGAGTTTCGCCAGCGGATTTTCGTGATACAGTCGGCGGTCGATCAGCCGTTCATCATTCCAAAGGTCTTCGCAGATCGATACGCCTACCAGTGTGCCGCCGATTTGGATGAGGTTACTTTCCGGTCCATCCGGTCCCGGCTCGAAATAACGGCTCTCGTCGAACACGTCGTACGTCGGCAGCAGTGTCTTGAAGTGTCGGCTAAAAATCTGCCCGTCGCGCAACAACGCCACCGCGTTATGCAGCGGCCGGCCGACGGGGTTGGCGTTGCGGTCGGCGTAGCCCACCAGCACGTCGATGCCCATGCTGCGCTTGGCGATCAGTTGCAGCGCCCGCAAGTTGTCGTCGACAAACTGCGGCTTCAGCAGCAGATCTTTCGGCGGATAGCCGCAGATCGCCAGTTCGGGGAATACCACAACCTCAGCACGCAACGCTTTGGCCCGGGCGGTATAGTCGATGATCTTGCGAACATTGCCGGAAATATCGCCGACGGTCGGGTTGATCTGGGCGAGTGCAATACGCATGACGGGATTCTATGCGCGATCAGGGCGAACGTGTAGCGGTCAGGGGTCAAAGTAACTGCCGGCATCAGGAAGCTTGCGGATCATCTCGGCTGACTCCTGTCGACGGCGGGCGTCGGACTGACGCACGAATTCCAGCCGATCGTCGCGCGTCGGCGGCTCTTCGATCGGCAACGCCGCCAACGGTGTTGGCTCGGGCTTTCTCGCCGGCGGGAGCACGGCAAACCCGCGTTGGGGCGTGTAATCCTCGTCCCCGCGCAGCGGGCCCTGATGCTCCCAGGGGAACTGCCGGTGATACACGCGATAGGTCTGCCCCAGCGTCCAGCAGAACCAGTGCGTGAGGAAAATGCCGCCCGCGAGCATCGGCAGGCAAAAATACCACTTTGCGAAAAACGGCAACTGCAGGCGCGAGCTTTGCCAATGGAACAAATCGACGATCGCCAGATTCAACCCGACGAACGCCAGCAAATACGGCAGCACGCCGACCACGAACATCATCACCAGCAGCGGATACAACCCGCCGATGGTTTTAGCCGTGCCGATCACGCGATCGGGCCGCAGGTTGACGATGCTGCCGCTGGTGGTCGTCGTCAGCAGGACCGCCGGCGCGCACAACGTGCCGATAATCGCCAGCACCCCGGCGATCACCAGCCGAGCGTTCAGCGGCAGCGATGACATCATCGCCAGCATCGCCGGCCCGTACGTCACGAACCACGCCAGCACGATATTGCGGAACGGATTCCACAGGTCGTCATACCAAACGAGATTCCGCAGCGGCCGGGGGAGTTCGTCCAGACTGCTAGGGCCTGTTTCGTCGATGACGTTGCCGTAATGGGAGATCATCGCGATGAACAGCATGATCGGCCCGAGGAATACGATCATCATTCCGAACAGAAAGATCACGGTGATGAACCCGTACGCAAAATGGGCCATCACGATGAATGACATCACGACCAGGTTGATCGGCTTACAAAGGCTGACCAACACGCCCACGGGGGAGACGAAGTCGAGCCGTTCCACGCCGCGGCGGCGAGGGGGAATCTTGGGCGCCGGCAGGGCGGACCGGACATTCCGCACCGGCGATAACTTCTCCACTTCGAGCGGGCGAACGAGCTCACCGGTCTCGGGATCGTACTTCGGGGCGGCCGGTCCGTCGCGCTCGGGGAGGATGTCGATCGGATCAACGCCCACGCGCCGGTAATCCAGAGGCGTGGTGTGAGAGCGGAGGTCGATCTCCCGGCCGTCGGAATCGACGCGGGATTTCTGGAAGATGTACATCAACTCGTCTTCGCGGGCGATGTCGGGCCCAGCGGGGCCGATGGGAGCGTCTACCTTGTAAGTGCCGTCCTGATTCAGCAGCGCCAAATCGCCGGCGGTGGGAACCGAGTTGAGCCGCCCGCATGCGGGGCATTGGATATCGTCGCCCGACTGATCGTCGGTAACGTTAAACGTGTGCCCGCAGGTACATGGAAACTGGATCATTCGCCAACATCCCGGCTAGTATCGGCTCGCAATCGATTATACGGCCAGCGTCCGATAAATCTCGATATAAATGTTTCGCGGTTCCCTAACCGGCTTCGTTGTGGCGTGTGGTCCGGGTACTTAAAATACCCGCACTAGCAGGGTTTCGCGAAAGGACTTTTCATGCGTCGGGTTTGTATTGTTGCCTTCGTTATTGCGCTCGCGGGTCATTCGGTTCAAGCCGACGACATCAAGCCTGAGCAACTCAAGAAGAACTACGACGAGGCTGTTGTGCAATTGCAGTCGGCGCAGGACCGCATTAACACGCTGGCGATGGACAACGAAAAGCTGCAGGCCAAACTCGCCGAGATGCAGAAGCAACTCGATACCGTCAAAGCCAACCAAGCCACGTTCGACGAAAAGACCTACCAATTCCGGGCGACGTTCGCCGCGTGGCAGCAGTTCCTCAAACGCTACCCCAACCTGCTCGGCCGCTGGCAGGCGTTTTTGGGGAGCGATGTGATGAACACCTACAGCCTGCCGGAATGGAACGACGCGGGCTTGTTTACTGAGCCCAAATAATACGGACATCGATTAATTCTATCGCATCTCGCATCTTGAGCGACGCGCCTTTTGTCGTAGCGTGATACTGACCAATCGTCGTCATACTGAGGTACTCCGAATGATCTCAGTCGTCGAATGCCACTCGCCATTCGAGATCCTTCGGAGTACCTCAGGATGACGATTTCAGAGTCTGCACGCTACATCAAATTGTTCGCGCCTCCAGCACCGTCATTCCGAGAACGCCTCCGCTGACTCGAATCTGTGGAGGCGTTCTCGATGTCAAATTGTGAGCCGAGTTTACTGGCCCACTTCAACGCGGACGTACTTCTCAAGCGTCACGTTGTGCTGCTTGACGTAGTTCGCAATCGTGCCCTTGAACAGCTGGCCGTTGAAGAATTCCTGATCGAGGAGCACGCGCTCTGCGAAAAAGCTGTTGAGCTTTCCTTCGGCGATCTTCTCGGCGATCGCCTGCGGCTTGCCGGTGGCTTTGGCTTGCTCGATGGCGATTTCTCGCTCCTTGGCGACCAGGTCTGCCGGCACTTCGTCGCGCTTCAGGCCCATCGGGCGGGCGAAGGCGATGTGCCCGCCGAGGTTTTTGAGCAGGTCCGCTTCGGCCTTGCCGGTGAAGCTCATCAGCACGGCGATTTTGTTGGTAATGCCGTACACGTAAGCGCCGGTGCTGCCGTTGGGGTTTTCGATCGCGACGGCCTTGCCGATCTGCACGTTCTCGCCGGTCTGCTGGGCGAGTTCGGTGACGGCGGCCTTTACTTCGGCGTCTTCGCGGATGTCGCTCTTGGGATTCGTGAGCAGCTTGTGCAACGCCAGTTCCAGCAGCTTGCCGAACCCGTCGCTCTTGGCGGTGAAGTCGGTGTTGCAGTTGATCTCAACCGCAGCCGCCACGTGCCCGTGAGACGTGCTGCTGGCGACGACGCGCCCTTCACCGGCGGTACGCTCGGTGATGCTGGTCTTGACGCCTTTCTTGCGGATCGCGTCGATCGCCTTGGCGATGTCGCCGTCAGATTCGACGAGCATCTTCTTGCATTCCATCATCGCCAGGCCGGTCTTGGACCGGAGTTCATTCACCATGCTTGCGGTAACCGTTGCCATAATCGTTTTCTCCTTCGTCGAAAAAAGGACTGAGGACTGAGTGCTGAGGACTGAGTGCAAGGCCGGCACGATGGCCAGTCTTCCACTCAGTCCTCAGTCCTCGAACCTCAGTCCTTCAGTATTGAATTAGTGAGCCGCCGCGACAGGCTCGCCGGTGTTGGTTTCGGCGGCCGGGGTGTCGATGGCGGCCGGGGCCTCTTCGGTCTTGCCGTCTTCAGCCTTGAACGCTGCCCGCGTGCTGCGACGCTTGGGCTGTTCACCGGCGGCGTCGTTCTGGGCGCGGCCTTCCGTGCGCGTCTGCTTGCCTTCGATCACGCTGTCGGCCAGTTCCTTCAGGATGATCTCGATCGCGCGCATCGCGTCATCGTTGCCCGGGATCGGCAGGTCGATCAAATCCGGGTCGCTGTCGGTGTCGATCAACGCGATCGTCGGCACGCCGAGCTTCTTGGCTTCCTTCACCGCGATATGCTCGCGGCGGGTATCGATGATGAACATCACGCCGGGCATGCGTTCCATCTTGCGAATGCCGGACAGGTTGGTCTTGATCTTGGTCATCTCGCGCTGCAGCGTCGACTTCATTTTCTTGGAGTATGAATCGATCTGCGCCTTGCCGTCGGCGTTGGTGGCCCAGAGTTTCTCAAGTTCTTCAAGACGGTTGAGGCGAGCGCGGATCGTGCGGAAGTTGGTGAGCGTGCCGCCGAGCCAGCGTTCATTGACGTAGTGCATGCCGCACCGCTTGGCTTCTTCCTCAACGGCGAAGCGCGCCTGGCGCTTCGTGCCGACAAAAAGAATGTCCTTGCCCTGGCTGACGGCCTGTGTGATGAGCTTTTTAGCGCGGAAGAGACCTTTGATGGTTTCCTTCACGTCCATGATGTGAATCATGTTCCGCTTGCCGTGAATGTACGGCTGCATCTTCGGGTTCCACCGCGAGCAACGGTGACCGAAATGCACGCCGGAATCGACGAGCGCTTTAACGAGTTCTGCTTGAGACTGTGCCATAACTAACTCCAAATTCATCGACCGCTAACAGGGTCGGCAGCCCGGTGCAGAACCGGTCGGCCAAGTCGCCGGTTCGCCATGGGGCTTAAATAGTTGCGAAGTTGTGAAACGAAAAGCCGGCCCGACGACGAACAACTCGTGCCAAACCCGGCCAGCCTCTTGGCAGGCCAAGACGGGCTAGTCTACCCAAACCCGCATTTCATGCAAGCTTCTCCGCCTATTTTCGACCGGCCCGCCGATAAATCCGTCGCCCCTAACGCCAAGTTCGCTTCGCAGGCGATCAAGAGCGCCTCGCGGGCGATGACTCTGGAGCAAAACAAGCAAATCTCCCCAACATAAGCCCGAAAACGTGCCCCGTACCACGGTCCTCCGGACCGTGCGCGCGATCTGAACCCACAGGAATCGCCGTTTCCCCCTCCCAAAATGCTCCGCGTAAAGTCCAAGCAACGGCAATCCACCCGAACGAGCGCTCCCCGAGATTTTTACTTTTGTGCGCCCACCCCCGCGCCGCCAGCGAAGCACCCGCCGACATTCCGTCGGCCAACTCCACCCCCGGCCAACAGTTACAACCCCATGTCAGAATCCCCGCCGAGCGCGTGCCAAAGTGGCAAAAGGTACGCAAAGGTACGCGAAAGGGCACCGCGAATGTCAGAGCAAGTTGGCCGAAAGTAACGTCGCATGTCCAAGAGCCATCGATCGTCCGCCGAGCGAGCAAGCGGAGTCGACTCCTCGCAAATACCTTCACTGCTTCGCCGGCGGATCGCCACCGACGAAGCAGTGTGCTCGCAAGCGGGAGTTTCGTCCGTAATTGTGTGATGTCGCTTCGGGGAATGCTATTTTCAATGCGCCAAAACTGGCACAGACACCAGATCAATTGTACCCGTCCCGATTATTTCTCCTTTAACTCCCCCGGTTCTTTCATGGGCAACCGAAAAAAAATCACGTCCCCGTTTATTGTTCACTAAAACCCTAACGTTAAACAAGGAACAACATTCGTGCCGAACGGGATTGATCGCGTCCCCTTTATTTAACCTCAGACGATATTAGTGATGTCCCCTTTTAAGGTTCAACCTGTGGCGGATTAACATTTCAAGCGCAACAGCGGACGCAGCGGATCAAGACATCGTCGTCGGATTTCGATAGGTTGGGTTTACCAAGACTCATCCCTCGAAAGGACCGACGACGATGCCGTACTCGCATCTTACCGAACTCGAAC
>JBBROD010000109.1:0-10194 GCA_038229715.1 Tepidisphaerales bacterium | reverse complement strand
CCGACGCCTGACGTCGGAGATCGCAGCGTCGAAAGACGCGACCGACACCATCGAGCATTGAATCAAAGTGAGGTTCCCAATAACGAACGGTAGACGCATCCATGCGAAAAGGTCCATCCCGACCCGACTCCGGGCCGACAATGAGTTATCGGCAAAATGCATCAATGCGCTACTGTAGTACTAAATCAAGGCCCAGCGCGAATTTATCGACGCGGAGGTTTTGAAACAGCTTCTAATTACATCCGTCGTCGTAGCGGTTCTCCTGCTCGTGCACGTCGATGCGTCAGCTGCGCAATCATCTGATGTACAAGTCAACATCGACTGGTCGGCATTTATCACCAGGCACAATTTGCGTTGGACCAAATTGCCTAGCCACTGGACGAATGCTCCCTACCTCGGCAACGGCATGATGGGCACGATGGTCCTCGTAACCGGCGAAAACACCGTGCGCTGGGAAGTCGGCCGGGGCGATGCACAGGACCATCGGCCGCTCAACGATAACGGGCACAAGCGGCCAACCATGTACGCCCGAAACCGCCTGCCCATCGGATTTTTCGAACTCAACACTGTGGGAAAAATCACCGGCGGCACCATGGAACTCGACCTGTGGAACGCGGAAGCCCGTGGCACGATCGAAACCGCCAACGGCAAAATAAATTGGCGTAGCATTGTTCACTCTGAGCTGATGGTGATCATATGGCCCTCGCCGATGGAACTGGATTACGCTCAACACCGCCGAGCCCCGCGCACGTTTCTGATCGTCTCAGGCGCGCTTGTTGCGGTCGTGTGTTTCGCGTGGTGGGTTGCTCGGACTTGGCCTTGGGCGTACGACGTTCGACGCGATCACGGCGACTTTCATGTCCAAATTTGGACCGATGCCTATGAAATTCAGTTTAACGAAACACACCACTTTGAGCAGTGGCATGTTGCGTACTGGAAGCTATTGCTTTTGTCGCTGATTCCAGCCGCTCGATACTTGCAGCTTCGTCTACGTTCGACCGGACCATAACCCGCTGCAATGGACCGGCACCGCGTCGAGTGTTCTGGTAACATGAAACTTGGTCGGCGCGGTGCCAGCCATTGAACGTTGGTTGTTATGGCCGGAGAGAACGCCGGCTGGGGCTACACGCTGATCCTGGGCGAGCTTGGCAAACTCAGGATCACCGGCATCATCGGAAGGAGGCCGCGTGATGAGCGGATGAGTATTTTTACACTACGGGATTCCTTTAGTTGATCGATCAATGGGTCGCAGATTATCCCTCATCCTCCATGCGCTGAAATCGGCCTCGCGTTCGCATTCGAATCACTAACTCGCGTACAAGATCGCCACTTCGGAGGCCGACAGGCTTCGGTTGTAGATGCGGACGTCGTCGATGTAACCGTTGAAGAAGTCGCCGGCGGTGGTGCTGCCGTTCTTTGTACCGATTGTGAGTGGGTCGGTGGTCGTCGCGATCACGCCTGTGAAGGCCGCGCTCGCTACCACCGCACCATCGATATACAGCGTCATTTTTGTACCGTCGTACGTCGCCGTGATCATGTGCCAGGCGCTGGCGGCATGCGTGGTGGACGATGACGGCAGAGCGGCGGTGATTGCGCCGACGCCCTTCAGGTCGAACTTCAGCACGCCTTTCTCAGCCAGCAGGCGGTATTGGTTGTCCTTGGTGCCCTTCTGCAGGATTCGGCGATTGCCCTTCCAGTCGGTGGCGTTGATCCAGGCCGAAAGAGTGATGGCGTTGGTCGGGTTGATCGCGGCGTTGCTCGGCACGGTCACGTACTGTGTCGAACCATTGACGCTGAGCGCCTGGCCGGAATGGCCGGTGACGAACGTCGGCCCGTTGACCAGCGTGCCGGCCGTGCCGCCGGTGGAATCGATCGCCGAGCCGTCGAACGCGTATTGCGCGACCAGACCGGTATTCAGCGAGACGGCTGTTACGGTGACGGTTGCCTGGTTGCTGACGATGCCGCTGCCGGTCACGGTCGCCTGCACGGTAGCGGTTCCTGTGCCACTCGCCGGCGCGGTGTATAGGCCGGTCGACGGGTTGATGCTGCCGATCGAGCCGGCCACTAACGACCAAGCGAACGTCGGCTGAGCCGCCAAGGCATTTCCAAACTGATCTTTCGCGACGGCCGTAAACGCTTGGTTGCCGCCATTGCCCACTTGCGGAGCGGTCGGCGTGATCGCGATCGACGTTAACTGCGCAGCAGCGACAATAGTCACCGTCGCCGAGTTACTAACCACGCCACTGCCGGTAACGCTGGCCTGCACGGTTGCCGTGCCGGTTCCCGAAACGGGCGCGGTGTACAGGCCGGTCGCTAGATTGATACTTCCTACCGAGCCGCCGAGCAGCGACCAGACGAACGTCGGCTGGTTCGCCATCGCGACGCCGAACTGGTCTTTCGCGACTGCGGTGAAAGTGACCGTGCCGCCGTTATTTTGCACTTGCGACGTGGCGGGGGTAATGCCGATCGAAGTCAGTTGCTGCGGCACGGTACTGCCGGTGAACAGCGCCGACACTTCCGAAGCACTCAACCCGCGGTTGTAAATGCGAACGTCATCCAGCAAGCCGTTCCAGTGGTCGCCTGCAGTGGTGGAGAGGTTCTTCGTGCCGATGGTGAGCGGATCGGTAGTCACAGCGAGTGCGCCGGTGTGAGCGGCGCTCGTCACCGCCACGCCGTCGATGTAGAGCACCATGGTCGTCCCGTTGTACGTGCCGGTGATCAGGTGCCAGGCGCTCGCGGCGTTTGTGGTGGACGACGACGGAAGAGCGGCGCTGATCTTGCCGATGCCCTTCAGGTCGAACGACATCACCGTCTTCTCAGCCAACAAGCGGTACTGATTATCCTTGTCGCCCTTTTGCACGATACGGCGATTGCCCTTCCAATCCGTCGCGTTCACCCAGGCCGATAGCGTGATTGCCGTCGTCGGGTTCAGCGCTGCGGCGTTGGCGACCTGCACGTACTGCGTCGAGCCGTTGACCTTCAGCGCCTGCCCGCTTTGGCCGGTGACGAAAGTCGGCCCGTTCACCAGCGTGCCGTTGTTCGTGCCGGCCGAATCGTTGGCGGTGCCGTCGAACTGGTATTGCGCAATCAGGCCGACCGGTTGGACTTGCCCTTGAACGGACGCAGAAGTCGTGTTCGAACCCGCGGCGTTGGCGTTATCTTTAACCGTAACGGTAACGGTGAACGTACCCGCGGCGGCGTAAGTGTGGCTCAGTGAAAAGTTCTTACCGTTGAGCGTCAACCCCTGCACGCCGCTGCCATCGCCGTAATCTACGGTAGCGGTGAACGTGTCGAGGACGCCCGGATCGGTGAACGAACCGGTAGTGGTAAACGTCCCACCGGCTTGGATCTGTGCGCCGGCGCTAATCAATACGACTGGTTTCACATTCGCAACAGCAACGCTGGCGGAGTTGGAATTGAACTGTGCGGTGGCCGAGTTGGTGACCACGATCGCAACGGTGTACGAGCCGTTGTCCTTGTAGAGGTGTGAGAGGGAGAATGTCTTGGCATTCTGATCGACTGCCAGCGATTGCACGCCGCTGCCGTCGCCGTAGTCAACCGTGGCCGTGTAAGGGCCGGCATTGATATCCGTGAATGAGCCGCTGCTGGTGAAGGTATCGCCTTCGTTGATCAATCCGCCGGACCCTGCGTTTACGGTCGGCGCGATGGCCGTCACCGAAGCGCTGGTGTTGGCCGTGTCGCTATAAGTGCCGTCGCTGACCAGCACACTGACCGAGTTGGTGCCCGGCGTGGCGTAAGTGTGAGCGCCGGTGACATCAAACCCGCCGCCGGCATCGACGACGATCGTGCCTGCTGTGATTGCTCCATCGCCCCAGGTGATGGTGGCGGTGAAGTTGGCCGGCGTGGCGCTGGCATCGGGGTAAGTGAACTTAGCCACGTTGCCGCTGAACGCGACATTCTGCGTCGCGTTGATGGGCACGCCGGCTGGCTTAACCGGGTTATCGACGACCGAAATCACGACGTCGTTGTAGGTGTCTACGCCGTTCTCGGTGGCGGTGAGTCGAAGCGTGTAATCACCAACGGCCGAGAACGTTGCCGAAGTGACAGGCTTGTTTGAATCGCCGAACACCACGTTGCCGGGGCCGTCGAAAACCGACCACTTGCTGGTGACGGTCGGAACAACGCCGAGCGCTGTTTGCAGCCCGTCATCGGTGACGACGCCTTGCAGCGCGTACTGCAGCGTCGGCGTGACGATGAAGTTATCGCTACCTGCGTTGACCACGGGCAGGTGATTGACGGTGATCTGTACGTCATCCAGCGCGGTAGCCGCGCCGTCGTTGGCGGTCAGGCGCAACACGTACACGCCGCTGGCGGAGAAAGTGGCGCTGGTCGAGAGCGCGTTGGCGTCGCCGAAGGTCACGGTCGCCTGGTTCGGGGTGGTGACAACGGTCCAAGTCGTCGTGACGCCCGGGTTGGGCAAGGCGTCTGCATCACTGGCCGTGCCGGTGAGGGTGGTCGACGTCGGGCCGAACGGTGAGAACGTGATGTACTGGTCAACTCCGGCGTTGTCGGTCGGGGCGGTGTTGACGGTGATCTTCACGTTGCTGGTGGAAGTCAGCACGCTGTCCGAGGCCGACAGTTGCAACACGTATACGCCTGCCACCGAGAAGGTTGCCGTGGTGTTGAGCAGGCTGGCGTCGCCGAACTGTACGTTGGCGGGATTGCCGGTCAGCACGCTCCACGTTGTTGCCAGCGTGGAACCGGCCGGCTTGCCGTCATCGGTGGCCGTGCCGTGCAGCGTGACAACGTTGACCGGGCCGGTGATGACTTGCGCGGCTCCCGCGCTGACAATCGGCGACTGGTTCGTGCCGAAGTTGTCGGTCCCCGGCGTTCCCTTGTTCTGGCCGGCGGACCAGTTGGTCGGTTCGTTGCCGTAAGCGCCAGAAACGACGCGCGACAGCGACGGCCCCGTGCCTTTGGGCGTCGTCGGCCACGGCGCGGTCGGCAGGTAGTGGATGTGATCCACCACGATGTAAGGCACGGTCAGATCCGGCTGCGGCGCAGCGGGGCAAGAAAGGTCAACGGCTTCGCCGCTGTTGTCGAGCGCGCCCGTGTAGCCGGAGAAAATCGGCACGCCGGCCGGCACGCCGTACTTGGCGCGGAACGCAGCGGCCGTGATCGTCGCCGGAATGACCAGCGCGTAGCTGTTAGCCGGAATGATCGGACTCGGATTGTCCGCCGTCGGGATCGCTTGAATCTGCGGGAAGCTGAACGTGATACCGTTGGTGAACTTCCATGTGTGCGTCGGGTTGGACGGATCGTACAGCAGCACATCGGTGTTAGTTGTGTTGCGCAGCTCGATGAACTCGTCATCCGTACCGGCCGGATTGTACATCAGCTCGTTGATGACGATCGGGCCGACGACCGGAGCGGCGTTGTTCGATCCGAACGTGCCCGCGGCCTCGGCGACGAAGTCGGTATCGCCGCCGGTGTTGGTGTAGAGCGCGAACGGCGTATCGACATCGGACGCGCCAAAATCTTCCTTGTCCTGATACCCGGTCAGTCCTTCTGCCGTCGCGGACGAGAGAATCACGCTCTCGCCGAGCTTATCAAACCCGAACGGCGTAATCGCGCCCGAATCGGCGACGTTGCCGAACGTGGCGGATTCCTTCAGCACCAAGTATCCGCCAGCGGCGATCACCGTGTTCGTGCCGAGCACCGAGTTGATGCGATACTTTTTCGGATCGCTGCTGGTATCGCTGAGATACCAGCCGTTGACGTCGATAGACGCATTGGTGGTGTTATGCAACTCCACCAGATCGCCATCGGCGCTACCGCTGTTGGGGTTGCTGAGCAGTTCAGAAACCACCACGCCGCGCTGGCTCGGCGGCAGTTCGTCCGCACCCGGCGTGCCGATACTGTTGTAGCTGGCGTGCCAGCTGGCGGCGTTGCCCCAGTTGTTGGGGTTGTCGTTCGGGTTGTTGATCGTGAGCGTATTGCCATCACCATCGGTGGTGGCGTACCAGCCGTCGGTGTAGAAGAAATCGAGGATGGTCTCGCCGACCGAGCCGGTGAGTTTCAGCTCGGCCGTGGAATTGCTCAGGTGCCCGCTGAACGCGCCGGCGACTTTCGGCCCGGTCCCGTAGATCGACTGAAACGCCGCCAGATTGCTCACGACAACGACATGCTCGCCGGCCTGCAGAACGGTGGTGGGGAAGGTGAAGTTCACCCCGCCGGTGATGGTGTAGCCCTTCAGATCGACCGAGCCGGGGCCAAGGTTTTCGAGTTCGATGAATTCCAGATCGTCATCCACCAACCCGCTACCGGCCGCGGCCTTGGGGTGATAGCTGATTTCGGTAATCCTCACTTGCGGCGTGTTGGTCATCAGGAACGTCGCTTCTGTCAGCGAGCTCCAGCTACCGGCGTTGTAGACGCGGGAAAGAACATGCGCATTGCTATTCAGCGTGATCGGCCCGGCGTACGCGATCGCTGACGGGGAAAGGGCGCCGCCTTCCAGGCGCGGATCGGTCCCGTCCAGCATGTAGTAAATCGTGCCGACGGTCGTGGGGCTCAGCGTGATCCCGAGCGTAGAGCCAGGGCTCACCGTGCCGCCAGCGTTGCTGAAGATCGGCGCGTCCAGCGTCGTAGCGGCAAACCATCCGGCCGCGCGGTACTGGGCAATTGCCTTGCTGGTACGCTGCGCGAAATAGCTGGTCGGGCCTTTGGTCAGGCGGTCGACTTCAGCTTGCCAGTCAACGTCGCGTGTGTAGGAAGGGCTCTTGCGGTAATCGCCCCAGCGGGCGGACTCGCCGACGACTGCGTCCTTGATCTCATTCGTGCGGGCCAGGTATCGCGCGATCGACGCCGCGGGAGTGAGCGCCCCCCCGTTGAACAAAAACTTCTGCACGCGGTCGGCAAAGAGTTGGCGGAAATCGACACTGCCCTTGAGTTGCTGGAACAATCGCGTCGGACACAAGTCGGTGTTGATGTTCAAGACGTTATCGTTGACGCCTTCCAGCGTGCGCTCGGAGTCCCACGTCCAGAACTTGAACGTGGTATCGCCGTTCGCCAGGCCGACCCGGCTCGCGCCGGCGTACCAGTTGTGGTAGTCCCAGTCGCGATTCGCGGTGTAAGTCATCAGGATCATGTAGTCGGCCAGGCTCTTGAAATCGAGGTACGGTTTCAGGTTCTGGTAGCGTTGATCCGCGGTGAGCGTGTTGTCGTTCGCGACGGCGAACATGGCGTTCCAGCGATCGGTATTTCCATCAGACAGCGCCTGGTCGTGCATCACGTCCCAGTCTTCGCGATTGCCGCCGTAGTACGAAGCGGCCCAGGCCGCATCCGGGCGTTCCACCGGGTTGTAGAGGCCCCAGTAAACGCCGTTGACGTACAACTGCATGTAAGTTCCGTGCGACGCTGGCCCGCCCATCGCCAAGGCGCTGTCATGACCGAATTGGTCTTTCACGTAATCCGCCCGCTGCTGCTCGGCCGTGTTCACCTGCGTCCAGGTGTTGTTGAAACTCGAGTGCAGAATAATCGTGTTGAAGCTGTCGAGCGGCGAATCCGGAAAGAACTGTTGCGCCAGCGAGGTTGGGCTGCCGCCATCGCCATTGAAGAACAGGCGGAACGAGTGTTTTCCTGTGTTGTTCGGATCGCGGCTGCCGCCACCTTCGATGGTGACCATCGCGTTGGTCTGGAAACTCAGGCTGCCATCGGGGTTGATCACTTCGATCGAGCCAGCCCGCTTCCAAGCGTCGCCGTCCTGCAGCGGATTGGCGTAAATGCCGGTGGCCGGATCGAACAGGTCGCGCGGGTCCAACACCAGCGACACGGTGCGAACGGATTTGAGATCATTAATGAAGTTCGGGCCATACGTGGCGCCGGTGGTGATACTTTGATCGACACTGTAGTCGGCCGTGTTGGTATTCCAGAGCGTTGGGAACTTCGTCGGATCAAGGCCGCTGCCGGCTTGGGTGAGCACGTCGTTTAGGAACAGGTAGGATTCGGTGCCCACATCCGTTGGCTGCAGGCCGGTCGCGAACGCTGCGGCGCGGACGATCGTGGTTCCGCGCGCATTTCCGCCGATGTGGATCGGGCCGGTGTACGTCGAGCCGTTGGTCGCGCTGGGGGCCGAGCCGTCGGTGGTGTAGTAGAGGGTCGCGCCGGCGGTGTCGGTGCTGATCGTCAGATCGAACGGCGAATTGTAAAACCCGCCGGAGTGATCGAACTGAAGATCGGAAACGAATCCCGAGATGCCCGACGCATTGGCTGCCCCCGGCGTAGGTGACGGCAGGTAGCCGGTCGACGGAACGCCCTGCGTGCCGGTGATCGACGGATTCACCAGGAAATCAACGCCATTGATCTTGTCGTTCAACCCCTGGATCGCCAATACGTTTGTTCCGCTCACCAGAAGGTTTTTGAACGCGGTGATATCAAAACTTTCCGTCGGCGGAAGCGACGCGCCGGACGAGATCGTCTTGGTTGCACTGGAGTTCCACGTCACGCTGTTTGGCGTGTTGCGGCGCACGACTTCCACGCCGTTGAGATACGCCACGAAACCGTCGTCGTACATCATGCTCAGCGCGAGCGTGCTGTAAGAAGCCGGATTGGCAACGCTGAACGGCACGCGGATGTAAGCATCGCTGGCCTTGCTGACCATGAGCGACTGGGTGTTCGTGCCGATGACGCTGCTGAAGGTGCCGTCGGTTTTGTACCCCACGGCGGTGGTTCCGCCGATCCACGTGGAATCGTTGAAGGCCGGCTGCACCCAACTCGTGCCGAGTGCGTTGTCGAGCGGAATGAAGGTTTTGGACGGCGCTGCCGGCCCGAGCAGTGTGGCGCGATCGATCGTGCCGTACGAGACGTCCGTCAACTGCGACCCGATGCCGCCGGGCGGAGGGCTTGCGGTCCACGTGTAAGAGGAAACGATCGTCGTTTTGTCCGGCTTCACCAGCGCGATCGAGTCGGCACTGGCGCCGAGATTGAAGTTTGCATGCAACTCCGGCGATGCACCCGCGACCGGCAGATACCCGCCGGCACCAGATTGGTTCGAAGCGAAGACGATCAGATACCCGTTGGGCGCAATCACGGTGGACGTGGGGATCTTAAACTTGATCAGGTTGCTCGTCGGCTTGTTGGTGAGATACCAGCCGGAGAGATCGATCGAGTTGACGGTGTCGGTGTTATGAATCTCCAGCCAGTCGGCGTAGCTGTTGATGGCCTTCGATTGAAGCGTCGTAGAATTCGAGGCCATAAACTCGCTGATGATCGGGTCGGCCGCGAACAACGCTCTTGCTTCCAGCGCCTCCATGCAGGCACGGGCGAGGCGGGCCTTCTGCCTCGATTTTGTGGCAGCAAAATTCGGTTTCGTGTGCGTGTGTAAAGGGCCGGTGTATTTCGGTTGCTGTTGCATAAAACGCCTGACGAAGTCTAAGAACTAAAGATGTGAGTCGAACAAATGGCGCGACCTCACTCACCTAGCTCAAGGCCGCAATTCAAATTTACAACGCGGACATTAGATTACAAATTGTGATATCTAATATTGATTTGAGCATATTGGAGTGGAATCCACGTTATTATTAGTTGGCACCGGTTCAGGTCGCCTATTTGTCGTTTTATTGCTTTTAAACTGAACGGCAGGTGAGAATTCGAATCGTTTTTTGTGTCTTTGGATCATGGCCGGGAAATATTCCTCCACCCAACACTAGTCCAACCTAAATGTGAAAAGCCGACTTCGATTCGGCCCGGTTCTCCTGACTCAGTCCTGCGACCTCGCGTGGGGCCAAGTTGCCCAGCGAGTTGTGAGGACGTTACTCTTTGTAATCTTGTCGCCACCGCGCCACAATCCGTCGGGCGTCGTCCAGCGACATGAACAAGTTCTGGATTAAACACTCCTGACGCAGCGTGCCGTTGATTGACTCGATCACACCGTACTGTTCTAGGCCTGCCTCCCCCGCGCCGCCGCCTGCATCTGCGACAACCGCAACTTCTTCCTCGGCACCGGCGGCCTCGCGGTGCCGAACAAGATCGCCCCCGACAAGCTGGCCCCCGCCGAGCACCCGACCACGCAGTCGAGCAGATGGTTGTCCGGCCGCTCCGGCTTGACCTTCCACTCCTCCACCGCTCTCCCCTGCCCGAACGTCTGCACCGGAAACTCCGCCAGCAGATGATCAATGGTGAGCGATGCGTAAACCGCATCTTTCTGCAACAGATTTATTGATCATGATTCGATGG
>JBBROD010000108.1:0-10376 GCA_038229715.1 Tepidisphaerales bacterium | reverse complement strand
CCTGAGCAACCGCATCTACAAAAGTTACGATGACCTGTTCGACCACTGCCAAACCAGCTGGAACAGACTCGACGAAGCCACCCTCGCCTCAATCACCCACACGCAATGGATCACGCACGAGATTCAGGGATAAACCGTATAAGAACTTAGATTTAACCGCGAAGCCGCGAAGTCGCGAAGAAGAGCAAGAATACGGGATGGAATTCGTTTGTTTAGTCCTTCGCGTCTTCGCGCCTTCGCGGTTAATTTAGAACCGCTAAACCTTTCCCGCGTTTCCAGCACTCACTCCTGAGAGTCAGGACAACCCCGCGTGGATGAGCCAACGATCGAAGCCGCCAGAAATGGCGACCGGGCCGCACAGACGTCGCTCATCCGGGCGTTGCAGGATGTGTGGTATCGGTTCGCCTTGGGTTTGCTTCGCGACCCGGATCAGGCCGCCGATGCGGCGCAGGAAACCGCACTTCGGTTTTTGCGCGATCTGCCCAAGTTCAAAGGCGGCAGCACGATCAAGACCTGGTCGCTGGGCATCGCGCTCAACGTCACCCGCGAACAGTGGCGGCGAAAAACGTTCGCCGGCGAGTCGGCGGCGAGCGGCGAGGCGAGCGACTCGCGAACTCCGCTGGCCGAGGCCGATCGGGCGGAGCAGGTCGGCCGGGTTCGGGAGTTTCTCGCGGAACTGCCGGAGCGACAACGCGAGGCGCTGCTGTTGAGGTTTTTCGAAGACCTGAGCGTCGACGACACCGCCAAAGCGATGAACGCCGCGCCGGGGACGATCAAAGCGACCGTGCATCAGGCGCTTCGTTCGCTGAGGAATAAGCTGGGAGCGAAGTGACCCTCGCCCGGTACGCCGGGAGAGGGCAGGGTGAGGGTTCTTATGCGACGGCCAATCAGCCGACTGATTCGGCAGAACCCACATCCCAACCTTCTCCCGGCGTACCGGGAGAAGGAGCAAGGCAAGACATGAGCGATCTACGCAACCAACTTCAGAACGCCAAGGCCGACTACGAGTCGGCGAGCTACCCCGGCGATCTGGCGGCGGACGTGTTCGCGCAGCAGGCGACGCGGTCGCTGTCGTTCTGGCGACACGGCTTAGCCATCGCCGCGGGCGTGGCGATTGTGATCGGCACGGCAATGTTGATGAATCCAAGCCGTATCGATCGCAACGCGGGCAGCCTCACTTATGGCGGCAAATTCCTGCCGACCACCGGCGAATCGCCCATTGTCGATATCACTGAACTAGCAGTCCTCCCCGCACCCGAGGCGATTCCGGAATCGTCTTCGATGCCGGATGACCTGCCGCTGGTTCCGAGCATGACTGCCGAATCGATTCCGTCGCCGCCGAGTTTGGCGTCGATGGATTTTTCTTTCGATCAAACTTCATTCTGAAACAATTCGAACCAAGGAGTTGGATATGAGCATTTGGAAATCAACTGGAATGATAGCGTTTCTGGCGACGGCGATGTCGCTGGCGTCGTTGGGGTCGATGGCGCACGCGCAAGTGCCCGGTGGTCCGCCGGCCGGTGACAACACCAAGCAAGGCCCGCCGCCGCGCGAGGGGCAAGACGGTCCCCCGCCGCCGATGCGCGACGGGCAGGACGGGCCGCAAGGGCGCGACGGCGAACACGGTCCGGGAGGTCCGGGCGGACAAGGCGGGCCGATGGGTCAGCGCGGGCAAGGCGGTCCACAAGGTCCGCAATCGGCGGCCCCCGGCGCGGGTGGCGACATCGGCCGCTTCGGCGGGTACATCACGATGGTCGGGCAGTACAGTAAACTCGCGGCCGACCCGGAAGCGTCCGGCGTGGCCGCCGTCATCAGCGCCGGCGACGTGCTCCGTCGCAAGGGCCCGCAGGCCGGGATCGAATACTTCACCAAGCTTCTCCCCGAAGTGAAGATGGAAGCCGTCAAACGCGCCATCCGCCTGCAGTTGATCGACCTCTACAAGGTCAACAAGCAGGACGACAAAGCGTTGGAAGAGCTCAAGTCGCTCATGACCGCCGAAGGGCCGGAGTTTTCGTCCACAAAGAAATAACGCGACGATTCACCAACCTCTAACGCGCCTTGAGAGGCGAAGGGAGCGAACTCAAGTTCGCTTCAAAAGCCGAACCGGCGTTGGCTTGACCTGGAGGGCGGGTGTCCTCACCCGCCGATTTCATGCTATCGAGGCGGCTGAGGACAGCCGCACTCCAGTGTGTCTCCGGCGGTTGCAGAGTGAATCTTAAAGTTCACTTCTATCGCCGTTCAATCGATTGGATTCCTCCCGGTAGCCGCCGTTTCTTGACGAACCCAGCCGTCACTCCTAGAGTCCCGAAAGGCGTATCGCTTACGCAAAAGGACTCCATCAACATGATCACCCAACTCACGAACGAACAAGTCAACCGCTACAAGCGGCACCTGATCCTGCCGGAAGTCGGCATGGCGGGGCAACTCAAACTGATCAACGCCAAAGTGCTCTGCATCGGCGCCGGCGGGCTGGGTTGCCCGATCTCCATGTATCTCGCGGCTGCAGGTGTGGGGACGATCGGGCTGGTCGATATCGATGTCGTGTCGCCGTCCAACTTGCAGCGGCAGGTGCTGTTCGGCGTGAAGACGATCGGCGTGGACAAAGTAAAAGCCGCCGCAGATCGACTCAAAGACCTCAATCCTGACTGCAAAGTCATCGAGCATAAAGTGATCGTGAACAGCTCGAACGTGATGAACCTGATCAAGGATTACGACATCATCATCGACGGCACGGACAATTTCCCGACGCGCTACTGCGTCGGCGACGCCTGTGTGCTGCTCAAGAAGCCGAACGTGTACGGCAGCATTTTCCGGTTCGAGGGGATGGTCACGGTCTTCGCGCCGCACTTGCCGAACCCGATCCGTCCCGGCGAGCACGGGCCGTGCTATCGGTGCATGTATCCGGAGCCGCCGGACCCGGGCAGTGTCCCGAGCTGCGCCGAAGGCGGCGTGATCGGCGTATTGCCGGGCATCATCGGAACCATGCAGGCGAACGAGGTGATCAAGCTGATCCTCGGCTTCGGCACGCCGGCGATCGGGAAGCTGACGACGTTTGATGCGCACGAGTTGGAGTACAAGACCTTCAAGCTGCGGGCCGACCCGAGTTGCCCGGTGTGCGGTACGAATCCGACGATCACCGCGCCGATCGACTACGAACAATTCTGTGGAGTGCCTGCGATGGATCCTTTGTCTCTGGAAGAAACCAAGCGTGAAGCGCATCAGGCTACCGCGCCCAAACCCCCCGATGATGCAGGACCAAAGCCCGATCCATCGCTCGACGCGAAGGGACTTCCGCCCGGCTACGCCTTCAAAGAAGGCTGGGAAATTACTCCGCGCGAGACCAAGGCGAAGCTCGACGCCAAGACGCCGAACTTCGTGTTGATCGACGTGCGCGAGCCGAACGAGTTCGAGATCACGCACATCGTCGACAAGGACAAGCTTTACCCGCGTGCCCAGTGGATGCAGTTAGGCAAGACGCTGGAAGCGCACAAGAACGACGAGATCGCCATCCACTGCAAGAGCGGCGGACGATCGCTGCAGGTGGCGCAGATGCTCCGCCAGCAAGGATTCAAAAACGCCAGGAGCGTGGCTGGTGGAATCTTGCTCTGGAACCGCGACATCAACCCCGGCGGGCCGCAGTACTGATATCGGCGTGACGCTTTCATAACCCGAGATTGTGCGCGGTATTCCGCGAAGGATATGGCACTGGAACCAGGCCTATCCTTCGCGGAGGACTGCTATCGATGAAATTTTACGATGATCTTATTTGTTCCCTAAACACGAGAGACATTGAATAAGGGAACCCCTGATCGAATTCT
This sequence comes from Tepidisphaerales bacterium, assembly GCA_038229715.1. Taxonomy (GTDB): domain Bacteria; phylum Planctomycetota; class Phycisphaerae; order Tepidisphaerales; family Tepidisphaeraceae; genus JANMES01. The sequence continues at coordinate 6,558 of JBBROD010000108.1, read as the reverse complement.
AACACGGGTTCGCTAATCTCGTTCCCTCATCAGTTCAATCTCCGGCTGGCTAAGGAATCCGTATGCTGAAAACAAAAAATGACCTCCCCGCCAAGACGCGTAAGTCCGTCTCTGATTTGCTGCAGGATCGGCTGGTCGACGCGATCGATCTTCAAACCCAACTCAAGCAGGCGCACTGGAATATCAAAGGTCCGCATTTCATCGGATTGCATGAGCTGTTCGACAAGATCAACGAGGACGTAGAAGACTACGTTGACAACATCGCCGAGCGGGCAGTGCAGTTGGGCGCGATAGTACAAGGCACTGCTCGCGCGACAGCCAAGGGCTCGTCACTAAAAGAGTATCCGCTGACGATCACGCGCGATCTCGATCACGTGGATGCAGTGAGTGACGCTTTGGTGGCGTTCGGCAAAAACGTACGAGCCGCGATCGACCAAGCCGACAAGCTTGACGATGCCGACACCGCCGACCTGTTCACCGAAATCTCCCGCGGAACTGACAAGTGGCTTTGGTTCGTCGAAGCCCACCTCCCGACCAAATAATGAGTTTTTTCGGCAATTATCATTTAGGTCCGATTCAATTTTATGCAAACGATTTCGATAGTGGAAAATGAAAAACTCTGATATCATCCCGCCCTTACATCATGGAGGATGTTCAATGGCTCAAACCGATCTATCAGGCAAAGGGTTAGACGACCTGCTCGCGCGGGAATGGGTGACCACCAACGGATTGGGCGGTTACGCCAGTTCATCCCTCGCCGGGTTGCATACCCGCAAGTATCACGGGTTGCTTGTCGCTCCGATGCTGCCGCCACATCGTCGCATGGTTCTGCTGTCGCGCGTGGAAGAGTCTTTCTTCTTCGCCGGCGGACGCTACTGCCTTTCCTCTAACGAATACCCCGGAACGATTCACCCGCGCGGCCACGAATATCTGCGCGCGTTCAATCACGATCCATTCCCCCGCTGGGCTTATCAGGGCGACGGCTGGACGATCGAAAAATCGCTGCGACTTCTGCACGGAAAAAACACCGTCGTGATCTGCTACACCTTGCTCGGCGGGCAAGAGTCGATTGACTTGGAACTGCGCCCACTTTTCGCGCTGCGGGGCATTCATGAATTGGCATACCAATGGAACGGCAAGCTGTCGGCCGACCCGCGCGGGCGCAGACAGTATCACATCGCAGCGACCACGCGCACGCCGGAAGCCTTCTTCGCGCACGACGGCGAGTTTGACAGCCAGCCTTACTGGTATCTCAACACGATCTACCGCCGCGAGACCGAGCGCGGCTACGGCGGGCTGGAAGACCTCTGGTCGCCGGGCGTGGTCCGCTCGAAGCTCAACCCCGGCCAAAGCCTGCACCTGGTTTGCTCGGCCGACCCGATCGACTTTGACTCAGCCGTCATCGACGCTGAGCGGCAATACAACACGCCCGCGTCGTACATCGCCGCCCCGCCGGTGACGGACCCGACGCTGGCCGCGCTGATGCGAGTGGCAGAGCAGTTCGTCGTGGCTGGTCAGCAGTATTCGCCCGCGATCGTAGCCACTTACCCTTGGCCGTCACCAGCGGTGCGGCCGGCGATGAGCTCGATCACCGGATTATTGCTCATCCCAGGTAAATTCGAGCAGGCAAAACAGCTCATCCAGCAAACGTTCGACCAACTCCGCAACGGTCTCGCCCCCAGCGACTATCCAGAAGACGGCTCGCCCCCGCTCTACAAGGCGGCCGACACGTCGCTATGGCTGATTCACACGGCCGGCGAATACCTCCGCTACACCGGCGATGAAAAAACGGTTCTCGAAAAGTGGTTGCAGCCGGCGATGGAGATTCTCTCGATCTATCGCGAAGGAACCGACTTGGGCATCGGCGTTGACCCTAGCGGACTACTCGCCAGCAAAGCGCCGGGGATCGGCACGACGTGGATGGACGCACAGATCAACCACTGGGTCGTCACGCCGAGACAGGGCAAACCGGTCGAGCTGTGCGCGCTGTGGTACAACGCGCTCTGCACCGTAGCCACGTGGTGTCAGCTGCGCGGCGACACGAATGCCTCCACCGATCTGCTCACCAAAGCGCGAACGACCAAGACCAGCTTCAACGCCGTCTTCTGGAACGAATCGGCCGGCTGCTGCTTTGATGTGGTCGACGAACTCGGCCGCGATCCGTCGATCCGTCCGAACCAATTACTCGCCATCGCGCTGCCGTTCCCCGTGCTGGCGAAGGAACTGCATCAGCCGGTGCTGGATAAAGTACGGGAGCATCTGCTGACACCCGTCGGCGTGCGGACGCTCTCACCGGCAGACCCGGCGTACCAGGGACACTACGGCGGCAACGTCATCGCACGCGACCGCGCGTATCACAATGGATCCGTTTACCCTTCGCTGCTCGGCTGGTACATCTGCGGGCTGATGCGCACGATCGGCCGGACGGAGGGATCCACCGCCACCGTGCATCAACTGCTCAAAGCCAGCCTCGACCGCATCGTCGAAACCGGCCAGCTCTGCGAACTATTCGACGGCAACGCCCCGCATACCCCCGGCGGCGCGATTACTTCGGCCCGGGCGGTGGGCGAAGTGCTTCGGTGCTACGTCGAAGAACTACTCGGCATCAACGCCAGGCCCGGCCAACCAACGCCGAGCGAATCGCCGTCGCCGCGCGTGACCCAGCCTGCGTGAGATGAACACTAAGAGCTTCAAAAATAACTCATAACACAACCGCGAAGACGCGAAGAACCTCAGGTGATTCTGGTTTCTGGTATGGTTCGCGCCTTCGCGGTAAATTTAGAAGCGATAGGAAGTTATTTCGGCATTTTTCATGGCGTTTTTGCCTTGGCGCTCCTGCTGCTTGGCGTTCAGTCCGTCTGTATTGCTAACCGTCGCAAAAACTCCACAATCACATTCAGCTTTAACAGAAGGAACACTATGGGTCAGGCATTCGGCGTCGTTGGATTGGAAGTCATGGGGCGTAACGTCGCGCAGAACGTGGAACGCAACGGGTATTCCGTCGCCGTCTACAACCGCACTTGGGCGAAGACCGAAGATTTCATGAGCGGCCCGGCCAAGGGCAAGAACTTCAAGTCCGGGCAGACCATGGCGGACTTCGTCGGCCTGCTGAACAAGCCGCGCCAAGTGCTGCTGATGGTCAAGGCCGGTAAGGCCACCGATGCGGTCATCAACGAAATCAAGCCGCTGCTCGAACCCGGCGACATCCTCATCGACGGAGGCAACTCGCTCTTCACCGACACCGAACGCCGCGAAGCCGATCTGAAATCCAGCGGCATTCGCTTCTTCGGCATGGGTGTCAGCGGCGGCGAGGAAGGCGCGCTGTGGGGCCCGGCGATCATGCCCGGCGGCGACAAGGCGGCATACGAAATTCTCAAGCCGATCCTCGAAAAAATCGCCGCCAAGGCGCCGAGCGACGGCGTTCCCTGCGTCACCTACTGCGGGGAGCGATCGGCCGGACATTTTGTGAAGATGGTTCACAACGGCATCGAGTACGGCGACATGCAGCTGATCGCCGAAGCCTACGATCTGCTGAAAAACGTCGGCGGTCTGAACAACGCCGAATTGCAGCAGGTGTTTTCCGACTGGAACAAGAGCGAACTGCAAAGCTTCCTGATCGAGATCGCGGAAAAGGTCGTCAACCTGCCCGACCCGCGCGGCGGTGATACGCCGTTGGTGGAAAAAATCGTCGACGTCGTCGGCATGAAAGGCACGGGCACCTGGACGATCAAAGCCGCTCTCGATTTGCTCGTCCCCGTCCCCACGATGGCGGCGGCGGTGGATGGGCGCGAGATCTCGATGCTCAAGGACCAGCGCCTCAAAGCCGGCAAGCTGCTCACCGGCCCGAAGCCCGTTGCAAAGACGCGCAGCGGCCCGCCGGATAAACAGTTGATCAGCGACGTCAAAGCCGCTCTGTTCTGCAGCAAAATCTGCTCGTACGCGCAAGGCATGGCGATGCTGGCCGCGGCGAACAAAACGGTGGCCGATGGCGGTTTCGACTACAAGATGAAACTGCCGGAGCTGCCGATGATCTGGCGCGCCGGCTGCATTATTCGCGCGGCGTTCCTTGAAGAAATCACACAGGCGTTTAAGAAAAATCCAGATTTGACCAACCTGCTGATCGACGAGAAGTTCACCAAGATGATTGCCGATCGCCAGGAGGCGTGGCGCCGCGTGGTGAAGCTGGGCATCGAGCACGGCGTCGGCTTGCCGGCGTTTAGCGCCAGCCTTGCTTACTACGACGGCTACCGCCGCGAACGCCTGCCCGGAAACCTCATCCAAGCCCAGCGCGATTACTTCGGCGGCCACACATACGTCCGCACCGACGGGCCGGGCGTGTGGCACACCGAGTGGTCCGGCGATCATTCGGAACACGAAGTCATTGAGGGCAAGGCGCGGACCGGAACTGATAAGCGCTAAAGCCGAAACCCGAATGACGAAACCAAAAATCCGAGTGAATGACGAAATCCGAATGACGAATAGCGAACGCTAAACGGCTAGCAAAATAACACCTTTTTTTTGCAGCATGTTCGTCATTCTGGTTTCGTCATTCGTCATTCATTCGGATTTCGGGTTTCGTCATTTGGATTTTCCATATGAAGCTTCTCGCCATCGACATCGGCTCCTCGTCGGTCAAAGTCGCCCTGATGAGCGGCCGGAAGCTTGTCGGCCAGGTGACGCGCGCCAACTATGCGACCGACTACCGCGCCGGTCGGGCGGAGATCGATCCGGACGCCATCCTGTCCGCTGTCAGCAAGGCGATTCGTCAGCACGGGCCGGCGGTGAAGCACGTTGATCTGATCGCGCCTACCGTGATGGCCCCTTCGTGGCTGGCGATGGATCGCAAGGGCAAGCCGCTCACGCCGGTCATCACCCATCAGGATCGGCGGAGCATCGCGATGGCCCACGAGATCGAACGCCGCGTCGGCAAGGCGAGGCATCTTAAGCTGGCCGGCAATCGGCCGATCCCCGGCGGGATCAGTTCAACCACCGCGGCGTGGTTTGCCAAACACCATCCGAGAGTGATCAACCGGGCCGCCGTGCTCGGGCACTTCGGCACCTATCTCCTGCATCAATGGACCGGCCAATACGTGACCGATACTTCCAACGCCAGCTTCATGGGACTCTATCGCACAACAACGCTCGGCGGGTGGAGCGAGGAGCTTTGCAACGCCATCGGCGTACACGTCGATCAACTGCCGAGCATCCAAGACGCCAACGTCATCGCAGGCAAGCTTCAGCCGCTCGCGGCTTCACGGTTCGGGCTCCGCGAAGGCACGCCCGTCCTCACCGGCTGCATGGACACCAGCGCCGCGATGCTCGCGATCGGCGCAACCGACGGGCAAGTCCTCAACGTCTGCGGCTCAACCGACGTACTGGCCGTCTGCACAAACAAAGCCCGCCCGCACGAGCAACTGCTCATCCGTGGGCTTGGCGTGGGCAAAAAGTGGATGAGCGTCAACACCCTGGCCGCTGCGGGGAGCGCGCTGTTATGGGCGAGGCAGACGCTTTTCTCCGATCTGTCGACCGCTCAATTCTTTCGGCGCATCAGCCAACTCAGCCGACCGACCGAAGGCACGCCGGTGTTCGATCCGCACTTGGCCGGCGATCGCATGAGTATCGATCAGCCGCGCGGAGCGTTCACCGATCTCTCGCTCTCCACCACCCGCGACGACATGCTGGCCGCCGTTGTCGAATCCCTCGCCCGCGCCAGCGCCGCCAGAGTGCCGCTGCTTCGCAAAGTAACCCAACTCCGCCGCGATGTGGTCGTCAGCGGCGGCGTGGCCGATGGTCTGTCGAAAGTCCTGCATCGCGATTGGGGCAAGGGTTGGCGGTTTCAATTCAAGGACGAACTCACCAGCAAAGGCCTGGCAGCGCTGGCCGCGATGGCTGTTGAACGAAAGTAGTTACGGAAATTTTTTCTTCAGCCGTAAAAAAGGCGCCTCGATGAATCGGTAAGACAACAGCGCGATCACGATCGAAAGTGTTCCCCCGCCGAACAGATAGAGCGGCCAGCGTGTGTGCCAATGGTAACGGTCATGCAGTTCCATCAGCACTTTGTAGATGGGGAAATGCCACAAGTAGACGCCGTACGAAACGCGCCCGAGTTTCACCAGTGCCGGCCAGCCCATCGCGCGGCAGAGGAAAGATTCCGGCCGGGCGAGTAGTTCGGCAATCAACGCGGCGGCGGCGATCGCGATCAGCAGATACCCGCCGAGGAACATCGCGCGAGAATCGAACCGCGTGACGAACGCTCCGACCAGCAACGCCGCCAAACCCGTATAGCCGGCCGGAGCGATCCACTTCGACGCCGCCTGCCGATCGATTCCGTACGCCGACACGAAAAACGCCAGCGCGCCGCCGACCAGCAATCCGTCGCAGTGGGTATCCAATCCGTTGTAAAGCCGCTCGGCCGACGCGCCACGAAGCAAAAGTTGCACCCGGACACCGGCCATCACGATCGCCAGGCCGAAGAGTCCGAGTGCGAGTATCCGCCGCGACAAACGCATCTGCATCAAACCGATGAAGATCAGCGGCCACAGCAGATAAAACTGCTCT
>JBBROD010000107.1:0-10425 GCA_038229715.1 Tepidisphaerales bacterium | reverse complement strand
GACGACCGCTCGTGCATCCGGGCACCGACATGCAGGCTCGCCTCCTCCCGCATCCCGAGGTTAAGCAACCCCTGCAGCAACCGCCGTAGACCGTCTCCCGTCCGAAAAGTCTCCTGCAACAAATCGCCGATTTCGCCGATAACCAGTCCTGTAGCCATCGTTCGCATCCTTTGATCAAAGGTCCTTGGTAAAACCCTGATCGAAGCGAACGATGGCTTACTTTATTTACAGACAGGAAGTTACACTTCCGCGGATGAACGCAGATCAGAGAAAAGTTGTTTTATTCCCACTTATCTGCGTTCATCTGCGTTCATCTGCGGCATTATTCGTATCCATCCGTGTTCATCCGTGCCCCATCTGTGGCAAAATCTGCTCTCTCCGATATATTCCCGTGCATGATCTACGGGCTGGGCATTATCGGCGCGGGGAATATGGCCGAAGCGATCGTTCGCGGCGTGCTGCGGGCGGGCGTGTTTGAGCCCGGCCAGATCATCGCTGCTGATGTGACACTCGCTCGCCGGGATCTGTTTAACAACGAGCTCAAAGTCAAAGCCATCGAGGACGTGCGCGAAGTCGCCGAGGCGTCGAAGGTGATTCTGCTGTCGGTCAAGCCGCAGCAAATGGCCAGCGTGCTGGCCGATCTCGGGCCGGTGATGAAGCCGGGAACGCTGGTGATCTCTATCGCGGCGGGCATTTCATCTGCGTTCATCGAAAAACACCTCGGCCCGCAAGCCAAGTGGCACGTCATCCGCACTATGCCGAACACTCCCATGCTCGTCGGCGAAGGCATGGTCGCGATGGCGTCTGGCACTAATGCAACGTCCGCTGACATGGACACCGCCCGGGAGTTGTTCGAGTCATCTGCCTCGGTGATCGAAGTGAAGGAATCGCAAATCGACGCCGTGACGGCCGTCAGCGGATCGGGCCCGGCGTATTTTTTCTTCCTCGTCGAGCAGATGATCGCCGGCGGCGTGCAACTCGGATTGTCGCCGGAACAGGCGCATCAGCTGGCGACGAAAACCGCGCTAGGTGCTGCTAAGATGCTCACGACGAGTTCTGACTCCCCGGCCGAGCTTCGGCGAAAAGTTACCAGCCCCGGCGGGACGACCAACGCCGCGATCGTGCTGATGCAGGAACGCAAAGTCGACCAGGCCATCATCGACGCCCTCAAAGCCGCCGACAAACGCGGCAAGGAACTGGGACAGTAAGAATGTTATTGAACCACGGGGGCACGGAGACACGGAGAAGATAGTTTTAGGTTGCCCCAAATGGCACACTACTGAACATGCCATACCTCAGTGGCAAATAGCCGAATCAAAGGATTGATATGCAAAACCCACTTCAAACCGACCATGCCAAGGACAGCTTTCTTCTGCTGGCCCGTGTGGCGATCGGCGTGTACTTCCTGCTGGCCGGCTATGCGAAAATCGCCGGCGGCGTGGGGGCGTTTGTTGAACACGCCACGCCGAACATCCCCTCTTTCCTTTCGCCGCAGATCGGCAAGTTGTACCTTCAGATGTTGCCGTTCGCGGAGATGATCGTGGGCGTTGCGATGGTGATCGGCCTGTACACCCGCGTGGCGGGCGCACTGATGTCGCTGATGCTCATCAGCTTTATGATCGCGGCCACTGGCATCGGCTTCAAAGCCAAGCCCGGCGAGCCGCCTCAAATCGATAAGAACCTGATTTTCCTCGGCCTGACGTTGCTGATTACCCACCTCGGCGGTGGGAAGGTGGCGGTCGATCAGTCGATGGGTAAAGCACCCGGACCGACCAAGAAATAATTCAAGTCGAATAAAACGATATGGGCCCGACTCTTATCATCTCCGCCGTCGTTCTGCTGATCGTCATCTGCATTCCGCTGGCGTGGTACAACAAGCTCGTGCGGCTGCGGCAGCTGATTAAGGAAAGTTGGGGCAATGTCGACGTGCAGCTCAAACGCCGGTACGACTTGATCCCGAATCTCGTCAACACCGTCAAAGGGTACGCCACGCACGAGCAGCAGACTTTGCAGATGGTCATCGAAGCGAGAAATAAAGCCGCCGCCAACACCGGACCGATCGGCCAGCAGTCGGCCGACGAGCAGCAGCTGATCTTCGCCACCAAGCAACTGTGGGCCGTCGCGGAGAAGTACCCGGACCTGAAAGCATCGGCTAACTTTCTGGCGCTCCAGCAGGAACTGGTCAACACCGAAGACCGCATCGCCGCTGCAAGGCGGTTCTATAACGGCAACGTGCGAGATTACAACGTCACCCGAACGACCTTCCCCACGATGCTGGTGGCCGGTATGGGCGACTTTCCGCCGGCGGAATTTTTCGAAGTCGAAGACTCCACCGTCCGCAACACGCCGGCGGTTTCGTTTGGGACGTAAGCGGTGAACGCCAAGACGCCAAGAGCGCCAAGATCAAACGCCAAGGACGAGAAAGAGATGTCGCAGGCCACGCAGTTGATTCTGAATCCCACTCTGCGAAATCCTCGTCCCAGTGAATTGTCTTGGCGCCCGGCCTTAGCGCTCTTGGCGTCTTGCCGTTCATTCCTCATCTTCAGCCTGTTGCTGACGACCACCGGCTGCAGCAGCGTCACGCCGCCGACGGGCGTGAAGGATCCGGTGCCGGTGTATCTCGCCGTGTACGGCGTGCATACGTCGGTGTTGCTGCCGTACGGGCCGAAGAACTATGTCGAGTATTCTTTCGGCGACTGGGCCTACGCTGCCGAGAATCGCCAGATGCCGTGGAACGCATTCGGGGCGTTGTTCATATCGTTCCAGAGCGCCCTTGGCCGCAACTGGATTTACGTTGGAAACAGTCACGACACGCCAAAAACATTTCGGCCGACCAAACGGATCGAGCGTATATTCGCCGAGCGCAGCAAGGTTGAAAAGGTCGTGAAGGACCTCGACCGCCGTTACGCCACCGGCGACCGCCCGCCGGTGTACGACCCGGAATCGAATGCGTTTTTTGTGAAGGATCACACGCACTACAGCTGGCTGAACAGCTGCAACCAGATGACGCTGGACATCCTGGAATCCGCCGGCTGCGAAGTACACGGCTGGGGCGTGACGTCGGGAATTTCTGTCAAATCCAAGTAGAGCAGGATGTCCGGCTCCTTCTCCCGGTACGCCGGGAGAAGGTTGGGATGAGGGTTCTGTTTCCCATTCAAAGCATATACGGATCACACGACTGGTCACGAATCCCATTCTTCATTTGCGATCTTTCGTTTTATTCGCAGATCAATTCGGCTATCGCAGAAGAACCCTCACCCTGCCCTCTCTGAGTGCCTGCCGAGGGTTTTGCTACGAAATCACCACACGCCGGCCGTCGATGCGGAGGCGGCCTTGCTGGAAGAGTTGGATCGCTGCGGTGTACGCAACCTTCTCCTCTTCAAACACGCGATGGGCGAGCGTGTCTGGCGTGTCGTTGTCGAGCACGGGGCAGGTTCGCTGCAGAATGATCGGGCCGGTGTCGTAAGAGTCGTCGATGAAATGCACCGTGCAGCCACTGAGTTTGACGCCCGTCGCCAGCACCGCCTGATGCACCCGGCTGCCGTACAAGCCCGGCCCGCCGAAACTGGGGAGCAGCGCGGGGTGGATGTTCATCGCTTTGCCGCGGTAGCGTTCGGGGAGTTTCAGCAGCGAGAGCCACCCGCCGAGGATGACCAGATCGACTTCCCCCGCATCGCACGCCGCGAACACCTGCCGGCTGAACTCGTCGAGATCGGCCGTCGCTTTGCGATCCACGACGACGGCTTTGATGCCCACCGATTCCGCACGCGTGATGGCCGCCGACGTGGGTTTGCTTGCGACGACTACGCGGATGTCGGCGTTCAACTTGCCGGAGCGGATCACGTCGATCAGGTTCTGCAGCGTCGTCCCCCCGCCGCTGGCGAGGACGGCGATTTTGATCGGCGGGGTCGACAGCTTCAGGTGCGATGCGCCCGCCGGCTCGAGTACGCGCTCAGCCACGCCGGGCAGGTCGGCGGGGTTGAGCATGGCGGCCTGTTGGTTTTCCTTCTTGATCTGCTCAAACACTTCCTTGCGGTGGACGCTTACGGTGCGGGGCGCGTTAATGCCTAGGCGCACCTTGTCGCCGCGGATATCGACGATGGTGATGTCGATGTCGTCGCCGATCATGATGGACTGATCGCGTTGTCGGGACAGTACGAGCATTAATTCACCTTTGACACCTGACTACGTCACTAGTCCATTCTAGGACCGTGATTTTACTGCGAGCGCATCACGAGCACTTAAATCCGGATAATTCGCGTCCGATCCGACGTCCGGGCGACGCTTCCAACTGCGGGCGCAGGCGGGGTATTTCTCCCGCGCGTCTAGCACCCGCACCTCGGCCACGTCGTCGAACCGGTAGAAGCCAGCCCCTACCAGGTCGGCCAAATCCTCGCCGTAGGCTTGCAGTTGCGGCTTGAGCTTTTCCGGATAGACAACTTCGGCCTCGCCTGCTTTGTTCAGGCCGACGGATTTCTTCAGGCCGTCGAGTTGCAGCAACGCCGCGTCGCGGAGGTCCATCAGCTGCTTCCACGCTAGCTTCTGCTCCTCGCTCGCCGGCGGATTCAGCGGCGTCGGCAGGTCAGCCAGGTGAACGCTCGACAGCTTCGCGTCATCGACCGACTTGTGCGGCAGATGCTCCCACGCCTCGTCGGCGGTGTAGACCAGAATCGGGGCGAGCAGCTTCGTCAGCACGACGGCCATGCGGTGCATGGTTGCCTGGCTTCGCTGGCGCAGCGGTGAATCAGGCTTTTCGCAGTAGAGGCGGTCTTTCATCGCGTTGCCGTAAACGGCGCTGATCTGCACGGTGCAGAAATCGTGCAGCAGGCGGAAGACGCGGTGCAGTTCGTAACGGTCGTACGCCTCGGTGACCTCACGGATGAGCGTGTCGGTTTCTGCGAGAACCCAACCGTCCAGGCTGTTCTCGGGCACGCTACCCGCTGAAGCGGGCAGACCGGGGGCCATGTTGTACAGGTTGCTCATCAGAAAGCGCAGCGTGTTGCGGATTTTTCGGTACTTGTCCGCGAACTCCTGCAATGCTTTGGGGGAAGCGGGGATGTCGCCCTGATAATCAACGCTGCTGGTCCACAGGCGCAGCAAGTCGGCACCGTGCTTGTTGATTTCGGTCGTCGCGGTGACGTATTCCTTGTCGCTCTTGCTGACTTTCTTTCCGTCGGGCTTGACGACAAACCCGTGCGTGAGCACCGATTTGAAAGGAGGCACGCCCGTCGCGCCGAGCGCCGGCAATAGCGAGAGCTGAAACCACCCGCGGTGTTGGTCCGAGCCTTCGAGGTACAGATCAGCCGGGAATGCGAGGTTCGGCCGGGCCTGCAGCACGGCGTGCCAGCTGCTGCCGGATTCGAACCAGACGTCGAAGATGTCCTTTTCCTTGCGGAGCTTGTCTTTGGGGAACTTCGCACCCGGATCGTAATCGCCGAGCAGCTCGGCGGGTGAATCGGTGAACCATGCATCGCTGCCCTTCTCGGCGAACCGCTTGGCGACGGCTTTCACACTCTCCGGCGTGAGCAAGGCTTCACCCGCTTCGTTGTAGAAGACCGGGATCGGCAGGCCCCAAGCGCGCTGGCGAGAAATGCACCAGTCGGGCCTGCTTTCAAGCATTCCAGCCAGTCGATGCCGACCCCAAGCCGGGTAGAACTTAGCACCGCACCCAGAGTCACCCGCACTATGCTTCATCGCATATTCAAAAAAATCTTGGACCTTATCTGGCAGTTCAACATTACCTGTCGTCCCGCGAAGTGCTTTCCAATCAGGCAAACCACGACGCTCAGTTACCTGCTTATAGACGTGCAATAGGTAATCCGCTGATGCTAGCGCCAGCTCTGATAAGGTAAATTTGTGTTCTGCGAATGGTTTTTTCAGCGCCACAAACCACTGCTCCGTCGCGCGGAAGATCGTCGGCGTTTTGCTGCGCCAATCGTGCGGGTAGCTGTGGCGGATGGTTTCCACCGCCAGCAGCACGCCGAGCTCTTTCAGCTTCTCGATGACGATCGGGTTACCTTCCCATACCGTTTTGCCGACCAAATAATCCGGCACCGTCGCATCAAACCGGCCATTGGCCAGGACGGGGCAGTAGACTTCGATCCCTTCGCGGATGCCGGTGGCGTAGTCGTCTTCGCCGTGGCCGGGGGCGGTGTGGACCAGGCCGGTGCCGTCGGTGGTCGTCACGTACTCGGCGTGGACGACCTTGCCCGTCCGCTCGACGAACGGATGGCGGTACTCCAGCCCGATGATCTCCTTGCCCAGCACCGTTTTGAGGACCGATACGTCGCTCACGCCGTCGCGTTTGCTTAGGACTTTTTCAACCAGCGCCGCCGCCAGCACGCTGACGTGCCAGTCTTCATTTCGGCGGTACTTCACGAGCGCGTATTCCACCTCCGGATGCACGGCGATCGCCATATTCGCCGGCAGCGTCCACGGCGTGGTCGTCCAGATCAGGAACGCAACCTTCGCGTTGATCTTCAACTCGAATTGCGCCTTAAACGCACCCGGATTGGCGACGGCGAACTCCACGTACACCGATTGATCGTCCACGTCCTGATATTCCAACTCCGCGTCGGCCAGCGCCGTTTGGTTCGTGATCGACCACGGCACGGGCTTGAGCTGCTTGTACACCAGCCCGGCCTTAACGAAATCAGCAAACACCTCCAGCGTCTTGGCTTCGTACTCGGGCTTCATCGTGAGGTACGGATTGGCCCAGTCGCCGAGGATGCCGAGGCGTTGAAATTGTTTGGATTGCTCCGTCGCAAAATGCTCCGCCGATGCGTAGCAGAGCTTGCGGACCTCCACCATCTCCATCGCGCGGAAATCCTTGCCGGCCTTTTTCACTTCCTGCTGAATTTTGTGCTCGATGGGCAATCCGTGGCAATCCCAGCCCGGCACGTACGGGGTTTGATACCCCTGCATCGTACGAAAACGCAGGATGATGTCTTTCAGCGTTTTGTTGATCACATGCCCGATGTGGATATCGCCATTGGCGAACGGCGGGCCGTCGTGCAGAATCCACTTGCCTTTCGGGGAACTGGCCCGGTGGGCAAGAAGCTGATCGTACAGCTTCGCGTCCTGCCATTTCTTCAGGCGCAAGGGTTCGTTGGTGACGAGCTTGGCCTCCATCGCGAACGAGGTTTGCGGGAGATTAAGCGTCTGTTTGTAGCTGACTTTTTCTGCGTTTTCGGAACTCATAAAGCGTCACCAACTCCTAGACCGGCCAATTTAGCCGAATCTTCACGGTTATTCGAGTCGGCAGATCGGGCTGCTTCGAGTGTTTTGCCGATCCAGCGGCCATTTTTGAAACGGGATCGCATAAACAGCCCGAGGCATACGCCGTAGATCGTGGCGATCGTCCACGGCCCCGCCACGCCGAATTGCGGGTAAAACCGTCCGACGCAGTACCCGCCGACGACGTTCAGCCCCCAGCAAAGGCCGGCCGTCATGCACGCGGGGACGAACGTATCACCTACGCCGCGTAACGCCCCGTTGTAGACGATGAACATGCCGTCAAAAAACTGGTAGAACGCGGCGAAGACCATCAACACCGCCCCGATGCGGATCACCTCCGCGTCGTCGGCGAAGAAGTGGATCAGCTCCCGCCGGCCGACGATGTAAAGCAACGCGCATGCGCCCAGATACACCATCGTGACGGAGAAGCCGAGGTCCGCGCGCTTCATCGCGATATCCGGCTTGCCCATGCCCACGTACCGCCCGACGAGCGCCGTCACCGCCTGGCTGATGCCCAGGGCGGGCATGAAGCTGAGGATGAGGTAGCGGAACATGAACGCGTTGGCCGCCATCGCGTGCTCACCGAATTGGCCGATGACCACCATCATGAACATCGACCACGCCAGCACGTCAACGACGAACTGCACGCCGGTGCCGAAGCCGACGGTGACGAGGGTCTTCAACTCCGCCCAGCGCAGCCGGAAGTCGGTCGTGCCGAACTTGGCGCGGTTGCTGCCGGCGAACGCGACGCAGATCAGGATGACGCACTCAGTGCCCACGCCGATCGCCTGCGCCCAACCGGCCCCGGCGATGCCGTACTGTGCAATCCCCAGCCGGCCCCAGATCAGCACGTACGCCGCCCCCGCGTTGACCGACACGCCGGTGAAGGCGGCGGCCATCACGATGTTCGGGCGGTTGGTCGCCAGTAGGAATTGCGAGAACGCCGTCTGGATCAGCTTGATGAACGCCGTGCCGAGGGTGATCTGGAAATAGATCGTCTCCATGGCTGTCACGTCCGCCTCGTGATGGAACAGGCTCATGATCGCCGGCCCGCCGAGCACGAAGGGGGCGATCACGATCGAGTACGCGATCGCGAACCAAACGCCCTGCCACAGGTGACGCCCGCAGTTAGAGAATTTGCCCGCCCCGTAGTCCTGGCTGGCGAGAGCGTTGACGATAAACAGCAATCCCATGCCGAACGAGATAAACGAAAACGCCAGCATGCCCCCATTGCTCGCCGCCGCCGGCGCGACCGGCCCGAGCCACGAGAGCATCCACGTGTCGATAAATTGCATGAGCGTGTACGACGCCATCTGCGCCACCGTCGGCAGCGCCAGCGAGAGCACCTCCCGCAACGGCGATACGCCGGGCGAGAGCGGCAAAGGGGTTTTAGGCGATCCGTGCGACATAAAAAGCATCCCAACAAAAAACCCCAAGGCCGCAGCCTTGGGGTTGGTCTTGTTCGAATAGAAACGAGAAGCCCTAGGCGCGTGTAAACGTCCTTGCGATATCAATAATGCTCAGGGCTTTCGGTATCATCTGCGTAATCTCAGCAGGAAATCGTAACTCAGTATCGGATGAAGTCAAATCAGCCTCTGAACACGGGGAGCCCGGCAGGAACGGACTTGATGTAGGGCATGCTATTGCATGCCGCGCGGATGTACCCGACATGCAATAGCATGCCCAACGCAACTCGACCGTACCACGGGCCTCCGGCTGCTTTTTCCAAACCCCGGCGAACACACAAGTGTCGTCATCCTGAGGTACTCCGAAGGATCTCGAATCTCGAACGGTATTCGGCGTCGGAGATACTTCGGAGTACCTCAGCATGACGTGTTTTGGATGATTTGGACACAGCAGCCTCCGGCCCGTGCTGGCGATTTGGAATAGCCAAGGAAGTTCATTTTCTCAGGTTTGCGCGCCACCAGCACGGGCCGGAGGCCCGTGGTACGGTCGAGTTTTCAGTCTAGCGGTGTAGCCCATTCTCCATCAATGCACCGGCCGCTGATCGGTGTGTGACGGCGCGCCCGGCGTGGTTTCGCCCTCTCGTAGCCGGTTGGATTTGTACGCGTCGATCAGCCACTGCAGCATGTCCATCTGGTTCCGCAACTCTCGGCCACGTTCGGTGTCGGCCAGTCGGCGGGGTTTGCTCCACTCTTTGATGATTGACACCTCAGGCACGATATCCACTCCCTCCCGCAGCGCGGCCTCCACCGATTCGAAATGGTGGTGCTTGGCCAGCAGCGTGCGGTCGGCTTCCATCACCAGCGTGTAGCCGTGGTCGCCGTAGGCTTCGGAAAAAGCGCCGTCGATCGTGATCGCCTTGCCGCTGCGTTTAAGCGGAGATTCGCCTTTTTCGATCTTCACAGGCACGTGCCCGTTGACGATCAGGCCGTCGTTCACGTTCACATTGAACTCGGCCAGCACCTTGTCGCAAAAGGCTTTCTCGTGGATCAGCGAAAAATACGCGTCCTTGGTTTCATGGTGCGGCTTCTCATCGGCGATGAAATCCCGCTCGAGCGTGGCGATGCGATCCTTGCCGAACAACGGCGATCGCGGCCCGCTCCACAAGTACCAGAGTAAATCCAGATCGGCTATCTCCCGGCGGTCGAGCGATCGGCGTACCACCCGCTCGATCGCGATGAACAAATCCCGCCCTGCGCGCGGAATGCCTTCGATGATCATCGGCAAAAACACGCCGCCCTCGTCGCAAGGCACGCAGCCGTGGAAGATCAGGTGCGAATCGCGAACCAGATACATCGAGCCGTGGCTGACGATGTACTTCATGTGTTCCCACAGCTTTTGGCTGCTGACGAACGAGTTACGCAAGCGGTTAATGCACACGCGTTCTTCGGGCGACAGTTCGTACGGCCTAGCGGGGTCGATCGTCGGCAAGTGTGTGTCTTTCATCGGGTACGTCACGCCGTCAATTTCCACCGTGCCGGCGGCGTGGTTGATGCGGTGCAGCAGCTTACGATGGCCCAGTTCCCACTGCGGGTTGCGCTCGATCAGCTGCCCTTCCAGCTTGAACTGCATGACGGCGATCGCCTTCTGCATGCGGGCGACCAGCTCGGCCGACCGCATACCCGGGCGTTTGACCTTGAAGCACTCGGCCGGGTCGTTGCCGTACACGGTGTTCGCCAGATGCTCCAAGGGCGTGAGCGGGATGCTGTACCCTTCATCCAACTG
>JBBROD010000106.1:0-10484 GCA_038229715.1 Tepidisphaerales bacterium | reverse complement strand
GGTCAGCAGTTGCGTCAGATACAACTGCGGGTCGATGCCGTGCCGGCGGCAGGTGCTGGTGAGGCTGGAGAGGAGCGCTGCGGTTCGGCCGCCGCGTTCGTTGCCCACGAACAGGCTGTTCTTCCTGTTCAAAACGATCCGCTTCATCTCGCGTTCGCTGACGTTGTTGTCGATCGGCACGGCACCGTCAGCCCCACCTTCAGGTTGTGCTTGCGGAAAGCATCGACCATCGGCCTGAGCAGATCGCGCTTGGCCAGCGTGCTGGGGGCTTTTTAGTCGGTGTGTTTGCTGTCCCAGAGGCAAAATCCTTCGTGGTGCTTGGTGGTGATGACGAAATACTTCATCCCCGCATCGGCGGCGGCACTAGCCCAGAGTTCGGGGTCGTACAAGTCGGGATCGAAGTGCTTGAAGTACCGGCGCTCGTATTCGGGAATGGCGATCTTCTCATTGTTCATCAACCACTCGTGCCGCGCGCCCAGCGCGTACAGGCCCCAGTGGATGAACATGCCGAAACGGTCGTGAGTAAACCAGGATGTATCGCCGACGGTGGGTTAGGTTTGGAGCATGGGCCGAATTGTACGAACGCGCCGTAAGATGCCAAGACGCTTCGGCGAAAAAAAAGCGAATGCGGATCGTGTAATTATGTATGTTCTGCAGGAAGCTTACGTAATGACTCCGATCGCAGGTCGGCATCAGTCGCCGTAGTCGTGTAAGGCATGGTCGGCAAGGATATCTTGGCCGGACCACGCCTTCTGCCCGGTGTACGGCGCCGACGGATCGGCCCAGAACGCATCGCTCGCCGGAAGGCCCAGCGGCAAAAGCGCGGTCGAGCACAGATAGAGGCTGCCGGTAGAGATATACCTCTCGCCCAAGTCCGGCTGATGGCCGGCCAGTCCGATCTTGAGCCAGCCCGCAGAGTCGAAGGTGTTGGGTGCGCCCAGCGTCCGATCGATAACCGCTGACAGGGCACCGCGCACCTGCGCAGGCGAAAGTTCGGCCGGTAACTGGCGCTGTAGCGCCATCTGCGCCAGATGCTGAAACGCCCCGCAACGGTACGCAATCGATCGGCCCATGACGGGGAACGACCCATCCGGCGCTATCAGCCGCTCCTGTACGACGGCGTAGCGCTGGGCGCGCGCAAGTAATTTTGCCTGCAGGGATTTCCAGGCGTCACTGTGCCGACTGACTTCGGCCACCACGTCCAGCAGCATCGGCTGGATGACGTAGCTGTTGTAGTAGTCGAATCGAAAGCTCGCTCCGTCGCCGTAGGCGCTGTCGCCTTTGTACCACTGCATGTGCTGACGGACGGCGAAGTCGACGCGCATCGCGTCCCATACTTCACCAGCGAACGCGAGAAACGCTTCCACCATCGCGGCGAACAAAAGCCAATTGCTGAAAAATGGCGCAATTGCGCGGGACGCGAACATGCCGGCAATTACGTTTTTGCGTGTCCGCTCGTCCAGCGGCCTCCAGAGCAAATCCGGGGCGCGGAGGATCGCATGCGCAAGAAACGCCGTGTCCACCAGCGCCTGATGCCCACCGCCGGTGAAATTAAGGTAGTCCGGCGAATCGGGATCGGTCCCTATGTCCATCGCCCGCCGCGCCGCTGCCGCCAGGGCGGGGGCTTCACCCGTCGCCAGCCACGGCGAAAGCCCCGCGAGCAGCCGACCGACCGCCTCCAAGTGCGTGCTCTGCCGGCGCGCATCGGCGTAACCCGGGCGGGCTTCGACCGGCATCGTCGCCCGGAGCCGCCCGTCCGCAATGGCAGTCAGCACCGGCGTAGCGAGTTGGGTCGCGTAGTGGATCCATCGCGCGCGATCAGGCAGTTGTATGAGAGTATCAGGCATCGACGGGGATGATATCGGTTCAGAGCGCGCGACGCACCTGCGTACGTTATCTCAATACAACCTGACTCCACCCGGACACGCCAACGCATGGCCCGTCCGATAGGGTGAGAACGTTGCTTGCGCTTTCGCGGGATAGGGCGGCTAAACCCGCAGCCGTCGTCCTATCACGAGCTTGCTGATGACCTTGTCACAATTGAGCGCTGCTGCATACGCGGACGAATGAAATGGCTTAAGCACCGCCGCGATTTGCCTTCCTATCATTGCTTAATATAATAGTAAGCTTATGCAAGTATTGCTGGATACAACCAATTCGCGCGATGTATCACCGGCACAGTGCGCGGCGGACATCCTCGACGTCATTCCCGAGGTTATGTGGACTATCCGCCGGCACATGCGCAAGCGCCGAGCCAAAGGTCTCTCCGTACCGCAGTTTAGAACGATGTGTCTGGTCCGAAAGTTCCCGAATGCATCGATGTCGGCTGTTGCGGAGCACCTCGGTTCGACGCTGCCGACGGCGTCGCGAATTGTAGGCGGGCTGGTGGATCGGGGAATGATCAGTCGCAAAAGCAGCACCGGTGATCGCCGGCAGGTCGAACTCAGCCTGACGGCGCGCGGGAGCGCGATCCTCGAAGTCGCCCGGGCCGGTACGCTCGCGGCGATCTCCGAAAGCCTCGCAACCCTTTCAGGCAAAGAGCGCGGAACAGTCGTGACCGCCCTCTCGCTGCTGACCGGCACACTCGGCCGCGCCGGGGCCGAACCGGGCATTACCGCGGATAAGTAATCGCCGGCTGCGATTGAACGAATCCGCGGGGATTTCGTTCTGGTTGAAACAAGTTTTCTTGGTGTTTCGGGAGCCGGTCGAAGCATTCGTAATTCAGGTGGCTTATGTGGATTGTTCGTCTCGCCCTTCGTCGCCCGTACACGTTCGTCGTCGCGGCGATGCTAGTGTTCATCCTCGGCCTGTACCTCATCATCGCGCGAATGCCCACGGACATCTTCCCGAACATCAACATTCCGGTCATCTCCGTCTCTTTTAATTACGGCGGGATGAGCGCCGAGGACGTGGAAAAGCGGATCGTCTCGCAATTCGAGCGAATCCTCACGACCACAGTCAACGACATCGAGCATATCGAAAGCCAATCGCTTAACGGCATTGGCGTGATCAAGGTCTACTTTCAGAACAATGCAAATATCGAAAATGCCACCGCCCAGGTGACTGCGATTGCGCAAACTGCCACGCGATCGATGCCCCCCGGCACGCAGCCGCCGTTGATTATCCAGTACAACGCGTCGAGCGTGCCGATCATGCAGTTGTCGCTCAGCAGCGACACGTTGCCCGAACAGGCGATGTTCGACGTGGCCGTCAATACCTTGCGGCCGAAGCTGATCACCGTTCGCGGCGTACAAATTCCGTTCCCTTACGGCGGCAAGCAGCGGCAGATCGTGGTAGATCTCGATCCGGACAAGCTCTTTGCCTACAACGTCAGCCCGTCGGACGTGTCGACCACGCTGGGAAACCAAAACCTCATTCTCCCGGCCGGCTCGATCAAGCTTGGCACGCAGGAAACTCAGGTGCGCGTCAACAGCAGCCCCTCAACGGTGGCAGAGATCAACGACCTCCCGATCAAATCAACCAACGGCAAGACGACCTACATCCGCGACGTCGCCCATGTGCGAGACGGTTTCCAGGTGCAGACCAACGTCGTCCACGCAAACGGCAAGGGCGGCGTGCTCATCTCCATCCTCAAGTCCGGCAGCGCCAGCACGCTGGACGTCGTGGACGGCGTGAAGAAGTTGCTTCCCGAGTTGCAGAACAGCCTGCCTCCTGAAATGCGCGACGCTCTCAAGATCACGCCGCTGTTCGATCAATCCGTCTTTGTGCGCGCAAGCGTCACCGGCGTGATGGTCGAGGCGGGGATCGCCGCGGGGCTGACCGCGATCATGATCCTGATGTTTCTCGGGTCGTGGCGCAGCACGCTGATCGTCATTATCTCCATCCCGCTGTCGATCCTCGTCTCCATCATCGTGCTCTATTTCATCGGCGAGACGCTGAACGTGATGACGCTGGGAGGCATGGCGCTGGCCGTGGGCATTCTGGTCGACGACGCGACCGTGGAAATCGAAAACATTCACCGCAACCTGCATCAGCGTAAACGATTGGTGCAGGCGATTCTCGACTACGCCAGCCAGATCGCCGTGCCGGCGTTCGTGGCGACCACGTGCATCTGCATCGTGTTCGTGCCCGTCGTCTTCATCAGCGGGGCGGCTAAGTTCCTGTTCACGCCGCTCGCGATGGCGGTGGTGTTCGCCATGATGACCAGCTACCTGCTCAGCCGCACGCTGGTGCCCACCATGGTGCATTACCTGCTGGCGGCTGAGGTGGAGATGTACGGAGGCATCGTCGATCAGAGCGACCCGCACGCGATGCACGAGCAGCACCGTAAGGAAAAGCTCGCCCAACACGCCGCGCTTTCGCCGGAGGAGGAAGACCCAGCCGACAAACTCCGCCGATGGATCGGCTCGACCGCGGGCAAGGCAACGTTGCTCGTGCTGGCCGGGCTGATCGCTTCGTCGATCTTCGCTTTTGGCTTTTCCCCGATCGCGGACATCGCCCCGGCCATCCACGCGCCGTTGGCGGCGATCGGTCATGGGTCGGCCGACCGTTGGAACCTGCTGCTGATTTTCCTGCTCGGGATCGGAGCGGTGGTGTGCCTAGTCTACATCATCGTCAACCACACGCACTACTGGTTCAATCGGCAGTTTGAAAAGCTCCGCCTCTTTTACGGCGGGCTGCTCGCCTGGAGCTTGCAGCATCGAGCGGAGGTGGTGATTGCGTTTTCGGTTCTGGTCATCGCAAGCGTATTGCTGCTGGGTTTCCGCGTAGGGCAGGACTTTTTCCCCACCGTCGATGCCGGCCAGATCCGTATGCACGTTCGCGCGCCGGCCGGCACGCGGATCGAGCAGACGCAGACCTACTTCGCTGACGTGGAAGAAGAAATCCGCAAGATCATCCCCGCGAAAGAAACCGCCGTCGTCCTCGACAACATCGGCATTCCCAACAGTTCGATCAACCTGTCGCTGAGCGACGGCTCGCAAATTTCGCCGGCTGATGGGGAAATCCTCATCTCGCTCAAGGAAGGGCACGCCCCCACGGCCGACTACATGAAGAAGCTGCGGATGGAGTTGTCCGGCAAATTCCCCGACTTGCTCTTTTACATGGCACCGGCAGACATCGTCACGCAGGTGCTGAACTTCGGGCTGCAAGCGCCGATCGACATCCAACTCGCCGGCTCGCAGCGCAGCGTTGCAGTGAACGAAGTGACGGCCCGCAAAATCGCCACCGATGTGGCGAAGCTGCCCGGCATCGTTGACGTTCGACTTCGGCAAGTGCCGCGTACGCCCGATGTGCGCGTGAACGTCGACCGTACGCTCGCCAGCCAACTCGGCGTCACGCAGCGCGAAGTGGCCAGCGATTTGTTGATCTCGCTCAGTTCGAGCAATCAAACCGCGCCAAACTACTGGCTGAATCCTCAGAACGGGGTGAACTACAGCATCTTCGTGCAAACGCCGCAGCACCGGATCGATTCGATCGACGATCTGAAGAAGACGCCGATCGTTCCGTCCGTTGCTTCAGCAGGCGACAACACACAATTGCTGGGCAATCTCGCCAGCACCACGCGCGGCGTGTCGCCCACGAATGTCACGCATTACAACATTCTGCCCACCTTCGATGTGCTGCTGAGCGTTGAAAACACCGACCTGGGCACTGCCGCCGGCAGGATTCAAGATGTGATCGATCGCTACACCAAGGATTTGCCTAAAGACACGAAGATCACGCTCCGCGGGCAGATCGAAAGCATGAACTCGTCGTTCCTCGGACTAGCCGGCGGGATGGTGTTTGCCGTGCTGCTGGTGTACCTGCTGATGGTGATCAACTTCCAGAGTTGGCTTGATCCGCTGATCATTTTGATGGCGCTCCCGGGCGCGGTAGCGGGCATCTTGTGGATGCTGTGGGCCACCCAAAGCACGATCAGCGTGCCGGCCCTGATGGGCGCGATCATGTCCATCGGCGTGGCGACGGCCAACTCGATCCTGATGATCACGTTCGCCAACGACCAGCGAAAAGATTTCGGCATGAACGCGCACGACGCGGCACTGTCTGCGGGATTGACCCGCCTCCGCCCGGTGCTGATGACCGCCGCCGCCATGATCATCGGCATGCTGCCGATGTCGCTAGGTTTTGGCGAAGGAGGCGAGCAGAACGCGCCGCTCGGCCGCGCCGTCATCGGCGGGCTCTCGATGGCGACGTTCGCCACGCTGTTTTTCGTCCCGGTCGTCTACAGCCTGCTTCGCGCCAAAGCGCCCAAAACGCACGTTGAAAAGGAGTTACAGGAATGACTGCCCCTCACAATCCCGATCCTCAACCGGCCGACGGCCGGCAATCCGGCGCGGCGGAACACCATGAAGGCGAAATCCCCAAAGACCTGCCGCAGGTCGGCACGGGGAAGGTGCTGCTCGCGGCCGGCGTGTTCGTCGTGCTGCTGGTGGCGATGTTCCTTATCGGGTACATCCCGCACGGCCGGCGCGAGGCGATGATTCACGACGAGGCCGAGGCGCGCAAGGACGACAAGCCCGTGGTGCAGGTCGTCTACCCCAAGCGCCAGCCGGCCGGCAGCGACATCACCCTGGCCGGCGACGTGCGGGCGATGCAGGAAGCCTCGCTCTTCCCGCGCGCCAACGGCTATCTGACAAAGCTCAATGTCGACATCGGCGACACCGTTAAAAAAGGCCAAGTCCTTGCTGAGATCGACACGCCGGAAACCGACGCTCAGTTGTTGCAAGCCCGCGCTGCCGTCGGCACCGCACAGGCCAACATCACCAAGGCCCAGAACGACTTCGACCTGAGTAAGACCACGTTCGAGCGTTTCCAGAACTTCGGTAAAACCGGCGGCGTGACACAGCAGCAGGTGGATGAGAAGCAAGGCGTCTATTCCCAAGCCACCGCCGGCCTCGCGGCGGCAAAGGCGTCGCTGGCGTCGGCGCAAGCCGACGTGATCCGGCTGGAAGCGATCCAAAAATTCCAGAAAATCTACGCCCCGTTTGACGGCAAGATCACCGCTCGCAATTTCGACATCGGCGCGCTGCTGTCCGCTACCGGCTCGACGGAACTGTTCCGCATCGAGCAGAACGACACGCTCCGCGTTTTCGTCAACGTGCCCCAAGCGTACGCCACGATGGTGAAAGTGGGACAAGCCGCGGATTTGGTCGTCGCTAACTATCCGGGAAAAGTGTTCACCGCAAACGTGTCCCGCTCGTCCTCGTCGATCGATCCGGCCACGCGCACCATGCGGTTTCAAGTCGACGTCCAAAACAGCAAAGGCCAACTCTACGGCGGGATGTACGGGCAAGTGAAGTTCACGATCAAGCCCGACCAGCCGCCGTTGATCATCCCCACCAGCGCGCTGATCTACAACGCCAAAGGCATGCGGCTGGCGATCGTGGACGGCGGCAAGGTGCGGTACCAAACGATCACCATCGGCCGCGACTACGGGCTGGAAGTGGAAGTGTCGCAGGGAATCATCGGTAGCGAGTTGATCGTCGCCAACCCCGGCGAGCGCCTGCACGACGGCGGCGAAGTGAGCTTTCCCCCGCCGACGGGCCAGCCGGCCGTGGCGATCGAGAGCCCCACGACAAAACCGACCGCTTCGGAGGCGAACGCCCGATGAGAATCGAATCTACTGAATTGAACGGCGTCCCCGTACCACGGGCCTCCGGATCGTGCGCGCGACGCGAATCAACGAACACCGCAGTGTTGCATCGCAAGCACAAGCCCGAGGCCCGTGGTGCGGGCCACCGCCTTGCGATGATCCTGATAGCTACCGGCCTGTTTGCATCAGCCGGATGCGCGGTCGATCAGGAAAAAGAAGTCGCCACCTACCGCAAGGTGCTAAACGCCATCGTCTCCTCGCCGGCGACTCAGCCGGCCGGGCCGTTGACGCTCGATCGGGCGCTGCAACTGTCGAATCAAACCAGCGAACCACTGGCCGAGGAAGGCGAAAATTACCTGCAGGCGTTGATCGACAAAAACCGCGCCGTCGCCAACTTTCTTCCGACCGTGACGTTCCAGCCGTCGTACACAGTGGAAGACAAGTTCAAGCCCACCAACGGAAACAGCACCGGCACGGTCAGCAACGGGTATCGGCCGCTGGGCTCGGGCGTGTTGCAGAAGACCGAAGCCCCCGTCGTCGGCAACATCAACCTGTTCCGCGGGTTCGGCGATCGCGCTTTTCTCCAGCAGGCCGAGTCCGTCATCGAGCAGCGCAAGCAGCAATTACTCAATGCTCAATACACCGTGCTGGTGAATACCGCTCAGATGTTTTATCAGGTTCTGCGCTCAGAAGAAGAGCAGGTAGTGCTCCGCAACTCCGTCAGCCTGCAGGAAGCCCGCGTGAAGGACGAGGAGAATCGCCTATCGAACGGGCTGTCGACGAATCTCGCGCTGGCGCAGGTTCGGGCACAATCGAGCAACACCCGCGCCCTGCTGGCCGCGGCGGAAGTTGATGTGGTCAACGGGCGCACCACGCTGGCGTATTTGATCGGCGAGCCGATCGGCGATCGGCAATTGGTGAATAACCTGTTGGTGCCCAACCCGCGGCCGGACGTGACGACATTCGAGCGCTTGGCGCTGGAGCATCGCCCCGACTTAAACGCCGCCCGTGCGCAAGTGGAAGCGGCTAGTGCCGCGGTGGATGTGGCGTTCAGCCAGTACTATCCGTCGGTCAATCTCAACGCCGAGGGCTTTCTCTATCGCGAATACTTCGCCGACGCGAGCAAGTGGAACGCGGTGCTGTCGGCCAACATTCCGATCTTCTCCGCCGGCCGGATCAACGCAGACGTGCGCACCGCATGGTCGCGCCTCAGGCAGGCGGCGCTGATCGAATCCGACACTCGGCGGTCGGCGTTGCGGGATGTGCAAAACTCTTATCAGAATTTACTAACCGCCGATCGCCGCATGACCGAGCTCCAAGGCGCCGTTGCGGCTGCGAAAGAGGCGCTTAAGCAGTCGCAAAGTGCGCTGGCCAACAACCTGGGATTGGTGCTCGACGTCCTGACCGCGCAGGATCAATTGCTCAATTCTCAGCTTCTGTTAAACAGCGCCGAATTCGATCGATCCGCTTTTTACCTGGATTTATTGCGAAACACCGGCAAACCCCCGGTGGACCTTCCGACGACGCGGCCTGCCACCCAACCCGCCGTTCGATAGCGGTATATATTTAGTACAGGGTTCCGTCCGCTAAAGGTTCCCTTTCTTTCTTCCAAAGTGAAGGTGCAGACCCGCGCTCGTTGTTAAGCGCTGACGGCAAATCGCGCGTTTCTCACTGACAATGCTAAACTTATGTTCAATCCCATGGGGATGGAGCTGGCTCCAGAATTTTTATGGGAAGAAATCCTACGTCGCGCGCGACTATAGCTTTGACGGTTCGACCAGCAAGTGCGCGAGTCACGGACCAACTTCGGAGGCGACCGCGCGTGTAGTCGAATCGATCGGAGAGCGATCTTGAACTGCTGAAACAGTCCGCCGACGGAAACGCGGCGGCGTTTCATGAGTTGGTCGATCGCCATGCGGATCGGTTGTTTGCGTTGGCCGTCTCGTTGTTGCGCAATCACGCCGACGCCGAAGACGTGCTGCAGGAAACACTGGCCGGTGCGTATCGCGGGCTGGCGAAGTTTGAACAGCGGGCGTCGGTGAAGACGTGGCTGACGCGGATTCTGATCCTGCAGATCGCCAAATGGCGACGGGAGCAGAAAAGCAGGAGAGCCGAATCGATCGACCCGCAATCCGCATCACCGGCGGATCACAAATCGTCGGCCGGCCATCGGATGGACGTGCGGGCGGCGCTGGCGACGCTCTCTCCGGAGCATCAGGACGTTTTAGTGCTGCGGGAGTTTGAACAACTGAGTTACGAAGAAATCGCCGACGTGCTCGGCGTGCCGCGAGGAACGGTCGAATCACGGCTATTCCGAGCGCGGGCAGAATTGCGAGACAAGCTGAAAGCGTATCGATGAACTGCGAGCGTACTTCAAAACTTGCCGCCTACCATGACGGCGAACTATCGGCAGCGGAAGCTGCGGAGATGGAAAGCCATTTGCTTGCCTGCCTGATTTGCTCGGCGGAACTGGCGGATCTGCGGGGCATGTCTCTGCAGTTCACGCAAGTTGAGCGGCCACCCTTATCGCAGATAGAACGACATCGCGTGCATCGAGCGCTCGATGCGATCATGGAGCGTGCGGTGGTTCGCTCCGCCTGGTCGCTGAGCGGCGTGGCGGCGGCGGTGCTGATCGTCGGGACGTTCTGGCTGTCGCAGGCGACCGAACCCGTGCAAGCCGCCCCGCCGTGGGTGGATGCAGCCGTTTACGCCCATTCGCTCGGCGACAACGCCCAAAGCCCCGCCGCCCAGTGGTACCTGGCCGACGCCAGTCAACGGAGCACCGACCCCGTGCACTACCTGGCCCTGCTGGAACGCAAGCCCGAGGCGTTGGACTTTGCCCGCCCGCTGGAGAACTGGCCGTTGCCCGAGTGCTTTGGCATTCTGCGGCGGCGATTGGAGAATGAGCTGTCCGGGCTGGGCACACGCC
>JBBROD010000105.1:0-10531 GCA_038229715.1 Tepidisphaerales bacterium | reverse complement strand
TCAGCCCGAACCAATCCATCTAAATCCTCAACCCCGTGGTGATCGGCAACATGCATGAGAGGCCGCCTCCTTGCGCAGCTCGATCTATCATGACAAATCCACGACAAATGCGCGCCGGTAATCTTTACGATTCGTATTAGGCCAGAGTCAGCGGCTCACGACCGATCGCGTGGGGCAGCAGCATTCCAACAACCATGCCTGCGGTCATCCATGCGAAGTCGATCACGCCGGCGAACTGCCAACTCCAACCGAGCGCGAACATCCGCGAAGCAATCGACCCGATCCACATCCCCACGACCATGCCGGGAATCCCCAGAACGATTGGCCCGACGCAGCACCAGCTGCGAATCGAGAACCGCACCGCCGACCGCCGCAGCAAATACATCGCCGGCGTGCCCAGCGCGACCATGCCGACGTACATCCAAGGCGCGCCGAGAAGCCCGCCGGCCGACTGACAGCAACCCATCGCGCCCGGCCCGGCCGAGCGGAAGCCGAGATCCGCCCACCACCCCAAGTTCATCCCCACGCCGCCGACGGCGACCATGGAGAAAGTCATGTCGAGCCAGTCGGGAGCGGTGGCATATATTGGTTTTACGATATAAGCAACGAACAAGAAGGCGATCAGCAGCCCGATCGACTGCAGCGGCGAGAGGGCGAGGATCGGGATGAGCAGGACGCCTTGCAGCATCCAGCAGGCGAGGAGAACCCTCTCCCGGTATTCCGCAGCATAGCGCGCCGACGCCTGTAACTCGCGCGCCTTGGGCGTGTTGCGTTGCGGGATAGCAGTAGGACAGGCATTCCTGCCTGTCACGGGACGCGGTACTTCGCGGGCCGTACGGGCCGACGAGTACGTCGTCCCGTGACAGGCAGGAATGCCTGTCCTACTGCGCAGATGCGCTATGTTGCGGTACTCCGGGAGAGGGCAGGGTGAGGGTTCTGCCTGGTCTTGTCGATGGCTCTCCGAGGAAGCAGAACCCTTATCCCCGCCTTCTCCCGGCGTACCGGGAGAAGGAGTGAGTTCCTTTGCCTCCTTAAACGCACGGAAGCTGACGACGGCGCTGCTGACGCCCATCAGCACTGCCGCGAGGATAGGGTGGAGATAACCGCTCGCCGCCAGCAGTACGCCGATCAGGTTGTACGCGACGGCCCAGCGGAGGTTGGAGCGGATGGTTCGGACCGCCTGGCGGGCCAGTTCGATCGCGCGGGGGATGGCGGTGAGATCTCCGCCATGCAGCGTGGCCGAGGCGGTCGCGACGGCCAGCGTCGATCCGCCGGTGATCGCGATGCTCGCGTGGGCGCCTGCCAGCGCCGGCGCGTCGTTCACGCCATCGCCGATGAACAGCGGGCGGCGGAATTGTTGCAGGGCGTTCCACTTGTCCTCGGGGGTCATGCCGGTTCGCGAGGGCGCGAGCGCGGTGGCCGGGCCGGGCGTGGCGTCGCCGGTCATGATGTGGACGGGCAGGCCGCGGGAGTGCAATTGCTCGATCGCCGACGCTGCGGAGGTTCGCAACGATTCGGTCAGGTCGATCAGTAACGTCGGTACGTCGTCGACCGATACGCGGATGCGAAGGGTGTGCTGGTCGGCGGTGTCGCGTTCGAGGCGGACGTTGTGCGTTTGCTGTGTGTCGCGATCTAGCACAAGACCTTCCACGCCTCGGGCGGGGAGCGTGCGGATGCGGATCAGGTGAAACGATGTGGTGTCGCCGCTCAATCCCGCCAGTGCCTTGGCCACTGGATGGGCACTGCCGCGCTCGACCGTCACGATCATGGCGAGGATGCGCTCCTGTCCCTCTCCCCGGCGGGGAGAGGTTAGGTGAGGGGGGAAACGTTCATCGACGGTTGGCGCGGTTTGCAAAGCGTTCTTGCGCGAGAAGGATTCGGTGGACGAGCGCGTTTCGTCGGTGGGCGTTTCTCCCCGCCCCCCAGCCCTCTCCCCCCGGGGGGGCGGGCGGGGGGCCCACTCCCTCGCGGCGCTGGTGTGGGGTTCGTCGGCCAGCGTGCCGGTTTTGTCGAACACGACGGACTCGACGGATGCTAAGCGTTCGATCGCATCGCCGCTGGTGGCGATCACGCCGAGCTTGGCTAAACGGGAGAGCGTGACCCACAACGTTAACGGCGTCGCTAGGCCGGCGGCGCAGGGGCAGGCGACCAGCAGGACCGCAAGGCCGGCGTACAAGCCGCGCTCGAGCGATGCGTGGCGCGTCCAGTACGCGAATCCGCCGATCGCGATCGCCATGACGACAGGCAAAAACCACTGCACGAACCGATCCGCCTGCCGCTGCAGCGCCGGCGGATTGGCGGCGGCTTGCTCGACGAGATCGATCAGGCGATCGAGCTTCCGCTGATGGCCGTCGACGGTGGCGCGGATTAGCAGCGAGCCGTCCTCAACTCCCGCGCCGCTGGCGACGGCGTCGCCGGGCTTCATCGCGCGGGAGATTAACTCTCCCGTGAAAGGCGTTTGGCGAACGAAAGATTTGCCGTCGATGATCACGCCGTCGATCGGGATCAACTCGCCGGGATTCACGCGGACGACGTCGCCGGCGCGAACGGTGGCGACGGGCACGTTGTCCCTCGCCCGGTACGCCGGGAGAGGGCAGGGTGAGGGTTCGTCTACGTCACGCGGCTGCTCGTCGATCGATGCAGAACCCTCACCCCAGCCCTCTCCCGGCGTACCGGCCGAGGGAGCCATCACCCGGGCGGTCGGCGCGATGTTCCGCATCGACGCGACCGCATTCAGCGCTCGCTGGCGGCTGTGCTGGCTGATCGATCGGCCGGCGCTGTAAACGGTCAGCAGTACGCTCACGACGTCGAAATAAACCGGCCCGGCGCCGAGCCGCATCGATTGCAGCGAAATCCCCATCGCCGCCGCGATGCCGGCCAGGAACAGCAGTTCCATACTGATTCGGCGGCGCTTCAGCGACGAGACGGCGTCCCCGATCATCGGCCCGCCGAGCAGCGCGAGGATGACGAGCGTCGCCGCGAGCATCCCGCCGTCGATGAGTTTGCGAGTGCCCGCATCCTCCGGCGGCGAGAGATTCACCGCCATGCCGAGCAGCATCGTCTGCGCGGCGACGAAGAGGCCGATCGTCAGCCGCAGCCAGGGCATCGCCCGCGGCGGGGCGGTGCAGCAACTTGCATCGCAGGTCGGGTCGGCGAAGTTGGAAGGAATTGCGGTCATCGTTCGATGGAAGAAGGATTTACCACAGAGCACGCAGAGTTTCACAGAGAAACACAGAGGTAAAGAGCAAAGCATTGTCTCTGTGTTTCTCTGTGAAACTCTGCGTCCTCTGTGGTAAATTTATTTTTTTGCTGGCGCATCGGGCGCGATCTTCATCAACTCCTCCACCGTCCAAGGATCGCTCCGCGTGCCCACACTCTTGCGGGCTTCGGCCACTTCTTCCGGCGTGATCTGCGACGCCTTATTCCCCCATTCCTGTCGGACGTAGCTAAGCACGGCGGCGATCTGTTCGTCTTTGAATTTCTTTCCGAACGCGGGCATGTTGCCGTTGTAGGTCGATCCTTTCACCTTCACCGGCCCCTGCAATCCCAGCAGCAGGATGCGCGGCAGGTGCGGCTTGTGATCGTCCTGCAGCACAAACTCGCTGCCGGCCAGCGGCGGGTATTGGCCAGCTTGGCCGTTGCCGTCGGCCTGATGGCAGGAGACGCAGTTGCCGGTAAACAGCTTCTTGCCGAGCGCGATCGGATCGACCGGCCCCGTCGGCTGGGTCGCGGGAACGTTCGTCCCCATCGGCGAACCGTCGTATGCGTCGGCCTTAAACCCGCCGTTGTACGTCGCGAAGTAATAGCCGGCCCAAAAGACGAGGATGCCGAAAAGAAACACCAGCCAGATCGGCACGGGCTCGAATCCGTCGCGCGGGTCGAGCTTTTCTCTCGCGATCTGCGCGTGCAGGCTCGAGACGTCGAATTTCTCCGGCTGGCCGTCGTCGTGCGGGGGGATGGAATTACCTTCTGGCATTTTCGTTGTTGTGGGTTGTTTGTTGCAGGTTGTGAGTTGTGATTTAAGCCAACCCACCACCTACAACAAACGACAAACCAAACCTCAATTCGCCGGCAATCCCGGCACGTCATAAGTTCGATCCATGCTCTTCAAATACGCGACCAGCGCTTTGGCGTCGTCGGTCGGCACGAGTTCGTAGCCCGGCTCGAGGGTGACGTTCAACGCATCCTTCGATCGCTGGCCGACAATTTTTCGCTTCTCGTACAAGAACGCAAACGGAGGCATGTTCGATCCGGGGCTGACCGCTTGCGGGCTGTACAGATGCTTGTGGTGCCACTCGTCGCTCGGCTGGCGAGCGCCGATGTTGACCAGGTCCGGGCCGGTCCGCATCGTGCCCAGCAGGATCGGGTCGTCGTTCACATAATCCTGCGGCACCGATCGACGCGAGCCCCAGCCGCGGAGGAGGTCGGCGTTGTATTGGCCGCCGCGCAGTTGCTGGCTGTGGCAGTACACGCAGCCGTTGGCGATGTAGACTTGCCTGCCTCGGGCTTCGAGGCCGCTGTAGGGCGTGGGGTTTTCGATCGCGGTCACGTCGGCGGTTTGGGGCTTGACGTTTTTCAGCTGCGCGACGGGGAAGAAGACCAATCCCATCCACGCGAATGCGAAGGTGAGGAACGCGCCGAGAAAGAGAGTCGGTCCGAAATTCATGACGCGTCTCCTTCGTGTTCGTCGGGCACGAGCCAGTCTGCAACCGGCGTGAGCGACTGTTGGTAGCCCTTTGCATCGGAGACAAACAGCGTCGGCCCGCTGCGTTGCCGGCCCCAGCCGGTGAGGTTGAGCAGCAGCAGCACGCCGAACGCCAGATGCGCCAGCGTCATCAGCGTTCCCGCGATCGAGCGGGAGAGCAGCCACGGCAGGGTGTCTTTCACGATCGCCAGCCAAGGCACAACGCCGTTCTGCGCTTTGAATCCGCCGAGGAAAGTTTTGACGCCTTCCCAGTACCCGAGCTTGCCGACCAGATCGCCCAGTGGTGACGACGCCTGGTTCATCTCGAATCCTTGAATCAATCCGCCGAGCGACAGGAAGCCCCAGTACATGAAGATACCGATCGCCGCGAACCAAAAGTGGATTCGGATCAGCTTACTGCTGCTCCACTCGCGGCCGGTGAGGCGGGGCACGATGTAGTACATCGCGCCGAACATCGTCATCGTGAAAAACGCATAAAGCCCCAAGTGCGCGTGGGCGATGGTGTAGTGCGAGAAATGCGTCGGCTCGTTCAGCACATGCAGCGACATGCTTGACCCCTGCACGCTGACCAGCGTGTAGCTCATCGCGCCAAACACGATGAACCGCAGCGTCGGGCTGAACCGCATGACGGCGAAGTGCTTACGGACGGTCATGTGGTGGTTGATGGCGACGGTGGAGACCGGAATGATCATCATCACGCTGCCGACGATGCTGGCCGTCACCAGCCACGCCGGCGCGGGGCCGGAGATGAAATGGTGACTTCCCGCCCAGCTGTAGAACAGCGCCAGCGACCAGAAGCCGAGGATCGAAAGATAGTAGCTATAGATCGGCCGGCCGATGACTTTGGGGACGAGATAGTAGATCGTCGCCAGGCCGATCGGCGTGAACCACAAGCCCAGCACGTTGTGCGCGAACCACCACTGCACCGACATCTGCCCCATGCCGCTGGTGAGATGGCCGATGATCAGGATCTGTACCGTTGCGTACAGCCACGGGAACCAGAACAGCGCGCCGAACAGATACCATTGGCTGACGTAAACGTGGCCGGATTGTCGTTGTCCGAACGTCACCATCGCCCAGATAGCGACGATACCGAACGCGATGAACAGGAGGAACGTGGAGTAAGGAGGAAACTCCAGCCACTCCACGCCCGTGCTGTGCCCCGAGAGCACCGCAATCGTGCCGACGAGCACGCCGACGTTCCAGAGGATCGCCGCGAGTACAAGCATCGCCGGATACCGCAGAGGCGTGCGGCAGAGCCGGCACATCAGCCAGAGCGACGTGCCGATGCCGGTGAGCGATGCCCAGCCGAAGACGACCGAATCCAAGTGCGCCGGCCGCACCCGGCCGAAGGTCAGCCATGCGTCATCGGACATAAACCGAGGCGTGTGCAGCTTGATCGATGCGACCAACGCGAACAGGCTGCCGATCACCAGCCACGCCGTCCCGGTTGTAAAAAACACCAGGCACGGCCATTTGCACGATTCGTCGATCAAGCTGCGCATCGACATCGTCGTCGGGTCGCTCTGCGCCTGGCCGAAGGATTTCGGGTCCAGACGATCGTCCGCATGATGTTGTCCGGGGGCGGTGAGGCTCATAAATTCTATAGCCGCAGATGGACGCAGATGAACGCAGATGAAGCCATTTTTTATCTGCGTTTATCTGCGTTAATCTGCGGCTTTTGTTCCTTGTTCAAAAGTAACGTATCGGTCACTCGGCCGATCGGTTCTTCTTCGTCGAAGATGCTGGTGGCGCCTTTTTGGAAGTCCGACATCTGCCCGCCGCGTAGCGCCCACCAAAGGGCGTAAATGACCGACGCGCTGAAAGCGCCGATCAGGGCGAAGACGAGGATGATTGCCAGCCAGGACATTGTCTTACTTTCTCTCTCTCCCTTCGGGAGAGGGCCGGGGCGAGGGGCAGGCGGCTCGGTATTGCGAATTTTATCGCAGCACTTCGTCAACTGCCCCTCACCCTAACCCTCTCCCGGCGGGAGAGGGGACCGGATTCACTTTACCGGCGCCGTCGTGGGTTGCTTGAACCCCTCGGCTAACGATTTTTCGATCGCTACATCGATCGGCAGACGAACTGTGCCTTTGCTCTTGTCGATCCAGCTGTACTCGGTGACGGCCTTGGCGTCGGCCGCACGAACCTCGGCCAGCTTGGCGGCGCGGGCGGCGTTGTCGTCGGGCGATTGATCGCGGGTGGCGTACAGCATCACGCTGATCAGCACCGCGATCACCAAAATCCCGCCGACCGTGCCGAGAACCGTGCTGATCATCCGCCGGCGGTTGAGGGTCTCGGGGTTGATGTCGTGTTCGCTCATGGGTCTTCTGTAGGGTCCGCCTCGGCGGGCCGTTCGGGTTTCATGGTCCGCTAAGGCGGACCCTACATCAATGCGCCATCTCTGCGTGCGTGGCGTGGTGGCCGTGCGATTTGGCCTCTGCCAATCGCGGGTCTTTCGTCGGATACGGCGACGCGCCGTTGATTGCCCGGATCGCCACCGTCAGCACCAACCCCCCGACGCCGAGCAGGGCCGATACGTCGATCCACATCACCTTGCCCAATCCGTCCATCGAGCGGTTGGGCATGATAAGCCAGTACAAATCCAGATAATGCCCGGCCAGCAGCACCAGGCCCA
Organism: Tepidisphaerales bacterium; assembly: GCA_038229715.1. GTDB lineage: Bacteria > Planctomycetota > Phycisphaerae > Tepidisphaerales > Tepidisphaeraceae > JANMES01. The sequence continues at coordinate 3,188 of JBBROD010000105.1, read as the reverse complement.
TGAACACCAACATCCGCGGCTGGCGCTTCAGGATCGCGCTCATCATCAGTAGGAACGGTAGCACGAAGCGGATCACAATCAGCAGCACACTCAATATTTTGAAAGGCCCCTGCCAGCGCGTCAGGAAAAAGCTGGTTTCCTCCGGCAAATTGGCGTACCAGATCAGGAAAAACTGGCTGAACGCGATATACGCCCAGAACACCACGAACGCGAACAGCAGTTTGCCGAGGCTGTGGAACGTTTCCTGATCGACCTTGCCTTTGAGCGAATGCTTCGTCATCTGCACGACGGTGATGCACAGGATCGACAGCGCCGCCACCACCGAGCCGGACCAGACGTACACGCCGAAGATCGTGCTGAACCACTCGAATTGCAGCGACATGATCCAGTCGAAGCAGATGAAGGTGAAGCAGAGGGCGTAGATGAGTAATCCCGGTGCGCTCCGGCGGCGCATGCTCCAGGAAAGTTGCTCGTCGCCGGTGGTGTCCTGCTTGATCGATTTGCCGCGCATCGTGCAGGCGAGGAAGCCGAAGACGGCGAAGTAAAGCACCAGCCGGGTCAGCAGGAAGGGCAGGTTGAGGTACGACGACTTCTCCGCAAGGCCATGCGGTGCCGGCTGGTGCGTCCATTCAAAAAGCCCGCCGTTGAGTGCGCCGATCACCAGCGGAATCGCCAGTACATAGAGCACCGGCAGCGTCGCCAGAAACTGCTCCGCCGGGCGACGGACGACGACGGACCAACCCGCGTCGGTCACGTGCTGCAGCATGACGAAAAACATCAGGCCGAGCACGATCGACAACGCGAAGAACCAGGCGGTGAGGTAGCCGAAGTAAAACGCGTGAGCGTCGTGCCACCAACCCACGGCGCAGCCGATCAGCCCGAGCGCGGTCAGGCCGAGCAGCCATTTGGGCGTGCGGAGGTGAGGAAGTTGTTTGTTGTTGTCGACCATTTTTCTACGGTGTCTGAATACTCATCGGGCGTCGCTGCTCACCCCCGCCCGGCACTCCGCAGCATAGCGTGCCGACGCCTGTAACTCGCGCCTGCGCGCGTTGCGTTGCGGGATAGCATTAGGACAGGCATTCCTGCCTGTCACGGCACGCGGTACTTCGCGGGCCGTACGGGCCGACGAGTACGTCGTCCCGTGACAGGCAGGAATGCCTGTCCTACTGCGCAGATGCGCTACGCTGCGGAATACCGGGAGAGGGCAGGGTTCTTTTTCGACCACGAACCCGCTCGAAAAGCCGGCAGAACCCTCATCCCAACCTTCTCCCGGTGTACCGGGAGAAGGAGCAAGAGATAGAAGTCGTCTGCGCGAGTTCATTGATCCATCTCCTGACGCTTACTCTCGGGCACATCTGAGATAGTCCCGCTGGCGGCGCGTTGCAGCACGCGGACGTACGACACGACCGCCCAGCGGTCGCGCGGCTTAAGGTTTGGGCCGTACGGGCCCATCTGGCCTTTGCCTTCGGTGATCACTTGGTACAGGTAGCCGTTGGGCGCCGTCCGCAGGCGGTCGATCAAATAGCTCGGCGGCTGATTCATGCCGTACTGCGTGGTCATGCCGTTGCCCACGCCGGTCGCGCCGTGACAGACGCGGCAGTTGTTCTCGAACAGCATCTGCCCGCGACGGACGAACGCCTCGTCGACCTTCACGAATGTTGGGAATCCCTGTTGGTTGTAGTAGTCCTGATCGTGAATCGTGAAATCCGCGTCGGCTGAGTTTGCCGACCGCCCCCACGCCACCACACCCGCCGGCGGCAGACGATCGACCCGGCCGTCGGCGAAAAACGCGCTGCTCTTCTGCGGCAGGTATTTCGGCTGATCGGTCATGTCGTTCCAAAACTGGATCGGCCGATCGCTCGACGTACGCCCCCGCCAGCCGAGGATGCCCACGACGGTGACGGTCAGGACGAGGATTGTTATGAACGCGGTTTTCATTTTGATTGTGGATTGTGGATTGTGGATTGTGGATTGTGGAAGTCCTTCGACAATCCACATTCCACATTCCACAATCGCATTTTATTCTTCCAACAACTCGATTCCGTTCGCTCCGTGTTCTTCCAGCAGCCGCTTCGTCACATCGATATCAAACTGCGGATCAACGGCTTCAATCACAAGGAAAAATCCGTCATCGCTGGCCCTGGCGAAACTGTCGCGCTTGAGCGTCGGGTGGTACCAGGCCGGCAGCCCGTTGAGCAGGAACATCCCGCCGACGGCGGCGAACGCGCTGAAGAGGATCATCAGCTCGAAGCTGACGGGCACGAACGGGATGTACGCCGCGAAGCCCGTCACTGGCTTGCCAGCCGTGATCAGCGGGTAGTCGAATAGCGCCATGTACCATTGCATTCCGACCGCCGTCAGCAGCCCGGTGATCCCGCCGCCGAGCACGATCCAGCCGAGCATTGATCGGCCAAGGCCCATCGCGTCGTCCATGCCGTGGATCGGGAAGGGGGAGAAAACGTCGAACTTCTTGTACCCCGCATCGCGCACCGTCTCGGCTGCGTGCAGGAGATCGCCCGGCGACTCGAACTGCGCCATAATGCCGTACAGCCCGGCGCTGGCGGCCTGTTTCTTGGTCAGACGCATGGCTTCGGTCGCGCGGGATCCGATGGGGAACTGGCTCATGGGCCGACCTCCGGTCCAAAGCTCGAATGACGAAACCCGAAATCCGAATGTATGACGAATGACGAAACCCGAACGACGAAACAAGACCGATCGGCCCCTTCGTCATTCGTCATTCGGGTTTCGTCATTGATTCGGATTTCGGGTTTCGTCATTCGGGTTTTCATCTCCCCACCTCCGCCGGCTCGGCGTGCGCAGGTTTATTTGATTTGGCGTGGGTATCGATTACGCCTTTCACTTCCGACATCGCCACCATCGGCACGAAGCGGATGAACAGCAGGAACAGGCTGGCGAACACGCCGAAGCTGCCGACGAACGTCAGCACGTCGACCCACGTCGGGTGAAACTCGTGCCAACTGCTCGGCAGAAAATCGCGCGATAGGGAGCTGACGATGATCACGAACCGCTCGAACCACATGCCGATGTTCACGAACAGCGCGACGATGAAAATGGTATACGGGTTCTGTCGCAGCTTCTTGAACCAGAACGCCTGGGGCGCGACGACGTTGCAGAAAATCATCGTCCAGAACGCCCACGCCATCCAACCCTGCATGCGGGTATTGAAG
>JBBROD010000104.1:0-10784 GCA_038229715.1 Tepidisphaerales bacterium | reverse complement strand
GGATCGATCGGATTGTATAACAAATCGGTCGACTCGTCCGATTGTGGCAACTTCGCTATTTGGGCAAAGCTGCACGGATGATCGTAAACGCCATATGGGCGTCTGGCAAAAAGTGGAATTGCGTTTCCCGACATGGATTTGCGCTACCGGCGAACAGATTCACGTACCGGCCGGCGGGGGCGAGGCGGTGCCGTCCTTGGGGCGGCGTCTGTGCGGCTTTTCACCCGCAGGCTTGGAGGCATCTTCCTCGGCGCCGCCGGGATTGATCGTCGGCTCAGCGTGAGCCGCAGTCACCGGCTTGGCGGGCGATTCGGGCTTGTTCGGCGTGTGCGGGGCAGGTTCGCCGACTTTAATTCCCGCCTGCTCAAGCAACGCCCGCCCCTGGCCGCTTTGAAGCAGAAGCACTTCGTCGTTCAGCGCGAGCCCATCGACGATCTCGGCCACCGTTTCATTGGTTCGCCCGACTTTCACTTCGACCGGGCGGGGCGGATCGGCCCGTACGAAGGCGTAACTCTTTTCACCCGTGGAGTAGAGGCTGGTAAGCGGCACCGCCGCCACGCCCGCCGCGCGATCGACGATGATTTCCGCGTCCACGCCCATGCTGGGTTTAAGCCCGGCCGGGGTTTCATCGAGCGTCAACTCCACCGGATATTCCTTCAAATCCGGATTCCACCACCGCTGTCCGCTGTCCGACAAGACGCTGATGCGCGACAGCGTCGCACCAACGGTCGTGCCTAGCCCGCGGAGGCTCACCGTCGCACGCATGCCTTCGCGCAGCCTGGCAACCTGGACTTCGTTTACACTCAGGACAGCTTTCATGGCCGACGTATCGGGCAATCGCAAAATACGTTGACGCTCAGTGACAGTCGCACCTTCCTGGATCGGGCCCGACGAGTTTCGATCGTTGCTGGTCGCGTAGACGACCAATCCTTCGGCCGGCGCTTTGATGCTGCAGGCGGCCAGCTGTTCTTTCAGATGCTCCATCCGCAGATTCAACAGCCGCAGCGCACCGCTCTTGGCCTGCAGATCGGCGACTTTCTGCGCCAGATTGCTCGCGTTTTCCTTCTGCGTCCGAAGCAACTTTTGCTCGGCCTGCGCGACGGCGGATTTTTTGCTCGCCGAATCCATCTGATGGGCGTATTTCTCCATCACCCGCAGCGCGGTGTTGGCCTGATCGAGTGCGTTATTGGCGGTGGTGACATCGAGTTCAGCTTTTTTCACGTCGGCGGCGGTGACGAAACCCTTGGACGCGAGCGCGCGCGTCTGGTTCAGGTCATCCTGACGGTTTTTGAGCGTGATTTCAGCCATTTCGCCGTTGGTCTTGGCCGTCGCCAGCGACTGCGGATAGGTGCCTTCGACGTACTGCTGCAGATCGAGCCTGGCCAGATCGAGCGCGATCTGCGACGCTTCAATGTTCGCACCGTTCTGGCTTTCCTGAATTTCGCGGATTTCCTTAGAGGCCGTCACGTCGCTGTCGGCCTTTTGCAGGTCGAGCGTGGTGTCTTCGATCTTCTGCCGGATGGCGGAGGAGTCGATGGTCATCAGCACTTCGCCTTTGTGGACGTACGCGCCTTCTTTCACCATCGTGAGCACGGTATTGCGTCCTTCAACCTCGCAGACGATGTCGATATTGTTCACCGCTTGCAGCTCTCCGTCCTTGAGAACGCGCTGGACCAAGTCGATTTGTCGAACGGGCTGATAGTCGGTCCCGCCCGCGATCGGCGAGGATCCGCCGCGCGTCGTCAGCCAGTACGCCAGAACCGAAATCAACAGCACCGCAGGCAAGGTTGCCCACATGAGCCACCGGCGGTTAGGACTGGAGTTGTGTACGGCGATTTCGGTCATGTCATATCTCGGAAGCGATAAAGTCTAACTCAAAACAACTTCGCTCATGCTACGTCGAGCCGCCGGCGGCGCGACGGGGTCGGCGGGCTCGCTTACGCGAAGCCGATCACGGATTATAACTCATTGTATTTTCAAGGGTTGGGGCGAATCGCCGTTCGCCGCTGTCAGGCGATCCATCGCCCGGCCGAGCGAGCCGGCGTGCGGGTCGACCCGCAGGGTGCCAGTGTCGCGCAGGAATCGCAGGATTTCGATCTGCAGGTTCGATCTCGCCGATTCATACGCGTCCTGCGCGCTCAATAGCGACTGCTGGGCTTCCACCACGTCGCGGCTGTTCACTTTTCCCTGTTGGAGCAGTTCGGTGGCGTAATCGAGTCGCCGGATGGCGAGTTCAATACTCCGCTGCTGGATGCTGAGCGCCGCCTGTGCGGAGTGGATCGCGCGGATGCGTGTCCGCACATCGGCGGCGACGGATTCAAGCAGTTCTTGCAGGTCGCGCTTCGCCCGATCGAGCCCGATCAGCGACGCTCGATAACCGTTCCGCTCGGCCAGCCGATCGATCGGCAAATCGAGCTGCACGCCGGCGGAGTAAGTTTGGGTGCGACCGTCCAGCCGGGCGGCGGGCGTATCGGCGCGGTTGCCGACCGCCGTGTTCCCGACGAGGTTCAGGTCCGGCTCAAGCCCGTTAGCCGCCACCTGCACCCGGCGGGTGGCGTCGTCGATGGTGTCGCGCGCGGTTTGCACGTCCAGCCGATACCCGTGCGCGACTTTCACCACGTTGCGGGTTTCCACGTCCGGCACGGTCACGTCCAGCGCCACCGGTAGCACCAGCAGGTCCGTCTCCACGTCCATGCCCATCTGCAGTTTGAAGTCGTCGACTGTATTTTCCAATGACGCTTCGGCGTCGATCAGCGTGTTCTCGGCTGAAAACACGGCTTGGCTCGAGCGCTGCACTTCGAGATAGCTGATCTTCCCCGCCGCGTAGAGCGCCTGGGTGCGTTCGAGCAGATTGGTCAGATTGCGGTAGTTTTTGCGACGATTCAGCACCGCCTGCTGCGATGTCAGGATGCGGAAATAGCTGGTCGCCACGTCGACCGCAAACCCGCGGCGGTAATCCTCAAACCGGCGAAACTGATACACCAGTTGACGTTCGGAGTTAATCAGCGATTCAAGATTCACCAGCCCCGCGCCGCGCAACAGCGGGATGGTGGCCGACAGCGCGACTTGGGCGGATTCGCCGTTTTGCGTGCTGTCGTTGAGCGCGTCGACGAACTGCACCAACCCGGACGCGACGATTTCCCCGCCGTACGGCAGCCGTTGCCGAACGCCAGCGTTACCCGCCGCGACCAAGGCGGATCGGTAATCCACGTCCTGCTGACCGCCTTGATAAGTGAGCGAGGTGTTGGCGAAGAATCGCGGCTCGAACAGGTGCCGTTGCAACGTCACTTCCAGCGTGGTGAGGTACAACTCCTCCATCTGCGATTGATACGCCCGGCTGTGCTGGACCGCGAATTCGAGCGATTTGAACAGATCGAGACGGACCGAAGTGTCCAGTGGCGAAGGCGGGCCGAGCACCCAGCGGCGGGGCGGGTTACGACGCTGCGACGCCGCGGGGTCGTAGACATCGTTCGAATCGTCCGGCGCGGGCATGCCCGCGGGGAACGTCATCTCCGGGCCGAGCGGGCTGAAGGGCAACTCGCTGAGATGCGGCTCCATCGGCGACGCCTGCTCCGGCGGGATCGGCGTGACCGGCAGCTTGGCATACGCCTGCTTCGGCGCGAACTTGGGAGCAGCGGCCGGCGACGGATCGCTCAGCGGCTCGTAGCCGACTGTCTCCTGCTTCCGCTCCTTCAGAATCGATTCCACTTGTCGATCGGCGCTTTGGCGATACCATTCGCTTGAACAGCCAGCCAACACCGGCAGGGCTGACGCAACCGCGATTCGGATTACCCACGCGTATGTGCCCGAAACGGGGGGCAAGGGGCGGGACTTGGGCGAAAAACAGATCATTTGCAACTCGGCCACCGGGAAAGCGTCGGAGTGTATCATCCGGCGCGCGATTGGCCATTATGGCCCGTACGGAGTACCAACGAAACGGCGAAATGTTTAAGCCTGTTTTCGGATGAAAGTGTTTATTTGACATCGGCTTATACACAATTTGAAGAGTCGCAAACGGCGCAAGCGACAGAGGACATTCCGCCGCCCGAAAGTCGCGGTAAGACGATCACACGCGGGGCGCTCAGGTGGGTGCCTTGGGTGATCGGCTGGGCCGGCCTGTTCGCGGTCATCGGCGGGACGTTCGACTGGTTCGACGTCGCCTATCTCTACCCGCAACGCCACGGCCTGCGGCTGACGATTTCCGGCTTCAACCTGCCCCGAATCCTCTCCACCCAATACGGATGGAAGTTGTATGACCCCGTCGCGCTGCCGGCCTGGCTGCCTGAGATGACGATCCGAACGCTGCTCATCGTGGTGTTCGGCGTTTGCCTGACCGCGTGCGCGATCGCCGCTGCCGTCCATGCCCGCCGGCGCAGCCCGCGGTTTTTGATCGCGCTGGCCGTCCCGTGGGTGTTGATGTTCACGCTCATGCCGCAAATGCACGAACGTTACCTGGTGTGGGCCGCCGTCGTCATGTGCTTCGGTTTCGGAATCAGCCTCGGCGACGCCCTGCTGGCAGCGGCGGTGACTTTCTTCGCCTGGGTCAACATGGCCCAGCCGATGTTTTTTCAAAACCCAGAATTTTCCCCGTTTCTTTATAGGCTATTTGCGCATGCCGTATCGCCTACCAGGGACGAAATGACATCGTATCATGCGTATGCGTTGATGGTTCTCGCCATGGTCTGCCTGTACGTCGCGATTGCACCAGATAAGAAGCCGATCAAAATCGGCGAATAGTGTCCGAACGAACTTCGTGTTCTTCTCCGATTCGTGTTAAACCTTTCACGCGATGAATCGAGTCGTCATTACCGCCCTGTTCACGACGGCCTTGGGCGTTGTCGCGTTCAAAGACTTGGCGCAGCCGATGGTTTCTCACATCGCGCCGCCACGGGATGTACGGGCGCGCGTGCGGACAGGGTTCTGGATTCTGAGCCTGCTGATCGGCTGGGGAGGCCTGATCGCGACGGTTTTCCTCGCCCCCGGGCAGGGGCTAGCCCTTCGACGGTGGACTTGGGAGCAGACCGCCAGCATCCGCTTTACGTATGACATCGGCAACGGTTTTAATCAAGGAACACGGGTCGTCGACAGCGCCCGGCAGTTGGCCGAGCGTGCGGGGCGGCCGATGGAATGGGGGGACTTCTTTTCCGCTTACCTCGACAACTACGGGAAAGTTGTCTCCAGCACGACCGACGATAACTACGGCCTTGACTACGCCCCGGGGCGGCTGCTGGTGATGTCGCTGTGGGTCAAATCGCTCAACGAGCGTGACCTGCCTGTACGGGAATGGGACAACACTTACGACCGGACCTGGCCGTTGCTGACAATCAACACCGTTTGTGAAGCCGTTAGCGCGATGGCGGTGATCGCGCTGGTGCGCCACTGGCGACGGGCGCGCAACGGCTGGCGGATCAGGCCAGACTGGCGACACCCTTGGCGGGAATGGCCGGCCGTCCTCGCGGGGCTCGCCGTCTGGTTCAACCCCGCGCTGATCTGGGAGGCCCACGCCTGGCCGCAATGGGATTGCTGGTTGCTTCCGTTCTTCTTCCTCGGCCTACTGGCGATGAGCAAGGAGCGTTGGCTGCTCGGCGGGTTCCTCGTGATCTTCGGCGCGGCGTTCAAGGGGCAGGTGCTGATGGTCGCGCCGGTTCTGCTGATCTGGCCGATCTTCGCCGGGAAGCCGCTCGCGACCGTGCGGATGCTGATCGGCATGGCGATAACCGCCGCGCTGGTCGCGCTGCCGTGGATGTTCCAAACCCGCACGGCCGTTGCCTGGCTGGCGTGTTTCATCGTAGCGATGATCCTCTGCCTGCTGCTAATCGGCCGGCGTCGCAAGCTCGATCGCATCGCCGCCGTCGCACTCGTGCCGGCGATCGTGGTGATCGCGTGCATCATGGTTCGGCCGACCCATTGGATGATGTACGTGCTGGGCACGTCGCTGATCGTATTGTGCGTGGTGTTGCCTCTCTTGATCCCGCGCCGCTGGTGGGGGCCGGTGGTTGGGGCGCAGCTCGCGATCGCCGTCTTCGCGACCGGGCTGGCGTTCGGCGGATCGTTTGATTGGTACGAGATCGGCTATCTCTATCCGCAGAGGCATTACCCGACGCTGGTGGTTTCCGGCGCCAACTTGCCGAACATCCTGCGGAGCGACCCTTACAATTGGCAACTGCACGATCCGATCCAAGTGGCCTGGCTGCCGGACATCACGATTCGCACGCTTCTGATCTGGATCTTCAGCCTGACATTGCTGGCCTGCTCGATCGGAGCTGCCATCCATTGGCGACGGCGAAGCCTGCGGTTCCTGCTGGCGTTGGCCGTCCCCTGGCTGACGATGTTTGCGTTCATGCCGCAGATGCACGAACGCTATCTTTTATGGGCGTCGGTGGTGTATTGCATGGGCTTGGGCATCAGCGTGGGCGATGGGTTGCTGGCGCTGGTCGTCATCTTCTGCGCCTGGGCCAATATGGCCGAGCCGATGCTGAATGATAATCCCAATCTATTGCCGTTCCTGACCAACCTGATTCGTGGGATGAGTCCGGGATATGCGTACGGGCTGGTGATGCTGACGTTAGTATGTCTGTACGTCGGGGTCGTACCGGATCGGAAGCCGCCGCTCGAACCGTCATCGTAGTTCACGCTATTGCGTGCTGTTCAACTGCTTCGGGTTTAATATCCTCGCATGACTCGCACCGTCGTCACCTTCCTCCTCGCGATCACTTTGGGTGTCGCCGCGTTCGCTAAACCGCCGCGGCCGATGGGGCGACCGGCGACGACGAATGCGTTTGCCGTCGGGTTTATCGACGAGCCGGCGATCGCGGAAAGTTCGGGGATCGTGCCCAGCCGGAAATACGCCGGCGTGTATTGGACGCACAACGACAGCGGGAACGCACCGGCGATTTACGCGATCGATCAGCAGGGGAAGCGGATCAATGCGTTCGAGATCAACGCGAAAAACCGCGACTGGGAAGACATCGCGATCGACGCCGCCGGGCACTTGTACATCGGGGAGATCGGCAACAACTACGCGCGGCACCATGAACTGGCGGTGTATCGAATCGACGAGCCCGACCCGCACAAGCCCCAACCGGCCGGTCAGGCGCTGGTGGTGACGCAAACCTGGCGGCTGACGTTTCCGGACAAGCCGTTCGACTGCGAAAGCCTTTTTGTCTGGAAGGACTTCGGCTACGTTATCTCCAAGCGGCTTGATGCCGGGCTGGCGGGGCTTTACCGGTTCCCGCTATCGAACCAGACCAAGCCGGCGGTGCTGGAGAAGATCGCCGACTTGCCGATCCGTTTCCCCTGCACAGGCGCGGATGTATCGCCGGACGGCAAGCGATTGGCGGTGCAGACAGTCGCCGGGCCGTACCTGTTCAACCTGCCGGCCGACGGTGATTTCGCCAGGGCGGGCAAACTCGAGCCGAATCACGTTTTCTTTACCGACGCTCACATGGAGTCGGTCTGTTTCGTCGACGAAGGGCTTCTGGCGACGACGGAAACGCGATACGTGTACCTCTTTCGATGGAAAGATTTCGGCGAGCCGGATCCGGGAAATAAAGAAAAGCAATCCAGAGTTAAGCAGGCAAAGACACTGAGATAGCCGCTGCAATAGCAGCAAAGGAGCAGACAATGATTCAGCACGTGATCAATCTGGGAAAGGGAACGCAAGGTTTACTGGCCGGCGCTTTGGGGGGCATCCCGGCGGATAAGCTCTGCGATCAAAGCAAAGGACAGAAGAATCACCCGCTGTGGGTGGCCGGGCATCTGACGCTCGCCCGCGCGGGTTTGGCCAAAGAGCTCGGCGTGCCGGTGCAGGTTCCGCCGAACTGGATGGCGCTGTTCAACAGCGGCACGTCGCCGACCAGCGATGCGTCGACTTATCCGAGCCTCGGCGAAGTGATGGCCGTCTACAACGAAGCGTGTACGAAGATCGCCGACGCGCTGCCGAAGGTGTCGCCGGAGAAGTTCGCCGGCCCGCACGGGGACGAGGCGCTTCGCCCGTTCTTCGCGACGCTGGGCGATCTGGTGGTGGGCATCAGCGTGATGCACGACGCGCTGCACATCGGCCAGATTACGGTGTGGCGACAGATGATGGGCTTCCCGCGCCTGATGGGTTGAGCCCCTGTTCCGGCGGGCGTGCAGCGTACAGGCTCTGAAATCGTCATCCTGAGGTACGCCGAAGGATCTCGGATTGCGAGCGCCTTTCGACGTTCGAGATCCTTCGGCGTATGTCAGGATGGCAACAAACGGTCATTGCCACACTACGACAAAAAGCGTGTTGCTCCGTGTTGCTCTAAGTTGGACGCTGGGCCGCGATCTTACCGTTTTTCTTCCGGCAGACGAGCAGAATCTCATCGACGTTCGCGACGTCGATCAGCCCATCGCGGACTTGCAGCTTCTTCCGTCGTTCGATCTGCATGCCGATCGGCATGAACAGGTGGTTGTAGAACCACATCGCCTTTCGCCGGCGGTGTTTTAAGAACCACGTCGCGACGTCGAGCAGCTTCGACGATCGCGGCTGCATGCCGTATGCGGCGCTCTGCTCGATCGCCAAGCCATGGCGCGACAACTTCTCGACCAGTGCCGCCGGCTCGTAGCGACGGCAATGCCCGACGAGTGAGTCGAAAGCGTTCCAGCGATGAGCGTGCAGCGGCGTGGCGATCAGCACCACCGCGCCGGGCGACGCGACGCGGCACACCTCGGCCAGTGCGCGGTCGTCGTCGTCCACGTGCTCGATGATGTCGAGAACGGCGATCAGATCAAATGCCCCATCATCAAAAGGCAGCGAGAGGATCGACGCCTTGGTCGTCTTCCCGCCGCGATTCGCGAGGGCTTTGAGCGCCGCTGCGCTGATGTCGACAAACTGCGTCCCCGCGATCGGCAACCTCGGGCGTAAACCCGGGGCGATCTCCAGTCGGTGAGTTGAAGTCGCCGCGAGCAACCCGACCAGCGGCCAGGTGTTGAACCGCTCGGGCTCTACGAGTTTGACGGCGGACCACAGCGCTTCATAAAACGCACCGTTGACGCGGGCGAGCTCATTTTCACGGCTGGCGGGGACTTCCATGCGCGGGATTGTAACGGAGATGAAGGCAATTCGTAGGACCGACATTTCAGTCTGTCACGGACGGATGTTTCAATCCGGCCGTACCTACCATTGATCGCGCGGATGACGAATCGAGGGGCACATCGATTCGTGACAGACAGGAATGCCTGTCCTACCGGAGGCAGGTCCAAATCCACAATCCGCCGGCGAAGATGCACGCCTGCACCGCGATCGCGGCCAGCAGCGTCATCAGCGGACGGCGTCGCTCTGCGATGGGCGACGGCAATGCGTTCAATCGGTGCTGGACCATCGCGATAATGAGGTTGGCCTCAAACCGCTCGATGCCCAGCTTGCGAGCGTCGCCGAGCAGTCGCAGTCGGCGGGAATACCGCAACGTGCGTCCTTCGACGGCGGCGACGACGGATTCGGCGAACCGGTCGTTGATCGTCATCTCGACCGGCTGAGCGGCGGCGGGGCGGAGCGATCGCAGCGAGCGGTGCAGCCTGGCCGGGGCGTGACGGAGGCGATGGCGCAGTTTCCGCGCTTCGCGGCAGTACGTTTGCATGCGGTCGGATTCGAGGATGGATGGCTCGCTGTTCATCGCCAAGTGGATTGTAGCGCACAGTCCGAAACGGGCTTAAAAATTCGGGCAGTTTCAACAGCCCCTTGCCAGCCGCCGCGCCGATCGTATGGTTTGTGCCGGGAGTGCCGGGCGTTGCGCCACGGGATGACGTATGAAGTGGTTCAAGCGACTGTTAATGCTCGTAGCCTGCCTGATGGCGATGCTGATCGTCTTTTCGGCCGGCAGTTACTACATGCTCAAGCGTGATCCGGAGTGGGCGATGCGTCCGCCGATGACGGTGCAAATGCAGGATGAGGCGATCGCGCGTGCGCAGACGCAGTTTTCGCGCGTCGAAGACCTCGCCACCAGCCTGCGCGCGTACGAAGCTCGAAGGCAGAAAGCCATCCGCGACGGGACGACGCTGCCGAGCGAGGAGCTTCCCAAGCCAGTCACTGTGCAGTTGAGCGAGGACGAGCTCAACGCCGTGTTCCAGAAGTTCGCCGAGGCACGAGGATGGAACCAGGATATTAAGGCGTACATGACCGATCCGAAGATCATCCTGCAAAAAGACAACCTGATCCTCGGCGGGCGGCTGGCGGAGGTGCATGTGGTGGCGTCGGCGTATTTTAAGGCGACGATCGACGAAGACGGGCAGTTTAAGCTCGATCTCGTGCGAGTTTTAGGCGGGAAACTACCGCTGCCGGACGTGATGTTTGACAAGTATCGCCAGAAGGTGGTCGGCGCGATGCAGCGTCGGCTGCCGTCGCTACAGAGTGCGGCTCGGATTGATAACAAAGGCATTCCCAACGACAGCACCGTGCAGGCTTCGCTGACCAAGCTGTTGCTGCAGTCGATCCAGCACCAGCCGAGCGATCCGGTGTTTTTCCTTCCACTGCTGACGGCCAAGGGCACCGTGCCGGTCCGGCTGACCGAAGTGCAGGTGACGGACGAGCACATCCAGATGACGATCGCGCCGATGAGCGAGCCCGAGCGTGCAGCGATGCTCAGTAAGTTGAAAGAGCCGTACAGCCCGCCGGCTCCTTAGCCGGTCGCGGGTCCGTTTGGATTGTTGCCTCTCCCGGTATTCGGCAGCATAGCACATCTGCGCAGTAGGACAGGCATTCCTGCCTGTCACGGGACGACGTACTCGTCGGCCCGTACGGCCCGCGAAGTACCGCGTGCCGT
>JBBROD010000103.1:0-11159 GCA_038229715.1 Tepidisphaerales bacterium | reverse complement strand
TGGTGTGGGAAGGAGTTCGAGGTCACGCCGCCTTTTTTGCCGACGGACGCATGAGCGGCGAAGTGTTACGGGTGCTGGCCAGCGCGGCGCCGCCGGTGGATGTGTACTACGGCACGACGCTCTTTGCTCAGGACGAGGCGTTCGCCGGGGCGTGCACCTCAAAAAGCACGATCTACACCGCCTCGATCGCGGCGGGATTAATGCTCTGCCAGTTCACTCGCTGGCTCAGGCAACTGCCCGTCGAGCGCGACGTGGTGCTCAATCTGCTGGCCGGTGAGCTCAGTATCACCTAACGGCAACGTTCAGCATGCCCAGTCCAAACCACGCGGCGGGTCGGAGGTTGTTCAACTCGGGCCCGCCGCTTTTCTTTCACATTAGGAGTAGATCCCATGTTCCATTCTCAAGCTTCACAACATCAACCGTTCCGCCTGGGCCAGCTGGTGGCAACCCCCGGCGCGATTCAGGCGATGGCCGCCGCCGGGCAGGACCCGGCCGTTCTGATCGACCGCCACCGGCGCGGCGACTGGGGCGAGGTCGGCCAAGAAGACTGGCAAGCCAATGACCAGGCGCTGCAAAGCGGCGGGCGACTGTTGTCGGCCTACACGATCGGCGATGACGTTCGCATCTGGATCATCACCGAGGCCGACCGGTCAAGCTCCTGTGTTCTGCTACCGGACGAGTATTGAATCTCCATAAACCCATTCATTGATTGAGAGGTTTTCCATGAGTCGTCTTATTGCATTGTTGGTGATCTTCTACCTCGTTCTGGCTTTCATCGGCTGCCTCGACGAGCAGTCTTATGCCAGGCAGCCGCTTATTCAGATTCCTTTGCCGAGCGGTCTATGACGGTCTTCAAACGGGTTGCCGTCCTGATCGTTGGCCTGCTCATTATCGCCGTCGGTCTCGTATTGGTGTGGGCATCGCATACCACACACCACACTCCGTTCGGCGCCTATCACACCGGCCTGACCCTCGAGCGACTTGCGGAGCTGTCAGAACTCCTTGTAGTAGAGGTCGAGGTGTCGGACGTACTCGTCAGTTCCCTCGAGGGCCGCACCGGCGGTGTGCAGATCGTGCTGATGGTGAAGGGCGACGTGTCTCTGGGCGTTGATCTGTCCAAGGCGCGTTTTGAAAGTATTGACAACGTCAACCGCGTGGCGGTCCTGACGTTGCCGCCCCCGAGCCCGTCGCGTCCGCGCCTGGACCATTCGCGAACACGCACTGTGTTGATCCGCAAACAGGGGCTTTGGCAACTGTCGCCGGGCACGCGTCCGTACGCCGTCGTCGTCGACCACGCCATGGCCGAAGCCGAAAAGCTCGTTAGCTCAGCCGGCGCGACCAAGGAAGCTGACGGCCGCGCCAGGGAACATGCGGAGAAGGTTTTGCAGTCGTTTTTTCGATCACTGGATTGGAAGGTCGAAATCAAGTGGTCCGGTCGGAAATGAACACGCTTGGCGTGGTTCCACTTAGTCCTGAACGTCAGAGAAAAAACACCGTTGAACGCGTTAAAATGTTATTTCAAGTATTTGAAATTTGTTGAATTTCGAGGTTCGTTTGCCTTCGGTCACCTTGCGACGTATTCCGATCGTCAGGTCGAGCTTGCCGCTTGCTCGATATGCTACTTGACGCGGGATTGTGAGCACCCAATTTCCGGTGATCGGCTCTCGATGGCTATTTGATTCGCGAAAATATTGCGGAACTTCCCGTTATAATAGACGGATGAGCGTACCCAGATGGGCAGAAGACCTCGCGCCGACAAATTGGATGGGAAATCTCTGCCAACCTGCTGTATCTGAGTGCGCAAGTTTCATCCGAGAATGCCACAAGATTTTCGCTGCCGCCCGGGCGTTATTACTCCAACTCACCGACGGTCGGCCCTATAAATTGAAGAACGGCGATGTGGAATACATGCACGCCGTGATGCTGAAGATTGGCGTCGCCGTGAGGCTGGGCGCGTTGCGGGCCAATATCCCGGCGCTGGTGGAGCACTTCCCTTCACCCGTGGAACTCCTGCTCGATGCCGCTCGGACGGGCCAGAAAGAGGAGAAGTATACTGCCGCGGCGTTGGGGCGACGTTATCTTGCGTTTGTGGTCGATCGACTACCGTGGTGTCCTTTGGAGGAGGACGCCGACGTGGCACTGGAGGTGCAAAGCTCGAATGAGGCGTTGGAGGCGATTGCGGTTTTTCTGTGGAAGCACCGGAACGTCGGCTCTATCGCCATCACAGAAAGTGCAACTATATGACAACAAGACCGAAAAATCGTGGAGTCGTTTTACTTCGGCGGTCCACCGCCAAGCAGTTGGAAAGTCTGGAACAACAGCTCAATTGGGCCCTCGGTCGGGCGACAGAATTGGGACTGCGAATTGGCGCAACGCCGCATGATCTGGAAAAAATCCGGGCGGACCGACTGGTCCATCGCGGTGACATCTACTGCGACGACGCCATCACCGGCGCGAATATGCGGAGGCCAGGACTCACGGCGCTGTTGAAGGATATCGAGCGAGACCGGACGATCAGTCACCTGCTAGTGTATCGCCGTGATCGTGTTGGCCGCCCGCAAAATCCGATTGAAGGCATGGGGATTGAGCGGGCGATTCGTGAAATGGGTGTCACCATAGTATTTTTGGATCAGATCGTAGAGCCGGTCAAACCCGGAGATAATGATCTTGGAGCACTTCTTCAATCTTTGCTCGGCTACAGCGAGTCTGGCCGATATCTGGTCACCCTCGCCGAAAATGTTATTCGCGGACAATTACACACAGCCAAGCGCGGTGGATGGTCCGGTGGCCGCGCACCTTACGGCTTTGCCCGCGTCCTTGTCGATGATCAAAACCAGATAATCCAAGAGCTGCCGCCAGGTCGTACAGTGAGGCAGCCCGGTCACTTGGTGAAGATAATGCCGAACGACAAGGAGAAGATCGCACTGTGGATTTGGATGCTAAAAATGCACGCGGAACAGGGCTGGGGAGCCAGTCGCATCGCTAAAGAGTTAAACTTTAAAAATATCCCATCACCGGACGCGGGTCGACTGCGCACCGATCTCGGGGTATTGCACCGCGTGACAGGAAAATGGAATAGCCGGACGGTACTGACGCTGCTGCGGAACCGCGCGATCATCGGGGAGACCACCTACGGTGTCCAGTCGGAAGGGGCGCACCGTCGCGTCAGTGACGACGGTTCCCGGCCTCTTGGTGATGAGGACAGGCATGTTGATCAAAGACCAAAGATCATCTTGAATCCGGCACGACGTGTGGTAGTTGCGCCTACCGGATTCACGCCCTCCGCGGATTTTTCGCTGTTCGAATCGAGCCAGAAGTTGCTCGCCCAGCGAGCCGTTAGCCAGCGGGGCGTGAGCCGTACCCGCGAGCCTGGCAAGTACCCGCTCGCGATGTGCGTTTGGGATGCGACGCCTGGTTGTGGCCATCCCATGTATGCGAAGACGTCCGGCAATCGCCCGCTGTATGTCTGCGGCCGGTACATGAAGACCAACGGTGCCTGCTGCGAGCATAACGCGGTCGACGGCGAAGGTTTACTACGATTCGTGCTTAAGCTGCTGCCGCAACTGGTGGATCGGATCGGCGGGCGAGATGCACTTGCCGAAAAGATTCGGCAGATTGCAACAGCGGAATCAGTCATTTCTACCGACAGCCTCGATCCAATCGTTGCAGTCCAGAATCAGCTACGTGATGAGGACGAAGTCCTCCGGACCATGCAGCGCAATCTAGCTCGGGCTAAAGACGACGAAACGTTCCGAGTGGTCGACGAAGAACTCAAACAACAGCGCGTGAAGGTCGATCGGCTTCAGACGGAACTAGTGTTGCTCAAACGCCGGAAGTGCGGACAGGACAGCGGCAACAACCTAGATCAGGAAATCAGCCGGGCGTTGAAAGTATTCGACGATATTCATCGAGTTGCTGATGATCCCGCCGCCCGCTCCGACATTAAATCTTTAATGCGACAACTGAATCTGCGGGTCTGGCTTCGCTTTGCCGATGGCAAGAAGCAGAAACGTAAAATCCGACTGTTGGCCGGCGGAGTCGTAACCACCGGCGATTCAAAGCCGCTGATTTCGCAATACGGTGAGTCTTACATTACAGATACCAAATTGGTCGGGGCGTTCCCTACCAAAGAATCCAAGACGCCCACCCGCGGCGATTTTGGCCACGAGGAGGGCGTTTCGTTCACAATGATCAATCGGGGTGACAAGATTTGAACTTGCGACCTCTTGACCCCCAGTCAAGCGCTCTAACCAAACTGAGCTACACCCCGGTGCAGCAAGGAATGAGCATAAGCCGCCCGGCTTCGTTGTCAAATCGGCACGCTGACGTTGCATCAAAGCCTGTTCTCACTATCGTACCGACGCATGAATGTTCTTCTCATCGGTAACGGCGGACGCGAGCACGCATTGGCCTGGAAATTGGCGGATTCAAACCACGTCACCCGGCTATTCGCCATGCCGGGCAATCCGGGGACGGCCCAGTTCGCTGATAATGTGCCGATCGACCCGATGAACTTCCCGGCGGTTGAAAAGTTCATCAAGCAGAATGCCATTCAATTCGTCGTCATCGGGCCGGAAGATCCGCTGGCGGCGGGGCTGGCGGATGTGGTGACGGCGCTCGGGGTAAAAGTGTTCGGTCCCTCCAAGGCGGCGGCGCAGATCGAAGGGGATAAGTGGTTTGCTAAAGAGATCATGCGTCACCAATCCGTCCCGACGGCGGAGGCGAAAATCTTTACCGATCCGGACTCGGCCGACGAGTACATCCGCGTGAAGAACACGGGCATGGTGATTAAGGCGTCGGGCCTAGCCAAGGGCAAGGGCGTTTCGGTCTGCTATCGGTCGGAAGACGCGGTCGTGGCGATCGACACCATCATGCGGAAGAAAACGTTCGGCGGGGCGGGTGATCGTGTCCTGATCGAAGAACTACTCACCGGCCCGGAATGCTCGATCCTGGCGTTCGTCGACAAGCGAAACATCTACGTGATGGAAACCGCGCAGGATCACAAGCCGGTGGATGATGGCGATACCGGCCCGATGACCGGCGGCATGGGCGCGTACTCGCCGGCTCCGGTGATCACCCCCGCGATGCTGTCGGCCATCGAGCGCGACATCTTTGTGCCCGTGATTGACGGGCTGGTGCGCGAAGGGATTGAATACAAAGGCGTGCTCTACGCGGGGCTGATGCTCACCGCGTCCGGCCCGCGCGTGCTGGAGTTTAATTGCCGATTCGGCGATCCGGAGACTCAACCGCTGATGATGCGGCTGAAGTCTGATCTGGCGGAAGTGATGCTGGCGGTGGCTGACGGCAAGCTCGACGAGATCGAACTGAAGTGGGACCCGCGGCCGGCGATTTGCGTCGTCGCTACCAGCAAGGGCTATCCCGGCAACTATCCCAAGGGCTTGCCGATCACGGGCATTGAGAACGCCGACGCCATGCGCGACGTCAAAGTGTTCCACAGCGGGACGGCGATGAAGGACGGCAAGCTTGTCACCGACGGCGGCCGTGTGCTGGGCGTAACGGCGATTGGCAAAACGGTGGCCGACGCGCAGAAGCTTGCGTACGAGGCGATGAGGCACATCCACTTTGATGGGATGCATTACCGACGGGATATCGCGCATCAGGCGGTGAAGTAACTTGTCGCATGGGCTACCAGCCCATGCCCAAATGCGCCGTTCTTCGTTGCTTCGTGCTTGCTGCATCACCGCGCGGTTTTGATCCCGCGTTGTTTTGGCATGGGCTGGTAGCCCATGCGACAGCTTCAGTGGCGGCGTATCTCACGAGCAACTATTATCCCGAAATACTGAAGCGATTGGAGCCGTTTTGACCGTAAGCCCGAAAATGATCACGATCGGAACCACGCCCGTGCGCATCTCTGATGTGCTGGCGGTGGCGAGCGGTCGTGCGACGATTCGGCTGGATGATTCGCCGGCGTTTGCGCAGATGCTGCAGCGCAGCGTCGATTTGCTCGATCAACTGATCGCCAGTGGGGCGTCGGTGTACGGCGTGACGACGGGTTTCGGCGCGTCGTGCGAGACGGCCGTCCCGCCGGGGTTGTCGGCGCAGATGGCGGCGAACCTCGTGCGCTTCCACGGCGTGGGCACCGGGCGATTCCTCGATGAAACCGAAACCGCTGCGGTGATGGTGGTGCGATTAGTGAGCCTCGCGCAGGGCCGCTCGGGTGTTCGCCCGATGCTGCTGGCGCGGCTTTGTGAACTGCTGAATCGCCGAATTCTTCCCCGCATTCCGGCTGAAGGATCGGTGGGCGCCAGCGGCGATCTCACGCCGCTGTCGTACATCGCCGCGGTGCTGATCGGCGAGCGCGAAGTGCTCGTCGATGGACAAACCCAGTTGAGTGCGGATGCGCTCAAGTCCGCCGGGCTGAAATCGATCGAACTGCGTCCGAAAGAATCGCTCGCACTGATGAACGGCACGAGCGTGATGACCGGGCTGGCGTGTCTGGCGTACGATCGCGCCAAAAATCTCGCCCGCTGGGCCGCCGCGATCACTGCGATGGCCAGCGACGTGCTGCACGGCAATCGGGCGCACTTCGACGAGCGACTTTTCACCGCCAAGCCCCATGCGGGCCAATTGGCGTGCGCCCGCTGGATCGCAGCCGACATCGAATACACCCGCGCCGCTCAGCACAGCGGGCGGATTCAGGACCGTTACTCCGTCCGCTGCGCTCCGCACGTCATCGGCGTGTTGCTCGACGCGCTGCCGTTCATCGCCGGGCTGCTGGAGACGGAGATCAATAGCTCCAACGACAACCCGCTGCTCGACCCCGACACCGGCGACGTGCTACACGGCGGCAACTTTTATGGCGGCCATCCGTGCATGGCGATGGATTTACTCAAAACCGCCGTCGCGAACTTGGCCGATCTGATCGATCGCCAGATGGCGCTGGTGTGCAACCCGCACTACAACCACGGCTTGCCGGCCGACCTCGTCGCTAAAGCGGGGGATGATCAGGTGAGCCATCACGGGTTTAAGGCGATGCAGATTACCGCATCCGCTCTCGCGGCCGAGGCGCTCAAGCTGACGATGCCGGCCAGCGTTTTCAGCCGCAGCACGGAGTCGCACAATCAGGACAAGGTGAGTATGGGAACGATCGCTTCACGCGACGCCCTGCGAGTGATCGAGCTGACGGAAACGGTGCTGGCTGTAGTGCAACTGGCGATGTGCCAGGCGGTCGATCTGCGGGAGAACGTGAACTGCCATGCCCGCTCGCTGGCGATCCACGCCGCGATCCGGCGGGTGATCCCCATGATCGACGACGACCGGCGACAGGATGGAGATATTCAGAAAGTGCTGGAACTGTTCCGCAGCGGGACTTTCCCGATCGGCGCGGCGGATTTCCCGGCTTAATCCCTTGCCCGGTACGGCGGGAGAGGGCAGGGTGAGGGTTCGGTTCAGACATTCTATTGATCCACGAATAACACGAATCTTCACGAATGAATTCTTATTCGTGAAGATTCGTGTTATTCGTGGACCATCTCGGCGAGTGAGGCAGAACCCTCACCCAACCCTCTCCCGGCGTACCGGGCGAGGGAGCCAGTCAAGTCAGATCATGCGATCCACGCGCTCGAATTGATACCCCTTGGCTCGAAGTTCTTTCACCACGGCAATGACTATCTCCAGAATTTTCTCCGGCGTCGATCCGCCGTCGTGCAGGACGATGATGCTGCCGTCTTTGGCTTTTGCGAGCACGTGGCGGATGACTTTTTTCGCCGGTCGGACCGTGTCAAACGGGCGGACATTCCAGCCGACGATCGTCACGCCGAGCTGCTTCATCGCCCACGGGAAGTGCGGATTGGTCAGCCCGACCGGCGGGCGTAGGAGCGTGGGCGAACTGCCGGTGATACGTGCAATCGCCTCGGCGGCTTTGCCGAATTCATTCGCCAGCCCGCGGCTGCGGTTGAAGTTCAGGGTCCACGAGTGATTGAAGCTGTGGTTGCCGATGAGGTGGCCGTCGTCGACGATCCGCCGGGCGATCTCGGGATACGCCACGACGTTTCGCCCGATGCAAAAAAACGCCGCGGAGATGTTTTCCTGCTTCAGGTAGTCGAGCAGCGCCGGTGTGGCGGCCGGGTCCGGGCCGTCGTCGAATGTTAAGGCGACCTGCTGGTGTCCTGTCGCGCCGCGGCAGACCGTGGGGACGAAGAATTGCATGCCGATGACCGTCACGCCGCAGCTGAAGATAACGACGTAAGTGATCGCGATCGCCTCGATCTGAACGAGGCGTGTTTCGCCGTGCCCGGTGAGCGCCGCTACAGCGATGACGGCGACGGCGATCAGTGTAGTCCAGTGAAAGAATGACATACTTGCCCGCGAGCGCGGGGAAGTTATCACATTGCGTTGGCGATGGATAGCGCGCCTGCCTGTACCACGGGCCTCCGGCCCGTGCGAGCGATATTCAAACCTCGGCAAACATCGCTTTCTGAATGATCCGCGTACTCCGCACGGGCCGGAGGCCCGTGGTACAGGCAGGCGTTTGCGACGCGCGAATTGCGTCTATAGAATTGTGATCGTGACGCAACCCGCACCGCCGCGCGATCTTGAGCCGGATTTAACGCCGCAGACCATCCAAAGCACGCTCGATGCAGGCGTCGCCGCGACGGTGACGTACGCGCGGGAAAAATCGCCTTTTTATCGCGAACGCCTCCGTGGGCAGCCGATCGTTCACACGACGGCCGACTTGGTGCAATTCCCCATCACAACGAAAAAGCAGGTGTCCGAATCGTGCGAGCGGTTCTGGGCCGTGCCACGGGAGAAGTTGGTCGACATCAGCACCACGAGCGGCACGACCGGCGTGCCGACGCTGTATCCGCTCACGCACGCCGACCTGCAGCGGCTGGGCTTGAACGAGTTCCTCTGTTTTAGCCGAGTGGGTTTGCACGCCGGCGATACGGTGATTTTGGCGGTCACGATCGACAAATGCTTCATGGCAGGGCTGGCGTATTTTGAGGGCTTACGGCAGATCGGCGCGACGGCCGTCCGCGTGGGCGCGGGTTCGCCGGCGATGATGCTCAGCATGATCGACCGCCTGCAGCCGACGGCGATCGTCTCCGTGCCTTCATTCCTCAAGCGCGTGGCGGATTACGCAAAACAGCACGGCGTGGATCTGGCGTCATCAAGCGTGACCAAACTCGTCTGCATCGGCGAGCCCGTGCGCGACGCCGACTTGCAACCGACGCCACTAGCCGGGCAAGTCAGCCGGGCGTGGGGGGCGCAACTGTTCTCAACGTACGGCGTGACGGAACTGGCGTCGTCGCTCTGCGAATGCACCGCCGGCCAAGGCGGGCATCTGCACCCGCAGTTGTTGCACATCGAAATTCTCAACGACGCCGCCCGGCCCGTACCCGACGGCCAAGTCGGTCAACTCGTCGCGACGACGATCGGCGTGCAGGGGATGCCGCTCATCCGCTTCGCCACCGGCGACATGACGGTGATGTATCGCGATCACTGCGCTTGCGGCCTATACACGCCGCGCATCGGGCCGATACTCGGGCGGCGCGATCAGGCGATGAAGCTGAAAGGCACCACCGTCTATCCCGCAGCCGTGCAGCGATCGCTGCAGGGGATGGAGCACATCATCGACTACCTACTGATCGCGACGTCGCCCACGACGCTATCTGATGAACTGGAAGTCTTGATCGCCTGGCGCGGCGACATCGCCGGCGCGGCTGAGCGGATACTGGAAAAGCTGCGCGGCGATCTGAAAGTCGGCCCGAACGTGCGACTGACGACGCTTGCGGAAATCCAATCGCTCGGCGACTCGCGCGAGTTGCGGAAGCAGCGCGTCTTTCTCGATCGACGACACAAGCAGGCACCGGGATGAAGCCGGCCGTCATCATTCTCGCTTCGCGGACCGGAAAGGTTTCGGACGAAACGCTCGCAGCGATCGAGGCGTTCGGCTTGCTCGTGCTGGTCGCCGATTACTCGCTCGGCTACGCCGGCTCCGTGCGGGACGGTTTCGTTCGTGCGAACGCGGCGGGGTGTTCGCACGCGATCACGCTCGACGTTGACCTGCAGCACGATCCTGCAGACATCCCCGCATTCATCGCTGCGATCGAGCAGCATCCGGCGGCGCTGATCCACGGCGTACGCCATTTTCCGCCGGGGCCGATCGCGCGGGCGATTCAACTCGCGGCTTTTTTCTGCGATGTCTGGATCTGGCTCGCGGCCGGGCGTTGGACGCGCGATTGCGCCCACGCATACCGTGCCTATCCCCTGACGGCGGTGTCCGAGATCACCTGCAGCGCGACCGGTCAGGAGTTTGCGATCGAGGTCCTCGTCAATTCCATCTGGTGCGAGATCAAAACCGTCCCCCAGCAGGTGAACGTGCCCGCGAAGTGCGGCGTTGCGGTGATGTCGCCGCTGGCGTTCGCGCGTTACGGGTTCCTCATCTGCCGGCTGCTGCTCAAGCGATTGATCCTGCCCACGCCGATGCTGGGGACGCTGAATCACGGCGAGTTCGGGCGATTGCCGAGATCGACACGGATGATTCGCATCGCGAAGGAAACGGTGTTGCACCACTGCAATCCGCCGGGCAGATTCGCAGCGGCGGTGGGGCTTGGCGTGTTCTTCGGCGTTTCTCCCTTGTGGGGTTTTCAAATGCTGCTGGCCGCTGCGACGGCGCATCTGTTGCGGCTGAGCAAGACCGTGATGGTCGCGTCGTCGAACATTTCGTTCCCGCTGACGATCCCGTTTTTCATTTATGTCAGCCTATTGATCGGCCACTTCCTGCACCACGGCGAGTTCGGGGGCCTGCCGCGATTGAATGAAATGAGTCGGCCGGTGGTGCTGCAGTTTATGGGGGAATACGTCGCCGGGAGTTTTGTACTCGGGGTGATGCTGGGGACGATCTTCGCGGGCGTGGCGTATACGGTCGCGCGGCAGTTGCGCCAGCCGGGGAGTGATCTGTTGCCTCGTGTGCGCAATCTGTATGCCTCGGCGGCGATTCCCGATCGGCAGTACGTGAAGTGGAAGCTGAAGATCGATCCGATTTGCCGCCGGATATATGACGCGGTTCCCGCCAATGCGAAGATTCTCGACGCCGGTTGCGGCTGCGGGCTTATGAGTAACGGCCTGGCGCTGGCGTCGGCGGAACGGCGCATCACGGGTGTTGATCTGGACGAACGCAAGCTCGCCGTCGCGCA
>JBBROD010000102.1:0-11279 GCA_038229715.1 Tepidisphaerales bacterium | reverse complement strand
TGTCGCCCTTGAGCGCCGGCCCGGATAGCGCAATCGACTTCCCGTTGATCTGCCCGCTCAACGCGATGGCCTTGCCGTCTTTCATCGCGAAGTTGATCTGCCCATCGGTCGTGCCGTTCGTCGGCGAAATCCCCGCACTCGGCGGGATAAACGGCGCGGCGGCCGACAGGTCGACGTGCCACACGATGGCTTCTTCAATGTTGGCGGTATTAAGATCCACCGCGTCATTCTTGATCGCAGACGCAGTCCCTTTCACCGACAGATTCCCCGGTTGGCCGGCGTCGCCGACTTTCATCACAACCATAAGGCTATGCGCGATCGGCTGGTTGATGTCGAGGATCGTAGCATCCCCGTCGATCGAGGTGACGTATAGGGTTGGCTTTCCTTCCTGTTGAGCGGTTCCATTTCGTGCAAGAAATTTGATGTGGCCTTTCACGTTCGGCGGCGGAGATGCTTTGCCTGAGTCTGGCGTCTTTGGCTGCTTAGGGGCTGCTTCTGGTTTTGCAGAATCAGGCGATGTCTTTACAAGCTTGGCGAAGTTGATCTGACCGTCCTTATCGATCTTGGCATCGAAGGATTCGATGTCGACCACGGTTTCACCCAGATCAATGTTGCCGCGAACCGCGCCCAAGAGGGAAAGCGGCGTGCTGAAACTTTTCAATTCGGCGATCTTGGTGTTTGTCTCATCGAAGACTCGTACGCCTTCGACTTTCACGCCGCTCGTCCAGCCGATGGACCAATCGCTGATCTCAATGCGGCCGTTGAGGTAGTTGTTGACCTGCGAAACGACGATCCCCTTTACCGCGCCGGTGCTGATGATCATGGGAGCACACAGCACCAGCAGGATGAGGATTAAGAGCAGCACGCCGATGACCTTGAGCCATCTCCGGCCCTTCTTCGTTTTCGGAGCGGGCGGGTTCGTGGAGTCAGACGTTGGCGGGAGGGTGGATTCGCTCATAATGTCTCGCTTTTAAATCAGAGATGAACGCCAAATGGCCAAGAGAGCCAAGTCAGGACTCTAAGTAAGCCACGATCATGTCCTACTTCTTGCTGATCTTGGCGTCTTGGCGTTCATATCAATCTTCTTGTTTTAGACACAGAAATGAATTTAACGTCAGTCGAGCTTCGTCATGCCCCGCTTGTCGAGCGGGCTGGGCGTCGGCAATGCGCTACCGGGGACTATCGCGCCGCGTTCCTTCATGGCCTGATTCTGCAACGCGATGCTCCCCACGAATCCAAGGTTAGCCGGCAACGGGACAGGGAACTGTCGCAGCGCTACCAACTGCGATACCGTCGGCCGGGCGGTGATGGTGACGTAACGCATGTCGTGAGAGACGACCGGCCTAGCGTCGAGGATTGCGCCGGTGTTGACCACGCTGATCTGTGGATCAAACGCGGTCGATCCGCCGCCAAACACATTTTGGCCCTGGGTAGGTGTCGTCGCGATCGCGAGCAACATCCCCAAGCCGCACATCCATCCGTTGAGTCGCATGATTGTCCTCTCGGTAACGTCCAGCATTCTATCCACTTAACCCACGCGCGACCACAGTGTTCGGTTGCATGTGTCGGAGTCAGCCGTTAACTTTCGCGGCGGACATACATGCAGAAAGCTGAGGACTATGAGCTCCACGAAGAGAAAAGTCGCCTTGGTCACGGGTATCACCGGGCAGGACGGTTCATACCTTGCGGAATTGCTGCTCCAGAAAGGGTACGACGTTCACGGCATTGTAAGGCGGAGTAGTTCGTTCAACACCGATCGTATTGAACACCTCTACCGCGACCCGCATGATCCGGATGCCCGTCTGCATCTACACTACGGCGATTTGGTCGACGGCATGGGTTTGCGCGAAATTCTCACACGCGTGCTGCCGGACGAGGTGTACAATCTCGGTGCCCAAAGCCACGTCCGCGTAAGTTTCGATCAGCCGATCTACACCGTGCAGGCTGACGCGCTGGGGACGATGAACCTGCTGGAGGCCATCCGCGATACGCGCCTGCCGACCAAGTTTTATCAGGCCAGCAGCAGCGAAATGTATGGGAAGGTCATCGAAACGCCGCAAACCGAAGCGACGCCGTTCTATCCGCGATCGCCTTATGCGTGCGCGAAGGTCTACAGCTACTGGCAAACCGTGAACTACCGCGAAAGCTACGGCATGTTCGCGTGCAACGGCATTTTGTTCAACCACGAATCGCCGCGGCGGGGCGAAACGTTTGTGACCCGTAAAATCACCCGTGCCGCGACGCGCATTAAGGAAGGACTGCAGGAGAAGCTATTCCTTGGCAATCTGGATGCCAAGCGCGACTGGGGCTTCGCTGGCGATTACGTCGAGGCGATGTGGCTGATGCTGCAGCAGGACAAGCCCGATGATTACGTCGTCGCGACGAACGAAACGCACAGCGTGAAAGAATTCCTCGCGGAAGTGTTCGGCCATCTCGGGATGGATTGGGAAAAATACGTCGGAATCGATCCGCGATATTTCCGCCCGGCCGAGGTGGATTTGCTACTCGGCGACCCCGCGAAGGCGACCAAGCAGCTCGGCTGGAAGCCAAAGGTCACGTTCAAGGAACTCGCCAAGATGATGACCGCCGCCGACTGGGAACTGGCGAAGCGCGAAAAGCTGATCGCGAACCACAAGAGTTAGGAATTTGCAATTTGCGATTTGCAAATTGCAATCTTTAATTTGCAAACCGGCAGTAACATGATTGCCAAATCCGATAAAATTATCATTACCGGCGGGGCCGGGTTTCTCGGGTCGTTCGTTTGCGAACTGTTGAAACAGCGCGGCTACACCAACTTGTACATCCCGCGCAAGAAAGACGTGGACCTCACCAACGAAGCCGCTGTTGAGAAACTGTACGTTGACCAGAAGCCCGCCATCATCCTCCATCTGGCGGCCGAGGTCGGAGGGATCGGCGCGAATCGCGATAATCCTGGGCGATTCTTCTTCGCCAACATGGCGATGGGGATGCATTTGATCGAAGCCGCCCGCAAGCACGGGTTGAAAAAGTTTCTGCAAGTGGGCACGATCTGTGCCTATCCCAAGTTCACGCCCGTGCCGTTCAAGGAGGACGATCTCTGGAACGGCTATCCTGAAGAAACCAACGCCCCGTACGGCGTGGCGAAAAAAGCCCTCATGGTGATGTGCCAATCCTACCGCCAGCAGTACGGCCTGAATGCAGTTTACCTGTTGCCGGTGAACCTGTTCGGCCCGCGCGACAATTTCGATCTGCACACCAGCCACGTCATCCCCGCGCTAATCCGCAAATGTATCGAGGCGAAGAACCGCGGCGATAAGGAAATCGTCGCCTGGGGCACGGGGCAGGTCAGCCGCGAGTTTTTGTACGTCGAAGATTGCGCTCGCGGCATTGTCGACTCGATGGAGAAGTATGACAGCCCCGAACCGATGAACCTCGGTTCCGGCCGGGAGATCACGATTAAGGACCTGACGGAATTGGTTGCCAAAACCGTCGGCTTCCAAGGCAAAATCACCTGGGACAGCACCAAGCCCGACGGCCAACCCCGGCGCTGTCTGGATGTATCGCGCGCGAAAAAGGAAATCGGCTTCGTCGCAGATACAACGCTCGAGAACGGATTGAAGAAAACCGTCGACTGGTACGCCCAATACGTGAAGTGATCCAGCCGCCAAAAGAGCACTGACTGAACAACTCGATACCTCTTGCCTCTTTTTCCAATCTGTGTTCATCTGTGCCCCATCTGTGGCAAAAACGTTTCTCATCATCTCCCAAACCTTCGTCCCCGATCCCGCTGCCGTCGGGCAGTTTATGGCGGACGTGGCCAAGGAGATGGCCGGCCGCGGGCATCAAGTGTGCGTCTACACGCAGGACCGCGGCTACGAAGACCCGTCCCTGCGGTTCGCCCGCCGCGAAACCATCGGCTGGGCGGACGTGCGGCGGTTCCGCTTCGCCTCGTTCGGCAAAAAATCCATCCTCACCCGATTGATCGGCACGGCTTCGTTCATGATCCAAAGCTTTTGGGTCATGCTCATCACCCCGAACCTCGAAGGCATCTTCTTCAGCACTTCGCCGCCCATGATCGGCCTAGTGGCCGCCGTCGCGGGGTGGATCCGCCGTATGCCGATCGCCTACTGGGCGATGGACCTGAACCCCGACCAACTTTACGCACTCGGCAAACTCAAGCCGACCGATTTAACCGGCCGGCTGATCGAGACGGTGAACCGATTCATCCTCACGCGGTCGGCCCTCATCATCACGCTCGATTGTTACATGGCCGACTCGCTGAAAAAACGGGCCGTGCCCGACAGCAAACTCCTCATCCTCCCGCCGTGGCCGCATGAGGAGTATCTCCTGCTCCCTCTCCCCAGCGGGGAGAGGGCTGGGGTGAGGGGAGAAACGCAAGACGACGAATCGCGTCATAGGCCGATCGACGTGGAATGCCTCTCGCATCAGGGAGCGGGGCAGGAAATAAATCCCTTCCGCGTTCGCCATGGCTTGGTCGGCAAGTTCGTCATCATGTACAGCGGCAATCACAGCCCTTCAAATCCGCTCGATACACTCCTGCAGGCGACTCTGGCGTTTAAGGACGATGACCGCATCCGTTTCCTCTTTATCGGCGGCGGGCTCGGGAAGAAAGGGATCGAACAGTTTGTGGTGGATCATGCAATCAGCAATGTCCTCTGCTTGCCGTATCAGCCGCTGGAGGAACTCAAGCACTCCCTGCGAGCCGCCGATGTGCATGTCGTCTCACTCGGCGAGCCGATGGTGGGAATCGTGCATCCGTGCAAGATATACGGCGCGATGGCGATCGCCAGGCCCGTTCTGTTCCTCGGGCCGGCGCCATCGCACATCGCGGATTTGATGGCTGCCGGGGATTTCGGCTGGCAAATCCGTCATGGTGATGTGGCCGGCGCCGTTGAGACCCTGCGGGCGATCATCAACACTTCTCCCGAAGCGCTCGCGGCGAAGGGCATTACCGGGCAGCAACTACTACAAGAAAAACTCGGACAAGGCCGGCTGCTTTCAATACTGGCCGATCGGTTGGAACAAACTTTTGGAGGTGCGTGATGCGCTGGATGATATTAGTGCTTGTGGCGCTGTTGGGTTTGTCGGCCTGCGATAAGCGGATTAAGGAAGCAAAAGTGCCCGAACGGTCACTGGTCGCAACCCGCTAAAAAGTAAGGCGCGTTCCAACTGGTTGGGCATTTAGATCACGGTGTCGCTTCGATATAAATGTCCGCCTTGTGGCGCGTCACGTACACTTTAAAATCGCGATACAGCAGCGTCTTGAACACCTCATCCCACGGGAACATGCGGGTGTGGTACACCTTGATGCGATACCCGCCGAGCGCTTCGTTCAGGCCGCCGGTGTCGCCCATCAGGTAGCGCAGTTGCTGGCCGATGTCGACGGTGGGGAGCGATCCTTCGGGGACTTTGGGATTCATAAACGTTCCTCTGGCCAGCTCGATTCGTACTCTGTAATTCTACTTCAACCCGCCGCATTACACGACCAATAACCTCATTCCGGTCCCACGGCTGCATGAGTAGGCGGAGGCAGCAACGGCAGGGTGAACCAATGCGTTTGCACACCCAGCAGTACTGTGGCGATGGCCATGCTGGCGATCGACACAATCAACCCGATCTTGAACCAATAGAGGAACGGGATCGACCCGTGCCCGCGTTTTTCCAACATGCCTGCCGCGATGATGTTGGCGGTGCTGCCGATAACTGTCATGTTGCCCATGAACGTCCCGCCGAACAGCATCAGCCAGTAGATCGACTCGGGATATCCTGTGGCCGTCGGATGCTGCGCCGCCCACGTAGCGCGGACGTCGTGCACCACCGGCATGAACGTCGCCACGGCCAGCACGTTATCCAGGAAAGCGCTGAGCCATCCCGTCGCCCAGCCGACGATGTTGATCAGCAGGAATTGGTTGTCGCCGGTGCTGTGGATGAGTTTTTCTGCGATCAATTTGGTCACGCCCGTATGCTCCAGCGTGCCGACCGACGCGAACAGCATCATAAAGAACGTCAGCGTCCACCAATCCACCCGGCGTTCGACCAATTCTCTCGCGCGCTCGCGTCGCAACAGCAGCACAATGCTGCCCATGAACAACGCCGTGCCGATCATCATCGTGCCTTCGCCCAAACCCAGTTCGATCGATTTGATGACCGATCCGTCGGCGAGCGTCTTGCCGATCAGCGTGGGGTCGTACTTTTCAACCCCGGCCGGCAAGCCGTGGATGGCGGATTCGCCGGTGACTCCATTTTTGGTGACGGTCAAAACCGTCTCGCGCACGCTGCCGGTGGCGTGGCCGAGGAGTTTTTCGCTCAGCCCGTGCGTGCAGAGAAGGCTGATCGTTAAAAGGAATACGCCCCAGCAGATCAAATTACTGCGTTTGGCGTCGAAGCCGTCGATCTCGTTGCTGGAACCTTCGCTGAAAAAATCGTCGCCCAGGGCGCGTTCGTCTCCGTCGCCGACAGGTCCGCCTTCCATGACGGCCGTTCCGCCGGACGCACTGCTGCTGAGGCTGCGAGCGACGGCTTGCTGCTTAGCGGCGTATTCAGCAAGGACGGCTTCGCCGAATGCCTCGAACGAATCAGCGAACCACCAGCGGCAGATGAAATACGTCGCGACATTCACCACCAGCGCGATCGGTGCGCTCCACCGGAGGAACTCCATGAAGCTGAACCCGGCGTTGAGCGCGATCATCACGCCGATCGGGTTACCAATCGAACTGGCCGCCGAGCCGATGTTCGTGGCGAACACCAGCATGATGATGAACGGGATCGGGTTAAGCTTGTACTTTGTCGTCAGGTGCAGCATCGTGCCGGTCATGAACAAGATGCTTGTGACTTCATCCACCAGCGCCGCTGACACGGTGGCCATAATCATCAGCACCATCAGCAGCGCTTTGGGTCGCGGGCCGACGCGGGTGACGATCCAGCTGACGATGTGTTCGAAAAACTGGTTTTCCTCGAGGAAGCCGATGACCAGAAACATGCCCACCAGGAAGATGATGACTTTCAGGTTCGCCGCCTCGGTGAAACCGGGCACGGTAAGGAGGTTGAGCGCCATCAGCAGCGCGATCCCGCCGAACGCGAACGCCAGCCGGAAATCGCCGAACAGCAGCGTGCCGTAGATGAACATGGAAAAGATCATCACCGACAGGATTTGGTTGGCCTGGAAATGGATGTCGATCAGCCGCACGCCGAACAGCACCGCCAGCGTGGCTGCCAAAAGGCTAAAAAAGTATACGACGTTCCGCATTCGGCCGTCTCCCGATAGGAGCAAAGTGAGTTCGATTTCAACTGACCGACGCGTGAAGCGCGGCCCATGGTGCGGTTGGTGGCGGGACTGTATTGAATTTCCGCGCGTTTGTCACGGAAGCCCCTACGCTTGCGTCAGATTTTCTCTTTCAAACTCGCTAGTTCAGCGTAATCATCACGCCCAGATAGCATTCGATCCCGTCGTACCCCGGATTCTTATCCGGCCCGTGGGCGCGGGCGTTGGATATGTGAAAATACCTCGCCCCGCCGATCAGCCAAAGGTTCTCACGGAGTTGGTAACCGGCTCCGAAGCCTACGAGCGGATTGAAGTTGTACGTCGTGCCGCCCTTGGGCTCAGGGCTATCGAGCCATGTATAGCCGACCCCGCCGTCGAAATAGACGGTCAGCTTCTCGCGGTTGAAGAAGTGATAGCGCCCCATGATCGATAGTTCGCTCCCTTGGGCCGCTTCGCCGCCATCCTGATCGATCAATAGGCCGTGGGCGTTGATGTTGAGCGAGTGGTTGTCCGAAAAATAATACCCCGCGCCGATGGTGGCCTTGGTGACGTAATCGTTTGAATACCGAATCGGCGGCACGAACGACAGCCACGAGTGCGCAACAATCGTTCCCTTGGGAAACGGGATCGACGCTTTGTCGAGCCGCAGATCGTCGTCTTTCGGATCGGCTGCCATCGCGGTGGCGGCGATGAGCAACAGGCAGGCGATTATGCGTCGAATCATGTCGGGACTATACCGAGCGAAGCCCGACAAATGTAGCGGTAACCCCAATTGGAGGGCGGGCGTCCTCACCCGCCGCTTTCTGGATTGATAACAATCGGCGGCTGAGGACAGCCGCCCTCCATGCGGCGTGCATCGTTTACCGTCAGGGCCTAGTCCCCATGATGATGGATCGGCTGCGCAATCTTCCGCGGCTCCGGCGACGGCGGGGGGCTTGTCTGCAAATCCACCATCTTTCGATACCGCCCGCTGGCTGCCATCAGTTCTTCGTGGCGGCCGACTTCCACGATCCGCCCGTTCTCCAGCACCACGATGCGGTCGGCATCCATGATCGTGCTCAGCCGATGCGCGATCACGAAACTCGTGCGGTCGCGCATCAATGTCTGGAGGCTGCCGTGGATGAGCCGCTCGCTTTCGGTGTCGAGGTTGCTGGTGGCTTCGTCAAGAATCAGAATCCTCGGGTCGGCCAGAATCGCGCGGGCGATCGTCAGCCGTTGCCGTTGCCCGCCGGACAGTTTCACCCCGCGCTCGCCGATGATCGCGCCGTACTTTTCCGGCAGTTTCTCGATGAACTCGTGCGCGTTGGCCAGCTTAGCCGCGTGGGCGATTTCCTCCGCCGTCGCGTTCCTTCGACCGTAAGCGATATTCTCGGCGATCGTCCCGTCGAACAAAAACGTATCCTGCTCCACGATCCCCAGCAGCCGGCGATAGCTGCCGGCGGTGATGTCGCGCAAGTCCACGCCGTCCAGCATGATTCGCCCTCCCGTCGCGTCGTAAAAACGGGCGACCAGATTGCACAGCGTCGTCTTCCCCGCGCCGCTCGGGCCGACCAGCGCGATCGTTTCGCCGGGTTGCACGTCGAGCGAAATGTCATTCAGCACCGGCTTGGCCGGCTCGTCGGTGGCTTTCGTCTTTGAACTTTTGTACGTGAACGACACGTTCTCAAATGTAATCCTCCCGGTGACGTTCGCGCGATCCACCACTAGCGCGCCCGGCTTGCTCGGCATTTCCAGCGGCTCGCCGAGCAGATCGAGCACACGATCAAGCCCGGACAAACTGTTCTGCAACCCCGTCGCGCTGCCGGCCAGCGCGGCGATCGGGCCGAGCAGCATGGCCAGGTACGAGAGGAACATCACCAAATCTCCCACGGTCAGCGCTTGCTTGGCGGTGATGAGCCCCGCGTTGAGCTTGGCCGCGTCGGTCATCACGCGGTTGCCGCCCCACCAGAGGAGGATCGCCGAGGCGACGGGGATCATCACGCCCCACAAAAATTCCACGCCGCGCATCCACCACCAGGCGAAGATTTCCTGCCGCGCCATCAAGTGCCCGTTCCGCGTAAACGTCCCCGCCTCGGCCTGCTGCCGGCTGAAGGAGCGGACGACGCGCATCCCGCCGAACGCTTCGGTCGCGTGTGAGTCGATCTTCTGCCGGCTCGCTCGGATGTCGCGGAAGATCGGACGAATCCGCCCGATCCAAGTGCGGTGTGTCATCCATACCGTCGGCAGCAAAAGCAACGAGCCGAGGAGCAATCGCCAATCCGTCCACGCGAGGATGATGATGATGATGACCAACTGCACGATCGCCCGCGACGGGTTGTAGAACATGGAGAAGATCAACTCCGCCACGCCGCCGGCGTCTTCGCGCAGGATCGACGCGACGCCTCCGCTCTTGAGCTCGTACACGCGGTGCAGCGGCAGGCGGACGGCGTGATCGAACACGCTCTTGCGCACCGATACTTGCACGCGCTTGGTCATCCGCGTCGTCTGCCATCGGCTCCACAGCCCGACGACTTCGGACATCCCCGCCAGGATCACCATCACCACCGCCACAAACGTCAGCAGCGCCCGCGGCTCGCGCGGCAGCGGAATCCACTCTGGCATTTGCGGCGGGAGCGGTTTTTCCCGCAACACGCTGTCGAAAATAATCTTCGTCCCGTACAGCGGGATTAAACCGAGCATCGTCGACAGCCCCAGCGCCAGCAGCACCAGGAATAGCGTCTTACGGAACCCGGACATCAGGAGCCAGAATTCCTTAATCAGCACAAAAAACGACCGCGATCGCGGCCCGTTCCGCCGAGGCTCGGCCGCCGGATCGAACGAATGCGAATCGGCCACGCCGGACTTTTTCTGCTCGAGGCGTTTTTTCGTCAAATGATTGCGGTATTCAACGTACCTGCGACGGCTGGATCGAAACGGGAGAGGCATCCCACCATTATAGGCGAAATCCGCTTTCGATGGGCGTGCGTCGGCAGTGGGGCGTTGATGCCTCCACAAAACCGCAGGAAGCAATTGCAACGCATGGCGAACCAGTCGTTGAAATTCCGAAGATTTGTCCGAATAAACAACTCACCCGTACCACGGTCCTCCGGCCCGTGCCGGTGACGCACGAAAGTCAAAAAATGTACGTCCCCGACCATCCCTTATCGAGCTGTCGTATAACAACCCGTCCGCAAGCATCACCCCGCAGGTCGAAACTTCCCCCAAGCAACCGCTAACTCGTGACTCCAGCGTAAAAAACCGCTCGATTCACCCCTTTCGCCCGCGTTCTTTTCCCTATCTCTCGGCCCGCCATGTGTTTATCGCGTTCGATTCGCGGTTGTAAACGGTCGCAAACGGTTGTAAACGGTTCCAAACGGTTGCTAACGGTTGCTAGTGGTTGCTGCACGGTTGCGAGCCGACGCGCTGTCGATCGACGCCACAATTCGATTGTCAAAGAGCCGCCCGCATAGTCCACGGCGGAGAATCCACCAACGTCTCCCACCATTACCGGCGCTGCTGCGCCTGCGGCGCGCCGGCAGCGAAACAATCGTCGTTATTTTGCAATCCAGCCGGAATATTTCCCTGCGCCCTGCTCCACCTCTGATTTCCAACCCGCACCTGCCGCCATCGTCATTCGGGGGATACGGGGACTGTTTAGGATTCAACAACCCATTCAGAATTGCGGATTCCATTATTGAAAGTTAATCTCGCGGGCAACTACCCGCGAGATTAGACGTGCCAAATGGTGAAACGTTATCTGAATAACGGGTCCATGTAATAAGTGGTTATTCCGACGCAGGCGATCCCGATGCCAAACTTCAGGTTATCCCGGCGGTCTTGGTTCCTGCTCCTGACGGCAATTCTTTTGGCAGTTGCCGTCGGTATCGTGGCAACTGGCCGGATCGGCCGCACTACCGGCCCCCTCTTCGCGGCCTGTACAGCCGCAGAGGCAAAAGACGCATTGGCTCGGGGCGCGGATGTTAACGCCCGCGACCGCAACGGGGAGACTCCACTGCATTTTGCGGCGGCGAGGTGCCTG
>JBBROD010000101.1:0-11651 GCA_038229715.1 Tepidisphaerales bacterium | reverse complement strand
GAACCTCATCCTCGGGTTCATGAAACGCGATGACCAAGACCTGCCTCCTTGCACGAGTGCAGGGAGCATCGCATGAGCGAACGAATCGCGCTACCGAACAAGCGCCGAACGCGCACAAGATTCAGGGCGAAGCCGTATTACATTATGGTAGTGCCGATCAATAGAAAGTCTATCGAACATCGGTCCGCCGTTCGATTTCACTGCATGGTCGGCCACGAAGGAGTACGCATGCGATCTTGTCGTTCCCCGCGCCGTATCCACCGGCTGCATCGTTGGATCACGGCCTGTTTGCTATGCCCGGCCGCGATCGCGATCGCGGAACCGCCGACAACCCAGCCGATGATCGAAACCCTTGCCGATCACAAGGTACTGGCTTCTGCCGACTTGGAGAAATCATTGGCCGGCGATTGGCATGTGGTACGCCTCGACCGCGATCAGAAGTTGACGGTGTGGGGCCATCCGTTCTCCGCCGATACCACCAGCACCGCGGTGATCGGGTGCAGCAGCGAGTACCAGTTTGTGATGGTGAGCGAAGGTGCGTTCCGGCAAGGCGATCTAACCGCCACGCCGGGCCAGGTGATTTTTTGGACCCCAACCTCTCAGCCGCGCGTGCTGGAGTTTTCCGGTCGGGATTTTCAGCGATCGATGCACAATCTGGGGCGCGATGACCTGGCCGCGCAATTGAACGACTTCACCGCCGGCCAGAACCACCGCCGCTGGTGGGGCTTGGTCAAGCCGATGAAAGTGAACATCGGCCAGCCGGTCCGCGCGTCGATCGACGACGCGCGCAAGAGCTACCTGATGCAGCCGGAAATCGTCCGCGTGCGTCGCGAGACGCCTATCGCCACCGACCTGCCCGGCGCAACAGCCCGCGCGATGCTGACCGACCTGCAAGCCGGCAAAACCGCCGAGGTGGCGCAGCTGCTGTCTCCAGAACTATTCCTCGAACCCGCCAAGCGAAACGAATTGACCACCATGCGTGAAGGATTCGCCGCCGCCCTCGTGGCGCAGCCTTGGACGAAGCAGATCACACTCGATTCCGTCCGCGCGACCAGCGACCCGATGAAGTACTGGTTTTCGGCCGGGAAACAGAATTTTGTCATGACACTCGCGCCGTTCGATCAGGCCGTGTTCGTCAAATCCATCGTCGCGGAGAACCAGCCATGAAGAAGCTCGCCATTGCCACCCTCGTTCTCGTTTCTATCGCGCCGGCCGTCCGTGCGGCGGATCCGGTATCGATCGGGTTCGAGCCGAATTCCGTCAACACTTGGCTGGCCGATCACGGTTACCGTAATTCAACGACCGATGCGAACGCGGAGTTGAAGCGTCGCGACGCGGTCATCGGCAAGAAAAACATCGCAGGCCCGGCTGCCGATCAGATGTACAGCGAGCATCTCCAGCGAACGAAAACGCTGTTTCCGCGCTTCGACGCCTATCCGCTTTACGTGCAAACCGCGTTGCTGCAGAGCGAAGTGAACGGCGATTTCGCCGGAGGCGCTGAAGACCCAACCGTCCGCTCAATCAACACCGACAACTGGGCATCAGCCGCCGCCGCGTATCACGACCGCCCGGACTTTGCCGCGATGGAAAACTATTTCGCCGCGAAGGACGCGTACGATGCGTCGCCGGACAAAAGCACGCCGGCTGCGAAGGAACTGGCCGCCTCGATGGCGACTTACCAGGGCGATAAGAGCAATCGGAGCGATCTCGATCGAATGCAGTTGGACGAGTTGGCGTTTTTGCGGTTCGCCCGTGAGAACGACATCGACCGCACCTGGAAGCGGGCGGTCATGATCGGCAACGAAGGATTCGCGGCGAACAATCCCGCCGACGCCACCAGCGCCTACGGTGCCAACCGGGGCCTGACCGTGGCCGACTACAACGATTACGTCAACCGCCAGAACCGCGACAACCAGCCGACCGGCGGCGCATCGCCAACCACGCCGCCGTTGGCGTTCAGCGTGCCGAATAGCACGTTTGGATTCGCCGACATCACGGTCAACCGCAAAACGCCGTTCACGTTCACGCTGCTCGACCGGCACATTGTTGATGGAGACATCCAGTCCGTCACGTTCGTCAACGGTAAGGGTTCGCAGATCAACCAGACGATCACGCTCACCGGCACCGGGCAGGCGTTCACGGTTCGGGTGGCCAAGGGCGACAACGAACTACGGATTTTCGCCCAGAACCAAGGCACGCTCGGCGTGAACAGCGGCGGGCTCCGGATCGGCAGCCCGGTCGTCACCGGGGCCGCCGATCAGGACGTAAGCCTGCTGACCGGCCAGACGGGTATCCTTCGCGTCACAGGACGATAACGCCACTGTTGCACGGGCTACCCGCCCATGCCCATAAAACACAACCACCATGAATCTCAAGACCAAAACCTTCATCGCCGGCGTCGCAGCAATCATCGCCTCGTCCACCTCTGCCTACGCCCAAACCAACGACGCCCGGGCCGCCATCAGCGCCGAGCGCGGCGTGTCGTTTTACCGCGCGGACGATTTCTCGCTGGCGACGCAACCTTCCGATCATGACATCGTGCTGATGGAGCCGCACCACCCGTGGTATCTCACCGCCCACGGGGAATTCAACGCCAGCGACAACGCGTTCCTCACCGCGCCTAAGCATTCCGACGTTTGGGTCGTCGGCGCGCTCGACGGCGGGTTCCAGACAACAATCAACGAGTCATTCGACCTCCAGATCGGCGGCCAAGTCGCGGCGTCTCGGTTCCACAAGTATTCCGAACTCGACACCGACTCACTTGCAGGAATCATCTCGATCTCGAAGCAGACGAGCGAAAACTTCCGCATCGGCGTGGATTACATCCCGTCGGTCTATTTCGGCCGCGGGTTTGATGATCAGAGTTTGCTCTCGCACGAATTGGCGGCTTACGGGCGGTACACCTGGCAGTGGGATGAGAAGTCGCTGCTCGTCGCCTACACGCGATTGAGCCGCCGGTGGACGACGCCGCACGATTACACCAACACCCGGCTGGCCGTAACGCTGGCGTGTCAGCACGAGTGCGCCCCGAAGC
The DNA here is from genome assembly GCA_038229715.1 of Tepidisphaerales bacterium. Classification (GTDB taxonomy): domain Bacteria; phylum Planctomycetota; class Phycisphaerae; order Tepidisphaerales; family Tepidisphaeraceae; genus JANMES01. The sequence goes on along the minus strand of JBBROD010000101.1, from coordinate 8,617 downwards.
TGATCAGCACGACGGGCGTGACGCTCTCGTACGCAATCTATGATAACTACTTCGAATCCATCACCCGCGACCGCCGGCGGGATTGGAACGTGAACCCGTTCGTCTCGCTGGTCTACCAGATCAACGATAACGCCTCGGTGGGATTAACCGTCAGCTACGCCCGCAACTACAGCGGTATTGATGAAGTGGATTACGAGGCGGCAGCGATCGTTCCGTACATCGACTTCAACTGGCGGTTCTGATCGATCGCCTGGAGCGGCTCGCCCTTTGATGTTGCGGGGGGTTTGCGAGACGTCGTCATCCTGAGGTACTCCGAAGGATCTCGAAGCTCGAATGCCGCTCGCAATTCGAGATTCTTCGGAGTACCTCAGGATGACGATTTACTGCATTGCCGTCGATACATCAAAAGACGCATCGCCCTAACCGCGAAGTGATGAAGACGCGGTTTAATCAATCCTACATCGCCGCGAAGTTGGACAGGATTTGCAATCCCACCTTTTGGCTCTTCTCCGGGTGGAACTGCGTGGCCACGATGTTGTCTTTCCAGATACTGCTGACGAACGGCCGGCCGTAGTCGGTGGTGGTGGCGATCACGCCGGGGTCTTTCGGCACGACGTGGTAGCTGTGGACGAAATACACGCCGCACCCGGCCGGCAAATCGCGGAGGATCGGGGACGGCTTTTGCAGGTTGAGCTGGTTCCAGCCCATGTGCGGCACTTTCAGGCCGAATGCGTCGTCGACATCGAACCGCACGCACGCCCCGCCGAGCACGCCGAGGCCCTTGTGCTCGCCGTCTTCGTAGCCGACGTCGAAGAGCATCTGCAGCCCGAGGCAAATCCCCAGAAACGGCTTGCCCGCCTTGATGTGCTCGATAATCGGCTCGGCCAGCCCGCTGCTGCGGAGCGTGGCGACCGCGTCCTGAAACGCCCCGACGCCCGGCAGAACGATTTTGTCAGCCTTGGCGATGTCTTCGGGTTTGGAAATGATGGCCGCGCGCGTGCCGACCGACTCGAATCCTTTCTGGACCGAGCGGAGGTTCGCCATGCCGTAGTCGATGATGCTTAACATAGGACTTAGTGCTCAGGACTTAGGACTTAGTGTTGGCATCTTAGCATCTCACTAAGTCCTCAGTCCTTAGTCCTAAGTCCTCATTTGACCAGGACAACGATCTCCACCCGCCGGCTCTTGGCCTTGGTGGCTTTCGGCGAGGTCGAGCCCATCGCGCGCGGCGAGACGGCGCTGGCGCTCAGGCCGTTCGATGTCAGGTACTTCGCCACCGCCCGCGCCCGGGCGGCGGAGAGATCGAGGTTGTCTTCGTACTTGTCTTTGGTCTTGCTGATCGGATCGCTGTCGGTGTAGCCGTCGACGTAGATCTTCTTGCCCGCGTAGTCCTTTTTCAGCGCCGCGATGATCTTGTTCAGCGTCGCGTCGGCCGACGATTTGACTTCGGACTGACCGGACGAGAACAGCACATCGCCGGGCAGGTTGACGGTGAGCGTGCCGGCCTTGCTGTCGTAAGTGGCGTCGATGCCGGCCAAGCCCGGATCAGCCGGTGCGTTGGGGGCCGGTTGACGCAGTTGCGATTCCAAGTCGGTGATCTTCGCGTCGCGGTCAGCGATGGCTTTTTCCCGATCGGCGATCGTGCTCTGCATCACCGCCAGCTGTGCGGGATCAGCCGCGGCGCGCAGCTTGGCGTCGGCGGAGTCGACGCGCGACTGCAGCTCGCGGTTCTGGCGGTAAAGTTCCTGATTTTCGTCGGCCAGCTTGTTCTGGCAGCCGGTTGAAAAGATCGATACGCCGATGAGCAACAACGCCCCGATTCGCAGATTGATCATAAGAATCCTTTCTTGTGTACTGATCCTGAGTGCGTATTCCAATCCAACGGCCGCGACAGGTCAAATCTGATCGCTGCGGGTCACGCTCGGCTCGGTCATGACGGCGGTGGTTGTGGTCGTCCCCTTGGTCTGCAACCGGGCGGCCTTGGTCTGCATCTCGGCCAGGTCCTTCTGAGTTTTGGCGGCCCTCATCAGGCGGAACTGCTTGATCGTGGTCAGCGTAGTCTTCACCAGAACGGCGGCCAGCACGCCGGCGATGAAGGCACTGGCGCTCAGGTACAGCACCGAGGTCTGGATCGAATCCTGCAGCGGGAAGTACCAGAAGTTGACTTTTTCGCCGGTGTTCTTGAAGACGAAGAGCCCGACGTAAATGACGAGAACCGAGATCAACGTCGTCTTGATCCAGAATTTGATTTTGATCCAAAGGTCGGACATGGGTTGCCTTTATCGCCAGTTCGCGGGGCTTTATTGCCACGCCTGGCCGGTGAGGATGATGATTAAGCCTTCAAGCCCCGGCCGAAGGTAATCGCAGATCGGACAATAAAATAGCATGACCAGGGCACTAGCCATACCTAAAAACGGCCCGTAGGGCACTTCGCGACCCTGGCCGCTCAGCCAGCGATATAACGCGTAAACAATGCCGAAGAACGGCGCCAGGAAGAACGCGATCGTCGATCCGCCGGCCCCCAGCACCGCACCGACGCCGAACATCAGGTGAACGTCGCCCAGCCCCATCGCGACGCGGCCGAACCCCAGGCTGCCGAGGATGCGGACGATCCAGACGACGAACCCGCCGACTATCGCCCCGAGCAGCGCCCCGCAGAACCCGCCGACGGGCGAGTATGACATTGCGTGTTGCCAAACGTGCTGCAGCGGCGCGATTTTGAGCACCGCCATCGCCGCCGCGAACGAGCCGAGCAGCGGAATGATCAGGAAGAGCATTTCCTTGCCGATTTCGCCGCGCACCTGCGACCGATTGAGCAGCGGCGGCATTTCCGGCGGGGTTTCGCCTTTGGCGATCGCCTCGTCGATTTCCTGCTGGATGATCGCGCGGTCGATTTCGAGCACTTCGCCGTTGGGGAAGCTCATCGGCAGCTTGCCGGTTTTCAGCAGCAGGAAGCTGGCGAGCAGCCCAAGCCCGCCACCAATCGCCATCGCCCCGCCGAGCGTTGATGGAATCAAACCGCCGGGCGTGGAAGGCGTGTCGATGATCGTGTGGACAGCCGCGCCGGCAATAGCGATAAAATAGCAGATTTCCAAAGGGATAATGAACAGTTCCGCGTCGATCAGGCTGGCCGCCAGCAGCCCGGCGATCGTCACCATGTAAAGCCCGTAGATCGGCCAATCCTGCAGGATCGACAGCATCCGCTGCCCGCCTTCCGCGCCCCGGGGCACGCACGGGCCGGTCTGCGTGAGGAAGAACATTACATAGTAAAAGACGAATAGCCCGCCGGTGAAGGCTTCGACGATCGGGTAACGGATCGAGATCGACTCACGGCAGTACCGGCAGCGCCCGCCGAGCTTGATCCAGCCGATGACGGGAATGTTGTCGTACCACGCCAGCTTGTGATTGCACTTGGGACAGTGCGACGGCGGATCGCTCAGCGACTCCCCGCGCGGCATACGCCAGACCACCACGTTCAAAAAACTGCCGATGCATGCCCCGAACGCGAAGACGAAGAGGATGTAGATCGCGTCGAGCATGTTTCTGATCTTCGGTAGGACAGACATTTCTGTCTGTCACGGGCGGATGTACTCATTCGTCCGTACGAACCGTGATCGGCTGATCGGTATGAGTCGACGAGTACGCCGCCACATGACAGACAGGAATGTCTGTCCTACCGAAAAAGCCGAGAGTTTCAAATCATCTTCGATATTCTCTCGGCCGCTGTCTCGACGGAGAGCTTATTTACGTCCAGCACGTTAGTCATCACCGCCAGATAGCCCGGCGTGCGGGTCTTAAGCAAGTGGCGGACTTCATCGACGCCCTGCAATCCCGTCAGCGCCGGGCGGTTCTCGGCGGTTTTGACGTCGGCCCGAATCCGCTCGTAGAGCGTCTCGGCGTCGGCGAGCAGGTACACCACCGTCGCCTTGGCGGCCAGCACGGCGTTGCGGTTTTCTTCACGCATCACCGCCCCGCCGCCGAGAGAAATCACGCAGCTTTTTTTCGTCATGAGCAGCTTCACTACGTCCGTTTCAAGCTCGCGGAAGGCGTCTTCGCCGTCTTGTGCGAAGATCTCCTTAATAGTCTTGCCCGCGCGCTTCACGATTTCCTCGTCGGCGTCGACGAACGGCCAGTTCAGGATGCCAGCGACTGCCCGCCCGATCGTGGTTTTGCCGCTGCCTCGATAGCCGACCAACACAATGCTCATGGTTGCCTTACATTATCGGTCGTAGACGCTTAATGCGTGAAAGACGCCCGTCATTCTTTCGATTCTCGTCGCCGCTGCTATAATCCGACACCTATGCCGCAAACCACTGTCAGCGACGCGATTGCACCCGCCGGTAAAGCTATTTACAAGCGAGTCTTACTGAAAATCAGCGGCGAGGGGTTGTCCGGCGAAGGCAGCTTCGGGATCGAGGCTGAGGAACTGCAGAACATCGCGCAGCAGTGCGTGGCGGTCTGCAAGATGGGCGTGCAACTGGCGATCGTCGTCGGCGGGGGGAATTTCATCCGCGGCGCGACCTTCGCCGAGGACGGGCGAATCGAACGCGCCACCGCCGACTACATGGGCATGCTGGCGACGGTCATCAACGCTTTGGCGCTGCAGGAAACGATGGAATCCTACGGCCAGCCCACGCGGGTGCTCAGCGCGATCAGCGTGTACAGCGTCTGCGAACCGTTCATCCGCCGCCGGGCCGTGCGACATTTGGAAAAGAACCGCTGCATCATCTTGGCGGCTGGTACGGGGAACCCGTTCTTCACCACCGACACGTGCGCCGCGCTGCGGGCGACCGAAATCCAAGCGGACGTGGTGTTGAAGGCCACCAAAGTCGACGGCATTTACGATTCCGACCCGAAGAAAAATCCCACCGCCAAGCTGTACAACGAAATCACTTACGAGCAGGTTCACGCCGACAAGCTGCGCGTCATGGACCTGACCGCCATCACGCTCTGCATGGAGCGGAAGATTCCGCTGGTGGTGTTCAATCTGAAGACGCAGGGAAACATTTTGCGCGTGATGCGCGGCGAAAAGGTCGGGACGAAGATTAATCCGAAATAGGAGGCGGTTTCCGCGGCCCAGCAGTCGCGCGAGCTGACGAGAACCATGGCATTAGACGACATTCTCCTCGAGTACGAGGAACACCTTGAGAAATCGGCCGAGCACCTCAAGCACGAGTTGCGAGGCATTCGCACCGGGCGGGCTTCGCCGGCGCTGGTGGAGAATCTGAAGGTGATGTACTACGAGCAACTGACCGACCTGAAGTCCATCGCGATGATCGCGGTGCCTGAGGCGACGCAGATTTTGATCAAACCCTTTCAGGCGTCGGATTTGAAAGCGATCGAAAAGGCCATCAGCGAAAGCAAGCTGGGATTGACGGCCATGAGCGACGGCAAGCAGATTCGGCTGCGCCTTCCGCCGCTCAGCCAGGAGCGGCGTCAGCAGCTCGTCGGCCAGACCAAATCACACCTGGAAGCCGCCAAAGTGCAGATTCGCAACGCCCGTCGCGATGCGAATAAAGCGGTTGAAACATCGGAAAAAGCAGGTGATCTCAGCGAGGACGATGCCAAGAAAGGCAAAGAGCAGGTTCAGGAACTGCTCAAGCAGTACGAGGGCAAGCTCGATGAAATGATCGAGCACAAGCGGAAAGAAATTTTGGACGTCTGAGAAGGCGTACCATCGGGGAACGACCAGCGATCGGCCGGATTTGGGTTCGAGAGTAAGCCGATCGCCAGTCACTGCTGACGTGGCGACATCGAAAAGCACATCTTCATCGGCGGCCGTCATCGCCGGCAAGAACTGCATCTATTGCGGTGCCGATTTAACCGGTTTGACCGCGCAGGATGTCTGCTCCCAATGCGGCAAGCCGGCCGGCTATTCACTGCTCGGCGATCACCTGCGCGACGTCGAATCCACCTGGCTGAGGCAGGTGGTACTGGGAATTGATGTAATCACCGGCTCGATCGTACTGCTGCTCGTGATGCGCGTTCTATCGCTGATCTCGATCATCGATTCCAAACTCGTCACCGTGGAGATGACGTTGATCCGGGTGAACGGCAATCACACGGGCTGGCTGGCGTTTACTGTGGGAATCTTTCTTATTACGCGACCGGAAACCAGCGGTTCGATGATCGCCCGACGTCGGACCGTCGCCAACCTGCTTCTGGCCGCCTGCGTGGTTTTTCTCGCCATCGAGTTAACACCGGAAAGACTCGTGCTGCAGTACGCCAAGATGCCCGGACTGATGAGTGCGATCGGCTTGTCGAGTTTGGCGCTGCTGCTCTCGCAATCGTTGCTTTGGCTACATTTGAGGCGGTCGATCATCGACCGTACACCGCGGCGTGAAGTCGGAAGAAAGCTGAACTCATTCTTTTGGATCAGCATGGTGCTTTTCGCGCTGTTTTCAGACGGTTCAGTCCGCCTGGTAAGCCGATATCTGGCCGATTCGAGCAGCGCGATGCTTGCTCTAAAGCTCGGCGGTTGCGGGGTAATGATGCTGTATCACGCCGTGGCGATCTACCTCCTGATCGCCACCCGCAAGGCCATCCGCCGGACCGTGGGTTATTGGGACAACTAATCCGTCCGCTGTGCTTGCCGGTACGATTTGGGGCTGCGTTTCATCATTGCCTTAAACCTCAGCGAAAAATAAAACGGGCTGTCGAACCCTACGGCCTGCGCGATCTGCTTGATGCTGAAATTAGTCCGCTGCAGCAACTGCGCCGCCCGATCGATCCGCCGGGCTTCGAGAAACCGCTGCGGCGTGATGCCCGTCTCGGACTTGAACAAATGCGCCAGACGCGAGACCGACAGGCCGACCTTGTCCGCCGTCTCCGGAATCGTCGGCTTCTCATGCAAGTGCTGAATGAGATAGTCCATCGCCTCGGCGATGCGCGGGTCGACCCGCGGCCCGGATTGAGCGTTGGATTGATCGCACCAGAGCAGCACCTCCTCCAACGCGTTCATCGCCAGCAGTTCGCGCCCCCGCAGCGGGCCGGTCGCCAGTTGATGAGCCTCCAAAAAGCGGTTGAACGCCCGGCCGGCAATGGTTTTGTCGGCGAGGGTCACCCGCATCAGCCCCGGATTTACCACCGGCCAGCCGAGCAGCGGCAGCCAGTGCTCGCGGGGCAGGACGTGGGCCCAGAGCAAATTCCAGTTTTTGAGCGACGCCTCCACGCCGTAGTCATGCAGCGTGCCCGGCCGCAGGAGCACCCAGTCACCCGGCTCGGCCAGAATCTCCCCCGAGCCGTACCCGAACCGCCCTTTACCGCCGACGGTGTAGATCAGCAGCCAATCGCGCGTGCCATGAGGACGCCATGCACTGTAGCCGGATGTTTGATGGAATAAACCAGTAGTAAGACTGGTAGCGTCGATATGATCCGATGGTTCCCGGACGGTCATAGCAGAATATTATATACATTTGACCGAAGGTTGTATCGCCGAAAACCGCCGGCGGGATAAGATTTAGTCTCAGTAGCGAGAACCATCAGAACCCTTGATTGCGGAGACAGCACCCATGACCGAAACCCTTGCAGGCCCGATGAATGAACAGCAGATGGCGGATTTTCGCCGCGACGGATTCATCATCGCCCGCGGACTTTTTTCGCACGAAGAAGCCCTCGCGATCCGCGAAGCGTTCATGGAAATGGGCAAGAACGGCCCGGTCGAAGGGCTTTCGGAAATGCGCCGCACGAAAGTGGACGGCACGGTCGGCGGGTACGATCCGAGCGACCCGCTCTCGTTCTACCCGCGCATGATGCACCCGCACAAACACCCGGACAAGCCCGTCGGCCCGGTCGCGATGCGGTTCATGACCGACGCGCGAGTGCAGGCGGTTCTCACACAGTTGATGGAAGAGCCCCCGTTCGCGGTGCAGAGCATGTTCTACTTCAAGCCGCCGGGTGCCCGCGGACAGGATTTCCACCAAGACAATTTCTACCTCCGCGTAAAGCCCGGCACTTGCATGGCCGCCTGGGTGGCGCTCGACGACTGCGACGCCGACAACGGCGGGATGATGTGCGTCCCCGACACCGGCTCGTACGCCATCCAGTGCCCGGATAAAGCCGACCCCAAGCTCTACTTCACCACCGAGCACGTCGAAATCCCCGAAGGCAAGACGGCGGTGCTGCCCATCCTCAAGCCCGGCGACGTGCTGTTCTTCAACGGCCAGACCATCCACGGCTCCGGCCCGAACGTCAGCAAGGATCGCTTCCGTCGGGCGCTGATCTGCCACTACGTCCCCCAGAGCACGGCCGAGATGAGCAAATCGTACAAGGTTTACGATTTCAGCGGCAAGCCGGTGGATCGCATTAAACCCAACAACGAAGGCGGCCCCTGCGGAACGCTGCAAACGCCGATGGCGCCGCACTGATCGGTCAGGCATTCAAGCGAACAATTCACGAAGCAAAAAAGAACACGGAGCAATGCAATGGCATCGCTCCGTGTTCTTTATTTATTCGTGTTGGATTGAATGGACTTTTCGGCTTATACGGTTTATCCCTGAATCTCGTGCGTGATCCATTGCGTGTGGGTGATTGAGGCGAGGGTGGCTTCGTCGAGTCTGTTCCAGCTGGTTTGGCAGTGGTCGAACAGGTCATCGTAACTTTTGTAGATGCGGTTGCT
>JBBROD010000100.1:0-11747 GCA_038229715.1 Tepidisphaerales bacterium | reverse complement strand
CGGGTACCGTCCGCAGTTCTACTTCCGAACCACCGACGTTACGGGTTCGGCCAAGTTGCTCGGCGGGGCTGAAATGGTCATGCCCGGCGACAACGTTGCGATCGAAGTGGAGCTGCAGGCTCCGATCGCCATGGAAGAAAAACTCCGCTTCGCTATCCGCGAAGGCGGCAAGACGGTCGGTTCGGGCGTTGTGACCAAAATCTTGGCGTAGTGTGTTGAATGTAGATTGTGGATTGTAGATTGTGGAAAGTTGCTGCTCCTTAAAGGTGCTTCAACAATCTACCTTCTACAATCCACAATCGCCTTTGAGGTGTTGTCATGGCAAAAGAAAATCGTGAAATGGTCTGGCTGCAATGCACCGAGACCGGCGATCTGAACTACCGCACGGAAATTAAAGTTGCCGGCGGCGTCCAGAAAGTGGAACTCAAGAAGTACAGCAAGCGGTTGCGGAAGCACACGCTGCACAAGGTCAAACGCAAATAAGCAGTGCTGAGTGCTGAGTGTTGAGTGCTGAGTGAGAAACTCAGCACTCAACACTCAGCACTGGTTACTGCCATTTACGCCGGTAGCTCAATTGGCAGAGCAGCCGTCTCCAAAGCGGCAGGTTGTAGGTTCGATTCCTACCCGGCGTGCTTGGCTGGAAGAAACGATATGGCGTCTGTAACGAAGAACGGCAAAAAGACGATGGCGACTGACGTAACCGCATCTGGTTCCAGCGGCCTGCCGGAAGGCAAGCAGCCTGAGAAGTACGTCCGCGCTTCCGAAGGCGGGATGTTCACCATCGTTAAAAAGGGACAAGGCTACTGGACCCGCATGGGTACGGCTGGAGTGGCGGTTCTGCTGATTGCGCTGATTTCGATCAACACGCACATCATCCTCAAAGACCAGTTTCGCGTTGCTCCGAATATTTCGATCAGTGTCGCGATCGCATTGGCGATCGCCCTGTCGATTACGGCCTGGAAGTTGATGAACAAGCCGACGCACGTCGACTTCCTTATCGCAACTGACAGCGAGATGAAGAAGGTCAACTGGACCAGCCGGGCCGATCTGATCGGCGCGACTAAGGTTGTGATCCTCTTCATGTTTTTCATCGCAGCGTTTTTGTTGCTGATCGACGTGATATTTGGGTATTTCTTCCAGTTGATTACCGTTCTGAAGACTGGGCCGTTTGGTTGATTTAGGGAGTTGGTAGTTGGTAGTTGGTAGTCGGCAGAGAAGGCATTTTCTACCAACTACCAACTACCAACGACTAACTAGTTCAAACATGCAATTCTTCGTTCTCCGAGTCGCAAGCAATAAAGAAGACCGCGTTCGCGAGTCTTTGGCCCGCAAGGTCAAGATCGAAGGTCTTGAACCGCAGGTCGGCCGAATCCTCGTGCCGATCGAGCGCGTGCGCTCGATGAAGCAGGGCGTTCGCAAGGAATCCGATCGCAAGAAGTATCCCGGCTATGTCTTCATCGAACTGGAACTGGATAAGAACGGCACGATTCCCGAAAAGGTCTGGTTCACGATCAAAGAAACCGACGGCGTAGGCGATTTCATTGGCTCTAACGGCAAGCCCAGCGCGATGAGCCCCAGCGATCAGGCCAAGATGCTCGAAGAAGCCGAGCGGCCGGACGATTCGCCGAGCCTCAATACAGGGTACAAAAAGGGCGACAAGATCAAAGTCACCGACGGCGCGTTCATCAACTTCGAAGGCGATGTCGACGAGATCATTCCCGACAAGGGCATGGTTCGGATCATCACCACGATTTTCGGCCGGCCGACCCCGCTGGAACTGGAATACTGGCAGATCGAGAAGATGTAACCCTCGGCCCGCTCGTGCGATATGTTGCGGTTTATTCAATATTACGGGCGATTTCAGGACGTCAAAGGCCGATTCGGCGGGTTGCCGGGTTGGGCGAAATGGCCGATCGCAATCGCGGCGATTCCGGGCGTTTTGCTCGCGCTCTTGTCAATAGCCGCATTACTGGTTAGTATCCTCGCCCTTTTACTCCTTACCGTGCCGACCCATCGGCTGATGCAAATGCTGGCGGGCACGGGAGTTCGCGAGAATATCGCGGGTGAGGCAGAAATCGTGTCGCCGCCGGTAAGTGCGGGTCGGCGGCACGTTGATGTGAAAATTGTCGACTGACGTCGGCTGGATGGAATTGCACAGAACTCGATTGAACTCGATAGAACTCGATCGGACTTGATCGAACTCGATAGAACTCGTAAGAACTCGATAGAAGAAGGCAGTCATGGCGAAAAAAGAAATCACGACCGTGTTCAAGCTCCAGGCGCCCGCAGGCGTTGCGACCCCGGCACCGCCGATCGGTCCTGCCCTCGGTCAGAACGGCGTGAACCCCGGCCAATTCATTCAAAAGTTCAACGCGATGTCGATGCCTCTCAAGGGCAAGATTATCGGTTGCGTCGTGACGGTCTATAAGGATCGCACGTTCGACATCGAGCTGAAGAGCCCGCCGTCGGCCGAACTGCTGAAAGAAGCCGCCAAGGCTCCCAAGGGCAGCGGCGAGCCGAACAAGAACAAAGTCGGCAAGGTCACGATGGCCCAGTGCAAGAAGATCGCCGAGGAAAAAGGCAAGGATCTGAACTGCTTTGACTATGACAAGGGCGCGCGAATCGTCGCCGGCCAGGCGCGGTCTATGGGCATTACGGTCGAAGGATAGCGATGATCGTCGAGAAGATTAAGTCGTATCTTGATAAGCGACCGTTTCGGGCGTTTAACATTTATACATCCGACGGAAAAGTGTCGACGGTAAAAAGCCCGGAGTTCGCTTGGATTCACCCAGCCGGTTGTACGATGTATGTGTGTCAGGATCCGACAAGTGATTATGATGAAATTATTAGTCTCCTACATGTAACTCGGTTGGAGTACGGTGGCCGACAGGCGCACAATCGTAAGAACAAGTAGTTTATTGAATGGCCGAACCACGGGCCGAAACAGTGGGAGCTTCCGCCGAGCTTTTGATCGGCGTACAGGAGCAACAGCCTTATGGCACTCTTAGTCGTTAAACGTTCCAAGCGTTACAAGAAAGCCGCTGAAATAGCGGTTCAGAATCTACTCCCGGTAGATGCTGCCATCGCGAAGCTCAAAGAGTTCGCGCCGACCAAGTTCGACCAGTCGGTCGAACTGATCTTCTCCCTCGGTATCGACGCCAAGCAGGCGGATCAAATGATCCGCGGTTCGCTGTCGCTTCCGCACGGCGTGGGTAAGACCAAGCGCGTCGTGGCGTTCTGCCCCGAGCACTTGGTAGAAGCCGCCAAGGCCGCTGGCGCCGTCCGTGCCGGTGGGCAGGATTTGGTTCAGGCGATCGAGAAGGAAAACTTCTCCGATTTCGACGTGGCGATCAGCACGCCGGACATGATGCGTTTCGTGGGTCGGCTCGGTAAGGTGCTTGGTCCGAAGGGCCTGATGCCATCGCCTAAGGCTGGCACTGTGACGGCCGACATCGCCAGCGCGGTCAAGGAATACGCTGCCGGCAAGATCGAATACCGCAACGACACCGGCGGCAACGTTCATAGCGTTGTCGGCAAGGTTTCGTTCGACACCCAGAAACTCGCCGACAACATCAACGCGATGATTGCGGAAATTCGTAAGCGTAAGCCGCAAACGTCGAAGGGCGCTTACTTCAAGAAAGTCGTGCTGAAGGGTTCCATGACCCCGGCGGTTTACCTGAATATCCAGTAGGTTGTGGGTTGTGAGTAGCGGGTTGGGCTGAATCCAACCAACAACAAACAACGAGCAACAAACAACGCACAACAAACGGTGTAGCAATGAGCAAAAAAGTAAAAAATCTGATCGAGAAGCACATCGAAGCCGACTTGCAGGGCATCGATGGCGTGGCCGTCATCAACCCGCGCGGGATTGGGGCGATCAAGAACAACCTGATCCGTCGTCGCCTGAATGAAAAAGGCTTGAAGATGCGTGTGGTCAAAAACTCGCTCGCCAAACGGGCCGGCGACCGCACGAAAATCAAAGGGTTCGACAAGTTGCTGGACGGTCCGTCGGCGGTCGTATTCGGCAAGGTGAGCATCAGCACGATCGCTCGTGCTTTGCTGGAAGAAAAGAAGCTGGACGAGACCCTCGAACTCCGCGGCATGTTCTTCGACGGCGAAGTCTACATCGGCGACAAGGGTGTAACGCAGGTCAGCAAGCTGCCGACCCGCGAAGAAGCGATCAGCCTGGTGCTGGCGGCGATCCTCGGACCGGGAGCCAAGCTCGGCGGGCTGTTCAAGGATCAGGCCGGCAAGGTGGCCGCGCTGATCAAGGCTGTGGAAGATAAGGCAGCGAAGGCATAGATCGATTGTGGAATGTAGAGTGTGGATTGTCGAGGCAACTTGACAATTTCAAGCATCTTCTACAATCCACAATCAACATTCGACAATCAAACTCGTTTACGTTCTGACTGCCCCTAACGGGTTAAATCGCTTCGATGTGAAGCGTGCTCTCAGGCGGGACACAAGTGTTCGACACGTTGGATCACGATACGATCCTTTGGGAGGCTTTGCCTCCAGAGAGATGAAGTCATGGCAGAAGTAGCAACCGAAATCAAAGAACTCGGCGACAAGATCGTCGGTCTCACCCTCAAGCAGGCCGTCGATCTGGCTGCTTACCTGAAGGAAGCCCACGGCATCGAGCCGGCCGCGGGCGGCGGTGGCGGTGGTGGTGGCGCTGCTCCGGTAGCCGCTGCAGCTGTCGTCGAAGAAGCTAAGACCAGCTTCGACGTCGTCCTGAAGAGCGCCGGCGACAAGAAGATCCAGGTCATCAAGGAAGTCCGCACCGCAACCGGTCTGGGCCTCAAGGAAGCCAAGGATCTCGTCGAAGGCGCTCCGAAGACCGTCAAGGAAGCCCTTCCGAAGGAAGAAGCCGAGAAGCTCAAGAAGGCTCTGGAAGATCAGGGCGCGACCGTCGAACTCAAGTAAGTTCGATTCGTCTGCAGCATTCAACGAAGGACGCCGATCACATCGATCGGCGTCCTTCTTGTTTTTCCCGATCGCACCGGCCTATGATGCGGCAAGTTCATCCATAATCATCAATCAACCGTTACGCCATTTCAGGAGAAGACCATGGCCCATTCGCACGGATTCGCTGCACTGACCAAAACGTCCAAGCTCGCTCCGTTCAATTTCGACCGCCGCGATCCCGGGCCTGATGATATTGCGATTCAGATTCGATACTGCGGCGTGTGCCACTCCGACATCCACCAAGCCCGCGACGAATGGGGCGGTTCGATTTTCCCGATGGTTCCCGGGCATGAAATCGTCGGCAAGGTGACCAAGGTCGGTAAGAACGTAAAGAAGTTCAAGGAAGGCGACCTGGCCGGCGTTGGTTGCATGGTCGACAGCTGCGGGCAATGCGAAAACTGTAAGGACGGCGAGGAGATGTTCTGCCTCAAAGGCTGCGTCTTCACCTACAACTCGCTCGACAAGGAAGGCAAACCGGCCTTCGGCGGATATTCCGATCACATCGTCTGCAAGGAAGCATTCTGCCTGAAGATTTCGCCCAAGCTCGACTTAGCGGCCACCGCACCGCTGCTGTGCGCCGGGATCACGACGTATTCGCCGTTGAAGCACTGGAAGGTCGGCAAAGGAAGTCGAGTGGGCGTCATCGGGCTCGGCGGGCTGGGTCACATGGCGCTGAAGTTTGCACATGCATTCGGCGCGCACGTCACGCAGTTCACCACCTCGCCGGGTAAAGAAGCCGACGCCAAGAAACTGGGTGCTGACGAGGTGGTTGTCACCAAGGATCCCAAGGCGCTGGCCGGGCTCGCGAACAGCCTGGATTTCGTGATCGACACGGTTTCCGCCCCGCACGATATTAACGCATTCCTCGGCACGCTCCGCCGAAACGGAACGCTGGCGTTGGTGGGGGTTCCTGAAAAGCCGCTGCCGGTGAGTGCGTTCAGCCTGATCATGGGCCGCAAGAGTTTTTCAGGCTCGGCGATCGGCGGGATCCGCGAGACTCAGGAAATGCTTGATTTCTGCGCGGAAAGAGGCATTGTCTCGGATATCGAACTCATCAATATCCAGCAGATCAATGAGGCCTTTGAACGGGTCACCAAGAGCGACGTGAAGTACCGTTTTGTGATCGACATGGCGTCGTTAAAGTAGGGTCCTCCGATCGACGGGAACGCCTTGCCGCTGGATGAGTTAGCATCGCAACCTCCGGCCGGTCTGGTGAGTGGTGCGCGAGGAGCGGGCAAGAATAAATATTTTTTCATCAAGTTGATTACTGATTTGCTTCCTGATAGCATCCAGCAAGTCGGAATTGGCAAAAACTAGCAAATAATCTCGGCGTGCATCCGGAACACCTTGGTCTGTCAGGACGAAGGCGAGTCTGGCTTTGTCGTTTGCGCAAGCCGGGGTCCGGTAAGAATAACTGTTTTGCTGCTGTTCCTGAAGGGTTGACGGAACACGACGAAGCGGGCTTGGACAAACGTCTACACGCCCGCCAGTAAAGGCCGCTGGTTCAATTTGGAACAAGCGGCTTATTTTGTCGACTGATTTGGTCCGTTCGCATGAAGGCGGGCGAGTCGATTTGCAAAGCCGAAGGCGGCCTGAAGTTGGAGCCGAAGGCGCCTTGAAGTTTGAAATTACAGCGTGGTGCATGACCTGCAAAACGCTACACCGTCCAGCAAAGAAAAGGACACCCCGATGCGTGAAGTACGCGATTTTTCGAAGCGTGGTGATGCGCTTCCGATCCCCAATCTGATCGACGTTCAGATCGATTCTTATGTAAAATTCCTGCAGAAGGAAACCGACATCAAGGCCCGCAAAGGCGAGGGCCTCGAAGCCCTCTTGCGCGAAGTCTTCCCGATCGAAAGCTACGACGGCAACCTCAAGCTCGAGTACATCAGCTACGAACTCAGCGAGCCGCGCTACACCACCGATGAGTGCCGCGCCCTCCGCCTGACGTACGGCATGCCGTTCCGCATCCAGGTTCGCTTCGTCCGCAAGGACAAAGACGAAGTGATGGAAGATTCCATCTACCTTGGCGAAATCCCGATCATGATCGGCGGCGGCGAATTCATCATCAACGGTGCGGAACGCGTAATTGTCAACCAGTTGCATCGCAGCCCGGGTGTCGACTTTCTCGTCGAAGTGCAGGAAGGCGATCGCCCGCTGCACGGCTGCCGCGTCATCCCCGAGCGCGGCTCGTGGATCGAATGCTCGGTCACCAAGAAAGACGCGCTGGCCGTTCGCATTGACCAGTCGTCTAAAATCCCGGCCACCACGTTCCTGCGTGCTCTGGACAAGAAGTACAGCACGACCGAAGCCATCATCAAAGAGTTTTACAGCGTCGAAGCCGTCAAGGTGAAAGACCTGCAGCAGACCTACTACGCCGCCAGCAGCATTATCGATGCCGAGACCGGCGAAGAAATCGTCAAGGCCGGTGCGATGGTCGCCGAAGCCATGAACAAGATTCAGGCTTCCTCGCTCAAGAGCATCGACTGCGTAACGAAGGTTGCCGATCCGCTGATCCTCAACACGCTGGCCGACGATACGTGCACCAGCCATGAAGACGCGCTGATGCGGATCTACGCCCGCCTGCGTCCGGGCAATCCGCCGCAGTTGGAGAAGGCGATCACGCTCTTCACCGAAAAATTCTACGACGAAAACCGCTACCGTCTTGGCCGCGTCGGCCGGTTCCGCATCAACCGCAAGTTCGATCAGAACGTGCCGGAGACGGCGATGACGCTCCGGTCGGAAGACCTCGTCAACTCGCTGAAGTACATGTTCAAGCTGCGTAGTGGCGAAGGTTATGTCGACGATATCGATCACCTCGGCAACCGCCGGCTGCGTACGATCGACGAACTGGCCGCCGAGGAACTCCGCAAGGGCTTCCTGAAACTCAAGCGAACGGTTCAAGAGCGTATGTCGCTCAAGGATCCGAACGAGCTCGGCCGAATCGCCGAACTGGTGAACAGCAAGTCCATCAGCAGCTCGATCGATTTCTTCTCCGGCCGCGGCGAACTATCGCAGGTCGTCGATCAGACAAACCCGCTCGCGCAGCTGACGCACGAACGCCGCCTGTCGGCCCTTGGACCTGGCGGTTTGAACCGCAAGCGTGCAGGGTTTGAAGTGCGCGACGTACACATTTCGCACTACGGCCGAATCTGCCCGATCGAAACGCCTGAAGGCACGAACATCGGTCTGATCGCATCGCTGGCGATCTACTCCGACATTGACGAGTACGGCTTCCTCATCACGCCTTACCGCGTGGTGGAAGACGGCAAGGTCAACGGCAAGCACAAGTACCTGCGTGCCGACGAAGAAATGAAGTCGGTCCTGGCCCCGCCGGATGCGGTGGAGAAGGACGGCCACGTCAAGAAGGGACTCGTGCTCGCTCGCGTGCAAGGCGATCTGGCGTCGGTCAGCAGCAAGGAAGTGCAGTACATCGACATCAGCCCGCGGCAGACGGTGTCTGTCTCGGCGGCGCTAATTCCGTTCCTCGAACACGACGACGCCAACCGCGCGTTGATGGGTTCAAACATGCAGCGCCAGGCCGTTCCGTTGCTTCGGACCGATCCGCCGGTGGTTGCTACCGGCATGGAGCGCTCGGTTGCGCAGAACTCGGGCATGGTGGTGCGGGCGGAACGCGCCGGCGTGGTCACCTACGTCGACTCGAGCCGCATCCTGATCGACAACGCTGACGAATACGAGCTCCGCAAGTTCGTGGGTCTGAACGAGCGTACCTGTCAGAATCAGAAGCCGATCATCAAGAAGGGCCAGCGCGTCAAGAAAGGCCAGATCCTTGCCGACGGCGCGGCCGTGCATCAGGGTGAACTGGCTTTGGGTCGCAACGTGCTCGTCGCGTTCCAAACCTTTGACGGCTACAACTTTGAAGACGCCATCGTCATCAACCAACGCCTCGTGAAGGAAGACATCTTCACCTCGATTCACATCGAGGAGTACGACGTTGAAATCCGCGAGACCAAGCTCGGCCGCGAAGAATTCACTCGCGACATTCCAAACGTGTCCGAACGTGCGCTGGCCAATCTCGATGAGAACGGCGTGGTGCGGGTCGGCACTCGCGTCGGGCCGGGCGCTATTCTGGTCGGCAAGATCGCTCCGAAGTCCAAGAGCGAGCTCACGCCGGAAGAAAAACTCCTGCATGCGATCTTCGGCCGAGCCGGCGAAGACGTGAAGAATGACTCGCTGGAAATGCCCGCCGGCGAAGAGGGCGTCGTCATCGCCGCCCAGCGGTTCAGCCGTCGCATGCACATGAGCGACGATCAGAAGAAGGCGCTCAAGAAAGACATCGACAAGTACGAAAAGGAAATGAATCTCAAGGCCATCGGCATCTTCAAGCAGATGGTGGGCGAGATCAACGAAGTCACCGGCCAGCAGATGGTCGACCCGGGCACCCGCCAGAAGGTCGGCGCGTCTGAAATCGCCGAAGTCATTCTCGAGCAGATCGAAGGCTTCGCGTCGGAATGGATCAAGGGTTCGAAAGAAGCCAAAGTCCAGGCCGAAGACACCCACGGCCGGTTCTGGCCGCGCGTGCAGGCCGTTCTCAAGGAACGCAACCGCCGCATGGAACACATGAAGCGCGGCGACGAACTGCAGTCGGGCGTTTTGGAAATGGTGAAGATTTACATCGCCACCAAGCGCGCCCTGAGCGTCGGCGACAAGATGGCCGGCCGACACGGGAACAAGGGTGTTATCGCCCGCATCGTGCCGGAAGAGGACATGCCGTTCCTGCAGGACGGCACGCCGGTTGACATCCTGCTTAACCCGCTGGGTGTGCCGTCGCGTATGAACGTCGGGCAGATTTTGGAAACCCACCTGGGCTGGGCCGCGATGGTCCTCGGGTTCCAGTCGATCACGCCGGTGTTCGATGGCGCTAATGAAGATGAAATCCATAAGGCCGTCGATGAAGCAAACACGGCGATCCTCGGTCGTCGGAAAGAGAAGCTCAAGAGTAAGGAAGTGATCGTTCCCCGCGAGCTCGATTCGATCATGCCGTGGGGCGGCAAGATTCAGTTGCTGGACGGCCGCACCGGCGAGCCGTTCGAGCAGATGACCACCGTCGGCTACATCTACATGATGAAGCTGCACCACTTGGTCGACGACAAGATCCACGCCCGCGCCACCGGCCCGTACAGCCTGATCACGCAGCAACCCCTCGGCGGCAAGGCCCGCACGGGCGGCCAGCGCTTCGGCGAAATGGAAGTGTGGGGCCTGGAAGCTTATGGCGCATCCTATGTGCTGCAAGAACTGCTCACGGTTAAATCCGACGACGTCGAAGGACGTACGAAGATTTACGAGAGCATGGTCAAGGGCACCAACACGCTCGAAGCCGGCACACCGGTTTCGTTCGACGTGCTCTGCAACGAAATCCGTGGTCTGGGGCTCAACATTCAGCTTGAGAAGAAGAAGGGTGCGATGAGCATGACGGATGAGGATCTGATGTGATTTTAGCGGATGCAGGTAGTTGGCTTTGCCTTGCCATTGCCCTGATGCCGCTTTGGGTTCCGTTGGTTGTGTGGTTTGGGCTTCGGCCACTCCTGAAGTGGGACGATGCCCGCCGACTCCGGTCGAAATTTAGGCCGGCTTTTGAAGTGAAGTTGAACTCAGACGGGACGTCTGAGGAACAAAAGAAAGAGAACGATCATGGCTGATAACGTATACGATCGTATTAATGACTACGGCTCCGTCCGCATTCAACTCGCCAGCCCGAACGACATTCGTTCGTGGTCTTTCGGCGAAGTGAAGAAGCCCGAGACGATCAATTACCGCACCTACCGCGCCGAAAAAGATGGGCTTTTCTGCGAACGCATCTTCGGTCCGGAGCGCGATTGGGAATGCTCGTGCGGCAAGTACAAGGGTACGAAGTACAAAGGCATTATCTGCGACCGTTGCGGCGTGAAAGTCACGCACAGCCGCGTGCGTCGTAAGCGCATGGGCCACATCAACCTGGCTGCGCCGATCGTTCACATCTGGTTCTTCAAAGCCCTGCCGAGCCGCCTGGGCGCGCTGCTGGACATGAAGACCAGCGACATCGAAAAGATCGTCTATTTCCAGGACTACGTTGTTACCGACCCGGGCAAGACGCCGCTGAAGAAGAAGCAGCTTTTGACCGAAGACGAGTATCGCGCTGCGTACGAGAAGTACGGCGCTGAGTTCGACGCTGAGATGGGCGCTGAAGCGATCAAGAAGCTTTTGGGATTGATCGATCTGCCGACGGAAGCCGAGAAAATCCGTCGCGATATCGAGAAGACCAACAGCAAGCAGAAGATCAAAGATCTGACCAAGCGGTTGAAAATGGTGGAAGCCATCCGCGGCTCTGAAAACAAGAGCGAGTGGATGGTGATGGATGTGATCCCTGTGATCCCGCCGGACTTGCGTCCGCTGGTGCTGCTGGAATCGGGCAATTTCGCGACGAGCGATTTGAACGATCTGTACCGCCGCATCATCAACCGTAACAACCGACTCAAGAAGCTGGTCGACCTGAACGCGCCGGAAGTCATCATTCGCAACGAAAAGCGAATGCTGCAGCAGGCTGTCGATGCGCTGTTTGATAACGGCCGCTGCCGTCGTCCGGTGCTGGGTTCGTCCAACCGGCCGCTGAAGTCTTTGACCGACATGATCAAGGGCAAGCAAGGCCGTTTCCGCGAAAACCTGCTCGGCAAGCGCGTGGATTACTCCGCCCGCTCGGTCATCGTCGTCGGGCCGGAACTCAAGCTGCACCAGTGCTGGTTGCCGTAGAAGATCGCGCTCGAACTCTACCAGCCGTTCAT
>JBBROD010000099.1:0-12902 GCA_038229715.1 Tepidisphaerales bacterium | reverse complement strand
GGTTTTGTAACCCCTCAGTGCTTCCGCAACCCCAGGACGAATCCTGGTTTGGGCTATGTCCGCTTTCGATCGCCTCTACTTACGGAATCAATGTCTTTTTCTTTTCCTGTAGGTACTTAGATGTTTCAGTTCCCTACGTTCGCTCTTGCAACCTATGAATTCAGTTGCAAGTAATCGGTTGTTACGCCGACTGAGTTTCCTCATTCAGATATCTGCGGATCAATTCTTGTTTGCCAGATCCCCGCAGCTTTTCGCAGGCTACCACGTCTTTCATCGCCTCTCGATGCCAAGGCATCCACCATATACCCTTAGTAACTTGATCACATTTATCGATCACCGTCATACTGGGCGAGTATAACGTCGTGTCCGTCAACAGCCCGGACACACAATCAATAACGTATCATCTATCGCCAAAAAGGTGCTCGGCGATATCCGTCCGACGGAAAAACCCGGTCCTCAAAAGGACCTCGTCGCGATCAGCTATCCTGGGGACACTGACCCGACTATTTGGACGGACATCGCGGATTGTTCAAGTTTACCTTGACTAATAAACTTTGAACCTCATCATTCACTTGTCAAAGAGCGAAACCTATTCTCCCAATTCCACCAGCCGCTAAGCCGGTTTCTTCAGGCGATAGATTTCCCGCCGAACGCGGGTGAGACGGTCGTCTTCGATTTTCATCGGGACGGCAGACTCATTCGAATTCGGACGATGCACTTCCCTCAAGCAGATCTGACTGCCTTTTGGTCTTCGTCATCACCTCAGCGGCGATGACCTTCTTTTGAAAGGTTCAACTACCAGCTGCGGTGAGTAAAAGCGGTTTGAGTGCTCAAACTTGCGTTTTCCTTTTCGTCCCTTTCGTTGGTGATTTCCAACGGTGGGTCGCGGAGTATACAGCTTGTTTTGATCGCGTCAAGGGTTGGTGATGAATTTTTTAGTGGCCTCATCAACCCAGGAACAACACTTTTTATTCGCCTCGCCGGGCTGCCCGGCTCGAATGAGCGGCGGAAGATACTGGAAAGAAACCGGATTGCAAGTCCTGCCTGCAATATTCCTCTCCTACTTCCGCCGCGTGAGCAGATCTATCGGAAGGAACTGCACTTGCGGTTCAGTTTTCTTATCAACAGGTTGTCCACCGCACCCCTTGGCGCAGCAGGAACCCAGCTTGCTCTTCTTCCCGGTGAGGGTCACGAACGCCCCCCAGCCGAGATACACGACACTGGCAAGTGAGATCGAGATGGCGATGATGTTCTGGAACATAAGTCGTTTAAAAAATAGCCATCTGCGATGGCTCGCGTCACGGGGAGGCGAATTATCCCATTATCCCATTGTAGCGATCAGGCGAACCAGATTCTTCCCAATTGGTAGACCGCCAGGCACGCCACCCACGCCAGCGCGTTCATGTAAACGAGCATCCCGATCGGCCAAGCCCACCCGCCGGTCTCTCGGCGGACGATCGCCAGAGTGCTCATGCACTGCATCGCCAATACAAACCAAACCAGCAAACTCACCGCCACCAGCGGCGTCCAGACGGGCTTGCCGTCCGCATACCGGTCCGACTTCATCGCGTCTTCCAACGGCGTTACGCTTGCCTCGGTATCGCCGGCGGAATAGACGATCCCCAGCGTGCTGACAAACACCTCGCGTGCCGCGAACGCGCCCACCAGGCCGACGCCCATCTTCCAGTCGAACCCAAGCGGCTTAATCACCGGCTCGATCACATGGCCGAGCCGACCGGCGATGGATTGGCGGAGTTGCTCAGCGTTAACCGCGCGTTCACCATCAGATTCTATTTCGCTTTTTAACAGCGGATTTGTGATAAGCCACAACCGACGAAGCTTTTCAGTAAGTGATAGAGACTTATCATTTTCAATTTGGCTGGCGGCGTCACCAGCCGCAATATCGTTTTTGACATTCTGATCTGGAGCAATCCCATTGGCTATTACATTCGCCCGCTGGTACTGGGCACCGTATTCGTGCATTCCCGCAATTGTGCTGATGAGCCATCTGTCGCGAGCACTTCCATCCTTCAGTCCGTCAAGCCGTGGAAAATAGGTCATCGCCCACAAAACCACGCTCAGGCAAAAGATCGTCGTCCCCGCCTTGGTCAAAAACGCTTTCGTGTTCGTCCAGACCGTCCGCAGCACCTGCCCCCACTGCGGCACTTTGTAGGCCGGCAGTTCCAGGATGAAACTCGTCGGGGCACCCTTCAGCAGCGATCGCTTGAACACCCACGCCGTCACCACCGCGGCGATAATTCCTAGCAGATACAGGCTGAGCATGATCCCGCCCTGCGCGAGCGCGCCGTAGCTGGCGAAGAAGCTGCCGATCAGCAGCGTGTAGACGGGCAATCGCGCGCTACAGCTCATGAACGGCGCGACGAAGATCGTGGCCAATCGGTCTTTGCGGTTTTCGATCGTCCGCGTCGCCATAATGCCGGGGATTGCGCACGCGAAGCTGCTGAGCATCGGGATGAACGATTTGCCATGCAATCCCACCTTGCTGAGCAGGCGGTCCATCAAAAACGCGGCCCGCGCGAGGTAGCCGGTGTCTTCCATCACCGACAGGAAGAAAAACAAAATCGCGATCTGCGGCACGAACACCACCACGCTGCCGACGCCTTTGAAAATGCCGTCGGTGATCAGGTCCTTGATGGCCCCGTCGGGCAGGTGCGTCGCGAGCTTTCCGCCGAGCCAATCGACGCTGCCGGACAGTGCATCCATCAGCGGCGACGCCAGCCAGAAGATGCTGACGAACAGCCCGGCCATCACGGCGACGAACACCGCCAGGCCCCATATTTTGTGGAGTAGGATTCGGTCGACTTTGTCGGTGAGATGGGCGACATTCGATTGGTAACTGAGAAGGTTCGGGGTTCGGGGTTCAGGACTCGAAGAAGAAAACGTGTTTGCTCTATCCGCCGAACCCTGAACCCCGAACCCCGAACCCTTCTCCAGCAGCACCGCGCACGCCGGCTCGAGCGAGGCGGACGCGACTTGCTCGATCCACGCGTAATGCGCCTCGATGTCCGCCTGCATCGGGTCAATGCCGAGTTGGCCGAGCCGATCGTGGGCGTGGAGCAGCATCGACTTCACCGGCGGATGGTCGGCGAGGTTTTTAATGTCGCCGGCGATATCGCCGATCAGCATCCGCTCGGCGATCGCGCGGTAGCGGCTGAGGTGGCGATCGTCATCGGGTTCGCCGAGCATCAGCGCTCGCCGCGGGAATGCAGCTCCGGTCCCCTCGCCCTTCGGGAGAGGGTTAGGGTGAGGGGCAGCCGGCGTGACATCGGGGATGACTTGTGAAACGGGCGCCGCCTGCCCCTCACCCCGGCCCTCTCCCGGAGGGAGAGGGTGAATATCCCCTTCCAGAATCGCCAGCCCCCCGCCGACGAGCGTTAGCTCTTCGTGCATCGCATCCGGCAGCGGCCAATCAGGGAGCGGCGCGATTCGGGCGTGCAAAATCGCGTCTTTTAACTCAGAAATCCCGCGTTTTTTGTGCCCGACCAACGGAATCACCGGCACGCCAAGCTGCTTGCTCAGGCGCTCTGACGAGACGTTTAGCCCTCGTCGTTGCGCGATGTCCATCATGTTCAGCGCCACCACCAACGGCCGGCCGAGTTCGATCAACTGGCTGACGAGATAGAGGTTGCGCTGCAGGTTGCTGGCGTCGACGACGACGATCACCGCGTCGGGCATCGGCGTGTCAGAGCGCAACCCGCGCAGCACTTCCATCGCGACGGTTTCGTCCGGGCTTCGGCTGATGAGCGAGTACGTGCCGGGCAGGTCGATGAGATTGACCCACTGGCCGGTGGGAAGCTTAAATCGGCCGGTCTTTTTTTCGACCGTCACGCCGGGATAGTTGGCGACTTTCTGTCGCATCCCGGTGAGCGCGTTGAAGAGCGTGGTTTTGCCGCTGTTGGGGTTGCCCGCGAGCGCGACGGTCAACTCGCCGGGTCGCGCGGAAACGTAGTCGATCGTGTTGTGGCAGTCGGACATACGGATCGAGATCGTTTAGCCGCCCCGCTTGCGGGGCGCAGTCTCGCAATGTAAATCGCGCCTCGCAAGCGAGGCCGCTAAACTTCACTCTTCAGGACGAATCATCACATGGCGGGCTTGCTCGCTGCGGAGGGAAAGCAGATATCCGCGGAGACGGAACTCGATCGGATCGCCCAGCGGAGCCTTACGGACGACCTGAACGATCGCCCCGTTGCAAAACCCCATCTCCAGCAATCGACGCCGCAATTCGCGATCGCCGCCGACGCTGACGACCGTACCAGATTCGCCGATCGGAAGCTGGCTGAGGGGTTGCTTCAAAGTGGTGGCTTCCTGAGACAGCATCGCAGTTGGGGGTGCCATGCCGGTATCATATCGCGTTGAGACTGGGTTTCAACAAGTAATATCGGTTATGATTTTCAATCTTTTCTACTCGGTTGCGCCCGGCTTTTTTTGCTTCACTAAAACGGTCGTAACTACATATATAATCTAGAATTGCTTCAAAAATCGGATGTCGTTTTCGATCAAATGGCGGATGTCGTCGATGGCGTACTTGCGCATCGCGATCCGCTCGATCCCGAAGCCGAACGCCCAGCCGCTGTACTCCTCGGGGTCGATATTGACCTGTTTCAGCACATTCGGATGAACCATCCCACAGCCGCCGAGCTCGATCCAGCGTTGTTTGTCCTCGAACCACACATCCACCTCGGCTGACGGTTCGGTGAAGGGGAAGAAGCTCGGGCGGAAGCGCACCTTGGTTTCCTCGCCGAAATAGGCTTTGACGAACTGCATGATCGTGCTTTTCAGATCGACCATGGTGACGTTTTTGTCGATCACCAGCGCTTCAAGTTGATGGAACATGAACAGGTGCGTCGCGTCGACTGTGTCGGGACGATACACCTTGCCGGGGATGACCACGCGGATCGGCGGCTTCTGGGTTTCCATCACGCGAATCTGCACGGTGCTGGTTTGCGTTCGCAATAGCAACGACGGATCGCCGGCCTTGGTTTCGAGGTAGAAATTATCCAACGAATCGCGGGCCGGGTGATTCTCGGGGATGTTCAGCGCGATGAAATTGTGGAACTCGTCTTCCACTTCCGGACCGGCGGCGACGGCGAAGCCCATTCGGCCGAACAGCGCGGTCAGTTCATCCACCACTTTCATCAAAATGTGCCGATTCCCCACTAAAGGACGCTTTCCCGGCTCGGTGACGTCTTCAGTCATCGCCGGACCGGCGGCGGTGGAAAGCTCGGCTTGCTTGGCGTCGAAACCGGTTTTGATCTGGTTCTGTGCGCCGTTGGCCTTTTGGCCGAAGGCTTTTTTCTGGTCACTCGGCACTTCCTTGATCAGGCCCATCATCGCCTTGACCTTGCCGTTGCTGCCCAGGTACTTGATGCGAAACTGCTCAAGGGCCGCGAGGTCCTTGACGGCCGACAGTTCCTGCTCGGCTTCGTTGGCTAGTTCGTCGATCTGCTGCAGCACCTCGGGCATGTCGCTCCTTGTCGCGGACGTATCAAACGGTCAGTGAAGCGGGTATTCTGCGAATTGCCGACGAAAGGGGCAAGTGATGGATCTCTCGAAACTTCCGAAGCTGTCGAATTCCCCCGCCCCGCCGCCGGAGAGCGCCCCGCCGGGTTCGGGCGATCCGACGCCCCCGCACCGCACCGAAAAGCCCCGCCAATATGAACCCGCTTCCTACGGCGCGGCCGAACTGTGGATCAGCGTTGGACTCGGCCTGTTCCTGCTTTTTCTCAATCAGAACACCGTGAAATACGCATACGGAAAATTGACCGGCACTGTGCCGGGGATTTATCTCGATCCCACGCCCGGCGTAGCCCCGGGCACTAAGTGTGATTACTTCAATTGGCTCGATAGCGCAGGCATGGTCGCCAGGCACGAGATGTATCGCGATACGATCACCTTCTGGAGCGACTTGGCCGTTACGTCGTTCGCGCTGGTGCTGATTCTCGACGGAATCGTGATGGCCATCTCGCGGCGACCCGGCGTGATCGCCGCGCTGCTGGGGTTTACCGTCCTTGCGATACTCGGAAATCTCTTCTACCTAATCAAAACGCTCGACCAAGGATTAGCGATCATGTCGGCCGCCGCGGTGATCATCGGCGGGTACGTCGCGATGCTGCAATGGGCTCGATTCAAGCTGCTGAGCGCGGTCCGTTCCGGCCGCGCATAAAAAAGGCCCGGATCGCGGGGAAAACGATCCGGGCACAGGGGAGGGTAGAGGACTGCTCGGCGATCGGTGATTGATCCTGCAATCACCCGCCGCTCTCGAATTTCGATTCATCGCGTCGCCAGCATCAAAGCGCACAACGCGAAGTACATCAGTATCGCAATCCAACTCACCCGGTTTTGATTCGCTCGGCCGATCATGGTTGCTTCCGCGTGCTCTGTCAGGCACAACCCGACGCATTGGAAGACCATCAACCTGCTCGATAGTTAGAACGCGCGAACCGGCGGATGGTTTCAAGAAAATAGAACTGCAATTGAGCGAGGAAAATGCCCTTGAATTCGAAGGTATTTTTATAAGCGTTGTTGGAGACTTTTTGCCTCGGTCTATTACGGCCGGACCTGGATTCAGAGCTTCCAGATTGACTGTTAAGACGCGAAGACGCGAACCATACCAGAAACCAGAATCACCCGAATTTCTTCGCGTTCTTTCTTCGCACCTTCGCGCCTTCGCGGTCGTGTTTTGGGTTATTTTAGAAGTTCTTAGCTAAGAGCCGACGGTAAATCGGACCGTCCACTCCACGCTGCTGCTGCCCTGCACGATCCCCGCGCTACCGTCCCGAATCGCGCGATCTAATTGATCAGCCTGCCCGGTGGTCGGCTCGATCGCGAAATGCTGGTGATGCAGCCACTCGCCGGTGTTGATCCAGACGCCCCAATACGCCTTCACCTGCTCAGAGGAGTAGGCCAGCGTCACCGATCGATTTCGGGCGGGATATTGAATGACTGCCGGCGTGAAAATCGGCAGATCTGAGAAGGATTTAGAGCCCCAATCCGAAGCGAGTTTCGTCGGCTGCGACAGATCGTGCTCCGCATCCCAGGCCGGCCAGACGTACTCGCCTTTGACCAGTTCGCCGGAGCCTCGGTGGCTGCGGCGCATCGGGATCGGGCCGAGGTCGATCACCACCGGCGATTTGCTCGACAGCAGCGCGTGCATCGCCCAGACGAACCGGAACGGAAACGGCGACGTGTTGGCCAGCGTGTATTCCGCCACCACCGACGCGCTTTCGACATACAGTTTCCGCACGAGGCGGTAGCCGAACCGCAATCCGTGCCAAACCGTGGTGATACCGTCTTTGGTCGGAACGGCCGTCGTGGGCAAGCCCCATAGTTCGCCGTGATCGGGCGATTCGATGCAATCGTATGGATGACCGACGTAAGGAGACTCCGCGACCGACGGAAAACATTCGTCCCAACCGGCGAACCAATGCGCGCCGTACGGCGAATCGTAAACGTGCGTGGTGGGGATTTCGTCGGGAAAATTAAAGAGCAGCTCGTAGCCGTCGGCCTTGTCGACGATCGACGCGACTTTGCCGCCGATCTGCGGATACACCTGCACGCGGAGCGCGTCATTCTCCAACGTCACGCTACGATTCATGCCCGATTCCATGCCGGACATTTTCGCGTAAAATCGGACGGTGTAAAGATTCGCCTCGCAGCCGGTGGGCAGAAACCAAAGTTCGTCGGAAAACAACGGTGGTGAGTCAGTTTGAGATTTTGGCGATAGCGTCAGTTGGGAACTCAACTGTACCACGGGCCTCCGGCCCGTGCTGACGGCATAGGAATGTCTGCAAATTCAAATTTTTCGAAGTCCTTAAGCCATCGGCACGGGCCGGAGGCTGCTGTGTCCAAACCCCGCGAACACACAAGTGTCGTCATCCTGAGGTACGCCGAAGGATCTCGAATCTCGAGCAGTATTCGGCGTCCGAGATGCTTCGGAGTACCTCAGCATGACGTGTTTTGGGGGTTTGGACACAGCAGCCGGAGGCCCGTGGTACGGTCGAGTTTGCAGACCGCCCCACTGCCCGGAAAATTAAGTTGAGTTGGCTATTTACCCATGACCGGTTCGGTCGGCTGCGTCGTCGGCAGCGGGTCCACAAGCGGAGTCGGCGCGTCGACTTGTGCAGGATCGGCGGGGCGGGTCGTGGAATCGCCGCCGACGGCTGGGGCGGCAGCGCCCTGCTGGTTGGTGATATTCAGCGCAACGGCCGGCTGGACGACGATCACTACGTCAACTGACTTTTCCTCAGCGGGGATCGCCGGTTTGGCCTGGAGATCCAACGCGACAGCGTCGTTTGATTCCTGATTCTGGCCCGGCTGGGTGGACGGTTGTTGCTGCAGTGTCAATTGCGCCGCAGGATCGCTCTGCGGTTTGCCGGCCTGCGTTTGGACCGCATCCGCCGCCGGTACGGTGGTGGGGCCTACCGCGATGACCGGCGGCGCGCCTTCTTCCGCCTTGGCGGGCTGCGTGGTGGAGGGTTCGGTCGTCGCCGGGCCGTTCGCATGGTCGATCCGCGTCTTTTCATCGGAGCGGGTTTCAAGCACTTTCGGTGAGCCCGTTTTGCTTTCCTGTTTGAGCGCGCCTGTCACATTGGCGACAGCGTCGCGATCGATCACCACCGTGGTTTGGCCGGCGTACAGTTTGTCGAGCGATTGCCCGAGTTCCACCGCCTGCTGTTGCGACAGGCCCCGAGCAACGATGACGCTCTCGGACTTGGAGCCCGCCAGGTCATACAGCGGCAGCGTCGCGGAAGGAACATCCCCTTGCTGAGCCGCACCGGCGTTTGAATTCAGTTCTTGGCGTAAATTAGCGCCGGCGACTTGGCCGTTGCTACCAGCCTGCGTTTGCGTATCGGTGTTGTTCGTTCCGTTCTGAGCCATTCCATTGGCGGGAGCATTTCCCCCGCCACCGCCGGGGTTGACTTGAACGGGTTCCGTCGACGCACCCTTGGACGCGTAATTCCCATTGGAAGCTTGACTGTACTGCTGATAGTTGTTGTCACCCGACTTCTTACCGCCGTACGTATTGCCTGTGTTACCGTAATCGCTATTGAAATTGTTGGTCACATTCAGGCGGTACTGCTGATTGTTCATCCGCGAGGCCAGCGCTAAATCGCCCGATGACTGCGTCTCAAACACCTCGCGGTTCATCGGCTGCCAGGCGATCTTGTTCGTCACGAGATAGCCGGCCAGTTTTCCATTGGTGGTTTCAAGGTTGTCGGTGGATACGACGACATAGACGCGCTTTGCATCCGGCGCAGCCGGCGCGCCGGGCTTGGCGGCGACCTTCGATGCAAACATCCCTCCCGAGGTCTTGGCTGCACTTCCGAACCGCCGGCCGTTGTCTTCGACGGCGGCGACGATCGGGTTGCCATCTTTCGAGTCGCCCACTTTTTTCGAAATTTCAGGGTTCGCCGCGGACGCGGGTACGTCGAGCCTGCTCGCATCGCCGGACAGTTCGGTGCCCGGCGTGGTGGCAACGATGTCCGTCGGCTTGCTGCCGACCTTGCCGAGTTCCTTGTCCTCGCCGGCAGTTCTCAACCGGCGATCGACCGTGGCGGTGTCGTCAAGCTTCGCAGTTTCGCCCACGCCCGCCGACGGAATCAGCCCGTCCTTGGTCGACATCGCCACCGGCGCTGACGAATGCTGAGGAAGCACAACGTACACCAGCACGCCCAGCCCCAGCGCCAGCAACACCACCGCCGCCACGCCCATCAACTGCGGCCAGCGGTTGATTCTTAACGTGGTTTCCAGGTGATCCGTGCCGACACCATCGAGCAGGACGGACCGCTCCAAATGCCCCTGCAGCGTCTCGGCCAGGTCGACCGGTGCCTGCTCGTGGGGGAGCGACATCATCATGACCTTAGTGCGCTTGAGTTCTTGAAGTAGCGCGCGGTGGGCCGGATGAGTTTCGAGATGCTTCTCGATCTCGGCTCGGCCCTGCTCGTCGAGGTCGCCCTCGACGAATGCACACAGGCGGGCTTCGATATTTTCAGTGTTCGTAGACATTTGCAATCTTCAATTTGTAATTTGCAATCTGGATCGGAATTCGATCTCAAATTACAAACCAAACTCACTTCACGTTGCCAAAATAACTCTTCAACTCATCCCTGAGCGCCAACCGCGCTCGAAACAACCTGCTTTTCAACGTCCCCAGCGGCAGGCCGAGGATGTCGGCCATTTGCTGGTAGTCGAAACCGTCGATGTCACGCATCACCAGCACGGCCCGATATTCCGCATCCAACCGCCCCAGGGCAGCCAGCACATGCTCGTCGCGTTCGCGATCTTCCGCCTGCTGGGCCGGGTCGGTCTCCTGGCTGCGGGCGACACGGTCGATCAGCGACGACGCCTGCGTGTCATCCGCCGGCTTGCCGTTACTGCTCGGCACGTGGTCGAGCGAGAACACGCGGTTGCGCTGCACCTTGCGAAGCTGACTGATCGCCAGATTCACCGCGATGCGAAACAGCCACGTGTACGGCGAGGCATCGCCTCTAAAACTGCCGACTTTTTCCAGCCCGCGGGTAAACGCTTCCTGCGTGATATCGCGGGCTTCTTCTCGATCGCCGACGAGCCGGACGACCGAGTTAAACAGGCGATCCTGATACGCGGTAACGATCTCGCCGTACGCGCCGCGATCGCCGGCCTGTGCCTTTTGCAGCAGATCGATCGCATGACGCGATACGCCCGCAGGCGGATTCGCATCGAACTCTGCGTCGGATTGAGTGCCGCTTAAGCTCGACATGGGGTTAGACGCCGCGAGGGTTAAAAAGTTCCACTTTTCCGCCGTTGCCGGGTTGGGTAGGAGGCACATCCATGCGCCACCGACTGCCTTCTCATCATGCCGCTATTCTGCGGGGGAGTCAATATTATTGGACACGATTACTGCCGATTACGTTGGTATTTGCCACTTCTTGGTATGCTTTGGGCAACCGGGGCGATCCGGGGCCTAAGACTGAACCCAATTAGATAAAAGCGATCAGCCGCCCTCTAACAAACAACGATGTCCTGCGCACTGGACGCATAGAAGTTCGGTAAACGCCCGAGCCGAATCCTTAATGTAGGGTCCGCCTTGGCGGACCGCATGAGGTATCGGCCCGCCAAGGCGAACCCTACATTTCAATCGTCGATCGCTTTCATAGCTTCTGAAATTCTCAAACCGCCGGGTTCGCCATACACTTACAACCTATGGGCTTCGATTCACTGCAGAAATTCATCTCGTTCCTCGAATCCAACGGCGAGCTGCACCGCGTCAAAACGCGCGTCAGTCCGATCTTGGAGATCGCGGAGATCGCCGATCGGATGAGCAAGTCGCCGGCGCCGCACGGGCATAGCGAGCGCGATCAGACGCCGGCCGCGATGCTCGGTGGGAAGGCGCTGCTGTTTGAGAACGTCGAAGGGAGCGACATCCCCGTCGCGATCAACATGTTCGGCAGTTACTGGCGAATCTGTCAGGCGCTGGGGACCGACACGCTCGACGCATTGGCCGGGCGGGTGCAGAACCTCGTCAAGCCGGAAGTGCCGACCACGCTGATGGAGAAGATGAAGAAGCTGCCCGATCTGATAAAGATGGCCAGCTATCCGCCGAAGACGGTGCGCAGCGGGGCTTGTCAGGAGATCGTGCTGGAAGGGGATCGCGCCGATCTGACGAAGTTGCCGATCATCCAGTGCTGGCCGCTGGATGGGGATTTGAACAGCGATCAGGTGTTTGACCGAAACGCGGCGCAGAGCGCCTCTTCTAAACAGACGGGCACGGGAAGATACATCACCCTCGCGGGCATTTACACCCGCAACCCCGAATACACGCACCGCAATGTCGGCATGTACCGCGTACAGTTGCACGGGCCGCGGACGGCGGCGATGCATTGGCACATGCATCACGACGGCGCGCGCCACTTCCGCGCCTGGGCCGCCAAGGGTGAGAAGATGCCGTTGGCGATCGTGCTGGGGGGCGAGTCGGTGTTGCCTTATTCCGCCACCGCGCCACTGCCGCCGAGCGTGGAAGAGCTGCTGTTCGCCGGCTTCCTCAACGGCGGCGGGATCGAACTGGTGCAGTGCAAGACGCAGGACATCGCCGTTCCCGCGAATGCAGAAATCGTCATCGAAGGTTACGTCGACCCGACTGAGAAACTCTACGAAGGCCCGTTCGGCGATCACACCGGCTTCTATTCTCTGGCCGACTGGTACCCCACGTTCCACGTCACCGCGATCACGATGCGTAAGAACGCGGTCTACCCCACAACGATCGTCGGCAAGCCGCCGATGGAGGACTATTTCCTCGGCAAAGCCACCGAGCGGATTTTCCTTCCGCTGCTGAAAATGCTCGTACCCGACATCGTCGACTACTGCCTGCCGATGAGCGGCGCGTTTCACAACTGTGCGTTCATCAAGATCAAAAAGGATTACCCGCAGCAGGCCCGGCGGGTCATGCACGCGATATGGGGCGCGGGGCAAATGGCGTTCACCAAGTTCATCATCGTGGTGGATGATTCGGTCGACGTACAGAATGAACAGGACGTGCTGTTCCACCTCTTCGCCAACTGCGACCCACTGCGCGACGTCGAAATCGTCAAAGGCCCGGTCGACATTTTAGACCACGCCAGCATCGAGTACGGCTGGGGCGGCAAAATCGGCTTTGACGCAACGGTCAAACTTAAAGGTGAAGGCCAAGTGCGGGTCTGGCCGCGAGAGTTATCGATGGATCAGGCGACGAAGGATTTGGTGTCGCGAAAGTGGAAAGAGTACGGCTTCTAGTGCTTCGTTGCAGCTGAAATGATCAGCATGCGTTATACTTTGGCGATCCCGTCAAGGAGGACGCATGGACTCGCCGCTCAAGGTGTCGATTCGGCTCAGTGATGATCAACGTCAGGCACTTACCCGATTGCTCC
>JBBROD010000098.1:0-13017 GCA_038229715.1 Tepidisphaerales bacterium | reverse complement strand
GGAGCAATCGGGTAAGTGCCTGACGTTGATCATCACTGAGCCGAATCGACACCTTGAGCGGCGAGTCCATGCGTCCTCCTTGACGGGATCGCCAAAGTATAACGCATGCTGATCATTTCAGCTGCAACGAAGCACTAGAAGGTATGCGAGACACCCTTACGCCAACCAGTGGGCGAAACACCCATTTGCTTCTTGAACGCCCGCGCGAACTCGTGCTGGCGGGCGTAGCCGGCCCGGCCGGCAATCTCTTTCACGCTGAGCGACGACTCCAGCAGCAAATTTTTTGCCTGGTGCATCCGCAGCCGGCGCCACATCCGCGCCGGGGAATCGCCGACCATGTCTTTGAAGCGGTGGCGAAGGCTATCGTAGTTGGCGATCTTCTGTTTCAGCGTTGCCACCAGGCCGGCCGGTTCGCCGGTGTAGTCGTGCAGGATCTGCCACATGTGCTGGAGTTCGACATCGATCAACCGCGGCGTGATGTCGGCGGGCATCTTCGCCGACCAACGGATGATCGCAATCAGTAACAGTTGCAACCACGCGGATTGCGCCGCCTCCGCGCCGACGTGCGGCAATGACTGCTCAACTGAAATCCTCACGTGCATCGCCTTGAAGATCTCTGCCTGCTCTGCCGTCAGCTGCCAGACCCGCCGGGCCGGCGACATCTGCGCCATCGGCACCGCCGCTTCCAGCGCGTCGTCACCGTGATAGTGGATGACCCAAAGCCGCGGCGATTGCTTGGCGTTGTTCCAGTAGCCGTGGCGTTCGCCGGCCTTGAAAAGATAGAGCGTGTCGATCGCCGCTGATGTGTGCTCGCCCGCGTGGCCGATGGTCGTTGGCGTGTCGGCGATCAGGCAGAGTTCATCGTACGGATGCGTGTGCCACCCGAACTCGCGGCCGGCGCGTGTCTGGACGTAGCCGAGGGAATCGGGCAAGGGACGAAATGTGGGATGTGATCGGCTCAAACCGTCGCCAGCCGATGGGCGCGCACCGCTTCGCGGAGTTGCGCCAAGGCGTACACCGCCGCCTCGCGCTCGCAGGCACCAATGACCGTGCCGTGGCGTTCGCCCGCGGCGTGGGAAGGGTCCATCGCCTCGCCGGCCGGTGCCCAGGTGGCACGGTAACAGCTGAACATCATGTTGTGCTTGATCGACAGTTCAAGTCCCGCCTGCGCGAATGCACGCTGCACGGCCAGCACCGAGGGAAACTTCTGTCCGTATTCGAGCGTTTCGCAATCTGTGTGATCGTCTGCGCGCCAACCGGTTTCCAGCAGACGGTCGACCGCGTATTGGAGTTTCATAAACTGATCCTTCCGCACGATGAGCAAGAGATGCACCGCCGGGCCCTGACCCAAAAGCGGGAGACGATTGTAATCAACTGTTCCATGAATCTCACCCGGCAACCCGTTTTTCGCGATCAGTATGGCACCCGCAGAGTCCGTGCGTGCAAAATCGTCAGTTATGGGACGGTTTTCCTTTTCCTGCCGTTTAGATTCCGTTAGGCTACCCGCCCGGCAACGCCGGAGGAGAATCGCCGCTCATGTCATCAGGACCGCACGGAACGCCATCGGAGCCAAAGGCTCCGTCTTCAGAACCCAAGGCCGCCTACAGCCGATCGCGGCATCGGTCGGCCAATCATCATTCGGCCCACGCGGACGACGCGCCCGGACACCACGACGAGCCGCCCGTTCACCCACTCATCCCGCGCGGGCCGGTGCCGTTGATTCAAACTGATGCTGAGTTGGCGAAGTTGATCGACCAACTACGGGCCGCCGGCAGTTTTGCGTACGACAGTGAGTTCATCGGCGAGCTAAGTTATCTCCCAAAACTTTGCCTGATCCAGGTCGCGACGGCGGAGCAGGTCAGCCTGATCGATCCGATCGCCGACATCGACCTCACGCCGTTTTGGAATCTGCTGGCCGATCGGTCGGTGGAGAAAGTCGTCCACGCCGGGCAGCAGGATGTCGAGCCGGTCGTCCGCTTCATCGGCAAGCCGCCGGCCAACCTTTTCGATACGCAGATCGCCGCCGGGTTCATCGCGATGCCCTATCCGGTGTCGCTCAGCAAGCTGGTGATGGAACTGACCGGCGCTAAGCTCGGGAAAGGCCTGACGTTCACGCACTGGGATCAGCGGCCGCTCTCCAATCAACAACTCCGCTACGCCGCCGATGATGTGCGGTACCTTCCCGCGATCCGGCAGATCATGGGAGACAAACTCAAATCGCTCGGCCACTTCGATTGGGCGATGGAAGAATCCGCCAGCATCTGCCAGGCCGGGCTTTATAAGTTCGATCAGGAGACACAATACCTGCGGGTGCGCGGCAGCGGATCGTTGCAGCCGAAGCAGTTGGCGGTTTTAAAGGAGCTGACGATCTGGCGTGACGACGCTGCGCGTGAGGCCGACTCGCCGCCGCGGGCGTATCTGAAAGATGAGATCCTGATCGACTTCGTTCGCAACGCGCCTAAGACGCTCGATAAACTCGACCGCGTACGCGGCTTGCCCCGCCCCATCGAACAACAGCACGGCCAGGCGATTCTCGATGCGATCGCCCGCGGTCAAGCCGCCCCCGCCGACACCTGGCCGGCGGTGAAAGATAACGAGCAATCGCCCGCCGACCGGTTCCGCTGCGATTCGCTTTGGGCGCTGACGCAATGTCTGTCCGCCAGCCGGTCGATCGACGCGAACCTCATCAGCAGCCGTCAGGAGATCACGGACGTTTACCGCCACATCACCGCCGGCGCGGGCGAACCCCCGCCGCTGCTGGTCGGCTGGCGCAAGCAGGCCGTCGGCGATTCGCTGGTTTCGATGATGAAGCACAACACCGCCGTCCGCCTGAGTTGGAAAGACGGCTGGCTCACGCAACCCAAGGAGTAACCATGCCCATCTACGAATACGCGTGCAAGAGCTGTTCAGAGAAGTTCGATCACCTCGCACGGTCGATGTCCGACAGTGACGCGAAAGTAAAATGCCCCAAGTGCGGATCGACGCAAACGGCGCGGGCGCTCAGCGTATTTGCTGTTCGTGCCGATGCTCAGAAGGATTCGGCTCCACCTTCTTGCGGACGATGCGGTGGTGCGCCGGGTTCGTGCGGGATGTGAGGAGATTCGTCGTTCGGATTTCGTCATTCGGATTTTCTATCGTAGTATTCTTCATGCATGGCGGAACTGAAACGAACAACCCTGTCGGTTAAGCAAGAGCGCGCAATACTGGTCGGCGTAATCCTCCCTAAATCAACGGCCGACCCGCGCGATCCGTTGGGCGAGCTTGCGTCGTTGGCTAAGACCGCCGGCGCGAAGGTCGTCGGGCAGTTGCTGCAGAACCGGCACAAGGTCGACAGCAGCACGTACATCGGCAGTGGTAAAGCGGAAGAGATCGCCCATCTGGCCGTCGCGGAAAAGGCAGACGTTATCATCTTTGATAACGACCTGTCCCCGTCGCAGATCGGCGAGTTGGAAAAGATCATCAACGAGACAGCCGAAAAGCCGCGGCTGGAAGGCATCAAGGTGCTCGATCGCTCGGAGCTGATCCTCGATATCTTCGCTACCCGCGCCCAATCGCACGAAGCCAAGCTGCAGGTCGAGTTGGCCCAGATGCAGTACACCTACCCGCGACTAACCAAAATGTGGGGCCACCTCGAACGCCTCGCCGGCGGTGGGAGCATGGGCATCGGCACGCGCGGGCCGGGCGAAACGCAGTTGGAAGTCGACCGCCGGCTGGTGCGTAGGCGCATCTCCGATCTCAAAAGCGAGATCGTAAAGATACAGGAGCGTAAGGGCCGGGTGGTGGCCAAGCGCAACCAGCAGCACTTCACGGTTTGCATCGTCGGCTACACCAACGCCGGCAAGAGCACGCTGTTCAACACGCTGACGGCCGCCGGTGCGTACGCGGACGACAAGCTGTTCGCCACGCTCGACACCAAAACCCGCAGTTGGCGACTGGAGCGCGGGACCGAGGTGCTGCTGAGCGACACCGTCGGCTTCGTGCGCGATCTGCCGCACAATCTCGTCGCCAGCTTTAAGGCGACCGTGGAAGAAGCCATCCACGCCGACCTGCTGCTGCACGTTCTTGATGTTGGCCATCCGCACGCGCAACAGCAGTACGACACAGTGCATGAGGTGCTCGACGAGATCGGTGCCAATCGCAAGCAGGAAATCCTGCTGCTCAACAAGACCGACACCGAGGAAGGCGAAGAACGCTACCCCTTCTGGCGGATGATGCACCCCGGCGCGATCCCCATCAGCGCCAAAACCGGCGTGGGTTTGCCGCAATTGCTCGAAGCCGTCTACAAATTCGTCCGCGGGCAGCAGGTGGAAGCCACGCTGGAATGCGACGTCACCAACGGCCGGCTGATCAGCTTCATCGAAAGCCACACGCGGGTGAGCCACCGAGAATTTCATGACGACCGAGTAGAGTTTAGAGCCGTCATGGGCCGCAGCACGTTGGCGGAGCTGGCGCGAAATGGAGAGGTGGAAGTCAAAACCGTCGACGACGCGCTAGTGAAGTGATATCTGGTCCCCTCTCCCGCCGGGAGAGGGTTAGGGTGAGGGGCGAGCCGTGGTGCAACGAGCGGTTTGGCTTTGCGAAGAAATGCACGACCAATTCCTCTGCGATCGAACGCGATTTTACTTGGGGCGTTTCTCCCCTCACCCCTGCCCTCTCCCCGCTGGGGAGAGGGAGTGAGTCATCCGCTATGGAACCGTCCTCGACAATCTCACGCCTGCTGCCCCGTGATTCGGCGTTGCCGGTGCTGGTCACCCAGCCGCTGGAATTCCGAAACCGCTATCGCTGGCCGCTGCTGGTGTTGCTCGTCAGTGCGACTTGCGACCTGTTCACCACGCTTTGGAATCTCCGCGAGTACGGCCCTGGGATTGAACTGCACATACCCCAGCGGATGCTGTCTGAATGGTTCGGTGTCGAGGTCGGCGTGCCGCTCGCCAAGGCCGGGCAGTTGATCTTCGTCCTGCTTGTCGCCGCTTGGTGGCGGCCGTGGTGCAAGTGGATCTTGTTGCTCTGCGGCACGCTGTACCTGCTGGCGTCGATCAGTAATTACTTCTTGTTGTTCTAACGCGGGCCGAGATGGCAATCCCGCCATGACCGCTGCCTTGTAGGTGCAAACGATCAACGTCACGGCGGCCCGTTATTCGCCGGAGCGAAGAGTAATAGCCGCAGATTTTCGCAGATGAACGCAGATCGTTGCAAAGACCGAATCTCAGTTTGATCTGCGTTTATCTGCGTGCATATGCGGCTTCACCCCTTCTTGACTTGCCCCGCCGCACCCGTAGCATCCACGATCCAGATTCAATCCAAGGAGTGCTTTAGATGGCCACCAAAACCGTTGCGGATATTGATGTTAAAGGCAAGCGAGTTCTGATGCGCGTGGACTTCAACGTCCCACTCGATGGCAGCACGATTACCGACGATCGCCGAATCGCGCAGGCGCTGCCGACGATCAAGTCGGTACTCGATCGCGGTGGCCGGCTGGTGCTGATGTCGCACCTCGGTCGCCCCAAGGGCGGACCTGAGCCGAAGTACTCGCTCAAGCCCGCGCAACTGAAGCTGGCCGAGCTGCTCGGCAAGCCCGTGGCGTTCGCCGACGACTGTGTCGGCCCGAAGGCGGAAGCGGCTGCCGCTACTCTGAAGGACGGCGAAGTGCTGCTCCTGGAAAACCTCCGCTTCCATAAGGAAGAAGAAAAGAACGACCCGAACTTCGCTGCCCAACTGGCCAAGCTGGGTGACATCTACGTCAACGACGCCTTCGGCACCGCCCACCGCGAGCACGCAAGCACGTTCGGCGCGGCCCAGTCGCTGGCGGGCAAGCCGCGCGTCATCGGGCTGCTGATCCAGAAGGAGCTGAAATTCCTTGGCGAAGCCATCAGCAAGCCCGTTCGCCCGTTCGTCGCCATCATGGGCGGCGCGAAAGTCTCCGACAAAATCGCCGTGATTGAGAACCTGCTGAGCAAGGCCGACATGCTGCTCATCGGCGGCGCGATGGCGTACACGTTCTTCCTCGCCCAAGGCAAGGAAGTCGGCAAGTCGCTGGTTGAAAAGGACAAGGTCGGCTTGGCAAAGGAACTGCTCGCCAAACACGGCGCGAAGATCAAGCTGCCGATCGATACGGTGATCTCCGACAAGATGACCGACGACGCCGTCACCAGCATCGTCGAAAGTAACATCCCCGCCGACAAGGAGGGCTTCGACATCGGCCCCAAAACAATTGCAAATTACAAATTGCAAATTGCAAATGCTCGAACCG
The DNA here is from genome assembly GCA_038229715.1 of Tepidisphaerales bacterium. Taxonomy (GTDB): domain Bacteria; phylum Planctomycetota; class Phycisphaerae; order Tepidisphaerales; family Tepidisphaeraceae; genus JANMES01. The sequence continues at coordinate 6,767 of JBBROD010000098.1, read as the reverse complement.
TCATCTGGAACGGCCCGATGGGCGTGTTCGAGAAAAAGCCCTTCGCCGCCGGCACGAAGGCCGTCGCGCAAGCGGTTGCCGACGTCACCGCGCACGGCGCGACCACCATCATCGGCGGTGGCGACAGCGCCGCCGCCATCGAGCAGATGGGCTTAGCCGGCAAAGTTTCCCACGTCTCCACCGGCGGCGGAGCTTCGCTGGAGTTTTTGGAAAACGGCCACTTCTCTACATTGGATATTCTGGACTAATTCGAACCCGGTCGCTTTTCAGCCACCGATTTCACCAACCCATCACCTTCAGCCACTCCTGCGCCATCGTCAGATGGCCGCTCGGATTCGGGTGTACCGGCTCGTTGCAGAAGCGGTCCGACGGGTGCAGTTTGAGTAGCTTTTGGTACATCTGGTGGAACCGCACGTACGGCGCTTTGTGCTGCTTGGCGAGTTTCTCCGCGGCCGACTGGTAGAGCTTCAACTTCTGCAGCATGTTACTTCGGTACGAGCCGGAGTCATGATCAACAGACATGTAGAACGGCTCGATCAGCACCAGCTTGGCCTTGGTTTCCTTCTTCACGCGGTCGAGGATTTTGGGATAAAGCTCCGCGTATTCCTCCGGCGATACGGATTGGGCTTCGGCCTTATTCACCCAACGATGCGCGTCGTTAATCCCGATCATGATCGACACCCAATCCGGCTGATGGCGAATCACGTCGTCGGTCCAGCGGTTCGTCAAGTCGCGCACGGTGTTGCCGCTGACACCGGTGTTGATGAAATTGAGCTTGTGGTCCGGGTAGCGGGCGGTGATCAGATCGACGGCCATATGCACGTAGCCGTTGCCGAGCGGGAATTGATTTCCACGGCGGTCAGCGTCGGTGATGGAATCGCCGGTGAATAAAACGGTCGATCCGGGTTTGATTGCGAAGGCCATGCTGTTTTGTCCTGCGTTACGGGAGTGGATCCGGCGACGTTTCCTGCGCTGCCGAGTGGGACATCTTAACGGGTGAGGCGGGAAGTTGAAGCCTTGCTGATTGTTCCGCTCGTGCGACGAAAAACATGTTACGGTGCGGGGAATTTGGGTTTTTCGCCGGCCAGCACGCCGATCACGTCTTTGACGACCCAGCTCATGTTCTCGATCGCGGTGTACGTCCGCGCGGCCAGGTGAGGCGTGAGCAGCACGCTCGGCAATCCCAGCAGCGGAAAATCTGCCGGCGGCGGTTCGGGGGCGAAGACGTCGAGCGCGGCACCGGCGATTTTTTTCGACCGGATCGCTTCCGCGAGCGCGGCTGCGTCAAGCACCTCGCCGCGACTGGTGTTGATCAGGATGGCCGTCGGCTTCATCGTCGCCAGCTGCGCGGCGCCGATCAGGTTGTGGTTGCCGGGCTTCATGTCGACGTGGAGCGTAAGGATGTCGGCCTCGCGGTAGAGCGTCGCCTTGTCCACCGGCGTGGCGGGGAATTTCAGTTGGTTTTGCACGTCGAGCAAGTCGTTGTAGATCACGCGAGCGCCAAAGCCATTGGCAAACAGATGGCCCACGCGCCGGCCGACCCGGCCCATGCCGAGGATGCCGATCGTCAGCTCGTTCAACTGCACGCCGCGAACGGTGTTGCGGATTTTCTTAAACTCCGCCGGCGCGTACGCGGCGTCGCGGAAGAAATTCCAGGGCCGAAGCAATTGCATCGCGTAGCCGACGACAAAATCCCCCACCGCCAGCGTATTTGCATCGGGCGTGTAGACGACTTCAACCCCGCGGGCTCGGCAGGCGACGACGTCGATGTTCTCAATCCCCACGCCGCCGCGCCCGACGACTTTGAGGCTGGCGGCTTTGGCGAGCAGCGCAGCGTCGACCCGCGTGTACGTTCGCACGACCATCCCGTCAGCGCTCGGCAGCGCGGCAGCGAACTCCGGCGATTCCGGCGACGCCTCGATCACGCGGGCGTGCTCTTTAAGCCATTGAAGCGGGACGGCATCTGAACCTTCGGTCACCAACACGAGCGGCTTTTCTGTCATGAGCGAAGTGTAACGGAGAAGTGAAGGCGATTCGATGAAGATCAACCACGCCGGCGCAATGCCAAGCGTCGCGTCGATAGGGTCGATGTGATCGATACGGTCGATGTGGAAGTACGAATTCGGATTATCGCAGAATCCATCGGAACTTGTGAGCCGCTGGAACCAGCAGCAATCCCATCGCCAGCAGGTGCAGGCTGCTCGGCACTGGCGTGGGACGAACTGTTGCCGATGCTGGCGATAGATCGACCCTGGCGGATTCTATCGCGGTCGTGGTCGCGTCAACCACGGGCTTCGGCTCAGCCAACACCGCTCGGTAACCTGCCAGGATTGCCAGACTTAAGCCGCTTGTGATGACGATGCGCCGCATCCTTGGGGCACCTTTCAACCTGCTCATGATTTCTTCTCCTGACCCTCTCACGATGTATCGCTTTACAAACCGCGTGCCGGACTGGTCAATTGGCACGAAGAAAAGGGATTGGAATTTAAGCAATCGTTGTCTGAGCTGAGAATGCGGATACACCACAAAGCCTGGAGCGCGGTTGCGCATCGCCCGCTCGCGGGATTGCGCGATTCGTGAGCGTTATCGGAATTAGCGCTAAGGCGTCGGCGAGTGCTTCAGATCAACGTCGTAGCGGCAGCCTTCAGCGACGTACATCTGATCCTGGTAGACGATGCTTTCCGCCTTTTTGACCGTGAAGGAATACGCCCCGGGTTCGAGGAAGATCGGCGTGGCAAAATCGGCGTTTTGTTGGATCTTCACCGGAGCGCGATGCATTTCGTTGTCGCCTGAAATCTGGATCACCGCATCGATCAACCCGGCGTTGGCGTGGAATATCACGATCGAACTCGGCGTCCGCTGGTTCATCCAACGAATGCCGATCGCCGTCGTCAATCCGATCGCCAACAGCAACGAAACCGCCAGCGTGGAATAGACCAACACCTTTTGCTTAAGCGTTGCGGAGGGCGCGGCTCCTGAATCGGGCGCGGGATGGGGAGCTTGATCGGTCATCGCTATCAGTTTATCGGCAATCAGCGGCGTATGCTGCACCGGGCGTGGAGGATTTCGGGGGTTCCTGCTATCCTTGGGCATGGCCGCTATCGTCTGGTTTCGTCGGGATTTACGTTTGAACGATCACACCGCGCTGTCGCACGCGATGGAGACCCACCGCGACGGGGGCATTCCGGTCTTCATTTTTGACGACGCGATCCTGAAACACCCCGACTGCGGCCCGCCGATCGTGGCGTTCATGCTCGGATGCCTGGCCGAGCTGCGCGACGTCCTTCGCGAAGCGGGCGGGGACTTGATCTTTCGTCATGGCAAACCGCTAGCGGAGCTTAAAAAACTCGCTGCTGAAACCGGCGCGACCGCCATCTACTACAACAAGGATTATGCCCCCGGCGCTTGCGAGCGCGATACGGAGATTGAAACCGAACTCCCCAAAGTCGGCGTGGAAGTACACGGCTTTAAGGATCAGGTGATCTACGAGGAGCAGGAAATACTGTCCGCCAGCAAAGGCGAGCCGTACACCGTTTACACGCCCTACCGCAACGCGTGGAACAAAAAGCTGCTGGCCGACTTCGGGCCCGAGGGTCCGCAGCCGCTGCCGAAAGTGAAGCTGACGTTCCCGCCGACGCTGGAGAAAGCCACGAACGTCGGCCTGCCGACGGCGGAGAAACTCGGGCACCGGCTGACGCACGAGTTGGCGGTCACGCCCGGTGAGAAATCCGCAGACGCGATGCTCAAGCGGTTCTGCGAGCGCACAATTCAAAACTATCACGACACGCGCAACTTCCCCGCGCTGCCGGAAGGCACAAGCAAACTGTCCCCGCACTTGAGGCACGGCACGCTGTCGCCGCGCCAGTGCATCCATGCCGCGATGAAAATCAAAGCCGCCCGCCCGACCGCAGCCAAGGGAGTTGACACCTGGATCGGCGAACTGGTGTGGCGCGATTTTTACCAGCAGATCCTCTTCAACTTTCCGCACGTCGAGACCAACCCGTTCAAGGCGGCGATGGAACCGCTGGAATGGTCGTACGACAAAAAGCACTTCGCCGCATGGTGTGAAGGTCGCACGGGCTTCCCACTCGTCGACGCAGCAATGCGGCAACTCAACCAGACAGGCTGGATGCACAACCGGCTGCGAATGATCGTCGCGATGTTCCTGACCAAAGACCTGCGAATCGACTGGCGCTGGGGCGAGCGCTATTTTATGCAACACCTCATCGATGGCGAAACCGCCCAAAACAACGGCGGCTGGCAGTGGTCGGCCAGCACCGGCACGGATGCGCAGCCCTGGTTCCGCATTTTCAACCCGGCAAATCAATCCGAAAAATTCGACGGCCAAGGCAAGTTCATCCGTCAGTTCGTGCCCGAGCTGAAAAACCTCCCAGCCGAGGCGATCCATGCACCGCCGCCGACAAAGGGATATCCCGCGCCGATCGTAGATCACGCCGAAGCGAGAGCATCAACGCTGGCGATGTTTAAGAAGCTGAGCAAGAAGAGGGACTGATACGGACCCTGATTACAGCACGGACATGGAAGTTTTAAAGAATTCGCGAACGATCTTTCCGGCCGCCTCATCGTTGATGATGTTGTTGTGGTCGCCCTTCGGGATCCAGAGGTAGAACTTCGGTTGCGACGCCGCGTCGTACAGCGCCTTGCCGCGGACGAACGGGATCACTTGGTCGCCGGTGGAGAGGGGATACTGCAGATCGGGCTGCCCGTGGATAAACAGGATCGGCCTGGGGGCGATGCGTTCCAGAGCACGCTCTGGCGCAAAGTGCGACAGCCGCGTGCCCGCGTGCAGGCTGGCCAGCGGGAGCGCGATGCGCATGAGCAGCCAATCCATCGGCGGGAGAAAGTGGTCCGTCGTAAAGTCATTCGCCCATTTATAGAGCGAATCGAACGTGCCATAGACTGCAATCGCATCGATCGCGCGGGCGTCGTCCGTATCCTCACCGGCCGCAGCAAGCAGCGCGGCGGCGCCCATGCTCGCGCCGACGCCGAATATCCGCCGACTTTCTTTCGGGTGATGCTCGCGCAACCAATGAACGGCCGCCAGCACGTCGTTGCGTTCGAGATCGCCGAAGCTGCTGATTTGCCCGCCGCTCTCTCCGTGCGCGCGGAAGTCGAAGATCAGCACGTTAAACCCGTTCGGCACGAAGTGAGCCGCAAGCGTCAGTTGGTTGGATTTGTTCGCCCCCAGCCCGTGGCAAACGATGACGGTGTCTTTAGACGGCTTATCGCCGCTCGGAATGAACCAGCCTCGAATCGCAACATCGTCAGCGGTCACAAACTCCGCTGTTTGGAAGGGATAGCCGAGTTGCTTCTGCGGATCGTCACTCAGCCCGACTTTCGGACGAAAAACCATGACCGACGCCATCACAAACGGCAGGCCGAGCATCACCAGTATGATTTTCTGTAACAACGCAGCACAACCCGATCGGAACGAATATGCCATCGTCGGCGAAGTTCGTCGACCGACGCTAAGTAACGTCCGCAAGCCGATCGCCATGGTTTTGTCGAAAACTCGGAGGATCAGGATCACGGACATCAACACATAGCTGCCGAGCAGCACTTGCAGCACACGCACGCGCCCGCCGGCGACAAACGCGTACGCGATATTCAGCCCGAGCCCCAGCGCGAAACCCACCGTCGCCGGCCCCGCCAGAGAGGCGATCGCCCGCCGGCGGGCCCGCTTCCACCGAGACAACGCCCACCCCGCCGTCGCCAGCGGTGTGAGCAGATAGAGCGCCATCAGTATTCGGTGCCCGAACTCCATATTTCACATGTCCGAAGGCCGACTAAAGTCTTGAGTGAATAATCCAGCGATTCGCCTGAAATACCCGCGGCTGGGATCGAACCAGCGACCTCCAGTTTAGGAAACCAGTGCTCTATCCAACTGAGCTACGCGGGCCTGATTTTTCAACGGTATCGACGTTCGGCCCGTCGAGCAAGTCAAGCAGCGACAGGACGAGACGGGAGGTGACTTCCGCGCCGTAATGGCTTACGAATGCACGGAGTTGTGATTCGTCGAAGGGGAGGACTTCATCACCTTCACTGGGGACAGGCTTGGCCACGACAGGACAGGGCGGGAAAAAAGTTTTTGCAATATTTTCGCAACGGTTCGCGCCCGCGTCAGAGGCCGATTCGGCGATCGGAGGCGGCAGCAGTTTGACCTGCGACAACGCCGCGGCGCTGTCCAGCAGGCCGACATGCGTGTAGACGTTCGCCGTCAGTCGCGGATCTCCGTGCCAAAGACGGCCTGGCCGTTGCGCCCGAGCCAGGCGCCGATCTGGTCCAGTGCTTCGCGGTCGCGCGGCATTACGTAGCCCCGCGCATCAGGGCCGATGTTAAAGAGGAAGTTGCCGCCCTTCCGCATCGCATCCATCAAATAGAATAGAATCTGGCCCGCCGATTTATCCGCGACCGAGTGGTTCACACATGCCCAGTTCGGAGCGAAGTTTTTGGTCATGCACGCCTCCCATGCGTGTCCATCGGGTTCAGCGGTCACGTGCTGCTCAGGCGTGCCGAAATCCTCCCGAATCCCGCTGCGGCCATTGATCAGAATCTGCGGCTGAAGTTGCCGCACCATTGCGTTGAGTTGCGATGATCTGAAGAAGTCGCCCGGCGTAAGGCCCAACTGCGCGAGCTTGTACCCGGAGGCACCCGGCGAATTCGTCCCGGGTACTGCTGGCACGTCGTACCAGAGAATGTCGATCTTTCCGTAATGGGTCATCAGTTCGCGGACCTGATCGTGGATC
>JBBROD010000097.1:0-13348 GCA_038229715.1 Tepidisphaerales bacterium | reverse complement strand
GTCTCCTGCAACAAATCGCCGATTTCGCCGATATCCTGTCCTGTAGCCATCGTTCGCATCCTTTGATCAAAGGTCCTTGGTAAAACCCTGATCGAAGCGAACGATGGCTTACTTTATTTACAGACAGGAAGTTACACTTCCTTTTGTATTTTTCTCTGTGCTTAACTCCGTGCCTCTGTGACTCTGTGTCGCATGGGTCTTATCTGTGTTCATCTGTGCCCCATCTGTGGCTAAAATTCGTATGCGGTTGTGGTAAACTTTTCCCATGACCCAGCGTCCAACCGTTATGCGAACCGCGATCATTCCCTGCGCGTTGCTCCTGCTGCTCGGTGCTGCCGCCCCCGCGACTCAGCCGACGATGGCTGAGCAATCGGCGAAGCTGGCGGCGGATTCGGCCGGGCGGTTTAAGGCCGAGGGGTTTGCAAGCACGATCGCCGGGCCGTTCGTGATCGCGGGGAATCTGACCGACAGGCAGCTGGCGCAGTATCGCGATGGCACGATTCTGTCGTCGCAGCGGGCGCTGTCGGCGATGTATTTCAAAACGCCGATCGACCGCCCGATCCTCATCCTGCTCTTCGCCGACGCGGGCACGTACCAGCGATTGGCAGATAAATGGTTCAACGACAAGGACGTGCCGCACTACGGCTTTTACCGCCATCACGACCGGACCATGCTGATGAACATCTCCACCGGCGGCGGGACGCTGGTGCATGAACTGGTGCATTCCCTGATCGCCCCCGATTTCCCGGACGTTCCCGACTGGTTCAACGAAGGCCTCGCCAGCCTGTACGAGCAATCCACCTTCGCCGGCCCGGGCGGCATCCGCGGGCTGCCTAACTGGCGACTGCCCGCGCTGCAAAAGGCCATCCGCGCGAACACGCTTCGGCCGCTGGCGGAGCTGATCGAAGACGACAACTTCCGTGACGAGAAACTGGAAGGAATCAACTACGCGCAGGCCCGCTATCTGATGCTGTATCTGCAGGATCACCAGAAGCTCAAATCCTTCTACGCCGCCGCCCGCGACGGGCACGCGAAGGACCCAACGGGGTTAGCCACGCTCAAGGCGACAGTTGCGCCGCAAACGTTGGAAGACTTCGAAAAAGACTGGCGGGCGTGGGTGCTGACGCTACGGTTTGAGTAACGTCGCATGGGCAACTTGCCCATGCAGCGTGTACTCACGCGGATGAACTGTACTCAGTTCATACAGCTATCGCCTTGGCGACTTCACCCTCTTACGACGCAGAAGATCGCTTCGCTCCTGCCTTATCGCCCGAGTACGACTGATCGTCGCGGCGTACCGCGACCATGGGCAGGTTGCCCATGCGACGGAAGAAAGACGATCTTCACGGCTAGCGATTGGCCGGCTTAACCGTCACGCAGTGCCAGAGCCATAAGCCGAGCACGCACATCGGCGTACCCACCGCGACGAGCAGCCAGCGCGGCGTACCCATATGCAGCAGGTCGCGCGCATCGCCCGCCGGCGAAAACGCGCCGACCGACAAGTACTCGCCGTTGGCGATCAGGCAGAACCCGGCTAGGAATGCCAATGGATTTCCAAATCTCGATTTTCGCAATACGCCGGCGAGCAGAGTTGGAGCGATCGCGCCAAACAAAGGGCCAGCCCAAGTCACGAAGTTAGCATGAGGATTGGGATCGACATCCGTCCGAGACAGAGTAAACGGCCCCCACACGACGCGCACCACATGCCCGCCGGTAGCGAGCGCACCCAGCACATGCCCGGCTTCATGGATCAGCATCATCGCCAGCCAAGCGGCGTACAAATGCACCAGCACGCGGAGAATGGAATACAGGGTCTTGGGCATATCGTGAGATTTACCCAGATTCTAGCACAATTTCCGCCAGCTTCGCCGGCCGGGGACGTCGACGCTTGAGAGGGTATGCCTTGGCGCATAAGATGGCCCCTTTGTCGCTTTGAGCAGGTAAATAACACTATGGCCAACTCCAAGAACTTCGGATCAGAAGCAACCCTCTCCACCCAAGCCGGCGATGTTCGATACTTCCGCCTGAACAAGCTCACCGAGAGCGGCATCGGGCATCTCGATAAGCTGCCGTTCTCGATCAAGGTGCTGCTCGAAAGCTGTCTGCGCAATCACGATCACTTCGTGGTGAACGACAACGACGTCACCGGACTGGCGTCGTGGAACGCCGCCAAGCCCGCTAACGTGGAAGTGCCGTTTAAGGTCGCCCGTGTGATCCTGCAGGATTTCACCGGCGTTCCCTGCGTGGTCGATCTGGCCGCCATGCGGTACGCGATGAAGAACGCCGGCGGCGATCCGCAGAAGATCAACCCGCTCGTGCCGGTCGATCTGGTCATCGATCACTCCGTACAGGTCGACGAGTACGGCACGCAGTGGGCGCAGCTCAATAACTCCAAGCTCGAATTCCAACGCAACCGCGAACGCTACGAGTTCCTCAAATGGGGCCAGCGGGCGTTCAAGAACTTCGGCGTGGTTCCACCGTCGACGGGCATCGTGCATCAGGTCAACTTGGAGCATCTCGCTAAAGTGGTCTGGACGAAGGACGGCGTGGCGTACCCGGATACGCTCGTCGGGACCGACAGCCACACCACGATGATCAACGGCGTGGGCGTGGTCGGTTGGGGTGTCGGCGGGATCGAGGCCGAGGCGTGTATGCTCGGGCAGCCGATCTACATCGTCATGCCGCAGGTCGTGGGCTTTAAGCTGACCGGTAGCCTGCCGGAAGGCACGACCGCGACGGACCTCGTCCTCACGATCACGCAAATCCTTCGCATGCACGGCGTGGTCGAAAAATTCGTCGAATTCTTCGGCGACGGGCTGGCGCACATGTCGGTTGCCGACCGCGCCACCATCGCCAACATGGCGCCTGAATACGGCGCGACGATTGGCTTCTTCCCCGTTGACGAACTGACGCTCAGCTACCTGCGATTGACCGGCCGAACGCCTGGGCAGATTGATTTGGTCGAGCGCTACAGTAAAGAGCAGGGGTTGTGGCGGCAGAACGATGTCGAGCCGGTCTTCACGCAGAAGCTGGAGCTTGATCTGTCGACGATCACGCCGAGCATCGCCGGGCCGAAGCGCCCGCAGGACCGCGTGGAACTGGCGGATTCGAAGAAGAGCTTCATGACCAACTTCCCGGATGCCAAGCCCGGCTCGGTGGTGTCGTACGCGAAGCTTCCGGCGCATTCGGAAATGGACCCGACCCGAGTCGCGACTGCGGAGCAGACATCGCTGCAGCTCACGCACGGCTCGGTGGTGATCGCCGCGATCACCAGCTGCACCAACACCAGCAACCCGTACGTGATGGTGGCCGCTGGCTTGGTCGCGAAAAAAGCCGTCGAGAAGGGCCTGAAAGTCCCCGGCTTCGTTAAGACCAGCCTCGCCCCCGGCAGCCGGGTGGTGACGGATTATTTCGACAAGGCCGACCTGACCAAGTACCTCGATCAGCTCGGCTTCAACACCGTCGGCTACGGCTGCACGACCTGCATCGGCAACTCCGGCCCGCTGCCGGAACACATCTCAGCCGCGATTCAGAAAGACAACTTAGTGGCCGTCAGCGTACTGTCGGGCAATCGCAATTTTGAAGGTCGCGTGAATCCCGACGTGAAGGCCAACTACCTCGCCAGCCCGCCGCTGGTGGTGGCGTTTGCCCTCGCGGGCAAAATCGAGATCGACTTCACCAAGGACGCGATCGGCAACGGCTCGGACGGCAAGCCCGTCATGCTCAAAGACATCTGGCCGACGCAGCACGAAGTGAACGAAACCGTCGCTTCGTGCATCGATCCGACGATGTTCCAGAAACAGTACGCCGGCGTGGGCGAGAAGAATCCGTCGTGGAACGACATCCCCGTCCGCGGCGGCGAGCTTTTTGATTGGGACGCGTCGAGCACGTACATCCAGAACCCGCCGTTCTTCGCCAACATGTCGCCGGCTCCGACGCCGATCCTGCCGATCCGCAGCGCGAAGGTGCTGGTGGTCGTCGGCGATAGCGTGACGACCGATCACATCTCCCCGGCCGGCAACATCAAGAAGGACTCGCCTGCGGGCAAGTACCTGATGGACAACGGCGTGACGGTGGCGGATTTCAACCAGTACGGTGCCCGCCGCGGCGCGGATCAGGTGATGGTCCGCGGGACTTTCGCGAACATCCGTCTGAAGAACCTGCTGGCCCCCGGCACGGAGGGCGGCGTGACCAAATACCTGCCCACAGGCGCGATCGAGCCGATCTACGATGCCAGCAAGAAATACATGGCGTCGGGCACGTCGCTGATCGTGCTGGCCGGCAAGGATTACGGGATGGGCTCCAGCCGCGATTGGGCCGCCAAGGGCACGATGCTCCTGGGCGTGAAGGCCGTCATCGCCGAGAGCTTCGAGCGCATCCACCGCAGCAATCTGGTGGGCATGGGCGTCCTGCCGCTGGTCTACAAGGCCGGTGAATCCCGCGCGTCGCTCGGCCTGACCGGCGAAGAGACGTTTGAAATCTACGTCGACGACACGCTCAAGCCCGGACAGGATGTGATCGTCAAAGTCGGCGAGAAGACGTTCGTCACCACTTGCCGCATCGATACGCCGGTGGAACTGGAGTACTACCGCAACGGCGGCATCCTGCAGACGGTGATCCGCAAGATGCTGGCGAGCAAGTAGTCGCTGGCGTCATTCAAAACAAAAAGCCACGGGTGAAAGCCTGTGGCTTTTATGTTGCGCTGAATTGCTCACGCAGGCCGTCATCCTGAGTGGTACTCCACGAAGGATCTCGGTGGCCAAAACGGTGCTTCGCATTTCGAGATCCTTCGCGGCGTACCGCTCAGGATGACGAGGTATGTGGAATCTCGCACCACTCCAATACCCCGTTTCCTCGGCGTTTGGGCTACATTCCCGTATAAGAATCCCGCCTGTTTATACCGCCCGCCTATTGAATCGCCGCCAGCGCGATCTACGCTGGTGGGTGATATGAGCACTACACAAACAACCTCTCCTGTCGTAACACCGATCGAGCCCATGCCCGTCACCACGCGTCCGTCGAAAGACGGCTGGGTGCGGCGAATCCTCGGATTCACATGGTGGGTGCTCACGGGCTTTGGCCTGCTCAGCGGGCGACGCAAGGCGAACAACGAAGAGATTGTGGTGTACGCGGTGCACCAGTCGTTCTTTCTGTGGGCGCTGCTGATCGCCGGCTTCGTCGGCGCGGCTTGGGTGAAACACTGGCCGGGCAGTGAAGTAATCTGGGGATGGCTTTACCTTTGGATTTTACTCTACACGCTGGTGTCGCTGCTGTTTGATGTGAACACCAGCAAGTTCCTATTGTGGTTCGGCATCTTCGCGTTCGTGTGGCTGGCGGCGCGGTATATGGAGGATTTAAAGCACGTGCCGGTCGTATCGCACGTGGTGCTGTACTTCCATAACCTCAAGCCCGCGCTGGACCCGGGGTTTGCCACTGCGATCAGCTGGTTGCTCTTGCCGCCGTGGATCGGGTCGCTGTTTCATACGTTCAGCCAAGGTCGCAAAACGTTTACGCCGAACAGTATCGAAGAAACCCACATGGGCCACGGCTGCGAGATCATCGACCGCAGCGGCCTGAAGTTCCGCCGGCGGTACCGCGACATTTTCGAGACGATCCTCGGCATGGGCGCGTGCGACTTGGAAGCCATCGACGGCAGCGGGAAGTCGGTCAAGCAATGGCCGAACATTTTGTTCCTGGCGTTTACATGGGATCGGCTGGACAAGGTGCTCCACCAGCGTTCGGCGACGATGGAGAAGGCCGACGAATCGACGGACGTTGAGAAGACAGCTATCGCCGCGAAGTAGTGTACCCTGAGCGAGAACTCGCTCGGGGCTCGATCGACTCGAACGTCCCGAGCAAGCTTGTTTATCGGACATCGAATTTACATTGAATTACTGAGCGACATCACGTCGTCGTCAAGGTTGTTCATGTCGTCGTTAAGGTTATTCACGTCGTTGTTCAGCATGTCGCGATCGTCGGCCAGTTCCGCTTCGCCGGCGGACAGGTCGTCGTCGTACTTCTGCGTGGCCGCGATCATTCCTGCCGAGGCGGTGGTGAGGAAGCTGCGAATCGCCAGCTTGTCGTCCGTCAACGTATTTTTCAGATCCAGCTTGTGCTGGATAATCGTGTCCCGTCCGGCTTGGAGATGGCTGCTCCGCGTGTCCCGGGCAGTGGTAAAGTTCGATAGGTCGATCGCTATCTGCACAACATCTCCGCGGTGCTGGTGGATTGCTTCGCGCAGTCCAAGCAGATTCGACTTGTCATCGTTGAGTGTGGCGATCAGGGTGTTCCGATCGTCCAGCAACTCCTGCTTGCCTGCCGCCAGATCGTCGCGCAATTGCTGCTTCAGTGGTTCGCAATCGAGCAGGCGCTGGTGGCGTGCCTCGTGAATGCCAGCGATGTCGTCTGACAGCGTAGACTTCAGGCCTTGCCGGTGCTCGACGTATAGCGCCTTATGTTCGGCGATAGTGGCGCGGTCGGCGATGATGATCGGATCGTCTGCAACGTGCGAGAAGAGAGTTCGCGTTTCGAGCGATTCAATTGAGGTGCCGCATTTGCGATCGAGCATTTTCTGTTCCTCCAAAAGAGTCAAGTGTCCCGCTTGCTATGCACCATCCTACACGAGCGATTTGCGCAACGAGGATAGAATACGGCATCGAAGCAAAAAAAGTAAATTTTGACACTATTTTTTACTCGCCGAATGTGATAACTTGCCCGCGAGGTCATGGATGGCTTCGATTCGCGCCACGGCAAAGGATTTGCTCGAGCGGACGCGGCGGCTTGCGGGACACTGCGAGCCGCTGCGGCTGGCTCGTTGCGCCGTCATTTCTTTCGTCCGCCACTTGCAACTCCAGCGCGGTTTGCCACTTACGCCGTTTGCGATTGATCCGCCGGATACGCGCTCGCGGGCGATCGAAATCGCACTGTCGAGTGACTGCCCAGCAGCCTGTTATTCTGGAGAATTTGCGGAATTGGGGCTGCTCGATGCCCCCGACGCCATCGGGCGGTTGTGGCAGGCGATGAACGAGCCGGCGCTCAAGACTGCGTTCGCCTCCGCGGGAAAGGGGGATCGCAAGTTCACTCCCGCGGAGATTCCTGCCGTCACGCAGTTGTTCACCCCGCCGGCGGTGGTGGATTGGCTGCTGGCGGGCACGCTGGGGCGGGCGTGGAAACAGCGGCATCCCGATTCGGATATCGCGGCAACGGATTCAGCGCCGCCACCGCGCCTCCCACCGCAGTTTTCGCAGGTTCGCGAGCTTCGGCTGCTCGATCCGGCCTGCGGGACGATGAACTTCGGCCTAGCCACCATCGATTTTTTCCGCCGGTTGTATCGTGAGGAACTGCACCGCGCCGGCGAGCCCGGCTGGCCGGATCGGGCGTCGGTTGATTCCGAATCGCAGATTGATGACGCCATCCTCCGCCACAATTTGTATGGCATCGAGCTCGATCCGTTTGTGCTGCGGTTGGCCCGGCACGCGCTGGAACTGAAACTCGGTCGGCCGCTCGATGCGTCGTGCTTACACCTGCTGTATGGCGACGCGTTGCTCGACGCGCGGCTTGGCGAAGGCCTTTCGGCGTCGTTCGATGTGGTGGTGACGAATCCGCCGTACCTGTCGGTGCGGAATGTTTCGCCGGGGTTGGCCAAGTCGTGGAAGGCCCATTACCCGCTGGCGTGTCGCGATGCATACGCCTGCTTCATCGATCGATCGCTGCAACTGCTCAAGCCCGGCGGACGCGCGGGGCTGCTGACGATGCAGTCGTTCATGTTCACCGGATCGTACGAACCGCTCCGCCGATCGATCGCCGAGCGGGCCGCGATCGAGCAGCTTGCCCAGTTCGGCGGCGGGTTGTTCACCGTCGGCAATCCCGGCACGCTGCAAACGGCTGCGTTTGTGCTGCGGGCGGAACCGGACCCGGCCCGGCGAGAATCTCAGATCGTTGACGCACTCCGGCTAGTCGATCGAACGCCCAAAATAGCCGCGTTGCTCGCGCCGGCGGCGGAAGATCGGTTCGCCGTTTCGCAGCGGGAGATGATGCAGTCCCCGCGCGGGGCGTGGATTTACTGGCTCTCCGATCGCCAGCGGCAGGTGCTGTCGAGCTTTCCGCGGCTCGCCGAAATCGCCCCGCCGCGCCAAGGGCTGGCGACCACCGACAACGCCCGTTTCGTCCGCGCGTGGTGGGAAGTCGCACCGTTCTCGGCTGATCCTTCGTGCATCGCGACAGCGGGGCGGTGGTTGCCTTTCGTAAAATCGGGACAGAGCCGGCGCTGGTATGAATCCCCGCGCCATCGCGTGAACTGGGAAGATGACGGCGCGGAGATCAAAGCCAACATCGCCCGCAAATATCCGTACCTCAAAGGCAATTGGGAATGGGTTGCCAAAAACGCCAGCTATTACGGCCGGGCGGGCGTGACGTATTCCTATCTCACCAGCGGGCAGTTCAGCGCCCGGCAACTAGAGGCGGGCAGCATTTTTGACGTGGCCGGTTCGTCGCTTTTCCCGGCCGATCCACTGCTGGTGCTGGCGGTGCTGAATTCGTCCGTCTCGCGGCGATTCCTCGACGCGATCAACCCAACGGTCAATTTTCAGGTCGGCGATCTCGCGGAACTGCCGATGCTCACTGAAGCGTCCGCGAACCTGCGGCAGAACGTCACGCAGCTGATTGACCTGTATCGCCGGATCGATCAGGCCGACGAGCGAACGCCGGATTTTGTCGCGCCGTTGGAGTGGGCGCACGCGGCAGACGCCTGGCACTCCATCGGCCGGCGGATCGGGGAACTGGAATCGGCGGTGGAATCGGAAGTCGCCGCGAGCTACGCGCTGCCCGCTGACACCGAGTCGCCCGACCGGCCGGCGGTGGATCGGGCGGAACTCGCCCGGCAGTGGGTTTCATTCGCAATCGGCCGGGTGATGCAGGGTTGCGAGTGGGCGGCGATCGACGCTCCGTTCGCGGCGGCCGTTCGTGAGTCGCTGGCATCGCTGGCCGGCGAGTCGGCGGCGGAGGAGATGGATCACGCGGCCGGCGGGATAAGCGCGTTCCTCATCGCCGACTTTTCAGCTTGGCACAGCCGGCAGTTCAAGTCGCGCCCGCGTTGGTGGGTGTTCGGACGCAAGGGAAAGCAGGTGATCGTCGCTCACGACGGCGCGAATCGTCGCACGCTCACGGCCGCGCTGCGCGCCATCGGCCAATCATTGCCCGCGAGTTGGGAGCGGTGTGTGGATGACGGGATCGCGGTCAATCTCTCGCCGTTGGTCGGACTGATCGACGACCGCCCGCAGCAGCGAGCATTGGCTAAAACGGTTGAAGCGGGGCGGCAGGGCGGGCTCGATTGGAGCCGGACGTATCAGGGGCAGAAGCGGAAATCTCAGGTCAGAATGGAGTTGCGGATACGGTCGAGGTCGGAAGGTTCGGTCGCACGGGCCACGCGCTTGGCGTCTAAAGAGCAAGTAAATTCGGCGCCGACTCGGTAACCGACCGAGGTGCCCCGGCAATGCACCACCATGCACAGCATGCCCGTCGGCGCTTGGTTGTTTCGCGCGAACTGGATCACAAAATTTGATCCGGATTCCATTTTGACTTTGCTGGCAAAGCTGCACCCACGCGCGGAGATGTCACGCAAGGTAATCTCGGTAGCAGATTCCGCGGGATCGTAACCGATCCGATAGATCATCGTCTTAGAATTATTTAAAACCCGTAGCGCTCGGCGGTTTTTGTGTACCGGATCGCTGGAGTCGGCTTTCCCCAAGGCGTGGACGATCTCTAAGAATGCCTCGGCGGATAACATACTCTGGTTCCTTCCGGCAATTATCGGTAAGGAAGAGAGGCGAGTTGACACGCAAAAATGCCAGACTATCAGCCGAACAAATGGATAAATTGCGACTCACTTCATTCGGGCGATGAGTGCGTCGGTGAACTGATCCGTACTTGCCGTACCGCCGAGGTCGCGGGTGAGGGTTTTGCCCTCGGCGAGCACGGTATTATAGGCCTGTTTGATCTTCTCGCCGAGCTTTTCCTCGTGCAGATGGTTGAGCATCATGACGCACGACATGATGCACGCAAGCGGGTTGGCAATGCCCTTGCCGGCGATATCCGGGGCGCTGCCGTGGACGGCTTCAAAGACGGCTGCTTCCTCGCCGATGTTGCTGCCTGGGACGACGCCCAATCCGCCGACCAGGCCGGCGCATAGGTCGCTCATCAGGTCGCCGTATAGGTTTTCCATCAGCATGACGTCAAACCGGCTGGGGTCCTGCACGATGCGCATGCAGCCGGCGTCGATGATGCTTTCATCGAACCCGATCTCAGGATAGTCCTTCGACACTTCGCGGGCGCAGTTGAGGAACAGCCCGTCGGTCAGTTTCATGATGTTGGCTTTGTGGAAGATCGTCACTTTCTTCCGGCCGCGGCCCCTGGCGTATTCAAATGCATACTTGCTGATCCGCATGCAGGCGGCCTCGGTGGCGACTTTCAAACTCGTCACTACGCCGGGGATGATTTCGTTTTCGATACCCGAGTAGAGGCCTTCGGTGTTCTCGCGGATGATGACCAGATCAACGCCTTCGTACCGCGTTTTCACGCCCGCGAGCGATCGCACAGGACGCACGGCTGCGTAGAGTTTGAGTTTCTGGCGCAACTGCACGTTCACGCTCTTGAACCCCTTGCCGACTGGCGTGGTCACCGGCCCTTTGAACGCGACTTTGAACTTCTTGATCGCATCCAGCGTGATGCTCGGCAGCACGTTGTCGTGTCCCTGCTCGAGCGCAGTCGCGCCCGCGGGAACTTCGATCCACTCGACGCTCAGGCCGGTCGCATCGACGACGCGCTTGGCCGCGTGAGACACTTCCGGCCCAATGCCGTCGCCGGGAATCATTACGATCGTGTGTTTCGCCATGATGGGTTACCTCGTTGACTGGCTCGACTATACGCGCAGGGGCAAGACTGGCTAGGGCGGGGAATGTTGCCCCCGAGGGGGCACAGATGGACACGGATCATGCGGGAATATGCGACACAGAGTCACAGAGGCACAGAGTTAAGCACAGAGAGGAAAATCAAAAGCATTGCTCTGTGCATTTTTCTTTGCCCCTGTGTCTCTGTGTCGCATGGTTCTTATCTGTGTTCATCCGTGCCCCATCTGTGGCTAAAAATCGATCGCGCAAAAAAGCCGCCCGTACGTCACTTTTCGCGGGAAGGAATGGGTGCTTTCCTTCGCGCGACATTACAAAGTGACGCCCGGGCGGTGTGGGAAGACCGCACATCAATTTTAATTCATGCTCTGCGTCGAACCGTTTCGTACGACAACGAATCCGGGCCCATTCATGAGCCATTTATGAGCAGCGATGCTTAGGCAACTTGGCTCTCGACAACGCCTTCGCCGGACAGTACGCCGGCGATGGTTTCCTGCAGCTTGCGTTCGGCGTTACGGATGTCGAACGTCGCCACGCCGGTCCGGCGGTGAGCGAGCAGGCGATCGATTCCGCCGGGGCGGGCGATCGCGTCAAGCATTTTGGCATCGATGAGGTTCTCGATCGCCTTACGCAACATTTCGGCCTGGGTCACATTCATCATCGCAAACTCCTTTTGCACCGTGGCGGTGCGACTGTTTGCCCCGCAAAAAATCGCTGATGAACAGCGTGGGGCGTGCAGCAACTGGAACTAGGTAGGAATTCAACGCAAAAGCGCCGATCCCTTTCACATGCCTACGGAGTTAGCTGACGGGCTAGGAGTTGAAAGTCTCCTTCGTTCCGATCAAATACGTCTTGATCAGTCCGATTAGCCCATGCCACGCAGAACAGATTCACATCTATTCTTGTGACGATACGAACATTGCCTTGCCGCAATTCGTTCGCATTGGTTTCTCCGCGCCTCCCAAAATGGTTGGAAGGCTTAGGCGGTCAAGCAAGTTATTGATTATGAAGAACATGCAATCGGAGTCAAGCTTAAAAGTCATATTTTTCACTTGCGGCGGAAAATATTTTCGCTACTCAATTCTTCATCCTTGCAATCGTCAAACTTTGCGCAGTTAAAAGTTTCAGACAATTCTTCAGGAGCGGTACGATAGGCCAGCGGAGCAGTTTTAATGAAACACGACGATTCAACACAATTCATGCAATGTATGGAAGTGTGGGGTGGCAACCAACACGTCGACAGCGGCGTCGTCATGGCTGGGCTTGATGCCTGGGTCTTTTCCCGCCCGTTCGAAAACTCCGACAGCGGGGGAGACGTGTACTACGTCTCCTCATGTGCCACCGGACGCATCACTCGGCTGCTGGTGGCGGACGTCAGCGGGCACGGCGGGCATGTGGCGGCGACGGCTTCTTCGCTTCGGCAATTGATGCGGCGGTATGTGAACCACCTCGACCAAAAGCAATTCGTCAAATCCCTCAACGGCCAGTTCGTCTCGCTCTCCGATGTCGGCGTATTTGCGACCGCCGTCGTGACGACGTTTTTCGCGCCGACGAATGAGCTCTCGCTCTGCAACGCCGGCCATCCACCGCCGCTGGTGTACCGGGCGAATCGCAAGACGTGGGAATACCTCTCGTCGGCCGACGTGGAGGGGGCGAACATCCCGTTCGGTATTGATGACATTGATGATTACGCGCAGTTCACCGTACGGCTTCGCGTGAACGACCTGGTGCTTTGCTACACCGATTCGTTAGTCGAAGCACGCCCGCCCGGCTCGAGCGATTTACTGGGGCAGGCGGGTCTGCTCAAAGTCGTGCAGACGATCGATCCGATGCAGCCGGAAACGTTCACCCGCAGCCTGCTGGCGGCGATCGATCGCGAGTTGCCCGGGAGTCTCGATGCGGACGATGTGACGGTTCTGCTGTTCCGTCCGAATGGTTTGGCGAAGCGGACGTCGTTTTTCAAACGGTTGATGGCGCCGATCCGCCTGCTCGGCGCGATCGCGGCAAGGCCGTTCACCGGGCAGGCGATTCCCTGGCCGGACATGAAGCTGGCCAACGTCGGGGGAATGCTGGTTTCGCGCCTGGCGGAGTCGCGCGAAAAACACGGGACGAAGCCTTAAGGTCGAGACGGATACCCGCAACCATCGCTCACATCGAGGCGTCGAGAAGCGCCGCAAGGGATGCCAGTGCGCAAAAGAAACCGGGGCAGCGCTAATGTGCCGCCCCGGCGTGAATGCGAAGTCGAATCGCTTGAACTTCTAGTACTACAGTAGCGCATTGAATTTTCTTGCTCGATAATGGCATCGGCGTGCGACGGCTTGGTGGCTGCGTCGCCAGTACGACCACAGGATGACGCGTTGGGGATGCGTCAGTCTTGGCCAGGTAATCTGGATCAGCAGCCGCCTGATCTCCGGCTCGGTCAGGGGAATCAAGTCTTTCGACTTTTT
>JBBROD010000096.1:0-13909 GCA_038229715.1 Tepidisphaerales bacterium | reverse complement strand
GATGTACCGTGCAAACTCAGAATTCGTCATCCTGAGGTACGCCGAAGGATCTCGAACCTCGAAAGCCGCTCGCAATTCGAGATCCTTCTGCGTACCTCAGGATGACGACAAACTGTCATTCTCACGCCACGACAAAGGGCGCGTTGCGATAGTCGTTGTTGCTGCCGCGAAGATGCCAAGAATCGCGGCTCGCGGTATGCTCTACCGCCTATGAGCCAGCCCACGCATTTAGGTCAGAAGTCGATCCTCACGCCCGAGCAGATTCTTCACCCGCGGACGATTCTCGATACGTTCCCCAATCCGCGTCCGCAGCGGGATTACACGATTAAGTTCATTTTTCCGGAGTTCACCAGCATGTGCCCGGTCACGGGCCAGCCGGACTTTGCGACGATTACGTTGGAGTACGTCCCCAACGAAAAATGCGTGGAGATGAAGAGTCTGAAACTGTACTACCTCGCCTATCGCAACCAAGGGATTTTTTACGAGGGCGTGGTGAATACGATCGCCGACGATCTGATCGCCGCGCTCTCGCCGCGGAAGCTGAAAGTCGTCGGCGACTTCGCAGTAAGGGGCGGCACGGCGGGCATTATTACGGTGGTTTTCGGGGATTGGTAAATCTCGGTTTCTTCGCAGGATTGAGGCACGACCCGATCCGGCATCACGGCGACGGAAGAAGTTTAAACCGACTCCTGCCCCTTCAATATAGAATTACCCAGATTTGCGACAAAATGGATCGGGATCGCGACAAAACAGAAATGGTGCCGCTCACTGGTCGTATTCTCTCAGAAAAGTTCACTCATACCAGTTTTGCCGAGCCTCAAATTGCGTCAATGTTTTGTGACTTTCCATTAAGAATTAGCTACGATAGAGCACGGCAAACAGGTTTCCCTCTGTTTTTCCTTCTTGAGGTTTCCATGACTCCATCGTCGTTCGGCCCGGGTCCGATCGATCCGCAGGGCGCGTTCTCTCCGCCTCCGCCTCCGTCGGGTGGGATGCCCCCCAATTTGCCGTCGAATGCGCCTGCCGGATCGCAACAGGGATATCACGGCCAACCGATGTTCATGATGGCCCCGCCGCCGGAAAATCCGCCGGCGAAAGGAAAGACCTTCGCCCGCGCGATCTTCCTCACGCTTGCATCGACGATTTTCGGAATTTCCCTGCTGCTGAATATCTACCTGATCATGATCAGCGGACTTCTTCACGCGAAAGACATGCAGCGCGAAACCGTCATCGAGAAGGGCGATGAGCTGAACAAGATTGTTGTGCTCTCCGTCGATGGCGTCATCAACGAGAAATTAGCCCAGACATTCCGCAAGCAACTCAAATCGCTGGAAGACGACGTGGCAGTGAAAGCACTCGTCATCGAAGTGGATTCTCCCGGCGGATCGGTCACCGCGTCCGACGAGATTTATCACGATCTGATGAACTACAAGGCCAAGTCCGGCAAACCCGTGGTCGTTTCTCAGGGCTCGCTGGCGGCCAGCGGCGGGTACTACGTGTCGTGCGCGGGGGATTTCATTATTGCCCAGCCGACGACGCTCACCGGCAACATCGGCGTGCTGCTGCAGCGGTTCAATGTATCGAAGCTGTTGGACAAGTGGGGCATTGAAGAGACGACGTTGAAATCGGAAAAATCGCCGTTTAAAAATGTCGAGTCAATGTTTAAGCCGGAGACGCCGGAAGCCAACGCGTATCTGAAGACGATTGTCGATGAAGCGTACGTGCAGTTCAGTACTGTCGTCAGCACCGGCCGAAGCGGCAGACTTAAGGGCAAGATCGAGGACATCGCCAACGGCAAGGTGTATACCGCGAATCAGGCTTTCAAGCTCGGGCTCGTCGATAAGATCGACTATCCCGAGTCGGCGTACGCCGAGGCCATCACGCGGGCGAATCTCGGCGGCACGAAGCCTACCATCGTGCGATTGAAAGAATCCGGCGGGTTGCTCGATCTGCTCAACTCGCGATCAGGCGTATCCGATCCGTCGGCCGGCTTGGTGGGTGGCAAGGTTGAGCTGAATGCGGTGAAGATCGATGCTGGATCGGTTTACGAAATGCTCTTGCCGAAGGTGATGTACTTGTGGGACGGGCATTGAGCTGATTTGCACTGAATGATCAATTGTGATTGATGGGGTCAAGTTCGGATTGGAGAATGTCACTATGTCGTTTCGACAGAGTAAAATATTGTTGTGCGTATTGGTAGTTGGAATGATCTGGTCGCTGGGATACCAGCAGATCGCAGGTGCGGCCACAACCGAACAAGTCGACGACGCGATCAAGAAGGCCGTCGAATTCCTATATTCAAAGCAGACTGGCGACAACTGGGAGCCACCTGGTGCCGTCCCGCAAGCTAAGAGACCCTTGCCACCCCACTTCACAGGGGTTACAGCGCTGGCCACCTATGCACTGCTTGCGGCCGGGGAAAGTCCCGCGTCCAATGCGAAACTGAAGTCGGCCATTGAATGGCTGAAAAAGAACCAAACTGACAGTATCTACGCCCTTGGAATGCGCGCGCAGGTGTGGAATCTCATTCCGCATGACAAAGATCAGACCGTTATTGATGCGATCAGAAAAGACACCGAGTTGCTTTTGGAAGGTGCCCGAAAGGCTAAAGGCGCTCCTGGTTTCCGTGGCCTCTACCACTACACGGTGGACGCCCGCACTTACGACTCGAGTGCCAGTCAATATGGCGTACTCGGTATGTGGGCATTGCAACAGGCGGGGAGGGAAGTCCCCGATGCGTATTGGAACGCGGTCGAGGAAGCATGGAGGAAAAATCAGGATGCCTCCGGTGGATGGGCGTACGGCAAGGCTGCCGCTGTGACCCCTACCATGACGGCAGCAGGCATCGCGACGCTTTTCATCACGCAGGACTTTCTGCGTAGTAACGACGGAATCAGTTGCAGGGGCAACACTGTCAACGAGCCGATCGCCAAGGGGATGGCGTGGATGGAGAAAGCGATCCCCGAAATAACCAAGCCCGCCGCCGGAGGGCAGTGGTATTTCTATTTGTGGTACGGCATCGAGCGCATCGGCGTGGCCAGCGGGTACAAATATTTTGGCACGATCGATTGGTACAAAGAAGGGTCTGATATCCTGGTCAAAAAACAGGCGGTCAAGGTCGGCGGCTGGGGTACGATTCCCAATACGGGTTTCGGAATTCTATTCCTGAGTCGGGGCCGCGCACCGGTGGTGATGAATAAGCTGCAGTATTCCATCGATAAAAAGGAAGCCAACTGGAACCAGCGCCCCCGAGACGCTGCCAACGCCGTCAAGTATGTTTCCAAGCAGATGGAGCGCGACCTCAACTGGCAGATCGTGAACCTTGGCGTAGACGTCGAGCAGTTGCACGATTCGCCGATCCTTTATATTGCCGGCAATCAGGCACTGAAGTTTTCTGAGGACGACGAAGCCAAGCTCAAAAAATTCGTCAATCAGGGAGGCCTGATTCTCGGCAATGCCGACTGTGCCGACACTAATTTCGCCAAGACCTTTAAAACGTTGGGGATGAAACTATTCCCTAACGCGGGTGAATTTCGTCGATTGGAAACCGATCATCCGATTTACACCCGTCAGCAGTTCCTGGCCAAGAACTGGAGAGACAAGCCCAATCTGCTGGGGCTCAGCAACCACGTTCGCGAGTTAATGTTGCTTGTTCCCACCGGCGATCCGGGTAAGGCCTGGCAGTTGGCGGACAACAAGAGCAAGGAAGAGCAATTCCAGATGCTCAGCGACATCTTCCTGTACGCAGTGGAAGGCAAGGATCTTCGATTCAAAGGGTCAACTTATCTGGTGACGCCCGATTCAACGATCAGCGCAAGCAAAACGATCAAGGTCGCGCGGCTGGACGTGGGTGAGAATTCCGATCCCGAACCGGGTGGGTGGTCGCGTCTATCGAACGTGATGCACAACACGTATGGAATCGATGTGGAAACAGCATTGGTTAAGCTCGACGCCGCATCGTTAAGTGACTATAAAATCGCGCACCTCACCGGAACCGGAAAGTTGAAGTTGAAAGACGACGAGCAGAAGGCACTCAAGTCTTTCGTCGATGGCGGGGGAACGCTCGTGATCGACGCCGCCGGTGGCGATTCGGAATTTGCCGCTGCGATTGAAGACGTGCTTGGTGTGCAGTTCGGAGCCGATGCGAAACAGTTGGCCGACTCACTGCCCGCGGATCACGCCTTATATTCGTCTGCCGGCGAGCCGATCGGAGACGTGGTTTACCGCAGTTTCGCCCGTGGCAAGGTGCCTCGCGGCACCATAACGCCTTTATTGCGGGGAATCACTGTAAACAAGCGATTGGCAGTGATTCTGAGTCGAGAAGACCTATCCGCAGGTATGGTTGGCAATTCAATCGATGGGATCACCGGGTACGCGCCGTCGACCGCGACCACGCTGATGAGGAACGTCCTGTTGTTCGCAAGCGGCGGGGCCAAACCGCTTCCGAAAAAGCCATCCGCGCCTGCCGCACCCGCCAAGCCAGCCGGACCTGCAAAGCCCGCCGGGCCTGCGAAGCCTGCCGGACATGCGAAGCCCGCCGGGCCTGCGAAGCCCGCAGCGCCGGTGAAGAAGTAGTCGCAGCGTTCGCTCTATCAACAAAGTCGGCCGGTGAGATGACTCTCACCGGCCGATCTTTTTTGCAGGAGGCCTTCGCGCAAGCGGAAGGACTGCGTCAGTCAGCGACTCCTTTCGCATCGTCCCTGAAGGATGACCGGCACACCTTTGCCGGCTCGGGGAGCTTTCCTTCGCGTCACCCGCAGCGATCCTCCTTGATTCAACAGGACGCATGCGGTTTGCCCGCACCCGTCCCGCTTTTCGCCGCCGAAGATTGGAGCCTTAGCTTGGCGGCAGGGCGACCTTGCCTTGGTCGACCAGTTGATCCAGCAACTCGGCCAATCCGTCATCCGCATTACTGCCAACGATCAAATCGGCGATCGCCAGCACCTCGGGGCGGGCGTTACCCATCGCCACGCCCAGCCCGGCATTTTCGATCATCGGCAGGTCATTCATATCGTCGCCGATCGCGATGATCTGATCGGCCGATACACCGTGTCGCTCGGCGGCGAGCAAAATTCCCTGCCATTTGTTGACGGCCGGATCGAACACCTCCAGCACCGCGATCGACTTGCTCGGAATCTCCAGCGAGTGACACAGGATGCGATCGCCGAAGATCGAAACCAGTCGCTGCTGTAACTCCGCCATCTCATCCATCGAACCGACTGTCCCGACGCGCACCGTATGCTCGTGCGAATGCAACGCCATGCTCGGCACGGTGGCGAAGCGGTTGTTCATCGTCTTCAGCCACGCTTTGGAGTCCGCGTGCATTTCAACGACCTGCCCGATGAGATAATCCACGTCGGCGGCGCTCACATCCTGCAGCGCCAGCGGGGCATGGCCGGCCGATTCCATCACCGAGCTCACCGCGGCTGCGAGCGCGGGCTCCATCTTCATCTGATGAAGGACGACCTGCTGATGCGTATCGACGACCATCGCGCCGCCGGAAAAAACCGCCGTCGGGTAGTGTTCGATCGCGTCAAGCACCAGCCGGCTTTCCGTCCAGCTGCGACCCGTCGCAAAGCAAACCAGCAACCCCGCATCCAGCACGCGACGCACCGCGAACTTGGTGCGTTCGGAAACCTGCCCGTCTGGCGAAAGGAGCGTGCCGTCGAGATCAATCGCAATCATCCGATACATCGATGGGCCGCGTATAACGTTCGCGGAAAGTATCAGGTTGATCTGATCGAAACAAACAGAACGCCTGAAAGTGTCGGGTTGTCCACAATTGGTGGGGAGGTCATGCGTGGCGATGCACAATCTGGAGCATAAGAGCTTCTAAAGCAATTCAAAACATAACCGCGAAGGCGCGAAGAATGAACGCATAGAAACTCGAGTGATTCTGGTTTCTGGTAGGGTTCGCCCCTTCGCGGTTATGTTTAGAAGCCCTAAGAAACTGAAATGGACGAGCGGAAGTCTCTACACTTTCGATTCCAACACCGTTTGCATGTCGCCCTCCACGGGGTTTCCCTGACGGCGAGCGATCGCGGTGTAATAGATTTCCATCAACTGGCGGTAGTTTTCTGACGGCGTGTATTTCGACAGGAACTCCTCACGCGCGGCGACTCGCATGGCGGCTAGCGTTTGCGGGTACGCGAATAAACTCCGGACCGCCTGCGCGAGTGCGTCGGCGTCACCGGGCGGAACGTGCAGGCCGGTGCGGGCGTGGTCGACCAGGTCGATCATCGAGCCGATTTTCGACGCAATGATCGGCGTGCCCTTGGCGAGCGATTCGACGATCGTTTTGGGCAATCCCTCGTACCAAACGGATGGGAAAATCAGACAACCCGCTTGGCCCATGAGGTTCAGAATCTCGTCGCCGGGCAATCGGCCGAGCCATTCGACGTTGGATAGACGAGTGACCGCAGACTTCACCATGTCCGCCAGCGGTCCGTCGCCGGCGATTTTCAGTTGCACGCCGGGGTTTCGTTCCCAGGCGCGCAGCATCACGTCGATCCCCTTTTCCTTCGACAGCCGGCCGACGAAGAGCGCGAACTTGCCTTCGCCGGTGCCTTGGCCGGGATCGGGAGAGACGAAGTTCGGTTTGACGATCAACTTTTCCGCCGGAAACCCTGCTTCAATAAACTTTTGGCGCCCGAACTCGGTCAGCGGGATGTACGCGTCGACCGCCTTGCGGTACGTGCCGAGGGTCCGATGGAATCCGAGCATTCCCGCTACTACCGCCGACGCGGATTTACTTTCGCGGTAGCACCCGTATTGAATCGCCGGCCAAGGCAAAAGTTTGTTCATGCAGCGTTCGCAGACTTTACCGTCGCGAAGGAACATCGCTGAAGGGCAGATGAATCGAAAGTTATGCAGTGATTGCACAACGGCAGCACCGGCGCGACGAGCGCCGTAGTAAGCGGCCGGTGAGATCTGCGGAAACGTGTTCGTGAAGTGAACGACCTGAATTTTTTTCTCGCGTACGATCGCGCCGATGGCTTTACCCATCGCGCCGTTCCACACCGTCATCTTTGCCATTGCGATTTTGCCGACGGATTTCAGGTCGTCGTTGTGAACGGTAAACCGGGTCACACCATGCCCGGCCGATTCCAGCAGCGAGGATTCATCGTTGAATACCTGATCTTCGCCGCCGGGAATCTGGTAAAAGTTGTGGACGAGCAGGACGTTCATTGGTTCGCCATTTCGGTCAGCACGTCGTCTTCATCTGCCCCGGCGGGTTCGTCGTCGATAGGATCGAACAGATTTGGCTGGCTGCTTCGCACCCACATCGCGCCGATTCCTGCGCCGTAAATCGACCACAGCCATACGCCGCCCATCGGCCCTTCGATGTACGGATCGAACGAGCAGTTGATAATGATCATCAACCAGTAAATCAGCAGCCACATGAACACGCCCGCCCATTTCGTACGACCCGCCACGCGCGAACGGATATACCCGTCGATCATTCCCGCGGCCCAGCTCAGGTGGACGCACAGCCAGAGTAAGAATCCGGGAACGCCGGTGCGCGCCAGCACCGTCATGTGCCCGTTGTGCGGAGCGCGTACGGTTTCCTCGGCGTCGATATTGAAGCCGTATTCGCTGACGAGGTTAATGCCGAACCCTTTGCCTTTCCAAAAGTACGGCCCATACACCGTGTCCTGAATAATGGCATTCCAGAAATCGAGTCGCCACTGCTTGGTGCCCTGAAGCTCTTCGAGGTTGCCCTGCTTGGTTCCCACGGAGACGAAGTTTTCAATCAACTGCTCTGCGGAGATCGGGCGCTCGCTGCCGGGGATTTTGAAGCTGATTCCTGTCACCAGGAGAAACAGCATTCCCGTGACGGCCACAACGATAAATCCCCACGCCCAGCGATTGAGCGGTTTGAAGACCATCGAGACGGCGATCGAGGCCATGAACGCCATCATCCCGCCGCGATTGACCGGCCCGAGCATGGCGGCGTTGAGGAACAGTGGGATGAACCACACGGTCGCGATCATGCCTGCCGCGTCGCTTGCCCAGAAGGCGAGGATGCCGCCCAAGTGCACCTGCAGATCGCCGGCCTTGAGGTAAACGATCGGAATGTCCGACGCCCACGGCCAGTGTGGCATGCTGTCTTTGAGGAATTGAAATCCGATCCAAAGGAACGGGATGCTGACGAGAAAGATGATGTAGAACCGCCGGTATCGTTCGACGATCCACACCAGAATCCGCGGCTGGCAGACGATGACGGCCGCCAATACCACTCCGATCAAGCTGTACGCCCACAGGATGGCATCGCGAAATGCGTCCAGCCCGTACTGACGGACGTAGGGGAATGTGCGCAGGGCGCACCAGCCGCATAAGAGCATGAGCGCGATCATCTGCGGCATGCGCAGGATGACCCACCAGCGCCCACACACCAGCAAGCACACCACGCCGGTTGCGATCAACAGCTCGGCGGAAAAGACCGGCGGCAGGCCCAGGTAGGCAAACCCCCGGCCCATGACCGCGTAGCCGAGCAGCGCAACGCCGAGCGCGATCGTCCAGCCGCGGGTGAAGCGCGCCACCATTTGCGGTTGCCCGATGGGAGCTTCTTCTCGCGCGCGGTGCGAAAATGTATAGCGATTGTTCAAGGCCCGACTCATGGTTGCACGTTGCTGGTAGTTTGGAATTCGTCGGCCATCACCTCGTCCAATGTAGGAGCGGGCGTTTCAGGGATCTGCGGGCTCGCCAGGACGCGCCGGTATCCGGCACACATTTGTTCGACAGTGGCATCCCAGGTCAGTTCGGTCGCGCGCTGGGCGCTGCCTTCGCTAAGCCTCCGCAATTCTTCCGGATTTTCTGCGAGCTTGCGAATGGCGGCCGCGAAGCCATCGATGCTCGTCTGCAGGTTCGTCAATGGGATTTTAATTCCCGTCCGATCATCCACGGCAATGCTCATGCCGCAGGCGTCGTGGCAAATCACCGGGAGCCCGAGCGAAATCGCTTCGAGTGTGACGTGCGAAGCGGCCTCCATGAGGCTGGTGAAGACCAGCACATCGGACTTCGCCATCTCCGCTAGCGCCTCTTCGCGCGGGAGTCGTCCTTTCCAGCGAAGTCGTCCGAGAACGCCCAGCCGGCTGGCCAGCGTATCCCACCGCTCGGTTTGCGGCCCGCTGCCCAGGACGATGACTTCGATCGGCAGATCTTTCAGTTTCGCTAGCGCGTGCAGCAGCAGCGGGAATCCCTTTCGGCCGATGTGCACGCCGCTCCACACCAGGCGCAACGGCCGCTGGCGGTTGTAACCCGTCGGCGATCGCGGAGCGGGCGAGGTTCCGCTGTCCAGCATCGGCTCGGTCATCTTATTGTCCCACGTGCGCTCAATGAGCGACTTTTCATCCGGCCCGACATACCAGATCAATCGCGATGCTTTGGCAGCCAATCGGCAGCGAACGCAGGTGAACCGTTGAATCGAGTTTGCGATATTTCGAATGCCGTAAAAAAGCCGCTCTTTGGCATCCATCGTTTTCAGGAACGACCAGGGCATGTTGCATGCTCCGGCAATCGGTCCCCAGATGAAAGGCAACGGCAGTTTCCAAAGGTAACCCGGCTCGCGATAGCCGGTCATATTCAGTTGATGCACCAGATCGAACGATTGCTGTTCGCAGAGCGCTTTTGCGGACTTGAAAGCCTCGCGCTGCCACGCCGCATAGCCGACGTAGTAGAACAGCCGCGCCAAGGTGCCTGAAGGCTTCATCAACTTTTTCGCCAGCGGCGGCGGGGCGACGTAATGCAGGGTCAGGCCTTCGATCGGATGCGTGCGCAAGTAGTTCAGCGTTTCATTGCGGTAATCAACGCCTTCGCATTCAGAACTGGTGATGACGGTCAGATCGTGGAACTTGGCGAGGCGAGTCACCACGTTCCACGCGCCGGCCGGTTCTGAGCCGCGTTTCGGGGAAAGCGTATAAGCCGATACCAGGATGCGATTTCGGCCGTTAGGCGGCCGATCGGTGAGCGGCGCGGCGATTGCGACGGAGTGGCCGTTTGCGGACGGCGGCGTTTTCGACACGATGGCATCCCCTTTTTTCTGACGCGTGACCGAGAATATTCCTTTGAGGTTGACGACGGTCTGAGCGGCGTAGGTGAATACGCCCGACCAGATCGCCGCCGAAACGCCAATGCCGATCTCGGCCGTCGCGGGGATACGGACGACCGCTGTGACGAGCGCGTTGGCAAGCTGGCCGAGGAAGGTCCATCGGGCCGCTTCAAATCCGTTCAGCACGGCCGCCGAAATGAATGCGAGGTAGACGAACACGTACTGCGCCACATACCAGCGGAGTTCAGTCGTCAACCCGAGATACGGGGAATTGCTGCCGCAGAATAGCCAAAGCGCCGTGCCCGGGAACAGTACGAGGAAAATATAGTAGGGAAGCAAAAGCGCCAGTCCGATGAGGCCGAGTTTTGAGGAGTATCGCAGCGCGGCTTTGTCGCCGTGCTGAATGCGAGTCCGCGCCACCGCCGGTACGATCAGGCCGCAAATGCCGAACATCACCGGGTGGCTCACGCCGATCACATTGCTGAGCGCGCCGAACGTGGCGACCGCTTCGCGGCCGTGATAGCCGTTGATGGTCCAGGTGATCGCCTGGATCGTCAGCAGGTACAATCCATTGGTCACCAAAAGCCACCGGCCGATTTGCCATCCTTCCGCCGCCAGCAACACGGCGCTGCCCGCATTGAATTTGGAAAGCCGAAGCTGCACACCCTGGATGGCGGCGGCAGCGAGGCTGGTCAGGGCGTTGGCGGTAAAAATCTCCCACAGTTGCGGCGTTCGCCCCCAGCAGAGCAGGATGATCACGCCGGCCTGACCGAGATAGCTGACGATGTCGCCCCAGAGGGCTTCGTTATTGCGGAGATGGGCCATCAGCGCCCGGCGAGCCGTTTCCTGCAACTGCCAGGCGATAACCGAAATCGCCACGAACGGCGCGATCGCCACGCTATGAAGCATCGACGCTGCGATAAACACCACGACGACCATGGGCAAGCCAAGACCAGCCGTCAATCCGAGTGCCGATGTTGCAAGACCGCGCAAGCCTTCAGATTCTGCCGCTGCGCCTTTGATTGAAAGGGGATATGTGATGACCGACGCGTGGAGGTTGTTCAGCAACGCCACGATCGACTGGAGAAGCAGGTAAGTGCCAAACTCGGTTTTGTCCAGCTTGTGCATCAGGGCGATGTTGCTGGCAAAATTTCCGATGCTCAACACGCCCTGATCGCCGAGCGCCCAAAAGCTAGGCGAGTGAAGAATTTGCCGAACCTTGGCTTCGAGCGCAGCGGCACGCTTTTCGCCAATAAGCAGCGAGAGTAGGGAAAACAGTCGAAGAGAATTGATCAACCCGGAAACCATAGGCAATACATCACAAATGACCGCGCAGCCGACTGAGGTCCGCGCAGGCACGATTTGCCCGGTCTTCAGGTCGCGCGGTCGGCTGACTCTAGATCGTCATGTCTGTTATCGGGTCGCCGAACCCACTGCTGAACGAACTTTGCGATAAACAGCGTGTTGGTCGTCAGATAGCGTTTCCAGAGCCGGCCCGGTTCCTGCATCATACGGAAGAACCACTCCAGCCAGAAATCTCGCATCCATTGCGGTGCGCGACGCTTGAGCCCGGCATGGAAATCGAACGCAGCGCCGACGCAGAACTGTACCGGCTCAAACAGCTTACGGTGGTGATGAGCGAACTTCTCCTGCAGCGGGCAGCCTAGGCCGATAAAGACGATCCCCGCGCCGCTGGCGTTGATTCGGTCGGCTAGTTCCTGACTTTCCTGCTTGGTGATCGGACGGAACAGCGACGGCTCGCTGCCGACGATCTTGAGATACGGGAACCGGTGAACGAGTTGATCGCGCAAAGTTTCGACAACGAATTTGGTCGACCCGTAAAGGTAGATCGGCATGCCGGTCGCTTCGCAGCGGTCGCACAGCAGGAGCATCAGATCAGGACCGGCCACACGGGTTGCCATCTTCGAATCGTGGAGCGTGTTAAGGGCGATCCGAACGGGCTGGCCGTCAGGGGTGACCATGTCATAGCTGTTGATAATTTTGTTGAGTTCAGGCTTGTTTGACGCTTCGATCACGCCGTGAACCGCCAAAGCGGTGACGAGCCCGCCGCGTCGACGCTGGGCGGCGTTGAGAATAGCGTCAGCAGCGCTTATGTACGTGGTGGCGCTGACCGCTACGCCAAAGAGGTCAAACTTGTCCGGCCAGACCAGCGCAGGTGAAATCTCAGCCTGCGTAGGCGCGATAATTTCGGCGAGTTGCATTTTCTCCCTACCTTTAGACCGACCGTTCAAAACGGTCGATCAGCTAAGGCCGCCGGTCTCCACTCCGACGACGCATTTTCTCATGCACGAAGCCCTAACTTTCACCAAACAGCACCCACGACGTGTTTCCACCAGCCTCAGGCGCAAGGCAACTTACGGATTGCTCTGCAGTTTGTCGACCCTGGGCAGCGAATTTTTTGCACTATTTACGCCATTTTTAGCGCCACCCAAATGGGCGAAGCTGACGTCGAAACCCTCTGAGAGTCGATCCGGCGCGAGATCATTCACTATCACACCCAACACCTCGGCACCCACGCTGAGAAGCCCTTCACACGCCTGCGTGCTGGTCTTGTCGTCTGAACGCTTGGAGTTCAGCACGAGCAGGCTGGCGTCACAGGAGGCGGCCACGATACGCCCGTCAGCGACGGGGAGGATCGGGGCGGCGTCGACGATCACCATGTCATACATACGCGAGAGTTGAACCATCGTTTCCGTGAGCAACGGAGAATTTAACAAATCCGATGGTTCGTCGATCAGCGGGCCCGCCGCAAGCACGTCGAGGTTCGGAATCCCACTGGCTTGGATGGTTTGGCCGTCGGTATCGCCGGCGAGAACCGTCGCCAATCCGCGATCGTTCGGCAAGCCGAATACCGTGTGAACGGCCGGGTCGCGGAGGTTAGTATCCATCAGCAGCACGCGGCTTCCTGCCTTGGCAATCGCGATCGCCAGGTTGCAGGCGACCGTCGTTTTCCCGTCGCCATTGAGCGGCGAGGTGACGAGGAATGTTTTGAATTTGCGAGCTCCCGCGCTAACCGCCAACGCCGACCGCAGCGAGCGATACGCATCGGCCGCGTCAGATGCAGGGTTGAGATGCACCGCCCGGGCGTGCGTGGAAGAGGCGTATTGCCGGGGCATCGTGGGGAGCGCGCCCATGACGGCAATTCCCAGCGATTTTTCGATGTCAGCGGCACTCTTAAGGCTGCGGTCGGAGAACTCACGGGCGAACGCAACAACCAGGCCGGCGCCGAATCCCAGAATCAGCGCGATCGCCAGCGTCGGCGCTTTTTTCGGGCGGATCGGGCGATCGTCGAAACGGGCTTCGTCGACCACGGTAATGTTCATCGCGCCGACGTTTTCCGTCAGATTCGTGGTCTTGATCTTGGAGTCGAGATTGCGGGCCATCTCCTCCAAGCCGCGAACTTCGGTCTGCAGCCGCGTGAACTGGGCCGCGCTGCCGGACTGCTCGATAGCTTCTTTATTCATCGCCGACACGGACTTGGCCAGTTCTTCACGCTTATTCTTGGCCGATTCGTATTTCTGCTCCATGAGCGACATGTACGAAAGTTCCATCTGGTCCAGCCGGGTCCGGGCCGAGGCCATCAGCGGATGGCTGGGCATATACTGGCGGGACATGTCGCGCAATCGCTGCTGGAGATCAAAGATCGCCGCTTTGAGCGCCGTTTCGTCGATCGCCACCATGCCCGGCGTTTCGTTCTTCATCTCCTGCAGCCGTTTTAATTTTTCCGGATCGTTTTTAAACCCCGAGGCGGCTTGCTCAAAGGCGCTCTTGGCATTGAGCACTTCCACGTCGGTGGCGGTCAATTCCTGCGACAGGCGGCTGAGGCGCTCCATGGTG
>JBBROD010000095.1:0-14416 GCA_038229715.1 Tepidisphaerales bacterium | reverse complement strand
GTGCGGAGTTGGGAACAGACGCGAAACACCGCTGTGGTGAAGGTGGATTGGCAGTTCACCACTACCGATGCCCGCATTAAACTGCGAAGGCTATACCCAACAATCCAGCTGCAATGAAACACTAGTTCGACTTGGCAATACCGTTAAACTTTTCCGGGAAACCTTCGGGCATCCACGTCGGCAGCGATTCCAGCTCTTTCAGGTCGTCAAAGTTGGCGGGAAAATTCCATTCCTTCAGATACGGAACGAGATTCTTGCCGACGATTTTGGACATGCGTTTGGTCCACTCGGTGTTCTCCGCTGCGTGGTCGAGTTTACCTTTGGGCGGGTCTTGATCGTACTGCTTCCAGACCTCGGTGAATTTATCCCAGCCGAAGGCGCGGGCGATTTCGTAGTACATGTAAAGTCGATCAAACGGCGCAGTTTCGCGCTTTTCGCGCGGCTGGGCAAACACTTTTGTGAGCGACGCGCTCAGCCGGTCCGGCTTCAGTGCGTTAATGCCGCTAAGGCTCTGGTGGTATATCGTTTGACGGATGTACACCGGAAAGAAATTGCACGACACTTCAACGTTGAAACTGTTAGTCCACGTTCTCTGCTGGTGATTGTGCCCCAGTTCGTGGACCGGGCCCCACGGCACGGCACGCACGTTTTCAAGGTCGATCACGTTCTCCACGGTCTCCAGATGACCCATGATTGGATACCCCGAGTGCAGAAATCCGGCTGAAATCTGCCGATCGAACACCATCCGCTCCGGATAACTGCGCTCGTGCGGCCGGCCGGTCAGGTCGGAGCATGCGTCGAGGTATTGATCCCACACTTGCATGACCGCCGTGGGATCGCTGATCTTTTTAACGCTGGCCGAGGGAACGGTGAGGATCAGCTTGTCCGTCGCAAACTCCGCCCAGGGGCCGGGGTAGGTGCTGATCGTTTCCTGCCACTCTTTTACGCTGGTTTTGCCCAGCACAAAGAGCGGAGCGTGGACCGCCCCGCTGATGTGAGCGCGAATCGTTTTGCCGGACTCGCCGGGTTTCACGACATCGATGTACACCAATCCGCCGAAGGGATTATTCAGCTTCAGCGTCGTCGAGGAAAACGGGCGCTCGAGCGTGATTTCTGGGAACCGCGACCAGTGGCTTTTGGCGTCCCAAAGCAGGTCTTTGTGTGCCCCGATTCGCAGCCCAAGCTTCGCATCGTGCGGCAGTTTGCTCAAATCGACGGAGATTACTTCCCCCGGCGGAGCGTACAGCCCGGTGCTGTGCCAATGCGGAATCTTCAGTTCAATATCAACGTCCTTTTCCACCCGAGCCGCATCGGCCGGGACGCTGCCCGGAAAATCCCCCGCTGAACGATCCGCGGCAATCTTCTCCGGCGGTTCGGTCAGGCGTTGCGACCATTCTTTTTTGATCTGCTGTCGCCCCGCTTCATCGGTCGGGAACTTAAACCGCGCCGCCGCCGCCGGTTCCCGGCGCGGCTTTGGTTGGGTCGTCGGTTCGTCCGCGTAAGCAGAAAGGACCAACGTGCCCAGAATGCAGAGGGAAACGCAGAACTGAAACCGTGATGATTCGATCTTTGTCCGCACCATTGGATCGGCCTCCACTTTAGGCAATTCGTTCTTCATGGATAAACGGTTCTACCGCGCGAGCATCGGGATTCGCGGCGATAAACGATTGCCGTGCGGGATCGTCGGCGAAGAGATAGACGGCGTATCCGCCCCACCCGCCGCCGCAGTATTTTTTGGCTAATTCGCCGGTCGCGACGGGAAGCGCGGACATGCCTTCGCCGAGCTGCGCCTGGTAGCTCATCTGCACGGCAGCGGCGAGGGTTGCGAGGTTTTCGGTTTCGACGGCGGTGGCGGCGGTCGCGCCGGCGCGCTCGATCAGGTCGTAGTCGCGCGGCTTTTCGACCGAGCCGGGCGTGTCGTGCTCGCCCTTCACGTAGAGCAGCGCCATCTTCCCGCGCAGCATGTCGCCGGGGCGCTTGAGATGCAGCACCGGGAGCTTGCCGGAGCGCCAAACGCACAAACCCGTTTCATGGATGATGGCCGGGTCCTGCCAGCCGACGCCGAGGCCGACTTCGGCTTCCACGCCGTCGTCGCCCTTGAGCAACGCCCACGCGCCGCTCCCGCCGAGGCCCGACCGCTTCTCGTACGGCCAATCCCGCAAACTCACCCGCGGCGAGATCGCACAGTTGACGATAAACGCCCCCGGTTTGGCAAAGCGAGGCACGTCAAGCCACCCGCCGGCAAAATCCACCCGCAGCGGCACGCGCTGGGGCGCTCGAATCCACCGCACGATGCCGCTGGTCGACACCGGCGCGAACCGCGGCGGGGTTTTGGCCAGCACCACGTATTCCGCGCCCACTTCGGCGCACAGCTTGCGCTTGATCGGGCCGTAATGATCGTCCTCGGTCACCACCAGCAACTGCGGCTTGATGCGCCGAAAATGGTCCTGAAAATCGAGCCCGAGCTCCTGGTGCTCGCCGACGACGACATCATCGACCATGCGCAGCGACCGGAGCAGCGCCACCTTGTGATCCTGCGGGATGGAGCTTCGCCGCTGCTTGTGGTGGTGCAGCACGTCGTCGGACGCGAAGCAGACGGTGAGATGATCGCCCAGCGCCCGGGCCTCGGAAAAAAACTGCAGATGGCCAGCGTGGATGATGTCGTAACAACCTGAGACGAATACTTTTCGCATGTCCGCTCCGTTTAACGATGACGATATGCGAAGGGCAGACGAAAAACGAGTGGAATCCGATGATTGGAATTGCGGGACAGTCACCCGTACCACGGGCCTCCGGCCCGTGCGTGATGCGTTCCAACTGGAAAAAACGTTGGCTGGTTAATTCTAACATCGCCCGCACGAACCGGAGGCCAGTGCTACAAGTAGTGCGCTTCAGCCGATCTTGCGTCGCCGCGCCGCGCACCTATGCTTGGCAAACCGGTCATGACGCCATCCCCCGCAACGCCTGCCAAGCACGATCCGTACGCCGCCCTGCGGACGCGCGGGTACGCCACCTATTCCATCGGCTGGGTGACAAGCATCCTCGGCCAGCAGATGGCGTCGGTCGCGATCGGGTGGGATATCTACCAACGAACGGGATCGGCGATGAGCCTGGGATGGGTCGGCCTGGTGCAGGCGATCCCGGTGATCGTACTGGCCCTGCCGGCAGGGCAGATGGCGGACAAGCTCGACCGCCGCAAGATCGTCATCTGTACGCAGATGATCGTCGCGCTGGCGGCGGTGGCGCTGGCGGCGGTGTCGTCCGGATACGGCTCCGGCCCGCTGATTTCCGTCCTTCAGCGAGTCGCCGGCGCGGCGTCGATGAACCTCTCGCGCCTGCAGATCGAACTCGGGCTGATGTATTGCATCTTGGGATTGGCCGCCTGCGCCGGCGCGCTCGGCGGGCCGGCGCGATCGGCGCTGCTGCCGCAGATCGTCTCCACTTCGTTGCTCTCCAACGCCATCGCGTGGAACAGCAGCTTCTTCCAGATCGCCTCGATGGTCGGCCCGGCGATCGGGGGGTTCCTGCTGCCGTTTACCGTGTCGGGCGTTTACCTGATCGACGCGGTGTTCGCGATGGTGTTCGCCGTCGCGCTGTTGCTCCTGAAAATCCGCCCCGCCGAGCGCACGCGCGAGCCGGCCAGCTTCCGCACGCTTACCGAGGGCATCCGGTTCGTCTTTAAGAACCAGATCATCCTGGCGACGATCACGCTCGACCTGTTCGCGGTATTGCTCGGCGGCGCGGTGTTCCTGCTGCCGGTGTTCGCCGACCGGCTCGGCGTCGGACCGGCCGGCTTCGGCTGGTTGCGGGCCGCGCCGGCGATCGGCGCATTCCTCATGGCGATGCTCATCACCCACCTGCCCCCGATGAAAAACGCCGGCCGGGCGATGTTGCTGGCCGTCGCGGCGTTCGGCGCGGCGACGATTGTGTTCGGCCTCACGCCGGTCTACCGCGATTTTGTGATGAGCCACGACCACCTCGCCTGGCTCGGCACGCCGATCTTCGGCGTCCGCCCGTGGTACTGGATCGCGCTGATCGCACTGGCACTGACCGGCGCGTTCGACAACATCTCCGTCGTCGTCCGCCACACGCTGGTGCAGGTGCTGGCCCCCGATTCCATGCGTGGCCGGGTGAGCGCGGTCAACAACGTCTTCATCGGCGCCAGCAACGAGCTCGGCGGCTTCGAGAGCGGCCTGACCGCCAAACTCTTCGGCCCCGTCTGGAGCGTCATCGGCGGCGGGATCGGCACGATCGTGGTAGTCATCGCCGCCGCCATCACTTGGCCCAAACTGCGGAAGTTCGGCAGCCTGCACGATGCGAAGCCGATCGAGCACGAGGTTACACCATTACCCAAGCGGCGTGGTTTGAACCTGTGATGCCAGACCATCGAGATCAGCAAACACGGTAGAGCGAGCTTCGTCCTTGTATCGCCCAACCCGATCGATACTGTAATACGCCTAACCGGAGGAGAATCCCATGGCCAATGAAAAGACCGTTCTCGAGGAACTCGAATTTCGCGATCTGGAGGATGATTCCAAACTCAAATGTGCCGTTCTGGCGTGTACCGAGCTTGGCAACAACTCCAAGCCCGGCTTGCAGGTGATTTGGATGGGCAACATCGTCAACTTCCACCCGCTGGCGGCGGAGAAGTGGGCGTATGACGCGAAGAAAAAGGGGGGCGGGCCGTTGCTGTTGGAAGACCAATCCTGGGTCGTTCATACCAACCAGTTCATCAAGATCTTCTTCGTCCCCGGCACTCCGGCCAAGGCGCGGGTGGAGATGAAGACGCGGTCGATGGACCAGTCAGTCACTAAAGACTACGACTGTCCGTTCAACGCATAACGGCGACAGCAAGTCCCTCCTGCAACTGATCCGCACTCAAAAACTGCCGATC
This sequence comes from Tepidisphaerales bacterium, assembly GCA_038229715.1. Lineage (GTDB taxonomy): Bacteria > Planctomycetota > Phycisphaerae > Tepidisphaerales > Tepidisphaeraceae > JANMES01. The sequence goes on along the minus strand of JBBROD010000095.1, from coordinate 9,522 downwards.
TGGGTGGGCGTTTTGACCGGCGTGAACGACCCTGATTGCCTCTCATCGGTTTCAAATATAGCGCCCTCCCTATTGCCGCATTAGCCGGTTTATCTGACGAAGGTGTTCTCTAAATTGCAAACACCGTAGACTCATCAAAAATTCATGATTATTGCTGTTATCCCCAATTGACACGGACGCCGTCGAACGTCAATCTGTGGGGATTCGGCGATTGTTTTGGTACCGACTCCACCGACCTTCCTCCAAGGATGAATGAGCCAATGAACAGGGACTTTAACGCGCGCAACCGCGCATCGCGTCGCTTTTCCGTCCGCACTCTGATCGCTAGCGCGGTCGCCCCTGCACTCCCGAGACATCGCCGCGGCGGGCAGCTGATTGAAGCGCTCGAGGCTCGCCAGTTGCTATCGGCCAGCCCGGTGACTAGGCCGGACTACATCATCAACCACGGCAACAACCTCACGCCGGCCGCCTCGTCGTCGGTCGTCGGGTTGACCGTCGCCACCGTGCGCAAGGCGTACGGGCTGGATCAGATTTCGTTCGGCGGCGTGGTCGGCGACGGCGCGGGGCAGACGATCGCGATCGTCGACGCTTACGACGCGCCGAACATTGTGGCCGATCTGCACGCATTCGACCTGGCGATGGGCTTGAGCGATCCGACGCTCACCGTCGTCAAACAGGCCGGCACGCCACCGTCGGGCACGACCGGCTGGGCGCTGGAAACCTCGCTCGATGTCGAGTGGGCCCACGCGGTAGCCCCCAAGGCGAACATCCTGCTCGTCGAAGCCGCCAGCGCCAGCTATACCGATTTGATGTGGGCCGTCGATGCCGCCCGCAACACGGCCGGCGTGTCGGTCGTCTCCATGAGTTGGGGCAGCACCGAATCGTCGGGCCTGGCTGGCGCGTACGACTTCCACTTCACCACGCCCGCCGGCCATCAGCCGATCACATTCTTCGCCAGCAGCGGCGACAATGGCGCGTACAACAGTGGCGGCACGACCAAGGCCGTCGGCTACCCGGCCGTCAGTCTGAATGTCGTGGCGGTCGGCGGCACGAAACTCACACAATCCAGCGGAACATACGTCTCGGAATCCGGCTGGGGCAACGGCACGAGCAGCGGCTCGCTCGGCGGCGGTGGTGGCGGCATTAGCCTTTACGCCAACAAGCCGTCGTACCAGCCGAGCGTCAGCATCAACGGATCGAGCACGACGAAAGAAAACGTCCCCGACGTTGCCTGGCTGGCCGACCCCGCCAGCGGCGCGGCCGTCTATGACAGCTACGACGAAGGCGCGGCCACGCCGTGGGTGCAGGTCGGCGGAACCAGCCTGGCCGCCCCGATGTGGGCCGGACTTATGGCGATCGTCAATCAGGGCCGCGCGCTCATCGGCCAGACTTCCCTCGACTGCAAGACCGAAACCCTGCCCAGGCTGTACGCCCTGCCGAGCACTGATTTCCACGACATCACCACCGGCAACAACGGCTTCGCCGCGGGCGTGGGTTACGACTTGGTTACCGGGCTCGGAACGCCGATCGCCAACAAACTGGCGATCGACCTTACCGGCTTTACGGTTTCCTCGCCGACGCCGACTATCGGCGCGTTCACGATCGCGCCGACGACCGTCACCTCCGGCACTGCCGCCACGCTCACCGCGAGCAATGTGACCGAGTCCAGCGGATCGATCACCGGCGTAAGCTTTTTCCTCGAAACCAATGGCGTCGGCGGCTACCAAGCCGGTAGCGATACGCTGGTTTCCGCCGGCGCTGTCAGCGGAACGACCTACACCGCAACGGCCCCCACGGCCGGCTTCGCCGCCGGCACTTACACGTACTACGCCGTCGCCACCGACGCGACCGCCCAGACCGCCGTCGCCAGCGCGACACTCGCCGTCACCGCCGCCCCCGTGCCGAACCCGATCATCGGCTCGTTCGTCACCAACCCGACCAGCGTCGTCGCCGGTTCGTCGACTACGCTCACCGCGAGCAACGTCACCGACTCGGGCAGCACGATCAGCAGCGTTACGTTCTACCGCGAAAGCGACGGCGTGGCGGGTTTGAGCGGATCAGACACGGCGCTCGGCGGCGGATCGCAGAACGGCACGACCTGGACGCTGTCGACCGGGACGACCGGCTTCGCCGCCGGCACGTACACCTACTACGCGGTGGCTACCGACGCGGCGACCGTTTCATCGGCTGCTTCGAGTGCGACACTCGGCGTGACCGCTGCCCCGGTTCCAAACCCGATCATCGGCAGCTTTACGCTGAGCCCGACGAGCGTGCTTGCCGGCACGCCGACTACGCTCACCGCGAGCAACGTCACCGACTCGGGCAGCACCATCAGCAGCGTTACGTTCTATCGCGACAGCGACGGTACTGCCGGGCTGAACACCGCGACCGATACGCTCGTGGGCACCGGCGCACAGAACGGCACGACGTGGACAATCAGCGCCGCCACGACGGGCTTGGCCGCCGGCAGCTACACTTTCTTCGCCGTCGCGACCGACACCGCCTCTGTGTCGTCGGCCGCTTCCAGCGCGGTGCTGACCGTGACGACGCAAACCGTCACCACCGGCCTGCTGGCAGGGTGGAGCGTCACCGGGCAAAAGAAGTTCGGCACACAGGGATTGCAGGCAACCACCGTCGCCAACGTCACCAACAGCACCGGCCTGACGCGCGGCGCGGGGCTGGCGACCGGCGGATCGGGCGCTTCCAACGCCTGGGGCGCGAAAAACTTCTCCTCCACCAGCGCCACGGGCATTACCGCTAACGACACCGTCACCTTCGGGCTGACGGTTGCGACGGGCAAAACTGTGTCGCTCTCGTCGATTGACCTCAACTACCGCCGCAGCAGCAGCGGACCGGCTAACGGGCTGTGGCAGTACCAGATTAACGGCGGCGCGTTCGCGACCTTCGCGACCGTCACCAGCGAGTTCTCCAGCATCAGCAGTTCCGGCGGCGTAATGCCAACGCTCAGCACGACCGGCGTGGCGGGCCTGCAGAACCTGGCGGCGGGAACCGTCGTGAATATCCGCGTCGTCCCCTATGGCGCCACCACCACCGGCGGAACGTGGTACGTGTACGACAAGACCGGCAACGACCTGGCGATCACCGGCACGACAGTCTCAACGGCTATCGCGCAACTGACGTCAGCGGCTTCGCCCGCGACGATCGCCGGCGACTCGTCGGTCGTCCCAACGAGCGGATCGACCGAGACAACCTCGACCGACGGCGGACTGAAAACGGCTCCCGTCACCGTCGACCTTCCGGCCACTCCTGCCAAAGAGTCGCATCACGGCCAAGCAAAGCCAGACGAGCACCACGAGCACAAGCCGCTGGTGTTCGCTGCGACACGCTCCTCGCACGGCTCGCCGTTCAGCTCGGCGTTGATCAGCGAATCTTGCTTCGATCTGGATCAGCTGAAAGTGTTGTAAGTGGGATCTGATACGGATTTGATTCCTGAGCTACCCTTCGCGGATCGTCATTCCGAGGTACGCCGAGGAATCTCGGGTAACGAGCGGTTTTCGCATGCCGAGATTCCTCGGCGTACCTCGGAATGACGGTGCCGGATGTGCCAGAATTAAAGGGAATCCGTATAAGTGTGATCTGGAAACACCGTCATTCGACGAACACAGGGTGGTGACGCAAGTCGCCGCCCTTTTAATTTATCGCAGCTCAATGATCTGAAACATCGCGTAACCCACCGCAAGTCCGCGGATCGTCCACAGGATCGTGCGGAGCCAATTTCCCGTCGTCAGCGATCGACAGGCACCGGCGTCGAACGCTTTGGCCAGCCGGTTGTGGATCGGGACTTGCAGGAACGCGGTCGAAATCCAGATCAGCCCCACGGCGATCGCCCCGCCCCACGCAATCGTGCCGCTCATGCCCGCCGGGCGGTAGACGATCAGCCCCACGCTGCTGGTGAGTTCGATCAGCATCGCCGGTGCGACGACCCACGAAATGCCGCTGGTGTGCCTGCGGTGGTAATCGAGCCAGTGGGCTTGGCCGACCAGATCAAACTGCCGGTAGTGGACGACTTGGATCGTCCAGATCAGCCCGACGAGATACCAGGTGGCGACGAGATTGATCAGCAGCAGCGTGGACGGGTGGAACATGCCGGATCATATGTCGCTGCGGGTGTTCAATTCTTGCGTGCCAACCTAACCCGACGAGGTTCTCCTCCGCCGTCTCTTGGTAGGGCGAGCCAGGGCAGGATAGGAGCCCTGATTTCAAGGAGATCGCCATTACTTCAGCGAATCCCGCCAGCCCATCATCTCCAACTCAGCCGCGACGGCGTCCTGGATGTCCATCACCTGATGCACCTCAAACGAAAACGCCGGCAGCATGGTGGACAGCTTGTGCATGGCCAGCCCGTCGGTGGTTTCCAGGATCATGCACCCGCCCCAATCGCCGACGCGGATGACGAACTGCAGGATTTTGATGCTGTCGGGGAATTTGTATTGGCGGAAGACGTGGAGAATGCGCTTCTGAGCTTCCTCGTAATCGGCTGGGGAACCCATCGAACGCTCTTTCCATGTGATCATCTGCTTCATGAGAAATGCTCCTGTTGCTGGGGATTGGATTTGCAAGGATTGTAGTAACCGCGGCGGGCCGGTGCGAATTTGCACGACATTCACGTATGGCGGGACAGCAGTCCCGCCGGTGGCGTCGCGGCGGGATTGCTATCCCGCCCTACAAAACTTACTGAGTTTGATCCAAGTGTTTGTTCCAAACCTCAGCGCCTTTTTCATGTTTATCGATACCAGTCCAAAGGGCACTTCCGACTTTTTTCCAATCGGGTTCTGAGCCTTTAAATTCCAGGAACTTCGGTCGGAAAACCGCGAACCCTTTGGGATCCTTGGCCGGCCGATACGGCACGGCCATGGTAATCTGCGCCTCGCCGCCTGAGTAATCTCGGATGGTTACAATGAGTGCGTCTATTTTGCCTGTCTTCAAAGTAATAAAACCATCAAACACTAAAACTGCGTATTTTGCTTTCTTGGTGTTCTTTGTCAGCATTTCCTTACCCTGGGCGACACCTTGTTCGATGTGATCGGCTACGAGCCGAATCATCTCTGGCTTGCCGTCTCCGGTATCGTAGGCCAAGAGCGGTATAAGGGTCTCGCCGTCGCTGACACACCAGACCGCATGGGCCGCAAACATACCGGCAAATTCCGTAGCTGACTCCATAACTCCTCGAGGTTGGTTTGATGTGGATTGTGTCGTTGCAGGTACGGCAGCCTGAACAGGGCGGACCGCCACAAAGGCCAGAAGGAAATACAGAAAAATTTGAATTGGTTGCACGACCATTCACTCCATTCCGATCATTCACCGCCGCCGTGATTTGGCCCGGGCGCGTCGTGCGAATCATACGGCCCGTCAATATGCCTCACCCATTTCAGGATGCGTTAAACGCTTCCCAATCCAATCCGAGTTGCCGAACGGCGGCTTTGACTGTTCCGAGTTTCAGACCGCGGCCGCCCCAATCTGGTACGACGGTGGATTTTGATGTCTGCGGATTGCGCCATTTGCGGTGTGAACCCCCGCCAGTCCGTGCTACTTCCTGACAGCCCAGCAACTGTAGTTTGCGGGCTACGTCGCGATACCTCACGCGACCTCCACCAACGCCTCGGTCCACACGATTTGACCGGAGGCGGGCAGCTCAATCCCGGCAGGGAGCGGTCGGCCGTCTTCAGCGTACAACTCAACGACCGCGGCCAACGCGTCACGCACATTGGCGAAGGCTTCTTCGAGCGTATCGCCTTCCGTGACCAACTCCGGCAACGCCGGCGATGTGACCGTAAAGCCGCCCTCCGGCTGCGGGGTGAAAACTAGTGGCAAGCGTCGAATCATACGGGAATTGTACCACGTCGGATCGGCAGGACGCTACAGGATAAATCTTACTCCCCGGCGTGACTCGGCCCGCGCGCATCGTCGGAATCATATGGCCCGTCGGCATTCTCGCCGGCCACTTCAACCCGCTCGATGCTCAGCGCTCGCCCCGTGGCTTCGTCGATCTCGGCGATCGCGCCGCACAGCCGCACATCGTTGGTCGCCACGTCGAAACTGTGCGGCATATTCGTGGTCATGTGCTTGAGCACGCGGTCCTTGCGGCGGCCGAGGACGCTGTCGTACGGGCCGGTCATTCCTACGTCGCTGATGAACGCCGTGCCCGCCGATAGGATTTTCGCATCTGCAGTCGGCACGTGCGTGTGTGTGCCGAAGACGAAACTCGCACGGCCGTCCAGATGATGGCCCATCGCGACTTTTTCGCTGCTGGCCTCGGCGTGGAAGTCGCAGACCGTCACCTTCACGCTGCGCGGAAACGTCATCAGCACGCGATCAGCGGCGGCGAAGGGGTCATCGCTGGGGAGGTTCATGTAAATGCGCCCGATCAGCGCGAACACGCCCACCTGCACGCCGGTGCTCGTGGTGACGACGGTAAACCCGCGCCCGGCCGCCTGGGCGGACAGGTTGGCCGGGCGGACGATCCGCTCGCTGCTTTGCAGAACGGGCACGATATCGAGCTTGCGGTAGACGTGATCGCCGAGCGTGACGACATCAATGCCGTAGCTGCGGATTTTGTGGAACAGGTTCTGCGTGATGCCCGACCCGCCGGCGATGTTCTCGGCGTTGGAGATGACGAGGTCGACTTTCTTCTCGCGCACGAGTGAAGGAAGCTTGGCGTGTACCACCTGCCGACCGGGCCGGCCGACGATATCGCCTATAACGAGGATGCGGAGGGGCATTTTTGCGAGCCTACCGGACGCTAGCGTCTTTTGCGAGTGCATTACGCATTTATCGGGGGTATGATTCAGCCATGAGCAGCCCGGTATTGGCCCATCCCGAGATCATGCACGGCACCCCCTGCTTCCGCGGGACGCGCGTGCCGGTGCGATCGCTATTTGATCACTTGGCACAGGGATACAATATCGATTTCTTTCTCATGGAGTTCCCCTCTGTGCCTCGGGAGCTTGTGATGCAAGTTTTGGATCACGCCAGTCACATCGCTGAGCAATCAGCGGCCAAGCCGGAGCTCAACGTTGAAAGTGCTGCTCGATGAGAATTTGCCCCATCGCTTGCGCCCCCTGCTGATGCCTTTACACGAGGTGATCACCGTCGAATATATGGGGTGGAAGTCGGTGAAAAATGGTGCCTTACTTGTATTGGCGGCCACGAATAAGTTTGATGCTCTGGTGACTGTCGATCAGGGTTTGGAGTATCAACAAGATCAGTCTGCACTGCCCTGTTCGGTATTTATTATCATGAGCAAGAGCAATACTCTGGATGATCTTCTTCCGTTCGTTCCATCGCTGGTTGCGACGATGCAATCCGCCGCGCCCAGAACTTTGCATCGAATCACCATTACATCAGGATTTGAATGAGTGTGTCGCTATCCAACTTGATTCTAGGTCCAGATTCGCCCACCCAAGGCCGTAAGCCTTCATGGCTCAAAATGAAAATGCCCGGCGGTGAGGGGTACGCGCGCCTGCTTAAGCTCGTCAACGATCAGAACCTCCACACCGTCTGCCAATCCGCCAAGTGCCCCAACATGGGCGAGTGCTGGCAGGCGGGGACGGCGACGCTGATGATCCTCGGCGACATCTGCACCCGCTCCTGCGGGTTTTGCCATATCGCCACGGGTAAGCCGACCTCGCTGGATACCGATGAGCCTCGCCGGGTGGGTGAAGCCGTCGCCACCATGAACCTCGGGCACGTGGTCATCACCAGCGTGAACCGCGACGAGTTGCCGGACGGTGGCGCTGAGATATGGGCTGAGACGATCCGGCAAATCCGCGCCAAATCCCCCGGCACGAGCGTTGAAGTCCTCATCCCTGATTTCTGCGGCGACTGGAACGCGCTGCAGGTCGTGCTGAACGAAAAGCCCGAAATCCTCAACCACAATATTGAATCGGTCCCGCGACTCTACCAGCAGGTGCGCCCGCAGGCCAAGTACCATCGCAGTTTGAAGCTGCTGCAGATCGCCAAGGATTTCGGGCTGACGACCAAAACCGGAATGATGCTTGGGCTCGGCGAAGAAGAGCACGAGATCGAAGCCGTCATCGACGACCTCGTCGCCATCGGCTGCGACATCCTCACGCTCGGCCAATACCTCCAGCCGACGCACCACCACCTGCCGGTGATCCGCTGGGTTCACCCGGACGAATTCGCGATCTGGAAAACCCGCGGCGAATCCAAGGGCCTGCGCCATGTTGAATCCGGGCCGATGGTGCGATCGAGCTACCACGCGGAAAAACAAGTCCAAGCCCACGCGGCGACGACGTAGATCATGCAGAAAGCAGAAAACCGTCTCACTCTTCCCGATCAATTATTGCTGCCCACATTTTCTCTCGTTTTCGATTGAAGACGCCAGTCCGGGGAAGATACGGTAGATTCCTAGTCACAGCGCGGCACGGTGGGCAAGCCGCTTTTCTCGACCATGGCATTATTCCCGCCGCCAGACACGCACTTCGCCGTTCACATCGCCCGTGACAATAAATCGTCGGTCGGGTGTTAGAGTAATTGCTCTGCCACTGATCGGAGGATTCGCCCAATGACTGACGACTTGGCCGCTAAATACGTCGTAAGAGACGACTCCAAGCTTCGTGTCCCAACCATGGCAAACCACTACCAGCTGATTTTTTATATCCATCACCGCTGCGAAAACAGGCGGCGGCTCGCACGTCCATAGGGTAGCTCCAGTGTTGCCGTTGATCATTCGACCGCCAGCAAACACATTACCATCAGCGGAAAACCGCAGAGCGCTGCAATCCCACGGGGCCGAAACAGACATCAGTTCCCTTCCCGACTTGGGGTCAAACACTTGAAGCATCGAATCGTTGGAACCAAAGGATGTGATCGCGATCCGGCTGCCATCGCCGGCCCACGAGACGCCCAAGCCTCTAGAGGCCAACGGAATGCTCCGAACCTCGGTACCCGTTTGCAAATCCCAGATTCGAGCGGCATTGTCAAAGCCGGTGGTGAGTAGTTGGTCGCCTGCCGGTGACAACTCGATTGCAGCAATGCCCCCATCGTGTCGAGCGATGTCGGCGACTGGTTCTGCGCTGCTTACGTCGTAAACCCGTACGACGTTGCCGTCTTTTTTCGCTGCGGAATCGCCCTTAAAGATGGTTTGACCGACCAGCAATCGCGCTCGGTCCTTTGCAAATTGCAACGCCATCGCCCTGCCCTTTTTGATCGGAAAACGCTTTAGCATTTTCCCGTCTTCCATGTCATACACCGTAACCGTGCCGTCGGCCGACCCGTAAGCCAAAAAGGCGCCGTCCGCAGAAACAGCCAACGAAGTAATCGTATCGGAGCAGGCGTTCGGAAGAGCCACCGATTCGCCCGCCGACTGAGGAAATTCAACGCCGCCCGATGATATGGACTGCTTAGTACTACAGTAGCGCATTTCTTTTTCTAGCTCGATAGTGGCAGCGGCGTGCGACGGCTTGATGGCTGCGTCGCCAGTGCGACCACAGCAGGACCCGTTGCGGATACGTCAGTCTCGGCCAGAGGATATGGATCAGC
>JBBROD010000094.1:0-14698 GCA_038229715.1 Tepidisphaerales bacterium | reverse complement strand
TCGAACCTCATCCTCGGGTTCATGAAACGCGATGACCAAGACCTGCCTCCTTGCACGAGTGCAGGGAGCATCGCATGAGCGAACGAATCGCGCTACCGAACAAGCGCCGAACGCGCACAAGATTCAGGGCGAAGCCGTATAAGGTGGGTTCCGCCCACCGCGTGATTTGCACTGGCATGCCGGTAGGCGGAGCCCACCCTACAGGATCAACGCGATTGGTCTGACCGCCGACGGGTTGATGAAATACGTGCGCGTTCGCCCTCCCGAAGGCGCGGCCGTCGCTGAATTAGCCGACAGGGTCTTGGCATTTTTCTAGGGCGGGATAGCAATCCCGCCGCGGTGAACGGCGGGATTGCTATCCCGCCCTACACGGCCAATACGATCTTCCGATCCGCCGTGGGGTTGCTGAAGTAGGTGTACGCGTACGCATTGCCATCGATGTTGGTGTCGTCGGCCGTGAAGAAAATCACGCCGCTCAGGTCCGGATGGTCGGCGAAGAGCCGCCCCTCGTGGATCGCCCGCTCGCAATCGCCGGCGGTCAGGCCGCTCAGCCGATCGCCATACACTGCCACGACGAAGCAGAGGCCGTGGTCGCGTGCGGTCTGTGCGTACTTGCGGATTTTTCCCGCGATCCGTGCGACAACCCTGCCCGCCGGCGCGGTCGTGCCGCCGCGTTCGCAGGTGAAGACGTCGAGAATCAGCCGAGCGCGTTCGTCGTACCAGTCGGGGGTTTTGCCGTCGATCTTCCGATTGTATTCCGGCCGCCAACCGCGCCGCTGCAACTGCCGGCCGAGGACGAATTCGTGATGCGTGTGCCGTGCGTTAGCGTCGGCCTGCTCGGTCCCCTGATCCCGAGCGGCCGCCCGATCGTGGCGTATCTTCGCCCGCATGCGCGAGCGAGAGGGTTCGTCGAAGCTGGCGAGCAGAGAGCGGATTTCGCGATGTAGGTTGGGGTTGTCGGCGAAATGGGAAAAAACCAATTTTGTCATGGACGCGTTTCTATAGGGCGGGATTGCCATGCCGCCCGACACGACTATCTGAGAAATACTCGGTCCACTACGATCAATGCTGGATATGACGAGATAACAAGTATTAACTCGATCGTGGCGATCTTTGCGAAAGAGCACTGATAATATGCAGCAACCTTCCTACTTGCGCGCCATCCCCACGGAATGCAAAAAGCAACCGTTGCCAAAGCCAGGAGCGCGCCAATGTAGGAGAGAAGAAACAACCAAAAGGGCCAACACAAATAGCTCACGATTGGCGGCGCAGCGAGTAGAAACCATCCTCCCCTTGGTTTCGATGGGCTGTAAGAGGTCGCGAGGTAATCCAGTTTTAAAGGCACCAAGAGTTTTGTCCATTGGTCATGATAAACCCGACGTCAATCAATCCACGCGAATCACAGTTAGCATTCAAATTGTAGGGTGCCATTCATGGCACCTCTGCGAAGTCGAATCGGTGCCATGAATGGCACCCTACAGTTTCACCACCGGCAGACTCAATCCCTTTTCCCTCTGAATCTTCTCCCACCCGCTGCCCAGTTCTCCGATCGGGTCGGGCGGTAAAATGTCCACCTTTTTTTCGCCGAGCTTGGCTTCGCCGCGGTTGATTTTGTCTTGGAATTGGCGGCATTCTTTCAGCAGCGCGTCGAGGATTTGTTCCTCGGGCACATTGGCGACTTTTTCGCCTTGCACGTAGATGATGCCGCGGCGGTCGCCGGCGAAGATGGCGATGTCGGCGCCTTCGCATTCGCCGGGGCCATTCACCACGCAGCCCATCACCGCCACCTTGATCGGCAGGGTGATTTCGGTCGCGAGGCGTTTGCGCACATCCTGCACGAGTTTGAACAGGTCGACCTGAATTCGGCCGCAGGTGGGGCAGGCGATCAGTTCCGCGCCGACTCTGGTCCGCAGGCCGAGGCAGTAGCAGAGTTCCAAGCCGTCCTGCACTTCGTAGACGGGGTCGTTGGCGTAGCTGATGCGGATGGTATCGCCGATGCCGCTGGCCAGCAGGTGGCCGAGGGGGACGACGCTGCGGATCGTGCCGGTTTCCTTCGGGCCGGCGTGGGTGACGCCCAAGTGCAATGGGTAATCGAACCGTTCACTGATCGCGCGGTACGCGTCGATCACCAGCAGCGGATCGATGCTTTTGGCGCTGATGACGATGTCGTGGAAATCCTCTTCGTGGAAGATGTCCAAATACTCTTCGAGCTTGGCGATCATGATCGCCAGGAAATGCCCATGCTTGTTGTCGGAGAAAACGCCGCCAAGCTCTTTGAGTCGCTTTTGTTTGTCCTTACGTTCGACGATCGAGCCTTCATTCACGCCGATGCGGATGGGGAGCTTGCGGGCCTTGCAGGCTTGGATGACGTCTTTCACCTGAGCGCGGTCGGAAATGTTGCCGGGGTTCAGGCGGATTTTATGGACGCCTGCGTCAATCGCTTCCAGTGCCCGCTGGAAGTGAAAATGCACGTCGGCCACGATCGGGACGGAGGTTTGCTGGATGATCTCCTTGAGCGCGGCAGTGTCCTTCTTCTCCGGCACGGCGACGCGGACCATATCCGCCCCGGCGGCGGCGAGCTTTTGGATCTCAGCCACGCACTTATCGATCTCGTAGGTGTAGCCGGCCGTCATCGTCTGGACGGACACCGGCGCGTCCCCGCCGATCTTAACGATGCCGACGCGGGAATCACCGACCTGAACCTGACGGGTTTTGCGACGTTGAATCATGTGCTGCACATGATAAGCGTGGCCGATGGCGTGGGCAATTTGAGCGGGCTCTTTCGGGTAATGGGGCGGTCTGAAATATGATGCAACGCGTTGCTTGGAACACTCGACCGTACCACGGGCCTCCGGCCCGTGCCGGCGATTCGGAATAGCCAAGGACGTTCATTTTCTGAGCTTCGCGCGCTACCAGCACGGGCCGGAGGCCCGTGGTACGGTCGAGTTTCAGACCAACCCAAAGCCCTCTTTCGCGGCTTTTGCAAGCTTAGCGGTGCTGACGGGTCAAGCCGCCTACCGCATCAGCGTGGCCGACCGTTCCGCGCCGACGCTGACCATTTTGATCGGCGCGCCGACCAACGCTTCCAGCCGAATGACATAGGCTTGGCAGGTCGCGGGCAGGTCGGCGAAGTTGCGAACGCCGCTGATGTCTTCCTTCCAGCCGGGCAGGGTTTCGTAAACGGGTTCAACTTCCGCCAGTGTGTCCATGTCGGCCCGGAAATAATCGAGCATTTTGCCGCGGATCGTGTAGCCGGTGCAGACTTTCAGCTCGTCAATCCCGCTCAGCACGTCCAGCAGCGTGATGCAGATCGCGGTAATGCCGCAGAGATCGACGCTGTAGCGGACGGCCATCGAATCGAACCAGCCGCAGCGGCGGGGGCGGCGGGTGGTCGTGCCGTACTCGTTCCCGCGCTCGCGGATGTAGTTGCCGGTGTCGTTGTCCTGCTCCGTCGGGAACGGCCCGCCGCCCACGCGGGTGCTGTACGCCTTCATAATGCCGACGAAATTCTTCACGCTTTGCGGCGGAGCGCCCGCGCCGGTGTACAACCCCAGCGCGCTGCAGTTGCTGCTGGTGACGTACGGAAACGTGCCGTGATCGATATCCAGCAGCACGGCGTGGGCGCCTTCGTACACAATCCGTTTGCCGTCCTTGTAATTCTGAATCAGCAGATGGCCGACGTCATCCACAAACGGAGCGAGGCGTTTGCCGTACCCGCGATAGGTTTCGAAAATCTCTTTCCAATCCAACGCCGGCGCGCCGTACAGCGCGTGGAGCAGCTTATTGCGATCGGTGACGGTTTTCTGAATTTTCTCCCGCAGCCGATCCTCGTGCGCCAAGTCGGCCACGCGGATGGCGCTGGTGCGGTGCATTTTGTCGGCGTACGCCGGGCCGATGCCGCGCTTGGTCGTGCCGATGCTGCCCTCGCCGGCGGCGGATTCGCTGGCGGCGTCCTGGGCCATGTGGTAGGGCATCACCAGGTGGGCTTTGTAGCTGATCTTCAAATTCTGCGGCGTGATGACGATGCCGCGCCCTGTAAACTCGTCGATCTCCCTCAGCAGCACGGCCGGGTCGATCACCACGCCGTTGCCGACCATATTCACTACGCCCGGGCGAAAGATGCCGACCGGCAGCAGGTGGGTGGCGTATTTTTCCTTGCCGATGCGGACGGTGTGCCCCGCGTTCGCGCCGCCGCAATAGCGGACGACGACCTCCGCCTGCTCGGCAAGAAAATCGACGATCTTGCCCTTGCCTTCGTCTCCCCACTGCAGGCCGACCACGCAACAATTACCTTCGACGAACGATTCCATGAACCCTTTCGATATCGGAACGGGAGAGTATGAGGGCGGCGGCGGGGGTGTCAAGAAATCGGGATGCGGGGGGAAGCGTGAATGACGAAAAGCGGAATCCGTATGAATAGCTAACCCCGAAATCCGAATGACGAAACCCGGAATTGGAAGCCCGAATGACGAAACCCGAAATCCGAATGAATGACGAATGACGAAACCAGAATGACGAGTTTACAGGAAAACTCCTTGTCGTCATTCGTCATTCGGATTCCGAGATTCGTCATTCGTCATTCGGATTTCGTCATTCATTCGGATTTCGGGTTTCGTCATTCGGGTTTCGTCATGCGGATTTCCCTACCTCAGTTTCCGCCTGAGCAGATCGATCCCCATCGTCATCCCTTGCCGCGCCAACTCGGCGTCGTATCGTACGCCTTCGTCGCGGATAAACGCATGTTGGCCAGTGACTTCGAGCCAGGTGAAGTCGATCTGGCTCGCCGTCAGTGCATCGTAGACGATCCGCCGGCCTTCGAGAGGCACATGCGGGTCGAGCCGGCCCCAGATCATGAGGGTTTCGGCTTTCAAATCTTTGATGCGGTCGAGCGTATCGTCGTGCATGCCCTTGCCGAGCGAGCGTTTGTGGATGTCGGTGGCGTAGAAACACATGGCCGCTGCCACCTCCGCGTTCGTACACGCTGCGCGGAACGCCAGATGTCCGCCGAGGCACATGCCCCAGGTTCCAACATGGCCGGTGCTGTTGGGATGAGATCGGAGAAAATCGACGCACGCTTTGGCGTCGCTGTCGTAGCTGGAGAGTTCTTTTTCGATCTTGCAGGCGTTCCCGCGATCGGCCCCGGCGGTGTCGTACGCCAGCACCACGCCGGGGTTGGGCATCAGTTCGTGATACACCTCAGGGATCGCGACGACAAACCCGTGTCCCGCCAAATACGCCGCCGTCCGGCGGATGGGCATCGTCGCCTGAAAAATCTCGGAATACAGGACCACGCCCGGATGCTTGCCGGGCGTATTCGGGCGATAGACGTACGTCCGCATCGGGCCGGTAGTGGTGGGGAGATCGGCGTATTCGGTGTCGAGGATGATCATGGCCAAGATTGTATGGCTCCCTCGCCCCGGAGGGGAGAGGGCGGGGGTGAGGGGCGAATCGTGCCATTGCAAACGGGTTTGTGAAGCCGACGAAACCCGATTACACATTCTTCTGAACATCCTACGCCGGGGCGAGTAACGAGTTTCTCCCCTCACCCCAACCCTCTCCCCGCTGGGGAGAGGGAGCCGATGCATATTTACGGTTGAATTGATTCCCGTTACGATCACTATTCCCAACTATGAAAATAGCTTCCAACCTCAGCCCGGCGTCGCTGTCATCGGCGATTCGACGAACGTTTTCTCTCGCTGGCGATAAAGTCCGCAGGATCGAGAAATCCTGGGACCCGGCCAAGGGCACGCCGGTCTTTACCGTCAAAGGCAAGTACACCTCGCGCGGCTGGACCGAATGGACGCAGGGCTTTCAATACGGCAATGCCATTCTCGCGTTTGATGTCACCGGCGATGCCGACCTGCTGAAGATCGGCCGCGACCGGACGGTCCAGCAGATGTTGCCGCACGTCACGCACCACGGCGTACACGATCACGGGTTCAACAATCTCTCCACTTATGGCAACCTCCGCCGGCTGATGCTGGCAGGGAAAATCCAGCACAACGACTGGGAACTGGAGTTCTACAACACCGCCATCAAAGCCAGCGGCGCGGTGCAGGCGTTCCGTTGGAGCGGTACGGGCCCGACGGCGAACGCTAAAACCGCCCACTCGCCGGCGCTGGGTTACATCTACAGCTTTAACGGGCCGCACTCGCTGTTCGTCGACACGATGCGGACCACCCGCATCCTTGGCCTGGCGTGGCAACTGGGCGGGTATCTCGCTCACGAGAACGACCGCAAGGCCGACCTGCTCAAGCGGTTGGTGCTGCACGGGCTGACGACTAACCAGTACGTACTCTTCCACGGCGACAGCGATCACACGTACGACGTTCGCGGGCGTACGGCGCACGAGGCGGTGTTCAATCGAAACGACGGCGCGTTCCGCTGCCGGGCGACTCAGCAGGGCTACAGCGCTTTCAGCACATGGACGCGCGGCCTGGCGTGGGCGATGCTCGGATACGCCGAGGAACTTGAGTTCTTCAAATCGATCGATGACGAAAAGTTTAAAGCCTCCACCGGCCTTGATAAGCACGCCGTCATCAAAGCGTATGAGATGGGCGCGAAAGACACCTGCGATCACTACATCAACGATTGTGCCGCGATCGACGGGATCGTGTATTGGGACGATGGCGCACCGGGCATGACGAAGCTCGGCGATTGGAAATCGAAGCCGGCCGACCCGTTCAACGCATTCGAGCCGGTCGACAGCAGCGCCAGCGCGATTGCCGCTCAGGGGTTGATCCGGCTGGGCAATTACCTCGGCAAGTCTGGCAAAAAATACCTCGCCGCCGGCCTGACGATCGCGCAGCGGCTGATGAGCGATGATTATCTCGCCATCGACAAAAAGCATCAGGGTTTGCTGCTGCACAGCGTTTACCACCGCCCGAATAATTGGGATTACATCCCGCCGGGCCGGAAAGTGCCGTGCGGCGAATCGAGCTTGTGGGGAGATTATCACCTGCTCGAATTGGCGGTAACGATTCATCGCATGGGCAAGGGCGAGACGTACTACACGTTCTTTGCATGATGGACGTAGGGCATGCTATTGCATACCGCACGCGATGGAACGGCATGCAATAGCATGCCCTACACGATATGAAAAAAGTTGCCTTAATCACCGGCGGTTCTCGTGGCATCGGCCTTGGCGTGGCCAAGCGGCTGGCGATGAGCGGATACGATCTCGCCATCAACGGTAGGCGCGACGCAAGCGAGGTTGTGGACGCGATCGCCGAATTGCAAAAGCTCGGCTCGGCAGTGGAATACTGCCAAGCCGACGTCGCCTCGCGCGAAGATCACGCCAAGATGCTGGCGGCGGTCGAAAAGCGGTTCGGCCGGCTGGATGTACTGGTGAACAACGCCGGCGTCGCGCCGACCGTGCGGGCCGATATTCTGGATGCGACTGACGAGAGTTTTGACCGCCTGATCAGCATCAACCTACGCGGCCCGTATTTTCTGACGCAGTCGGCCGCCAAGTGGATGGTGAAGCAGCGGCAGGGCGATGCTAACTTCCGCGGCTGCATCGTCAACGTCAGCTCGATCAGCGCGACGGTGGTGAGCGTCAACCGCGGCGATTACTGCATCAGCAAGGCCGGCGTCGCGATGGCAACTCAGCTGTGGGCAGCGAGGCTGGCGGAGTTCGGCATTGATGTGTACGAAGTCCGCCCCGGCGTGATAGCGACCGACATGACCGGCGGCGTGAAGGAAAAGTACGACAAGCTGATCGCCGACGGGCTGACGGTGGAAAAACGCTGGGGCTTTCCCGACGACATCGGCAAGGCCGTCGCGGTGCTGGCCCGCGGCGAACTGTCGTACGCGACCGGGCAGGTGCTGGTGGTGGACGGCGGGATTACTTTGCAGAGGCTTTGAGGAGAATAACGAATGACGAAACTCGGAATGAGAATAACGAATGACGAAACCCGAAATCCGAATGAATGACGAAATCCGAATGACGGATGACGAAAAGGAGTTTTCCTGTAAACTCGTCATTCTGGTTTCGTCATTCGTCATTCATTCGGATTTCGGGTTTCGTCATTCGGATTTTAACTATGAACACAGTTTTGGAACAAATCGCTAAACTAAAAATCGTCCCCGTCGTCGCGATCGACAAAGCGTCCGACGCACCCGCGATGGCCGAGGCGCTGGTGAAGGGCGGCCTGCCGATCGCGGAGATCACCTTTCGCACGGCCGCCGCGCCGGAGGCGATCAAGGCCGCCGCGAAAGTGCCGGGGATGCTCGTCGGCGCTGGCACGGTGTTGACGGTCGATCAGGTGAAGCAGGCGGTTGATTTGGGGTCGAAGTTCATCGTCTCGCCTGGGCTTAACCCGAAGGTGGTGAAGTACTGCGTGGACAACAAAATTCCGGTCACGCCGGGCATTGCGACGGCGACTGAACTGGAAATGGCGCTCGATCACGGGCTGACGACGGTGAAATTCTTCCCGGCTGAGAGCATCGGCGGGATCAAGATGATCAAAGCCCTCGCCGCCCCGTACGGCATGATGAAATTTATGCCCACCGGCGGGATCACCGCCGACAACCTCGGCGACTATCTCAAGTTCCCCGCTGTGCTTGCGTGCGGCGGGAGTTGGATGGTCGCCAAAGATCTGATCAGTGCGGGTAAGTTCGACCAGATCACCGAAATTACAAAGGCCGCAGTGAAACTCGCCAATGAAATTCGGCCGTAGTTGAGTATTCTCTGCGGTAGGACAGACATTCCTGTCTGTCACGGGCGGATGTACTCATCCGTCCGTACAACCGCACGAATGAACAAAAAGTACGAGTCGACGAGTACGACGCCTCGTGACAGACAGGAATGTCTGTCCTACCGGAAGAGATAAAGGAAACCGACTATGAAAATCCGCGATGCTAAAGACTGTCAGATCGATCTGCTTGCCCTGGGCGAATGCATGGTTCGCCTGTCGCCGCCGGGGCACGGGCGGATTGAGTTTTCGCCGCTCATGGAAGTGTGGGTCGGCGGCGGCGAGTACAACGTCGCGTATGCGCTGGCTCGGCTGGGTTTGCGAACCGGTTGGGTCGGCGGGTTGGTTGATAACCCGGTCGGGGCGATCATCAGTAACCACGCCAAAACCGTCGGCATGGATACGTCCGGCGTCGTCACGCTGAAGTACGACGGCGTCGGTCGCGAGGCACGCATCGGCCTGAACTGGACGGAAGTCGGCACCGGCGTGCGCGGCAGCGTCACCCTGTACGACCGCGGCCACTCCGCCACCAGCAAGATGAAGCCCGGCGATGTCGCTTGGAACAAACTGTTCAAGGAAAAAGGCGTCCGCTGGATCCACACCGGCGGCATCTTCACCTGTTTGAGCGAATCCACCCGCCTGCTGTCCGCTGAGGCGCTGAAGGCCGCCCATGAGGCCGGTACGATCGTCTCCTACGATCTCAACTTCCGCTCCAAGCTCTGGAGCAGCAAGGAAGCCATCGCCACCACCAAGCCGCTGATGAAATACATCGACTGCCTGATCGGCAATGAGGAAGATTTTCAAAAAGTGCTCGGCTACGAGGTGGAAGGCACCAGCCATGATCTAAAAGGCGAGCTGCCGATCGACGCGTACAAGAAGATGGTCAAAAAGGTCGCCAAGGACTACCCGAATCTCAAAGTCATCGGCACGACGCTCCGCGAAGTCACCAGCGGCCTGCTGAACAACTGGTCGGCCATCCTCTACTGGGCCGAGACCGACACCTTCTACCACGGCCCGGATTTCAAGAACCTCGAAATCGAAGACCGCGTCGGCGGCGGCGACGGGTTCGCCTCGGGCTTCGCCTACGCCTTCCTCAGCGGCAAAGACCCCCAAACCGCCGTCAACCTCGGCACGGCCCACGGGGCGCTGCTACAGTCGACCCGCGGCGATACCAGCCAGATCACGCTAGCCGAGCTCAACCACGTGGCCGGCGGGGGATCGGCGCGGATTAATCGGTAGTGCGACATCATCGTGAATGCGGACATGAACATTCAGCCAGTAAAGCTTAGCTACGCAACGCCACAAAAGCGTCCGGGTCGATCGTTGCGACTGTTGAAATCCATTATCGCTTTTTCGATCGCAATTCTCTTTTTATTGTTTGGCGGACTTTTATTGTTTGGCGGAATTGCTCAGTTGATCGGACCCCCTTCGCAATTGGGATATGCGACCCAACAACGACTTGCCACAGAGGGATGGGTCTTGGCAGGGATTGGCGCGGTCAGCTTATTCCTAGGTGCCAAATGGATGTATCAAAGTATTTCAACGTGGGCTGCCATCTCACGTGGAATGTAGCCAAGCCAATGCAGCCAATTATTCCTGCTCTCACAAAGTTCTGAAGATAGATATCCACTATGGTGGAATGTTTATTGACTTTTGCAGAATGGCCATTAACTTTTGCACGTTCACATTCCCCGCCGCTGCACGGAAGCGCCCTTGGCGGGAATTTCTCTCTGGTAAAACGGGTTGGAACCCGTAGTTTTCCCAATAAGGGCGGCGTTCGAGCGGGCTTGGTGGACAGATTGTTCACTCCCGGGCTGATGTTTGGCTTTTCGGACGTTGGCGGCGACAGTGGGATTGCGAATCAGTAGAGGTGTGGGACATGCACCAGAACCCGATTTTAGACCTTCCATTGACCAGCGTGATGCGATCGGAGATCGCCCTCTCGCTGCAGCACGTGCTGCACGTGTACACGGTCGGCAATTTCCTGTCGGCGTGGAACGATCCGTACAATCATAAGAGCATCGAAGAAGTGTTCGATACGCCCGAGCAGGCGAGACATGCAGCGGCTGTCTGCGCGGCGTGGCTGGGCGTAAGAGTTGCCGCCGCCCCGACGCAGGTCATCGCCTGGTGGCCCGGAGACGAGAAACCCGTCTTCCCGGCGTAAAAAGTTTTGCCCCTCAAGCACCGCCTCTGGACTGGCCGCTTCAGCGGCCAGTAAACCGTCCCGTCTCAATCCAGAATCGACGCGCCAAGACAATCAGAAACAACGTCCCCGCCCAAAAACCATCCTCCCTCTCCCCAGCGGGGAGAGGGCAGGGGTGAGGGGAGAAACGCGAAAACTCAAAGCCCGTGTTTCGCGGATTCTGCTTTTCAAGATCGTTGCGAAACGAACCCCGTCCGAGGCATCGCGGCCATCCCCTCACCCCAACCCTCTCCCCTTCGGGGCGAGGGAGCCAAGGCATCTGCTACGGATGGTCGCTGGTGTCCATCGTGACCGCCGCAGATTCCGTTGGCTGTTCACCCGCCACCGACGTCGGCGTGCGGAAGTAGAACACGAAAAACACCGCCGCCAGGATGCACACGAAGGCGGCGTAGTAGTTCCATGTGATCTTCTCGCCGAGATATATCCGAGCAAAAATCACAAACACCACCAGCGTGATGATTTCCTGAATCACCTTCAATTGTCCCGCCGACGTGCCTGCCAAATGGCCGATGCGGTTGGCTGGCACCTGAAAGCAGTATTCAAAAAAGGCGATGCCCCAACTGACCAGGATCGTCAGCCACAACGCGGTTTTCTCGTACTTCAGATGCCCGTACCACGCGGCCGTCATGAAGGTGTTGGAGATGATCAGGAGAACGACGGGGATGACGTAAGCTTGCATGGAGGAGCAGTATTAAGCGGCAAGGGGCGAGGGGCAAGCGGGGGGAATTACATTTTTTACTTGCCCCATGCCCCTGAATGCTTGTCCCTCATTTTCACCATTGTGCTTCATCGAACGGGCTGTCCGGGGCCTTCAGCTTCGGCTTCGGCAGCAGCTTGATCATGGCGGAGACCAAACCGACATCCGCGGCGGAACTCACCCGCAGGTTGCTCGGCAGGCCCTTGATCAGAGTCAGCGTCGACGCGTGCGGCTCGGTCTTGCTCGTCGCCATCTCGTCGAACGCCTTGCGGGTGTAGACGATCGGCGTGAGCAACTGCAAGAACCGCTCCGGCGACTGCAGGCCGATCGGCGAGCCGCCTTCATCGGTTTCGACTAGCGTCCCTCGAACGGGTGTGGAGAGCGCGACGACCGCCGACTTCTCGGCTGCGGCGAGGATGGCGTCGATATCCGAATACGCAACCGCCGGCCGGGCCGCATCGTGCAGCAGCACATGAGTCGCCTCGGCGGAGATCTTCTCCTTCGCGGCGGCGATCTGGTCGATCCACCGCGGTCCGCCGACGATGAGTTTGATGCCCGAAAACCCAAAATGCCCGCCGTACTTGCGCTTGGCTTCTTCCAGTTGGTCGGGAGCGACGACGACCTGAATCTGCCGGATCGGATCGCGGTTCAGAAACAGCTCGGCGGATTTAAGCAGCGATTCCCGCCCGTCGACCTTCAAAAAAGCCCCGCCGCCGGCGTCTTTACCCAATCCCGCGGGGGCGGCGGTCAGAAGTAGCACGCTGAAGAGGGCCATTCCCGCATTTGACATCGAATGACGTGTCTTTACAATCCTCCGTTCTTCGCGGCAAACGTCCGCCGCCAAGGGCTAGTAGCTCAGTTGGTTAGAGCGCGTCCCTGATAAGGACGAGGTCAGCAGTTCGAATCTGCTCTGGCCCATAAACAGAACCCCTCAATCCAAAAGGATTGAGGGGTTTTCTTTTTCTGTGTGTTTCCCTTTTCAAAATCTAAAGTATCAAAGTGTATCAAATCTGCATCAAATTTTTGAACAGGAAGGTCAGTTGAAATATGCCCCTTGAACTTGCCAAGTCCGAAGCACGTGGCCTGTATCAAGTCAACTGCGGTTTGCTCGCCGACGATCAGGGACAAAGGGTCGGCAAAAGGTGGTACTTAGGACGAGACAAGAAGACCGCCGTCACATTGGCTAAACCACCCTCTCTCATTCGTTCTTGACTCGCAGGGTGAGTCCACTATGATTTTGATAATGCGGGCGAAGCTGAGTAGCTATCGCGTCAAGTTCCCAACGTGTGTCATATCTCGGTTTCCGCTCGGTCTATGTATCTGTATATTTTGGGGGGAGTCCAATCAACACACGAGTAAGCAACATCAAACGAACAGCGATATGCACAGTTGCTGCGGTACTTCTTGGATGGGCCGCTGATCTCTTTGCTCAACAATCAGACAAGGCAGTTATGCAAGCAAAACCACAGTCCCAACTCCAGGAGGAATTCCTCACGTGGAATTTCGGGATGTTCATCCACTTCAACCTGGGAACATTTGTCAGTCGTGAATGGGCCAACGGCTACGAAGACCCCGCGCTTTTCAGCCCGGGAAAACTTGACTGTGGCCAGTGGGCTGACGCCGCCAGATCAGCCGGGATGAAATACGCGGTTCTCACCACCAAGCACACTGAAGGCTACGCTCTCTGGGACAGCAAATATACAACCCATGACATCACGGCCTTCAAGAACTACAAGGATGGCAAAGGGGACATCGTCCGTGAGTATGTGGATGCCTTCCACAAGCGCGGCCTGAAGGTGGGACTGTATTACTGTTTCCCGGGGGATTATTCTGGCCAAGGGGCTACCAGCAACCTGCCTGCCGGCAAACCTGACCTTCATGGCCTGCCTCCGGAAGCGGAAGGCGACTATGTGGGTTTCATAAAAAAACAGCTGGCCGAGCTCCTGACTAATTACGGCCCGATTGAACTTCTTTGGATAGACCAATACTCAAATAAATACACCGGATCGAAATGGCAGGAAATCAAGGCGCATGTCAAATCACTTCAGCCAAATTGCATTCTCATCGCCAACAACAGTCTCAATTTCCGCGACTCGGACATTCAGAGCTATGAATATCCCTATAGTAAGAAGTTGCCAAAGAAAGATAACAAAGCGGCGGCGGAAGTCAGTGACTGCATTATTACCACTGGGAACTGGTTCTGGAATCCAGGCCAAAATGAGTCCCATCTAAAAAAGGCCGAGGACATTGGTGCGATGCTCCGGCTGTGCAATTCACGTCAGTCCAATTACCTGCTGGACGTGCCGCCCGATAACACCGGATTAATTCCCGAATCCACCGTCAAGAGGCTCAAGGAAATCGGGATCTTGCTGGAGCGAAAGGAAACAGGGACAGGCAGACAATGAATTGGTAACGGTTTACCATCCCGCGGCTGAAGCTGAGCTCAGTCGGTGAGCAGCGTGATGTCTTGGCCGGCGCACTCGATTTTGAGCAACGTCTTGATTGTTTCCAGTACGTCTCGGCCCTGTTGTTCGGCGGTGCCATCGCGGGGAACGGCACGTCCCAATGAAGGCTTGGCCGGACCGGGCCTGCTGGGCTGTGCCGCGACCGGCAAGCATTCCAATTTCCTCTCCCCCGGTACCGGCTGGAATCGATCTTCCAGCGTGGGCTGGATTCAAGGTCCGGTCCCGGCCTCAAAGAATCTCGATCGCCACAGCCTTGGGGTTGTCCCAAAGCCCCCGTCGTTCAGTTGATTCCGGTGATGTCCAGCCCAGATCGCATTGCTGGCGTGACGGATACGCTCCGTCAGGTATGGGAATACATCAAGCTTGGCGTCGATTTGGAGACTAGATTCCTAAGTGTGTGTGCAGTCGGCACTCGGGTGAGGGTTTTAAGTGTGATATCAAGAATATAATCAAGCTGCGCTTTCGGTCGGTCGAATCTGATCCCGAATGAACTCGGGACGTTGCCCCGCCGGTAGTTGAAGGTTGAGGCGGCGGGCGACTGTTCAAACATTATCCGACTTGCTTGATCTGCTCCAGTCTGGCCTCCTTTGCGATCGCGTCCAGGTGTGCCTTGAGCATCCAGAGTTGCTGATGGCCC
>JBBROD010000093.1:0-15501 GCA_038229715.1 Tepidisphaerales bacterium | reverse complement strand
CCCGGAGGCAACGTGGTCGACGCAGAACTGCAAGCTTTATTAGCCGCGATCAAATCGGATAGCGCCTTGGCTGCCCGGACGGCGATCACCGCCAAGCCTGAACTGCTCAGCGCCCCGTGCGACGCCCTCAACCGCACCCCGCTCCACCTGGCGGCGGCGGCGAATCGGTCGGGGATCGCGGACATGCTCATCAAGGCCGGCGCGGATTTCTACGCCTTCGACGCCAACGGCCAATTGCCGCTCGACGTCCCGCCCGGCGAAACGCTCAACGCCGCCCGGCTGTACCTGCGAACGATCAACACCCACCACAACGTTTTCCTCGAATCCGTGCACAAGCAGCAGGTGGAGACGGTTCGCGCCATGATGGAGGCCGATCACTCGCTGGTGAACTCACACGACATCGGCGACGGCTGGTCGCCGCTGATGATCGCGTGCTTCCACGGGAATGCGGAATTGGTACGCATGCTCATCAACTCCGGCGCTCGGCTGGACGACACCGATTTTCACACCGGCCTCGACGCCGCCTATTTCTGCGCCGAGCGCGGCACGGGCGAGTGTATGTCGCTGCTGATCCGCGCCGGCGTCGATCCGTCACACACCCGCCGGGTGAGTTACGGCCGGCTGCCGATGATGATGAACGCACTTCACGTCGCGTGCTGGAAGGGAAAGACCGACGTCGTTGCCGTTCTGCTGCAGGCGGGCGTGGACGCGAACGCGCGGGCCAAGTCGTACGCGGTGTTCTCGCCGTTGCATTTCGCGGCTACCGAAGGTCACACCGAAGTCGTCAAACTGCTGCTCGCAAGCGGCGCCGATCCTACCGCCCGTGACGGCCGGCGGGCGATTACCGCGATGGAAATGGCAGAACTGAGCAAGCACCCCGAGACGGCCGAGGTACTGCGATCGCAGCCGGAGCGCGACACGTTTGTGGCACAGAAGTCGCCGTACAACGCGCCGACCGGCTGAAACATTGGTGCCGGAAGTTGATCGCGCTACCTCTGCACGACTTCAAACGCATGCCCCGGCCGGCGGGAGATGATCCACGCTCTGACCCGAATCCAAACCGAGTTCAGCGCCAATCCCACCACTACCCCAACGACCAACCCTGCCGTTCCGCCGCCGGCGACGATGGTGAGGGTTTGCCAGTTCAGATGCAGCATCCACGCGGTGATCCAGAACGCGACCGCGCCGGCGATTGCCCCACCGACGGCCGCCAGCTGGATCAACAACGCCTTGGCCCCGGACTCGAACCGTCGGCGGTGGACTCCAACCAATACAGAAGTGGAGACGACTCCCAGCAGAATCAACGCCGCAAATAGCGCGATGGAGGCGACCCCGATCGCCAATCCAACTCCGACCACTAACAGCACGACGAGAATGAACAAGATCGCCACGACGAACAAAGCCGGCGCAAAATTATCCTCCGGCTCGGCTGATGCAGAGGAGGCTTGAGTCGTAGAGGGCGAGATCTGCGCTTGGGCAATGGACGGTGCGATCGCGATCGTGAAGAAGAACGCCGCGATAAGGAAGATGTGCTGCCAGACGGCCGGTCGCATCAGCGGAGTATAACGCTGAATAGTAATTTGAAAGAATCCCAAGCGGTTCAGGTGACGAACGCGCCCCCGGATCAAAGAATGCCCGGCCTGTTCGTGGGTCAGTCTGAACACTCGCCCGTACCACGTGGCCTCCGGCCCGTGCTGGTTGCGTTAGGATTTGGGGAAAATTCGTTTTGCAGACATTTCTGCGCCGCAAGCACGGGCCGGAGGACCGTGGTACGGGTGAGTTTTCTGCGGACGCAATCTCCGACATTTCAAACGGACAAAATGCGCCCGCCGGCCGGCACGATCAGCTGATCGGCGATGGATCGGCTGGCGCGGTGCGGGTTCGGATGACGACGTCGATCAGCATCCGGGTCAAGTGGAGCAGTTGGCAAATTACCGCCGTCGCGCTGATGACGAACAGCAAACGCCAGCCGTACTGCGCCCAACTGGATTTGCCGTGCCACATCACCGTCGGCTGCCAAGTCAGAAAGCCGAAGAGCAACGATAAATGGACCAGATACGCCACCAGCGCGTTACGGCTGAAAAAATTCAACGTCGCATCGATCGGCGAGAACAGCCGCGTCCATTTCGCGACGACGGACAATCGCGAGACGGAATCGATGACCAGCAGCACGAGGAGAGTCAGGCTGAGCTTCCAAACGCGTTCCATCGCGTTGCGAATCCAGAATTGCCCGTCGCCGGTGGAGAAGTGGCTCCAGAAGTTCGACGCAACCGCCTGCGATGCTAGCATCGCAGCGATAACAAGCGTCGCCGCCAGCATCGCGAATAACTTCGCTCGGCCGCGCGTGGGATGGGCTGCGAATACGCCGATCGACGCGCCCAAAAGCGGGTACATCAACCAGGGGCAGAGCGGAAACATGGACCCGTTCGAGCCGTTGAGCAACTCGGTTACGATCACCCCGCCGCGGTATTGCCACGCCCACGGGGTGATCAGTGCGACGGTGAACGTCATCGCCAGGAGCAGGCCGACCGTCCATTGCCGGTTCCCGCGACAGAGCGTCACCACGCCCCAAACGATCAGCACGCCGATCGCGATGCAGAGCAGGATATCGACCCGCAGCAGCGTGGCCGGCTGGGTGTAAATCGGTGCGCAGACGTGATGGAAGTAGAGCGCCATCACCAGCACCTGGGCCAAGCGTAATAGCGTGCGTTTGGATCGCCGCCGCCGCGCGGCCGGATCGCCGGCGGATCGCGACCCTACCAGCGCCGCCGCAAACCCGGCCGAGAATAAAAACGCCGCGGACACCAAGCCGTTGATATCCTGCAACCTGTACGCGAACGGCGATTGAAGCAAACCGTGATCGAGGAAGATTAACGCGTGGCATTCGATCATGAACAGGACGGACAACCCGCGCAGCCAGTCGATCGCACGAATGCGCTCTTGGCCCGCCTTCGCCGAGTTGGATTGGATCGCCGGAATG
This sequence comes from Tepidisphaerales bacterium, assembly GCA_038229715.1. Lineage (GTDB taxonomy): Bacteria > Planctomycetota > Phycisphaerae > Tepidisphaerales > Tepidisphaeraceae > JANMES01. Next base: position 12,521 of record JBBROD010000093.1, on the reverse strand, counting down.
GCGTAAAGATATCTCGTTAACCGGACAGAATAAAGCGTAGAGTCCGGTGGACTTTTTTGCGCAGGCGGACCACACCGGCGAGATTCACGCCGCCGCGTATTGAAATCTCAGCTCACTTATTCACAATACTCGATATGCAACGCATCGCTTTCCTCATCCGATTCCGCCCTGAAAAGCTCGACGAATATCTCAAGCTGCACAACCCGATCTGGCCGGAATTGGCGGCGGAGCTGAAGGCGTCGGGGATTCGCAATTACAGCCTTTGGTTTAAGCCCGACGGCACGGAGTTCGGCTATCTCGAGTGCGACGATTGGGACGCAACGTGTGCATACCTTGCCAAGTCCGAAGCTCACACCCGCTGGCAGGTATTGATGCAAAACTACCTCATCAGCCCCACCGATTCGGCACTCGGCGGGCAGCCGGTGGAAATGCTTAAGCCCGCGTTTCTGCTGGAATAGCTTTTGATCGTCAAACTGCAGTCGGTGACAACCGTTCATCCCTCGCTATAATTTTGGCATGAGTATTCGTGTAGGCATTGTTGGAGTCACCGGTTACGGCGGCGGCGAGGCGCTGCGGCTGTGCGCGGCCCATCCCGAATTTGAAGTCACTTACGTCGCCGGCGAAAGCTCGGCGGGATCGAAACTCATCGACCGCTACCCCGGCATTGGCACTCTCGGCGATCTGGTCGTACAGAAATGGAACCCGGCGGAGTTGCCCAAGCTCGACGTGCTGTTTGCATCCCTGCCGACCGGTGAATCCAAAGCCGCCCTCGCGGCGGTGCGGAAAGAGATCAAAATCGTCGACATCGGCGGCGATCACCGCTACGTCGACGGCTGGACGTACGGGCTGGCGGATGTGTGGCCGGACAAAATCGCCGGGCAAACCCGCATCGCCAACCCCGGCTGCTATCCGGCGGCGACGCTCACCGCACTCGCCCCGCTGCTGGCGAATAAGCTGATCGATCCGACGGGCATCATCGTCGACGCCAAAACCGGAGTCAGCGGCGCCGGGCGCGGCGGTGGGGAATCGAAATTCGGCTACGCCGAGGTCAATGAAGACGTGGCCGCCTACGGATTGCTCAAGCACACGCACATGCCGGAAATCTCGGCGACGATCAAAGCCATCGCTGGCAATACGGGCGGGCTGGTCTTTACGCCGCACTTGATCCCGATGACGCGAGGCATCCTGGCGACCATCTACTGCAAAGGCACTGCCACCACCGAGCAGTGTTTGGAAGCGGCCCGGCAGTTTTACGCCGATCGCCCGTTCATCCGCGTCACCGACAAGCCGCCGCACACGAAGTGGACGCTCGGCTCGAACCTGGCGTTCGTCTCCTACGCCGCCGACCCCGAGCGGAACTTGGTTATCGCGCTGGGCGCGATCGACAACCTCGGCAAAGGCGCAGCCGGCCAGGCCGTGCAGAACGCGAACCTGATCTGCGGACTGCCCGCGACAACAGGATTATCCGGTGCACCCTTGTGGCCGTAAGAAAAAATGTAGGGCGGGATAGCAATCCCGCCGGGCTCGTTTAACAACAGGAGCGGAATTCCCGCCCTGCACTTTAAGAGGGGAACTCGCCGATAAGTTCAAAACACGGATGGCCAAGCAACCCCCACGTCCGCGCGATCGCACTGAAACCGCCAAAGCCCGCAAACGGCCGGCGTCGCGGACGTTGCTGCGCGCCAATCCTGAAAAGCATCTCAAGGGTTGCGACGATTGGCCGATCGTGCGGGCGTATGTGCCTCCTGAAGATTGCTGGCAATCCACCGGCTACGGCGTGGCGGGGATTGTCCGTGAGCAGCCGAACGGGAAACTCGCGTCGAGCTTCTTCGTCATGGGCCTCACCCGCGGCGGGTTGATGACGGTTTTTGGCCACATCGATTCCGATTGGGAAGAAATCGAAGGCGACCTCCGCAAGCAACGTCACAAAATGCCCCCGACGGCGATCGGCGAGCCGCGATTGGCGGCGCGCTACATTTGGGGCGCTTACGCCTGGAGCCTCGAGGACGATCTGCTCTGGCCGGAGGAATTAGAACGGCAGCACCTGGCGCTGGTTCCCCCGATGGCCGGCAGTCGGACGCGCTGGCTCGGCCAATTCGCCGGGCCGACGGGCGTCGTTCCCGGCGACTTGTACGACCTGGTCAAAAGCATCGACCCCATGCACGACGCAACCACCGAAACGCCTGAGCCGCTGGTATTCACCGAGATTACTTACGCGGTGGCCGATCAGGCGAAGGTGTTGGAAAAGCTGCGATCCAGCGCCCCGCACATCACGCCGATGGATCAGGACCTCGACACGGTTTATTTCGAGTGTACGCGCGAACACAACCCGCGCAAAGTCATGCCGCTCGAACCCGTCCGCTCACGGCAACCCGTCGGCACGCTGCGGATTCAGGGCGGCAAATTAATCGCCGAAGCACGATCGCTTTCGCTGGCGGCGTACCTGATCAGCAAGCTGCGCGAGTCGGCCGGTGAATTGCTCGTCTATGAGAAAACAATGTGGAGCGACCTAGACGCTTGGCTGACCGGGCCGGACAAGGAACATCCGACCAACGCCTACTGAATCATTTTTGCAGCAATAATCGACAATGCTCATTGAGATCGGCCGGTGCGTTGCTAAATGACGGGACATCGGAGGATCACAACATGGGCTTTGGCAAGCGGCGAACTGGCCGGAAGTCGTACAGGGGTAGATCAGGTCTTTTAGTTTCGGCAATTACACTGAGCTCGGCGGCTTTCGTACACGCGGCGACGCCGCTGTTTGATCACATCATTGTCGTGATCGAAGAGAATCACTCCAACGGCCAGATCATCGGCGATTCGGTCAACGCGCCTTACATTAATTCGCTCGCCACCGGCGGGTTGTCGTTCACCAATATGTTTGCGGTGACGCATCCCAGCCAGCCGAATTATCTTCAGCTTTATTCCGGATCAAATCAGGGCGTTACCACTGACGCCACGCCTACCGACTTCACGCCATTCGCGTCGGCCGCGAACCTGGGCGCCGAAGTCAGGTCAGCAGGGTATTCATTCGCCGGTTACAGCGAGGATTTACCATCGACTTCCATCACGGCCGAAAGCAGCATTGCCGGCGGGTATCGTCGTAAGCACAACCCGTGGGTGAACTGGCAGAATGACTCAACGCCGACAGTCAATCAACTTCCTTCCTCAGTCAACCGGAGTTTCTCGGCATTTCCCACCGACTTCACCAACTTGCCGAACGTCAGTTTTGTCGTGCCGAATCAATACCACGACATGCACGATAACGACCCCAACGACGCTTACACTGCCGTAGGCGCTGGCGATGCCTGGCTGCAAAACAACTTGAGTAGTTACGCTCAATGGGCAAAAACGCACAATAGTTTGCTGATCGTGACGTGGGACGAGGACGCGCGACAAGAGGTCAACCGCATCCCCACGATTTTCTACGGCGCGAATCTCCGTAACGGCACGAACAGCCAGACGCTTACCCTGCACAATGTCCTGCGAACCGTTGAAGACGTTTACGGAACCGGACACGCCGGCGCGGCGGCGAACGTGCGGTCGATCGGTGGAATCTTTACCAACGCCCCGACGGCTTTCACCTATTCGTTCCAACGGGGTGTATCCGGGCCCAACGGATTGTCAGTGAAGGACACCTACATCAACCAATCTGCTGCAACAACTTCGTACGCAACCGCCATAAGCGCCCAAGTCGATCCCGACACCGACAATAACTCGGCCAACGGTAAAACCATCACACAGGCGTTAGTTCGTTTTGACAACATTTTCGGCCTCGGCGCGGGCCAAATCCGTCCCGGCTCAAAAATCGGTTCGGCTAAACTGGTGGTGTACACCGGCACCGGAGCAAGCGACATCAGTTCCGACAGCATGTCGCTGGCGATGATGAAAATGACTTGGGACGAAACCGCCACATGGAGCGCCAATTTCGGCGGAAACGGGATCAACTTCAACAACGTTGAAGCCAGCAGCAATGTCGAGTTTGCCCTCATCCCCAATGTGAACGACAACGGCGCAACCCCTGCGATCTTCGACGTCACCGCGTCCATCGAAACATGGCTGGCCGACCCATCGCAGAATTTCGGTTGGGTGATTACCGGGCTGACGACCGGGCAAGACGGCTGGACGTTTTTGACATCCGACAACGCGACGACCGGTTTAAGGCCCTACTTGGAAATTACACTGGTGCCTGAACCGAGCGGCCTCTTAATACTGCCCGCCGCGGCGATACTCGCACGCCGACGGCGTCGATCGGCGAACGCGGGTTAGGTCGACTTGTCGGCCATTACCGGCTCGGCGGCCTTGGCTTGCTTCTTGTGCTTGATGAACTCGATCATCATCGGCACGACGGAAATCACGACGATCATCAGGATCACCAGCTCGAAATGTTTCTTGAAAAACGGCAACCCGCCGAGCGCCCAGCCGGCCAGAAGGCAGCTGTTCACCCATACCACGGCACCGATCAAACTGAATGTCAGGAACGTGGCGTAGGGCATCGCGCCGATCCCCGCGACGAAGGGCGCGAAAGTCCGCACGATGGGAACGAAGCGGGCGAGAATCACCGTTTTGCGGCCGTACTTTACATAGAATGCGTTGGCGCGCATTAAGTGTTTTCGATTGAGCAGTCGATCCGACAGTCGAGGCTTTCGACGTTCACCGCTGGCGTATTCGAGCTGTTTAGTCTGATCTGGAGATGTGGGCATATCTTCACCACCATGGCTGAAGATCGCCGGACCGATGCGCCTGCCGATCCAGTAGTTCACGTTGTCGCCGACCAAAGCGGCCAATACCAATAGCACGCTGACGATCGGCAGGCTGATGCCTACATCGCGAGCCACCATCGCGCCGATCGCAAACAGCAGCGAATCGCCGGGCAGGAACGGAAGGATGACCAAGCCGGTTTCGCAGAAAATGATCGCGAACAGAATCACATAAAGCGTGTTCTGGCCGATGTAGTTGATCATGTCCTGCCACTTGGCGTCGTCGCCTAGGCCGCCGAACAAGAGATGAATGAGCTTCGTGAAGAATTCCATGCGGGGGGATTGTAAGGATCGAGTCGCGGCGCACAACTACGCGTTGGTAACAACCGGCGATGCGTAGACGACCTGCGTGAGCTTAACCGGAACTGCTTTCCCGTAATCCTGCCACACGAAATCCGGAATCCGGTTGACCATCCCAGCGACCACATTCACGGCGTTGGCAAGTCCGGGGGCGTCAAACTTATATCGCCCGAGATCCATCAAGAGCAGCCCGCCGTTGAATTCGACGGGCAGCGCGAGGTTCATCAGGTACTCCATCATTTGCGGGTGCATGACTGCGTAGGCGAACTCCTTGCTCGCGCTTTTGCAGAAGTACTTTTTGGAAAACTCTTCGGATTCAAAATCGATGTCATCAAACCCCACAAAACACGCGAGTTTGTCGAACAGGTTTTCGCTTCGCAGCGACAGGGCAGGGAATTGGCTGTTCAACTCGATGATCAAGTATTGTCGCCAATGGGTTTTCTCGTACTGCTCGGTATGCGTCCGGCCGTTTCGGGTGACGGTGCGGGTTTCCCAGGTTTTGTAGTGGTATCGAAACGCCGTCAGCATCGGCTGACTGAGGTTAAGAACATCCTCCGCGTACCGGGCGTGGCCGCGGCCGATGTCGTTGACGCCGTTGTAGCGGCTGTCGAGGTTCAGCGGGTCGGTCACGCTGAACGACATGCCGTTGGATGCGGCAAATTCTGCCAGTGCCGCCCGCCGCGCCCGCTCCCGCTCGGCCGCTAGTTTCGACTGCCAAATGATGAACGCGATCACCACCGCCGCCACGACAATGAACACTGCGATTTGCATAACCGTATCATCCCTGCGTCCGGATTCAGTCGCGAACCGGATTTATCGCGGTAAAATAGCCGATACAAGCCCCGGCGGGTATCCCTTGCCCGCTTGACCGCTTTGCCTACAATCAGGTACACCGATGGCTAAGAAGAAACTGCCCAAAGTTCTCGCCCTGCTCGACGAAGACATGTGCACCGGCTGCGAAGCCTGTCTGTGCGTGTGTCCCGTCGATTGCATCAGCACCATCGCCGGCCCGCACCACGCAGCCGTCATGCAGGTCTGCACGATCGACCTTCCGCGATGCATCGGCTGCACGCTCTGCCACCAGGTTTGCCCTTGGGATTGCATCACCATGATCCCCACCGACCAATTCCTGCAGAACGAAAACACCGCGCCACAGCTCGAATAGTTTCATACCGAACGCCGCGGTTCCTTGATTACGATTCGAGGCGGTCTACAATCACTGCGCCAGAGATTTATTCTGATCGATCAGCCTACTTCGGCCGATGACTGAAAAACTCTTGCCATGAGGGGCCGGCCATTGATACGCCGACCAATAGGAGATGGACATGTTCGAACGGTTCACGGATCGGGCCAGAAAAGTCATGGCGCTTGCCAACCAGGAAGCGCAGCGCTTCAACCACGAGTACATCGGCACGGAGCACATCCTGCTCGGCCTGGTGAAGGAAGGCTCGGGCGTTGGCGCTAACGTTCTAAAAAACCTCGATGTCGACCTGCGTAAGGTGCGCCTCGAAGTGGAAAAACTCGTCAAGAGCGGGCCGGACATGGTTACCATGGGCAAGCTCCCGCAGACGCCGCGCGCCAAGAAAGTCATCGAGTACGCGATCGAAGAGGCGCGCAATCTCAATCACAATTATGTAGGCACTGAGCACTTGCTGCTCGGCCTATTGCGTGAGCACGACGGCGTCGCGGCACAGGTGTTGATGAATCTCGGTTTGAAGCTCGAAGAGGTTCGGGAAGAAGTTTTAAATCTTCTAGGAGCCGGTGTGGAAAGCGAAGAACCCCAACAGCAGGAAAAGACGAGCAACTCCAAAGGCAAATCCAAAACTCCCGCGCTCGATTCGTTCGGCCGCGACTTAACCGAGCTTGCCAAAGAAGGCACGCTCGATCCGGTCATCGGCCGCGCGAACGAAATCGAACGCGTCATTCAAATCCTCTGCCGTCGCCAGAAGAACAACCCCGTTCTGCTCGGCGAAGCCGGCGTGGGTAAAACCGCGATCGTTGAAGGTTTGGCACAGATGGTGATCTCGTCGAGCGTGCCGGAGATTTTGCACGACCGCCGAATCGTTGTGCTCGACTTGGCGATGATGGTCGCCGGCACGAAGTACCGCGGGCAGTTTGAGGAGCGCATCAAGGCGGTGATGAACGAAGTCCGCCGGGCGAAGAATGTCATCCTGTTCATCGACGAACTACACACGCTGGTAGGCGCCGGCGGCGCTGAAGGCGCGATCGACGCCAGCAACGTTTTGAAGCCCGCCCTCTCCCGCGGCGAGATTCAATGCATCGGTGCGACAACGTTTGACGAGTACCGCAAGTACATTGAGAAAGACGCCGCGCTGGCTCGCCGGTTCCAGCCGATCACGGTGGAGCCGCCGAACAAGAAGGACGCGATTGAAATCCTCAAAGGATTGCGCGACCGTTACGAGGCGCACCACCGCGTGCAAATCCTCGACGCCGCGATCGTCGCCGCCGTTGAGATGTCCGACCGCTACATCACCGGACGGTGTCTTCCGGACAAGGCGATCGACGTGCTCGATGAGGCCGGTGCCCGCATCCGCCTCCGCAGCATGACCAAGCCGCCGAACTTGGCGGAACTGGAAGAGCAGATCGAACGCCTGAGCATTCAGAAGGATGAGGCGGTTAAAAACGCCGAGTACGAAGAAGCCGCCAAGCTGCGCGACTCCGCCGAGCAACTACGGACCAAGAAAGAAGAAATGCAGCGTCAGTGGCGCGAAAAAGCCAAGGAAATCGACGGCGTGGTGGACGAAGAAGTCATCGCCGAGGTCATTAGCAAAATGACCGGCGTGCCGCTCACCCGCCTGGAAAAAGAAGAAGCCCAGCGCCTGCTGGAACTGGAAAACGAGCTGCACAAGCGCGTGGTCAGCCAGGACGAAGCGATCAAGACGATCAGCAAAACGATCCGTCGCGCCCGCTCCGGCCTGAAAGACCCGAACCGCCCGATGGGCAGCTTCCTGTTCCTCGGCCCGTCCGGCGTCGGCAAAACCTTGCTGAGCAAGGCGCTGGCTGAGTTCATGTTCGGCGACGAGGACGCACTCGTGCAGGTCGACATGAGCGAGTACATGGAGAAGCACAACGTGTCTCGCTTGATCGGCGCGCCTCCCGGCTACGTCGGTTATGAAGAAGGCGGCCAGCTCACCGAGCGCATCCGCCGTCGCCCGTACTCCGTAGTCCTGCTCGACGAAGTCGAAAAAGCACACCCCGACGTCTTCAACATGCTGCTGCAGATCATGGAGGAAGGACGACTGACCGATTCGTTCGGCCGGCATGTCGATTTCCGCAACGTCGTCATGATCATGACCTCGAACATCGGTTCCGAGCTGATCAAGGGCGGCGGTCCGCAGTTCGGCCTGCGCCCGACGGCTAAAGGGGCCGCCGAAGAACGCGACTATCAGCAGATCAAGTCGACCGTGATGAAGGAACTCGAACGGTACTTCCGCCCCGAGTTCATCGGCCGACTGGACGACGTCATCGTCTTCCGCCCGCTGGGCCGGGTGCAGTTGGAGACCATCGTCGAGTTTGAGTTGAAGAAGGTCACCAAACGGTTGGTCGATCACGGCCTGCGGATTGAGATCACGACTGATGCAAAGGAGTTCTTGATCGACAAGGGCACCAACGCTGATTTCGGCGCACGACCGCTGCGTCGCGCGATCGAGCAGCACGTGGAAGACCCGCTGAGCGAGGAAATCCTCCGCGGCAACTTCAAGGGCAAGGACTTGATCCGCATCACCGTCACCGGCGAAGGCGAAGCCAAGCACCTGTTCTTCGAATCGCTCGCCACCAGCACGCCCGCCGAGGGAGACAAAGCCCCGCTGGCGCAGGCATCGAGCGATGCGACGTAAATCGGTCGACTTGTGTTAACCTATCCAACGTGCCCGGGTCGTTACGATCCGGGCACGCTTGTTTGTCGCATGGGCTACCAGCCCATGCCAAGGTGCGCCGTTAGGCATGGGCTGGTAGCCCATGCGACAATAGACAATGAAACTCGAACTCGATCCCGATCAGGTTTACGCCGCCAGCCAAGGCAACGCCGCTGCGCTGTCGGCCATCCTCTGCGCCTGCTATCCCACGATGGCCCGCGTGGCGGTTGCGGTCAGCGGCGATACCGCCCGCGGACTATCGCTGGTAAAGGAATTGGTCGGCCTGTCGATGTCTGCGGCGCCGAAGTGGCAGGATGAAGCCGCCCCGTCGCGATGGTTCATGCACCACACGATCCTGAACCTGCGGCAGCATCCGGTCGTCTGCCGGACCGATCCCCTGCTGCAGTTCGCGGCCGGCAAGGACATGCCGTACACGGCGTTTTTGCGGGCGTTGCGGAAACTCCCGCCGCAGCAGGTCGAGGCGTTCATCCTCACGCACGGCGAGCGGCTGGACCACCGCCAACTCGCCATCTCTATGGATTGCTCCACCACCGCCGCCGCCAATCACCTGAGCGCCGCGGAAGAAATGCTAAAAACCGTCGCGGCCGCCGAGTATGAGATTCGGTTGAGCGAACTCCACAGCGCCTACAACAATCTCACGCCGGACGCGGGACAGGTGCAGCAATACATCGCCGGTCGAGTCAGGAACTATGTTGTGCCGAGGAAAGCAGCGCGAGGGTTGAAGTGGATCATCATCGCCGTCCTTCTCACCGCCATCGCATACGCCCTATGGCGGGCATTCGAGTACATGTCGAGTTGATGTCGCATGGGCTACCAGCCCATGTCCAGGAAAACCCCACCAAGCCAGGCCCGGGCTGGTAGCCAGCATGACGTCATGCGTTGAAGTGGAAGTGTACGATGTCGCCGTCTTTCATGACGTACGATTTGCCTTCCGACCGCAGTTTGCCTGCGGCGCGGATGGCGGCTTCGGTTTTGTTGGCTTTGAGGTCTTCCAAGCCGAACACGTCGGCGCGGATGAAGCCTTTTTCAAAGTCGGTGTGAATCACGCCCGCCGCCTGCGGCCCGGTTGCGCCGACGGGGACGGTCCAGGCGCGGATTTCCTTCGGCCCCATGGTGAAGTAGCTCTGCAAGCCGAGCAGCCGATACGCTTCGCGGGTCAGCGTCGCAAGCGCGGGCTCTTTCAAGCCCATGCTTTCGAGCATTTCTTTTCGGTCGGCCTCGGGGAGTTCGGACAGTTCAGCCTCCAGCTTGCCGCAGACCGGCACGACCACGCCGGCTTCGGCTTTGGCCCGGTCGCGGACTTTTTGCACCAGCGGCCCGACGCCGGTCGCGTCGGATTCGTCGACGTTCGCGACGTACAGGACTTTTTTTCCGGTGATCAACCCCAGCGTTTTGAGCGCCTTCTTTTCGTCGGCGTTCAGTTCCAGCGACCGAACGGGCTTGCCGTCATTCAGATGGGGCTTCACTTTTTTCAGCAGATCAGCCCTAGCCATCGCTTCCTTATCCCCCGTGCGCGCCATGCGTTCAGCTTTGTCGAGCGACGACGAGACTGTTTCCAAGTCGGCCAGCGCCAGTTCGGTATCGATCGTGTCGATATCGCGGATCGGATCGACGCTGCCTTCGACGTGCAGAATTTCGCCGCCCTCAAAGCAGCGGACGACGTGCAGAATCGCATCGACTTCGCGGATGTGCGAAAGAAACTTGTTGCCCAGCCCTTCGCCGGTGCTGGCCCCGCGGACGATGCCCGCGATATCCACGATCCGAATGGCGGCGGGGATGATTTTCTCGGTTGTTTGGAAGGAGTTGATGATCGCCAGCCGCTCGTCCGGGACTGACACGATGCCCACGTTCGGCTCGATCGTGGCGAACGGGTAGTTAGCCGCCAGCGCCCCCGCCGCGGTGAGGGCGTTAAACAGGGTGCTTTTCCCGACGTTGGGCAGACCGACGATTCCAACTTCTAATGCCATAGGGGCGACGATGATACAGGAAAACCTTGCCGCCGGTAGGGGTGACGGCCATACGATCTTTTCGCACCGGCGTGCAAACGCGGGCCGGGGGATTTCTTCACTCTTCCCGTCTCAACGGGGTTGCGCCGGTTGCATAAACCGCATAAACGCACGCCCAACCGCCCCCAAAGGTGTGCGATTTTTCTTCCGCGATCAAGCCGCGCCCAAAACCGGTGCTAAGTTTGGGCCAGTTGATGTTGAACCCAATCGGCCCCTGACCCGAGGCTCCTATGCACAGCATGATGGAAGATATTCACTGGATGTTTCGCGACACCTCTCCCTTCGCGATCGGTTTTGCCGGCCTGGCACTTTTGGCGATGGCGCTCTTCGCGATCACCAAATGGAAGGAATTCATGATGATCGGATTGACGTCGGGGATCTACGTCATCCCGTTTCTGATGTCAGGGAAGCTACACTACTAACCAACGGTCCGCATCGTGTGCGGGGGCGTCGCCAATCGCGCCCCGCATGCGCGGCGTTATTCCTGCCCCTGATTGACGAAACGCCCCATCCGCCTTACGAATGGGGCATGCCCATCTCTGCCGAACAGGCGGTTGAAGCGTTTCAAGCCGCCACCGAGGAAAATCAGCTCAGCCCGCAACGGGAAGAGCAGTTGGTCACGCTTCCGCCGGAAGGCGAAGTGTGGATGACCGGCGACATGCACGATCATCGGCGGAACTTTGACCGCCTGATCCGGGCGGCGGATTTCGGCGCAAACCCCAACCGTCATTTGGTCCTGCACGAACTGATTCACGGCGACCGCTTCGACGCCAACGGCGCGGACGGAAGCTGGGAACTTCTTTACCGCGCCGCTGAGCTCAAGTGCGATTTCCCCTCGCAGGTTCACTTTCTGTTGGCGAATCACGACCTGGCGCAGATCCACGGCGAAGGCATCATGAAAGCGGGCATGAGCGTCTGTGAGGCGTTCAACGCCGGCGTGAAGCGCGACTTCGGCGCCCAAGCAGGTATGGTCAATGTCACGATCACCGAGTTCCTGCTCTCGCTGCCTTTGGCGATCCGCACGTACAACGGACTGTTCTTTTGCCACTCGCTGCCGACCGATGACCAAACACCGACCTTCGACTACACCGTGTTCAGCCGCCCGCTGACCGGGCCCGATTACAAGCGGCGCACCGGCCCGGTTTACCAGATGATCTGGGGCCGGCACATGTCGCCGGCGACGGTGGATTTGTTTGCGGATAGCGTGGGCGCCAAGCTGATCGTCACCGGCCATCAGCCGCAGGACATGGGTTACGCCACCAACGGGGAGCGTCACCTGATCATCGCGTCCGATCACAATCAAGGCGTATTTCTACCGCTCAGCCTGAGCGACGACTACGCCAACGCCGACGCGCTGGCCGATCGGCTAGTGCAGTTCATTGAGCTCGCATGAATGTCGCATGGGCTACCAGCCCATGCCTAGTGTTTCATTGCAGCTGGATTGTTGGGTATAGCCTTCGCAGTTTAATGCGGGCATCGGTAGTGGTGAACTGCCAATCCACCTTCACCACAGCGGTGTTTCGCGTCTGTTCCCAACTCCGCACCTCCTGTCGCAAGGT
>JBBROD010000092.1:0-16193 GCA_038229715.1 Tepidisphaerales bacterium | reverse complement strand
GGATGTCGTCCTCTTTACCGACCGCACCATGCCGTATAGCCACGGCATTTCACTCGGCGGTAATGCGACGACGACGTTGCTGGGAACCGTTTACATGCCTTCGCAGCCGGTCTCGCTGCAGGGAACCAGCGCGTTCCACGTAGGTAATCAGCTGATCGTGGCGACGATCCATCTTGGCGGAACGCCGGATCTGATCGTCGACTACGACGGCCGAAACCAAGTCACCGACAACAGCATTTTCCTGGTGAAATAACCGGCCTGAATCGAACACCCCTCGGAAGTCAGTACAAAGGCTTATAATCTTAATGTCCATTTCCTGCCGCTTGCTGATCAAAGGTTTGATGTAAGTTTGCGGTTAAGAGCACACACAGTTTGGCCGAACATTTAATGGAAATGCCATCTCAAGCTATCCTTACGCCCGATAAACTGCTTGTTTACACCCGACTTTTTAGTTGGACGGTGGCGGCGGGTATCGCGTTTTCGATCACGATGATCGCCGCGCGACTTGGTGTGCTTCAGTATGGGATGGATACGCTCGATCGCGTCTATTTCGAACTTTCAAAAGCCCTTTTCGCCGGCGTGTTTGACGTGATGTTCATGGCCTGCGGCACGCTGGTGGCGCTGCTACTGATTGCGCTATTCCGCAAGCGGCGCTGGCTCCGGCGGCTCACCTTCGCGATCTACCTCGCCTTCGGCTCGTTCACCCTGGGCGGAGTATCGCCAACATCCAGGTCGTGACGATGCAGAGTCGGCCATTCACGTACCAATGGATGTACTACTCGGATTTTGTTTTCTCCAACGAAGCTTGGCAGGCGATCAAGCCTTCGCTGACTCCGCAGTTCAATAAGTTCATCGGGGCCGAGTTCGCGGGAGCGCTCGGACTCATGCTGCTCGGTGTCCTCGTCATCCGCATCCTCCAGCGGTTCTTGAGCAACCGCGAACTTCGCCTGATAACCGTTCCGGTTCTGCTTCTCTACCTCTGGCTCGGGCAGTGGTACATGAGCGACTCGCAATGGCCGGTGGAAAAAACGGTAAACCCAGTTGTGGCGTTCAGTCAGTCGGTGATCGAGGCGTGGCAGAAGCCGCCACTGATGTCGATCGTCAGCCCGTTCAATAACGACGACTTCCAGCGCGCCGGAGAGCGCAGCACGCCCGCGCCCCGCCCCACCACCAAGCCGGCCGTGCCGATTAAGAATGTGGTGTTCTTCGTCATGGAATCGACCGGCGCACGGTACATGAATTACTACCGCGGAGAGTTCAATATCACGCCCAACCTCGAACGATATCGCCCGGAATCTGCCTCGTTCGAAAACGTCTACGCGCTGACGCCGTCGACCAATTCCACGATGCTGTCGCTGCTCTGTTCGACGTACTCGTGGCCGTCATACAAGTCGGTGTTCAACGTCAGCCCGAACGCAGGGCTCGATTGTTTCGGCCAGACCATGAAAAACCGCGGCAACCGCACTGCTTTTTTCTCCTCGGCGGAATTGGCTTTCGGTAACGCTTCCGCACTTTTGAAAGAGCACGGCTTCGATCTGCAACAGGATTGGCGAAACCGCAAGCACGCTTCGCACCTGTTCAAGTCCGAGTGGACGAATCTCTACGGCTCGTCCGACGGCGACACCGTCAACTCGCTGATCGATTGGATCGGCCGGGACAACCTGCAGGCAGCGGATCCGTTTTTCGCAGTATTGTGGACGATTCAGGCGCATTACCCGTACTACATGCAGGGGAAAATCAAGCCGTTCACCATGGACTACAACCTCAACCGCTACCTGACGGCCGTCGCGGAGACGGATTACCGCCGTTAAAGACTTGTTGAAACGCCGCCTAGCTTAATTTTCCGCGAAAACGCGTCATATTAGATACAGGACCGTTAGCCATCGTCGCTATTCGGCTGCACCGTCGTCGACTGTTCCATGTCCCTCATAAAAGGAGATCTTGATGGTCCCACCGCGGTTTGTCGTACCGCCGCTGCCTTGCCAGAACATTGTCGCCAACGCCGGAATCGATCTGCTGCTCCGTCTCGATCAGCGGATTGATTTTGCGCCACGGCTCGCTCAGAACATTGATCCATCGTCGAGGCCGATGCCGACGATCCACGCCGCGGTCGTTGACCGCTGCTGCGGATCGCTCAGGCGTATTTGGAACTGCACCGGTCGCTGCGCCAGCTGGCTGCTATACCTCGATCTGCTCCGGAACGAGTTTACCCCGTTCTTGCCCCCTCAGTTCTGCTCCCCCACGGACGTCCGGCTCAACTGCACCTTTCCCTGTTGTGAGGTGCCGCCGCCGACGTTCCGCCTCGCCGGCAGCATCACCAGCTGCCCGTACACCGACACCGAAGAACTCGCCGGCCGCGTGCCGGTGTTCGACGGAATCCATTTCTTCCTGGCCCCGCAACTTTGGATGTCGCTGACGACGTTCTTTGTCATCGGCGGCCGGTCTTACCTGGTCCCTCCGAGCTACGCGATCCGCGAAGACGCCCGGCCGGAAGACCCGACCCTGTCCCAGCGACTGTTCCTGATCGGCCGGCTTTGAATGCCATCGATTCGTCAGTCGTACAAACGCCTCTCAATCCTTTTACTGGAGATTCCATGTCCAAGTTTTTATTCAATGAACCCCTGATGCATTCGTCCTTTCTCAATTCAAACATGCAGATCGGCCTCGAACGCAGGGAGGGGCGAATCTGGCTCCGCCCGCTGCAGATCCGCGATTTTGTTCCCTATCCGCTACGTCGCTTGAACCGGGACCGGTTCGAGGAGATGTGCGGCCTGCTCCGGCACCTGGCCGAGCAATCCAAGTACGCCAGCTGGCACCTGTACCTCGGCCAGACCGATCCACAGTGGGAGTCGGTCATTGAACCGGCCATCCTGCGTGGCGAAACAGAAGCATTGGCTCACTGCTGTCCAAGTGACGCAAAGGAGCACCTCCTTCCGCGGCCGATGCTGCTGGGCGGCTGCCTGAAATCGTCGCCGATCACCGACCGGGCTCATCTGCAGCAAATGTTGCCGCAGAATGACGGCCTGTTCTTCGTCCTGCACCCGGAAGCGCGCGACGCAACGGTCTTGCTCCGGGCGAGGGGAAAAGTTCATTTCCTGCCGATTGACGACGTTATCACGTCCGGCATCGAAGACGACACGGCCGACATGTTGATGTCGGTCAGTCGATGAAAAAGCAGGACAATCGCTCTTGCCATGCCTGCGAACTGTACGGCCGATCTTCTCGTTCTCACTTCGAGAAATTGTGCCTGCCGCAGAAGATGGTGCCCATGAAGGCCCGCTTGGGCCGACGGGCATCACAGCCAAGCTGTCGAAGTCGCAGCAGTCCCAGGATTGATTGAATTCCATCGAGTCCTGAAACTCGCCAACCGCCGACGGGGCCGAAGATTCGGTCCTGTCGGCAGTGGCGGGTTTGCTTTTGAGGGTTCACGTTCCAATCGGGGCGGGAAAGCATCTGAACAGTTCCATATAATGAGTTGCGAATTATACCCGAAACCACCGACGCTAAAATCACGATTTTTTGGAGCGACGATTCTGGTAAAATTATCGCCAAAATTTCTCGCGTCGACATTTCTACACGTCGACCACGATGAATCTTCTTCCTGATCAGTTTTTTAAAAAAACCATTCTTCCTCGGAAATTCGGGCGACATGCATGCAGTCGGGATCGGTTATAATCAATGAAGCAATTGCGAACGTGCTAAATCCCACATTCCAAATGCTCGCTGAACATTATGATCGGATCCGATGATGAAAAACACAGTATCCGTGCGTACGGGCTCCTCGCGAATTGGATCGGTCTCCCGAAAGATCATGGGTGACGTGACAATTCGTGCTCGCATTGCCGGCGAGGATCTTAATTTCAACCTCATGCATGAGAGAATCGACCTCGGCCCTGCAGCGGGATGGGTCGATTACTTTTCCTTTAATGGGTCGCGACTTCGTGATGCTGGCAAGGATATCAATGGCGCTGCAATCACAGCCGCCTTTCGAGCATCGTGGGATCTGCGGAAGGAAGGACCGACCGAAGACGACCGTCGGACGCTCCTCATGGCGGAAATGTACCGCGCCTTGGGACGCGTGGACGCAATCCACCGGGTCTACATCAACCAGTACCTTCATTCTGACGCTGATCGCTTATGCACCCTAAACCTCTCCGAACGGCAAGAACTGCGGACGATCGTCGAATCCGGCAGGCCGGACTTAGTACATGCCGAGATCGAAAACTTGTTTCTGCAGTCAAAGACGTCGGCTACCGATTTCTTCACACGGAGATTCATGTTGGACGGCTGGCTGCAACCCGCCATGAACGCCTGGAGAGCTGGGACGCCCGATGGCCTTAATCTCTGGAAGGAAGGCGTTGCCGCGGCTTATCGAAAACTTCAGCGCCGCAGCGAGAAAATATATGCCAAAAGTGGTCATTGCCTGGTCCATCCCTTCTTGCGATTTGCCGCGTACGAAGCGTTCGTCGAATTTCAACGCTGTGCAAGCGAAGTCTGGGCCATGATTTTGCCGGGATTACAAACGCGCTTTGCCCTCTCGGCCGTCAGCATTGAATTCATGCGCGGGATGCATGCGATCACCGGCCCCGCCAAAGAACCTGCGTTAGGCGATCACACTCGAGGTTTTCTTTATGGCCAAGCGTTGTCTCTACACCCGGTAGGGCGTTGGCTACTCGATCGGCCCAGTCACTTGGCAAGCATCGGCACCTGGCTTGTCCAATGCCAAGGAATCGGCGAAGGCGACATTGACCGGCCAATGGACGAAGTCGCTTATCAAGACGTCTTGTTCGCACTGTTGTGCAGCGCCCATGAGTATGCGCGAGCTCGCAAAAGCTCCGAAAATCGTCGTAATCTTCGGACGAACGGAAATTGGAAACAGCCAAGGGTGGGCAGCCACATCGGAACGGCAGCAATCCGCTGCAACCAGCAGGGTGAGGCTGACCTACTCGATACGCTTCGCATTGGGCTTCTTGACTCGAAGACGCGGGACTGCCCTGTCTGCAATCGGCCACTCCAATTGCGCAATGACAGCTTTGAAATGAACGGCGCTGTAATTGATGTGACTTTTCAATGTGAGTGTGGCCACGTCACCGTTCGGCAAGTTGACCACGATGTGCTGAAGAAACTCATCGGTATTTCAATTGCCGCGTGATTGAGGCCG
Organism: Tepidisphaerales bacterium; assembly: GCA_038229715.1. GTDB lineage: Bacteria > Planctomycetota > Phycisphaerae > Tepidisphaerales > Tepidisphaeraceae > JANMES01. The sequence continues at coordinate 11,032 of JBBROD010000092.1, read as the reverse complement.
ATTTCTTCTGCGTCTCCGCCCTAAACACCCGGCTATAGCGTCTTTCGGTTACCGGACCGAAATTTCGTGCCATCCAAGTCGCTGACAATCCCGAAGTCTGACTACGACGTCCGCGCCTATTCAAAATCTCTTTCTCCGTTTCCCAATCTCAAATTTTCTGGCGTGCGCACATGCCTATTGCTTACCCGGGAGTGTTTCCCGACGTCGGTCAAGGCAGGTGCGCTCCTCGTTTGAAAGGAGTCACCCATGTCTGACCGAATCGAAAGACCCTCAGATGGAACGCCGGAAGGCGGATCGAACGTCGCTGCAAGGAAACACCATCACCAATCCCCGGATCTGCCTCGTGAACAGTTCCTGGGGCTTGTACTGGCGGTGGCGGCTGGTGAGACGGCAATCCCTGTCGACGGGGAATTGTCGCCCGGCCAGGCGCATGCCCTTGGTGACGAGGTCCAACGTATCCGTCGAGCCCGACTGATCAGTTACATCGCCCGCCAAATCACACTGCGTCTTCACCGCGAACGCCAGTGTGACTCGCCCGGCAAAGGAGTAAGTCATGATTAAGAAAAACGTAAACTTAGACCTGTCGCTGGTCTGCATCGATTATCTGCGCATGAGCAGTAATAACCAGAATCCTCGCTCCCCGCAGCAACAGGTCGATGAGATTCGACGTGTGATGCAAATTCAAAAGCGCACATGGAAAGTGATCAAGTCCTTTACAGACGCCGGTATTCCGGGAGCCTACATAAAGCGACGGCCACAGTTTAACGAGATGTTGACAGCCATCCGCAATGGCTCGCTCAAGGTAGACGCGATCTTGGTGGACACTGCTGAACGGTTTGGGCGCGCGGACGAGATCGTCGCCATCCGCCATGAACTCTGGTCGAAATACGGCGTTGTTGTGTTGACCGCCGACAGCCACTTTCAAGACCCGACCACAATGGCCGGCCAAGCCTTGGGTATGGTCGAGCAATTTCGCTCAAAGGGTGGCAACGAGGTCAAGGCGCACGATGTGTGGCGGGGAAAACGGGACCTCGCCACCCAAAAGAAGTGGCCGGGCGGACCCGCTCCGTTGGGGAAGAAAATTACCCGGACGATCACAACAGATGCGAAGGGAAAGGAATTGGTCGAATCCGAACTCGTGCCCGATCCCGAAACAGAATGGGTCGTCAAGTTGATCTTTGAAATTGCATTCCGAACCAGTAAGGGTGCACCGAAAATTTGCAAAGAACTCAATTCTAAATCGGATATTCCCCAAAAACTCAAGCCGTTCCAACCTTCCAAGGTGGAATATGTCCTCCGCAATCCGATTTATGCAGGTCGCCTGCGATGGGCGGAAAAGTGTTGCGGCATTCTTAATGACACTCGCGTACAACAGAAAAACCCAGATGGCCCGATTATCATCGACGACTTCTGCACCCCAATCATTCCGGTCGAGCAATTTGAACACGTTCAGAAAATGCGTGCGAAACGCGGTGATGCCATCAAGGCGGCTCGTAAGGCGGCAGCAGCCGCAAGGGAGCACGGGGATTGCAAGCAGATCATCATCGTGGCGGCCGGTACAACGCTCAAGTACCTGCTGAGCGGCTTAGTCTTTTGCGCCGTATGCCACTCGCGCATGGTGGCAGGCAGCGGAACAGGCGGCAGCCTCAACGGCACGCGCTACGCCTATTACCGATGCCCGCTCAGCAGTTCGACCGGCGGCACCGCGTGCAACAATCGTAAGCACGTGAGGGAGGACAAACTTCGAGAATCGGTGCTTGGCAGAATTAGGCAATTGCTATTCCCCGCCCCTGTAGTGCGCAACTGTAAGGTCGTCGCCCCGGATTGGCTGCCAGCTTTGGACCAGCAGATTCGTGACGAGCTTACGGTTATGCAAGCCCAAACGCCTTCCCGTAAATCCGATCTGGAATCCCAGAAACGGGAAAAGGACGATCAATGCCTGGGTCTGGAAGTTTCCCTCCGCAAAAAAGATCTTCCGCTTTCCCTTCGTGAGAGATTGGAAAAATCCTTTGCAAAACTCATGAGTGAGATCGATGAACTCGATGGTCAGATCCGGAACAGCCAAGAAACCACTCAGTCGCTGGAGTCAATCCTAGATGTTCGAACCGTACTTGAAAATTTGCAGGGCTTGCATGACGTACTCGCTCATGGCGACGTTACGGACGGAAATGCCCAACTCTCGTTACACATTGAAGGCATTTACTGCGATGCCGACCGAAACGTTAAAATGCGAACCTGCAAGCTCGGCATTTTCGCCGGCGCCATCGAGATGTTATCTCGCAGGGATGACTCTGCCTCAAAAGTCACAGCGGATATCGCCACCGACCATCTGCCCGGCGATCTAAACGTTCAACCCTCGCCTACAGCCCGACAATATCGTGTAACCTCTCGCCGGCGACCCCGCTTGCGGATCAGCCAAAGTGATTCGTCTGATGGTGCTGTCGAGAGATTCCCCACCACCTGTCATAAGCGGTTCCGGAACCTTTCGCCGAATTGGTTCTGGACCGATCCGGTGCTCATCGAACGCCGCGTGCCTTGGGCTGAGGCGAACGCGTGGACCGTTTGGCAGAGGCACTTGCAACAACCCACCTTGTCCGGGAACAAGTTGGCCAAGGCCTTCCCCCAGGCAAGTCGTCCGACTGTCATGCACGCGATGCGTATCGCCCGCGAGCGATGGGGCGGCGACCGAGGTAAAGAAGTTGGCGCTGTCGTGCCTACACCGGTTGACGGACCAATACCATCGCAAGCAATGTTCGCTGATGTCACTACCTAAAACATCACATCTTCAGCATTGGGCCGGGCCGTGAGCCCGGTCCAATGCATTTGGGATCGGGCGAATTCGACATGTTGTGCCTGAAATCACCTTTTTTTAGCCATTGGTCGCCGTTCAATCGCGATTGATCAAATTTCAAAGGCAATCCCTGATCGGATAAAACACGATTATTCGACGTAAGTCTTTTTTATTTATATGCTTGCGAATTTTTTACGATGTTGGCAAGCGATTCTGCATTCCCCAGTGGATATGGTCATATCTACTGTGCAATGCAGAAAACATTTCAGCGAGGTGGGATTCGAGCTTAATTGTCGAATCGTAGAGCAGGACTACTTGCTTGCTCGAAAGCGATAGCGCTGGTGCAAGATCCGGCCATCGTCCCCTAGGCCTCTATGCGTTGTTTCCGCTAATGGAATTTGGCACTCTTTGAGAACATGCCAGCCCCTTTCAGTTCTTCATGCATCTGGCGCTGGAGGTTATGGAACCGGTCAAAATCCTTCGCGTCCGAATAATGTTTTTCTAAAATCGTCATCGGTTTGTGACTGAGCGCCAGTTGCCCCATCTCGACGCCGCCGTGCCGGGTCATCCAATCGGCGAGGAATTTCCGAAGATATTTGAAGGGCAGGGCGTCGGGCAATTTCGCTCTGGTTCGCAGGTCATCCCATGACTGGCGCACGGCGTCGCTGCACATGCGGCCGTCTCGATAGCTCACCAACGGGCTCCCGGTCGTCGTGTAGAACGCCAGCGGCTTGTCCGAATGCTTCTTGAAGGATTGCCGCAGGAGGCCAATCAGTTCCTTCGGCAGCCAGAATCGTCCCTCGATTTTGGTTTTGTTTCTGAAGTGATGGAGCTGGGCGGCATTTAGGTCAAATTCCGCCTTCTCCATCACGGAGAGTTCCTGTTGAGTCGCGCCGGTGAACAGCGCAGTCAGCATGACGGTCTTCTGGAATGCAGAACCGTGGCGGTAAAGTTTTACGAGCGTTGGAAGTTCGAACTGCTGGATCTTGGCGTGCTGACGCAGTTCTGCGGATGTCCGCAGATCGTCAAGTCGCACTCGAAACGGCTTGGTCAATTTCCTCGGCCCCTCCCAGCCGTCATAGCTGCAATCGTCAAGCCAGATGAAGAACTGTCGGAGATACTGCAGAATGATCTTGACCGTCTGAGGGCTAATGGACTTGCGCGCAGACGCCTTACCCCGTTTGGAAAGAGGCCTTGCTTTGAAGTAATCACCCAAGCTGTCCAGCCACGCGTAATCGATCGACGCCAATGGGCAGTCCGCTCGAGCCGACTTCAGATTGGTTCGCAGCACCTGCTCGGCCCGCCACTTGTGACTTTCCGATTTTCGCTTGGCTTTAAACGATTCCAAATAGGCGTCGATCGCTTGATACAGGGTCTTGCCCGAAAAGGACGGAACGGCTGCAGGAGATGCAGTGTGCTCGCTGTGCGGCAGGTTGACGACGACGGATGCGGGGATGTGCGGAGTCAATTGCTGACGAGTTTGTTCGGCCTCAAAGAAACGATGCTGGACCATCTCGATGGTGTCGGTATTCCGAACCATTTGTTCATATTCTTTCGTCCAGCCGCCCATGGCGATCGCCGACCAGTTGGCCCATCGGAACTTCGCGGCGTTCAGAAGGGCTTTCGATTTGTCGTGGCCGAGCCAGAAGACTTTGGATGTCTTCCTGCCGTCCTTCATGTACCAGCCGCAACTGATGCGGTAGCCCTTTGTCGGATGTTTAGAGAGTTGACCTGCCGGGAGTGATGCCATCGAGCCGCCTTGTAAAGGCTCGATTATACCCCGTTTTCAGGATCGGTATCGGATGCATCCGATACCGTCGCCTATTTGGCTTGTTTTTTTAGAACGGTACGATTCGTCCTAAGTGAATATTTGATAAAGAATTGCACTCGACAGGAGTCGAACCTGTAACCCTCGGTTCCGAAGACCGATGCTCTATCCAATTGAGCTACGAGTGCGTCATGCTATGCCGATTTCTAGCTCGCCGCGGGCGGCGGGTCTACCGGGGCCGGCTCTAGGGCGGCGGGGGGTGCGGGGTCGGCGGGCGACGGGGTCGACTCCAGCAGGTCGTCGTCCTGCTGTTCCACAAACACGTCGTCCATGTCAGTCGCGTCGACTTCGTTCCGCATCAGGTAGTAGACGATCGTGTTGGCCGAGAAGTAAAAGCTGATCGCGTACGCGCCAAGGATCGCAATCACGAGATAGATCCACATTGCGATCAGGTAGGCCCCCAGGGTTTCGCCGGGGCCGAGCGTGAGCGTTTGGATCGGGTAGGTCAGATGGCTGAACTCACTGGGCCCGGGCCAAAGCATGTCCCACAAGGGGCGCCCGTTGTTGGCGCTACGGAAGATCGTGTAGCCGGCGAAGGTGTGGATCAGCTTCAGCATCAGCGAGATGAAGAGCTTAAGGAACGTGTAGGTAATCGCACCGTAAACGACCGAGACAAAGGTGTAGAATGCCAGCCGCCACGGGCGTGCATAGAGATAGCTGAAACTGCGGCTGATGGCGTCGAAGCTGTCGGAGCCTTCTACTGCGATCGTTGGATACATCAGGTTGAACCCGCCCACCGTGCCCACGAGCACCAGGGCCATCACAAAGCCCAGCGCCAGAGCGATGAAGAAGAAGATTCCCGCGACAATCGGGCCGAGGAATGGCACGTTCACGACCAGGGCAGCGATCATCGTCACCACGCCCAGCCCCCCGATGATGAGCAACGGAATGATCGGCGCAAAAAGGAAGCTGAGGAATTTGCCAGTGGAGAATCGCAACGCCGCCCGGATCGAGAGCTTTTCGTCGCGCGCCACATGAACCGCGGCAATTCGCGCGATCGCTCCGCCGAATACCGCCCAAGTGGCGGTAAAGAGAATCAGGAACAGGAAGAAGTAAATCGGGTGCTGGGTGAGTAGCCACACCGGACCATAGGTAAGAAAGCGTTCAATGGCGTGATAGCCTGCAACGCCGTCGAAATGCTTGACTGAATTCAGCACGACGTTGAACTGAATCCGTTCGTAGGCAAAGAATTCATCAAAAATCCCGGCGTTTTTGATCCGAATGGCCGCCTCATTCGTGTCGTAGGCGTCGTTGTAGGCTTTTTTGACGCCTTGATCGTATTTGACCTGCGAACTTTCGAAACTCGATTGCCGCAAAGTGGCATCGGTGATCAACTTCGCATTGTCCTCGGCGGCGGATTTCGCTTTTTTGAGCTCTTCCAGCACGTTCTGCCTGGCAAGGATGATTTTGCCTTTCAATTCGCTGAGTTGCTTGCCCGTTTTGGCTGATTCAAGGGCCTGCGTTCGGTCCTTGGTCACTTCAAAATGCTGGAGCATATCGGCATAAGTATTTTCGATTTCGACTCGCGCTTCCCGCCGGAGGACTTTGAAATCCCCGTCCGGGTTGGTGCGGGCCTGTTCGTACATCATCGTCTCGCCCGGCACGGCCCGCTGCTGGACGGGCCAGATGGCATCCAAGAATTGCCCGCCGACGTAAAGCGTGATCAATGCCGTGAGACCGAGCAGCAGTTTCGACGGATGGATCGCCACCCGGAATGTCCGGAACAGATGCGTAAAGGGGAACGTCTCCCGCCAGGAAATGCCGCGAAGTGCCTGCGATTCATCCGCCATGTGCCTAGACTCCTTTCTTTCTTCGCGCGTTCGTCGTCCGCCGAGAAACGACCGAACCGATTGCCGCGTCGAAAGATACGTGGCGATTATATCGCTCCCGCGCTCGGATGAAAGACGTGTCGATCGCGGATTGCGGATTTCGGATTGCGGATCGGAAACCGCGCACCCGGGCGGTGTTCCTGTTTTTCATTCCGCAATCCACAATTCGAAATCTGCAATTACCGGCTTCACCGCTCTTCCGCGATCATCCGAATGCCCCATTTCGGCCGAAGCGTAATCATCGCGTAGGGCTTTACTTGATGTCCATGCATCGGTTTCAGCCGGTAGCGTTGCACGATGCTGGCCAGCATCAGCGACGACTGCATCGAAGCGAAATGGCTGCCGATGCAGAACCGCTGCCCGCCGCCGAAGGGGAGGTACGCGAACTTCGGCAGCCTTTCCGATCGACCGTCGAGGAATCGCGTCGGGTCGAATTCTGTCGGCTTGTCCCACAGGCCGGGGTGGCGGTGCGTGATGTACGGGCTCACGAGCACAAAGTGCCCACCCTGCACGGCGAACTCGCCGAGCGTGTCGTCTTTCCGCGCGGACCGCCCGAGCATCCATGCCGGCGGATAGAGGCGCATCGTCTCGTCGATCACCGCGCGCACCAGCGGCATCTTGCCGACATCATCCGCAGTCGGCGAAACGCCGCGCAGCACACCGGCCACTTCCTCGTGTACCAGTTCCTGCACTGCCGGGTGCTGCCCGAGCAGGTGCATCGCCCAGGAGAGTGCGTTAGCAGTTGTTTCATGCCCGGCGATGAGAATGGTGACGGCCTCGTCGCGCAACTGCGTGTCGCTCATGCCGGCGCCGCCGTCTTCGTCACGGGCCTCCATGAGCATGGAGAGCAGAGTGGGAGAACGGGTCCCGGGTTCCGGGTCTCGGGTTACGGGTGATGAAAGCATTGATGCATTTTCTGCACCCGGAACCCGAGACCCGAGACCCGAAATCCGCCTCTTCTCCGTAATCGTCCCGTACACAAACTCATTCAACACGCCGAGCGATTTCTTAAACCGCCGATACTTCGGCAGCGGCACCCACAGCGGCGGGGAGAGCGGGTTGGTGATGATGTCGTTCGTCCGCTCCAGCACCTCCGAAACGGCCGCGCTCACGCGGTTGAGCGCCTCGCTCGGTCCAACGCCGAGCAGCGTTTCGACCGCGATGTGCAGCGTGACGCGCATCATCTCCGCGAAGACGTCGATCGGCGTTCCCGCGCGGGCCGGCGCGCGCCAGTCATCGAGCATTCCCGCGGTGACCGACACCATCGTCCCCGCGAACCCCGTCACCCGTTGCCGCGAAAACGCCGGCGTGGCGATCCGCCGCTGCCGCTGCCAGAGCGAGCCTTCGCTGGTGACGAGTCCTTGTCCGAGTGCGATTTTCGCCTTCTCGTAGCCGCGGGTTTGCTTCGAATAATTGTCGGCGTTGTCGATGAAGACGCGCTTGATGAGGTCCGGGTGCCGCACCAGCGTCGCCCGGTAAGGCCCGAGCTTGAGAAACACCGCCTCGCCGCCGATCTGCTCAAACGCGCGGTCCATCGTGCCCAGCGGGTCCTTCCGCATGCCGAACGACAACCCAACCACCGGCCAACCCGGAATCACCGGCGCTCGGCGAGGCAGGGATTTTCGTTCGACGTCGGCCATTCGATCGATGTTAGTCGAACGCCGGGAAGGAACATGCCCGACGTCCGAATTTTCACGATTGTTGAAACGAACTAATACTCAATCTCATTAGCGAAGTGAGATCGCTTCTCACTGGATTCGGCGGATTTCAGACGTAGCATTCAGTCGTTCAGTAAGCAGTTTTTACGCAAAGGAGTTCATCGTGCTTCAAGTACACGACGGTCAGTGTGGCCTGTGCCTTCACTTCGGCGAGCACCACCAGACGAAGCCTGAATTGATTCAGGTTCGCACGAAAAAGACTGCATCGGAATCGATGATCGATGAGTGCGCGCATCCGAAACACGCTTCGCTCCATCTGAAAGTCACCGCGATCAGCGGGTGCGACGGATTCAAAGCTGCGAAAATGAATTAAATTTTCACTTGGCGTGTCCCGCTTTAGCGGGACACGTCGGGTGGGAATCGCGGTGTCCTGCTGAAGCGGAACACGCCAGCGAATACTTTTGACTTTGCGTATCTTTTCTGGTCCGTCCCGCTTCAGCGGGACGGACCAATGTAGAAGTTTCGTAGGGCACGCTATTGCGTGCCATTGCGTCTCTCCTCCAAGAAACCAAACGGCACGCAATAGCGTGCCCTACGTTTGAATCCGCGATCCGCGCGGATTTTTTTACGCCCTTCGTCTTCCGCGCTATCATTCCAGCAATGTCACTCCTCACCACCGACGTCGCAGTGATCGGCGCAGGCCCGATCGGGATCGAGCTCGCCGCCGCTCTGAAGCGTGCGAAGATCGATTACCTTCAGTTCGACGCGAAGCAGATCGGTTACACCATTTCCTGGTTCCCGCCGCTCACGCGGTTTTTCAGCAGTAATGAGCGGATCGCCATCGCCGGCGTGCCGTTGATGACGTTCGACCAGCTCAAGGCCACGCGCGAGGAGTATCTCGCATACCTCCGGCAGGTAGTGACGCTGTACGACCTGCGGGTGAACACCTTCGAGCCGATCACCGACATCCGCCGCGACGGCGACGGATTTAAACTCGCGACGAAGAAGGGCCGAACCGTAAAGTGCCGCCGGTTGGTGCTCGCCACCGGCGGGACGGATCGGCCGCGAAAGCTCGGCGTGCCCGGCGAAGACCTCCCGCACGTGCATCAATATTTCCAAGACCCGCACGAGTATTTCCGCCAGAACGTGCTGATCGTCGGTGGGAAAAATTCCGCCGTGGAAACCGCCCTCCGCTGCACGCACGCGGGCGCGAACGTCACGATCAGCTATCGCCAGGACAAGCTGCCGGAGAAGAGCATCAAGTACTGGCTGCGGCCGGAGATCAACGGCTTTATCGCCGACGGGCGGATCAAGGCGTACTTCAACTCGCACGTGACTGCGATCTCGCCGAGCGGCGTGACGCTCCGCACTGATGACAAATCGTTCGACGTACCGGCCGACTTCGTCCTCCCGATGATCGGCTACGAGCAGGACACGACACTCTTCAAGAAAGTTGGCATTGAACTCGCCGGCGACTGCCAGGCCCCGGTGCTGAACGAAGCGACGATGGAATCGAGCATCAAAAATCTCTACATCGCCGGCACGAGCGTCGGCGGCACGCAGGATAAGTTCCATGTCTTCATCGAAAACTGCCACGTGCACGTAGAGCGAATCATCGCCGCCCTCACCGGAGGCCGGGCGAAAGAAGTGCCGACGGAATTCGAAGAGCCGGAGAGTTGAAGCGGCGCATCGACTTCCACGTCGCATGATTGGTCGTACTCGGCCGATGAAGCAAGAGCGAAGCGATCGTGCACTTTTAACGACGGGGAATCGCTTCGCACATACCTCATGAGCCGCTTACAGCTCATCGTGAGTGAGTGCACGCACCCATGGGCAGGGTTGCCCATGCGACGGAATAATCGCGCACATAGACAGCCTCATTCGATCAACCGCCCGCGCCACGCGCGGACGAGCAGGGCGAGCCCGCCGAGCGCGAAAACCGCGGCGGTGACGATCGGCAGGAGCATTTGGATTCCTATTTCGCGGGTCGGGCAGTCGGCTGAGTCGTCGGCGAACTGGCCGGCAGGGTGATCGTGCGCTTCTCACCCTTTTCTAGCTTGATCCCGCCAAGTTCCGGGGTCCAGCGGATCGGGCCGATCGTTTTTTCAAACGCGGCCTCGCTGGCGAAGCGGTCGCGGCGCAGAAGCTTTTGGCCCTGCTGAACTTTCTCCCAGCCGCCGTATTCGAAGCGGAAATACCACAGCTCGAACCGGCTGATGACTTCGCCGCCTTTGTCGCTGTGAAAACCCTTGTCGCGGATCTGCTTCACCAGCGCGGTCGCGCGATTGTGATCGCCGGCTAACTGGATGATGTCGATCTTGTTGAAAAAATCCTTGTCGGGCGTGACGAGGCCGTAAATTTCTGTCTTGTCCGCGTCGACCATCGGGTCGGTCTTCGGGTTCACCGCTTCCTGGTTGTACCAACCCATGTCCACGCCCTGCAGGATCGTGCCGTCTTCGAGGGTGATCGAAATATCGTACGGCGTGATCGGCAGCAGCTTGTCGAAGTAAATCCCGCGGCCGTCGATCGTGCCGGTCGCGTTCAACTTCATCGCCGCCGATACGGCTGTTGCAGCGGTGGGCTTGGTGGTGGATGTGGGGAGATGGATCGATAAATTCTCCGCGCGAACGATCGACGCGGTGAGCAGAGTGATCGCGATCAGCAGGAATGTGCGATGCATGTGGTGTATTATACGCACAAACGATTGAAGCGCCGATGTTCCACAACCGATCGAGCCATTCCGCATAGTGTGGCACGGGCGGCCCGCCCGTGTCTGCCGGCAAACCACGGGCGGCTCCAACTTTATGCGCCGCGGTTCGAAACGCTTGCGCCGCAACGAGATGGCCTCCATACTGGCTCTTTCGACCAAGAAAGGAGCTGGAGCATGGAGGCCAGTCGGTATCGTCGGATGTGTCGGCTCGTGGAT
>JBBROD010000091.1:0-16231 GCA_038229715.1 Tepidisphaerales bacterium | reverse complement strand
GGTCGAGGGCGCGCATAACAAGGGGTATGTGAAACTGCTTTCCACCAGCAACAAGAGGGGAACTTTCAGCGCCAAGGTGGAGTTGGACGTGCAGTTGCTCCACAGCGTCAGCCGCGAAACGAGGGTCGTTTCCCCCGGCGATGATCTTCAGCAAGTCACGGGGCGCGCCGTTTACGCCAACCATCTCGTACAGAATATTGGCTGCAAAGTCGGTGATGAATATCTCGAACTGAGCAATCTGGAGAAGCCGCTGCGCCCTGGTGAGGCCATCGGCGACGTGGATACCGACGCGCTCAAGCGGCTTATGCTACGCCGGACCATCGAAGAGCACTTGGACAAGGAACTCCGGCTGCGGCCCCAGGGGATCAAAGTTCTAAGTCTGTTCTTCATCGACGTTGTCGAGCATTACCGCAGCTACGCCGCCGACGGCACGCAGGTGAAGGGCAAGTATGCGGTCATGTTTGAGGAAGAGTATCGGAAGGCTGCCGCCAAGCCGAAGTATCACACGCTGTTCAATGACGTGGACCTGAAGTCCGACGCCACGGAAGTACATGATGGGTATTTCTCCATCGACAAAAAGGGGGCATGGACGGATACCGCCGAGAACAATCAGGGCAACCGCGACAATGCCGAGCGCGCATACAGCCTGATTATGCGGGACAAGGAGCGGCTTCTAAGTTTCGACACGAAACTGAGGTTCATCTTCTCCCACTCCGCATTGCGCGAAGGCTGGGATAACCCGAATGTCTTTCAGATCTGCGCCATCCGTGAGATGGGCACCGAGCGGGAGCGCCGGCAAACCATCGGTCGCGGCCTGCGGCTGTGCGTCAACCAGCAAGGTGAACGCCTGCGGGGGTTCGACATCAACACACTCACGGTCATCGCAACTGAGGGCTACGAGGAGTTTGCCGAGAACCTCCAAAAGGAAATTGAGGCCGATACGGGCATTCGCTTTGGCTTGGTGGAGAAGCACCAGTTCGCCGCCATCCCCGTGACGGACGACAAGGGCGTGACCAAAGCGCTGGGCGTGGCCCAATCGGAAGCCATCTGGACCCATCTCAAGGATGCGGGTTTCGTGGATGCGAAGGGGAAGGTTCAGGACCACCTGCGGAAGGCGCTGAAGGAAGACACCTTGAAACTTCCCGAGCAGTTCCAGGCCCAACTCCCACAGGTCAAGGAAGTCCTCCGCAAGTTGGCAGGCAGGCTGGACATCAAGAACGCGGACGAACGCAAGACCATCCGCACCCGGCAGGCGGTGTTGAACAGCGAGGAATTCCAGTCTTTGTGGAACCGCATCAAGCACAAGACCACATACCGCGTGCAATTTGATAACGAGAAGCTGCTCAAGGAATGCACGGTAGCCCTCGCGGCGTGCCCGCCGATCATCAAGACCCGCGTGCAGATTCGGAAGGCCGATCTCACCATCGGGCGCGGCGGCGTCTCATCGGAAGAAATCGCCGCGACAGCGCCGGCCGTGCTTGAGGAAACAGACATCGAATTGCCTGACCTCCTGACGGATCTCCAGGACAAGACACAGCTCACCCGCCGCAGCCTGGTTCGGATTCTGACGGACAGTGGTCGTCTCGATGATTTCAAACTTAATCCCCAGCAGTTCATCGAACTGACGTCGGAATCCATCCGGCGGACCAAGCGACTGGCCATCGTTGATGGCATCAAATATCAGCGGATCGGCGACGAGTTTTACTACGCCCAGGAGCTTTTCGAGAGGGAAGAACTGACCGGGTACATGAAGAGCATGTTGGCCGCAACGAAATCCGCGCACGAATTCGTGGTCTACGGTTCGGGGGTTGAACACACCTTTGCCGAGCAGTTGGAGACGAATGCCGCCGTGAAGGTCTACGCCAAGCTTCCCGCCTGGTTCAAGGTGCCGACGCCGCTGGGCACCTACAACCCCGACTGGGCGGTCCTGGTGCAGAAGGACGGTGCGGAACGGCTGTACTTCGTGGTCGAAACCAAGAGCAGTCTGTTCACCGATGACCTGCGCGACCGTGAGAACGCCAAGATTCAGTGCGGCGAAGCCCATTTTAAGGCCCTGGCCGTTGGTGAGAGCCCTGCCGCGTTTATCAAGGCCCGGAACATCGACGACTTGATGGCGAAAACCTAATGGCCGCGAATATTTTCAAGAGGAAACAAGCAGGGAAAAATTGCGGTAATTCTCGTGAAGGGCAAGGAAACCGAGGGCACCTATGTCTATGAGGAAGAACTGGGCGAGGGCGGCAAGCCGCCGGTGCTCAAGACCCAATACATCCAGAAATGGGTGCTGGGCTCCAACCCGCCCGCGAAGATTAAAGTGACGATAGAGTCGGTATGATCTCGGACGCCCACCGAAACATCGAGATGGCAGAATTCAGCCGGTGTTTCGAGAGAAATTCGCCTTTCGCATATAATCGTCGTTTGATGGACTGAATGCCGGGTGCCGTAAGGAGTTTTATGGCGGAGCAGTATTACAAGATCGAATCACTCGGGCGGCAATTGGGTATCGGCATAGCCGGGAGTCGGTACGTCTCGCTGAGTGCAATTGCCAAGTCAAACGGGCCGAATGCCCCTTACTGTATTCCCAGCGAATTGATCTGTTGCGAGCTGGGCAGGTTTATCGGATTGCCGATTCCTCCAGTGGCGATGGTTTCGGAGCCGGGTGGAGGGGTTGGACCGGTGTTCGCGTCGCTTGATTTCAACCTTGCCGGCAACACGTTACCCCCAGTTGACGTGGCAAAGTGCCTGCAGCTGCTCCCCTCGCTTTCTACTGGGTTGTTGCTCTTTGATATCTGGATGGCAAACTGCGACAGGCATCCGGCGAACTTTTCAGTCGACTTTCTGTCAACACCACCGCAGATGAGCGTTTTTGATCACAGCCACGCGCTCTTCGGGTATACTGCGTCGGGTGGCCAAAGCAGGCTGCAGCAGTTGAGGGATCGGCTGGGCATTTCGTGGAAGACAAACAACCCGGTCGATTCGGGCAAGCATCGGCACTGCCTGCTGGACTCGCTGAACTTGGACGACCACTTTGCTCATTGGCATGACAGAATCAAGTTAACGCCCGATTTCTTCGTTCAAGACCGGTGCGAAGCGGCTTTGGCGTTCGGGGCCACGCAGTTGGAAGTGGATGCCGCAGTTGACTTTATCCTTCATCGTCGGGATAGAATGATGTCGATAATCAAGGAGAGTCGTGCTGAGTTTACAGGAATCAAGACTTGGAGGCTGTTCCCATGAATACCACCAAATACATGCTGGTCAAATACATCGCAGACCTTCACCGGTTCGAGCCGAGAAATATAGGGGTCATCGTCTGTTCGCAACAAGGAGCTGAGGCTCGCTTCGTCGGGGAGTTTGCAGACCGTCCTGGAGACGTTGACGGGCGGTCGATTCCAAGTTTTGTTACCTCAGGGAATGCTTACAAGCAATGGGTTCGCTATTGGCGGGATGTGTTTGTCGCAGGTCGGATCACCGTACCCGCGTCGGGCGCGACCGTTGACGTGACCTCGCCGGGATTCCCCGAAGCAGTGCAGGAAACATCTCGTGGGAACTTTGTAGTTGTGGATGCCGGGGCGGTGCTTGATGAAGTACCCGTGGGCAAACTTTCGGCCGTCGCGGACCAACTCTATGCACAGCTTGTCGATGCCAAAACACCGGAAGAACCTCGGGACGCTGACCTCGACGCGGTAGCGGATGGCCTTCTCGACCGGATCGGACTTCGCTCGCATCGGAATTTTCACCGCGATTATACTGTGCAGTGCGCTGTAAATGGCGTGCAGGAGGAATACGTTTTTAGTGACGCTTTTGCGAATGGATCGCCTCAGCGACTGTACCAAAGACTGGCGATCCCAAAGAGCAAAGTGCGGTTGAGGAAAAACGTTCACGATACTGCATGGAGTTTTGAGCAAGTTTTCAAGCAGAATATCGTTCCTAAAGACCACGCTGGAGTCCTGGTGTATGTAAATGAGGACCAGCGGTCGCAACCGGACGTGGACAAGTCCTTAAAATTGCTTGGTTCTATGACGCGGGTCATCAATCTTTGGGACGAACGTGAGGGCCTTATAGAGTTTGAGGCGTTGGCGGCTCTGCCTCAGCACTAAGGAGGCTGTGAGTCAGCATGCCTCGTCCATTGACAAGTCGCGTTTCCAGCTTGAAAAAGCGGTTTTTTCGGCGCGAGAGCTTATGAAGAGGGTTGCGCTCGGGGAGTTTTTGTAAGTCACGCCGATCGCAATACTTGTGAACCTGTCCCGCGTAGGGCAGAGCGGCCGAAGATGCTTGCCAAAACGGTACATACCGTTTTCACCATCGGAGGTTGCTATGCCTAAGCTGTCCGAAATCGCGGTTCCTTCCTACCGTCACCACAAGAAATCCGGCCAAGCCGTTGTCACGCTGGGCGGAAAAGATCACTACCTGGGCCGGCACAAGTCGGCCGAAAGCCGGGCGGAGTACTCCCGCGTAGTGGGCGAGTGGATGGCCGCCGGACGACAACTCCCGGCCGATCCGAACGCCGTCACCGTGGGCGAAGTCGCCGCCGCCTTCCGCAATCACGCCAAGCGGTACTACGCCGACGCCCACGGCAACGCGAGCAAGGCCGTGGTGAACTTCAATGAGGCGCTGCGCCCGCTGCTGAAACTCTACGGCAAGACGGCCGCGGTAGACTTCGGCCCGCTGCGGTTGAAGGCGTGCCGGGAGTCGATGATCGACGCCGGGCGCTGCCGAACGAATATCAATCGGAACGTCACGCGGATCCGCGGCGTGTTCAAGTGGGCCGTCGAGAATGAAATGCTGCCCGCGTCGGTTCACCACGGGCTGATGGCGGTGTCTGGCTTGCGGTACGGCAGATCCGAAGCGAAAGAATCGTCGCCGGTTAAGCCCGTGCCGGTTGCCCACGTCGAAAGCACGCTGCTACACGTTTCCCGCCAAGTCGCCGCCATGATGCGGTTGCAACTACTCACCGGCATGCGCCCCGGCGAAGTGGTGCTGCTCCGCGGTTGCGATATGGACACCACCGGCGAGCTGTGGATATACCGTCCGGCCCGGCACAAGACGCAATTACACGGCCACACCCGCGAGGTTTACTTCGGCCCGAAGGCGCAGGAGTTGATCGGGCCATTTCTCAAAACCGACTTGCAAGCCTACCTATTCTCGCCCGTCGACGCCGAACGCGAACGCCGGGAAGCCTTGCACGCTGCTCGCACAACGCCGATGAGTTGCGGCAACCGTCCCGGCACGAACAAGCGCCACAAGCCGCGGCGTGAGCCGGGCGAGCGGTACACCACGATGACTTACTTCCGCGCCGTCCAGTACGGATGCGACAAAGCATTTCCCGCGCCCGCCGACGTTGCCGACAAGCCCGACGAACTAAAGACGTGGCAACGCGCCCACCGCTGGCATCCTCATCAACTTCGCCACAACGCCGCCACCGAGCTGCGCAAGCGGTACGGGCTCGAGGCGGCACAAGTCACGCTGGGCCACAAGACGTTGAGTGTGACGGAAATCTATGCGGAGAAAAACGTAGCCGCCGCCATGCGGATCGCGGCGGAAGTCGGTTAAAATTCACGCGGGACGGCCGACTAATTACCGGCCAAGCGGTTCGAGCGCGTTCGGTTTCATCACCGCCGACGCGCCCGAGCCGGCCCGCTTTACGAGGTGATGAAATGCCGAAATGGATGGATAAGTCCGAGTCGGAACGGGCACGACTGAAAACAAAATATCTCTCGCCTGAATTCCCGGCCAAGCTGTCCCGTATGGCCGACGCGCGATTGGGCCGAACCACTCGTTTCATTTACACCCACCTGCCTATTAGTTTGGTTCGGGAATGCCTGGAGAAAATCCACCGAAAGTATCCCGCCGTCGCTGGACGAATGAGAACAATTGTTCTCACCATGCAAAAACAATCGCTGGATAAAGCGGAACGAAAATCATCGCCGCAACGCGCCGCGATCGAAATGATGCTCGACGTTTGGGATCGTGCCGGATTGCCCGATGACATACCCGTGTCGTCCAACAACCTAGCCGCCTACGCGAGGTATGGCCGAGAGAATGAACGCCGCGAGAAAAACGCCGGTAATGCCGGCGGCAAGGCGAAAAAAGACAAGGCCGCGAAGGATGCGAAAATCGTTATCGAGAAATACAAGGAAAACCTAACGATTGGTTGGGGCGCCATCAAAGCCATCGCCCAAAACATTTCAGACGAAACTGGAATAAAAAAGAGCCGCGTAGAAAAAATCATTTCTTCCTACCGAAAACAATCTGCCGCGAAACCCTAGGATTCCACCGGCCCACCTTTGAAGCCATGCGAAACTTCGCTAACGAAAGCGAGGCCTTGCATGATCGACGTTCTCCACGAAGTTCCCCTCACCTTAAACGAAGCGACGCGCCTTCCGTATTTGCGGCGCGGCGGCAAGCCGATCCACCTGGCGACGGTTCACCGCTGGGCGAGCCGCGGCGCTAAGGGCGTTCGACTTGAAACGATGAAGTTCCCCGGCGGCATGCGCACGACCGCCGAAGCCGTGCTGCGCTTCCTTGCCACACTGAATGGCTCGCCCGTCGTTTCCCACTCCAAAGCACGAACGAACGCCATCAACGCCGCCGAGCGCGAGCTGCAGGCTGCCGGTTTTGAAATCGGCGGATAAACAAAAACGCCGCCGGCCATTTCTTCGCGGGAAGGCCGACGGCGTTAAGGACTTTCAATGAGCAATTATACCACAACTTTAGAAAAGCCGTTGCCGCCCTGGGCCGTGGACATTCTGCGAGCCGTTCCCGCCCGTGGAGGTGGACTTAACCGATGGCTAATGAGCGCCGCCGTCGCACTCCGCGCCGCCGGGCGCGATCGGCACGACATCGAGCGAGAACTGTCCATTGCGACGGCCGGCGAGCCGATCCGTGCGGGCGAAATCCGGCGAGCCGTCGAGCGATCGGCGGAATACGTTCGCACCGGCGGACGGCACACACCACCGGCGGCCCGCTGGCCGGAACGCGATGAGCAAGCCCGGGCGCGAATACTTGCCGAAGCCGAAGGATACGGCGCGGCCGATCTTCACGCCGACTCGCCATACCAATGCGTGGCCGATGAGCCGATGACCGAGAAAATCATCGACGCCTTGTTCCCCGGCGATCCGCTTTTGTGCGTCGCGGCGGAAAAGACGCAAGCCGTTACCCGCCCGCGTAAATCGTTCCGCGGGCGTTTGAGCGAATTGCAATTCATCGTTCCCAGCGCGATGAGCGCCCCCACCGGCTTGAATCAGAACGGACACCAATCAACGCGATGCCTGAATAACACCGGCCCGCGGCAATATCTGATCGTTGAGCAAGACGCCGGCCCGTTCGATGAGCAAGCCGCGATACTCGCGCACCTGGCGACAAGGGCGCCGCTTGTGCTCGTGGTTTTCTCCGCCAAGAAATCCCTCCACGGCTGGTTCGCATGTCGTGGGGCAAACGAAGCGACGCAAAAGCAATTCTTTTCCGCGGCCGTGCGGTTGGGCGCTGATCCCGCGACGTGGACGCGATGCCAGCTTGTGAGGATGCCCGACGGATACCGGCCCGACGCAAAAGCCCGTCAGAGCGTGCTGTATTTCGCGCCGGAGGTGGTGAAATGAAAACTCCCTACGCAAAAGAGTGGGATGCCATTGAGTCCACCGACGCCGAGCCGCTTCCCGCCGGGCCGATACTGGTTTGCATGGCCGACGTGGAGGCGCGAGAAATATCGTGGCTTTGGCCGGGCCGTATCGCGCTGGGAAGAATCACCTTACTTGTGGGCAAGCCGGGCGAAGGCAAATCCTTTGTCACGATCGACGCCACGGCGAGAATTACCACCGGCACGCCCTGGCCGGATGGATCGCCTTGCCCGCAAGGTTCGGTGATTCTCATTTCGCCTGAAGATGATCCGGGCGACACGATCCGAAAGCGGCTGGATGCGCACCATGCCGACGTGCGGCGCGTTCATCTTCTAACGATGACGCGGCGGATCGGCGAAGACGGCAAGGCGTATGAAGTGATGTTTACACTTGGCGACTTAGCCTCATTGGAAGCGGCGTTGAAGGCGCATCCCGATTGCAAGTTGATCGTCATTGATCCGATCGGAAGTTTGCTAGGCGGTTCAACCGATTCCCACCGGGATAACGAAGTGCGCGCCGTACTTGCGCCGATCGCCAAGCTGGCTGAGAAGTACGGTTGCGCCGTGCTGATCGTCGCCCACCGCCGCAAATCGGCCGGCGGAAGCGCCGACGAAACCGCACTAGGTTCTCGAGCCTTCACGGGCATCGCCCGCGCCGTCTGGCATCTTTCCCGCGATCCTGAAGACAAAACCCGCCGGCTGCTGCTGCCCGGCAAAAACAACCTGGCGCCCGAAGGCGACGGCCTGGCGTTCACTATTGCGGGCGATCCGCCGGCGATCCAATGGGAACGCGAGCCGGTAACGATGACGGCCGATGACGCGATGGCCGTCGAAAGCGGCAACGGAAACGACGAACGGCACGGCCCTGAACCGGAAGCCCGCAACGCGGCGGTTGAGTGGCTTACTCACCTACTCACCAACGGCGAGGTGGAAGCCGGCAAAGTGAAATCCGACGCGGCCGACGCCGGGATGAACTATCGCACCGTTCAACGTGCGGCCGACGCGCTGGGCGTGATTCGAGAAAAGAATCAGTTTAGCGGCGGTTGGGTGTGGCGATTCCCCAAGCCCGGCAATCTCAATATCGAGGTGACAAGTGAGGGTGACAAGTCTCTAAAGAATAAACAACCTGTCCACTTGTCGCCTTCGCAAAAGTCTAGGGAAAACGAACGGTTTTCGTTGACACCGAACGAAGGCGACAAGTTAATTGATCTTGTCGCCTTCAATGGATCGGCCCACCAGAACGGACGCAAGGTTTGAACGATTGGACGATCCATCTTCGCCCGCTTTCATCCGAAGTGCCGGACACGATCCGCGCCGCCGGCGTCGAGGGTCTTAGCTTCACCGCCGGCCCGCCGGCGGTAGCGGGTGAACTTCGGCTTCCGCTCGCCTAAGTTTCGCATGAAAAAAACTGCTCGTAAACGGCATACGGGCATGTTTTGAAGGGCTGATCCGTCCGAGGCCTGGCGATCACGCCGAAGATCGACGGCCTACACGATGCAAGTCGTGATTTCCCCCGCATCGCGCCCAACCGCGTGGTGCGGGTTTTCATACTGGTTTGCCGTTGGGCGTGAATGTTTCACGGCACGCGAGCGAACCGCCAACGCCGGCACACCGGCAGAAAAGAGCGTTTATGCCCACCACGATTATCAGCTCGCCCGACGGCGGCAAGCCCTACACGACCCAAGACTGGGCGCGCGACGCGGACCACGAGCGCCGACTGCGCGAAACCGCGGTGAAGGAATGGGATGCGATGTCGGCTAGCGAGCGATGCGCCTACGGTTTCTCACGCGAGCGGTACATCCCCGCACGAGCGGCCCAGATCCGCACGGGGAAATCGTGCGATGAAATCTGGTACGGCCGGCCCGATCCACGGAAGGCCTGATCGGCAACGCCCAACAATCGCGCACCACACCGCCGGCCGAACATCGCCGGCGGTGCTTTTATGCGCCGATTCGAAAACGGTATGTACCGTTTTTTATTTCCAAATACCGCGAATCGCCGAGAAAACACGCGAAGTTGTGCGAAGGCTTGCAAAGTGATTGATCGCGCGTAAAATGCTTGAAATTAAGGCATTTTTCGTGCTTTTCGGTGTCAAAAAAACTCGCCTGTTAACGGGAATGTTGTAGGTTCGAGTCCTACCTGTCGAGTTTTTTTCCTTTCCACCACGCTGCCACCGCTCGAAAAACACGAGCTCGCGGCGAAATTCTTACTAAAACGCATCGATTCAAACTAACTCCCGGCCGGGCCGAGAGTTCTGGATTTTGTGCGGGTGCGGAAAGGTGAAAAAAGGTACGGAAAGGGACGGAAAGGGACGGGTTGGGACGGGAGTGTCACGGCACTCTTCTGCGAAACCGCCAGCGGTTGGCCGAGACTCTTGAGTCCGCGCTGGTTTTCGTTTCGCTCTGCAGATTGAACCCAAGCTTGATCGAAAAACCCCTATTTGATTGTCAAAGAACAGCGACGAAATTGATCCTAACATCGTCCGTACATTTGTCAACTGCAAAATGACGAATTCTCGTTCATTTCACTTCTCTTCTACCCAAGTCGATTCGCCCGTCTGCCAGACCTCTTTTTTCCAGATCGCCACGTCGCGTTTGAGCTCGTCGATCAAAAACCGGCACGCCTCAAACGCCTCCTTGCGGTGCGGCGACGAAACCGCGATCACCACGCTCGGCTGCCCCACGTCCACCCGCCCGGTGCGGTGAAGGATCGCGAGTTTCAAGATCGGCCACCGCCCCCGCGCCGCCGCCGCGAGTTCTGTCAGCTGCTTTACCGCCATGTCGGCGTAGGCTTCATAGTCGAGCGCGACGAGCACCCTGCCGTCCGCGTGCGTCTCGGCCCGCGTCGTCCCGGCGAAGACACAGATGCCGCCGGCGTTGTCGTCGGCGACGAACCGATCCGCGTCGGCGACGCTCAGCGGCGATGAGAAAAGTTCGATCCAGTCGGTCATGTCGGCTCCGTTGAATCACGTTGTGGCGATAGAAGTTGATCGCGGTCGGCGAACGATTCGATCTTGACGAATCGAACGCCTGGCGAGCGAATCGGAAAGAGGCCTTCTGGCGCTGCTCGAATCTCCCGCCGTTGAATCACAAATTCCAACGGCACTTGTAACACCGCTACCGCGACCCAGACAAGCCAGGCAATGTCCGGCTGAATGCCGATTCGTTTCACCGACGCTTCACCAAATAAAAGTGGGAAGGCAACCGCTATCGTGAGGGCCTGAACCGCCACGCTCAGAAGCGACAGCCACCAAACACGTCGTTCCCATTTATTCCATTTGATAAAACAAGCGTCGCAGACCGTTTGATGTGTAAGAAAATTCACCTTCGCCGACTGGTTGGACAGGTTGATCTTCAGCGTCCGCAACGGCCATCGCACCACCCACTTTACGGAAGCGACCGTCCGACAATCCGCCCCGCAACCGCAGCAGGTGTCCGCGAGTTGATCGAGCGCGAACCGCCGCCGCATCGATTTGGCGAAGTATTTGAGCACGTCGGCGTCGTTGCGAGAATATTTGCGCTGATACCGCAGGCTGGCCCGGGCATCGATCAGCGCTTCCACTTCCGGCACGTGCGCGGGTAGGCCGTCGGTGTCGAACGTGGCATAGTCGAGCGACGCGACGGGCTCGGGTTGAGTGTTCTGCCGGGTCATTTGATTTGCTTACGGTGGCACAGACATTCTTGTCTGTGACGAAGCGAGGTACGCCTCGATTCGTGCTCTCCAATGTTCGGCAATCGCACGGGCGGACGAGTACATCCGCCCGTCACAGACAGGAATGTCTGTGCCACCGTAAGAGGAAATGAACACCGGGGCGGAGATGAAGCGGGCAGCGGGTCGGGCGATTCCATCTCACCCCCCGCTCACCGGCGGGATGACCGCCAACTCGTCGCCGTCCTTCAGCGGCTCGGCCAGCGACGTGTACTCGAAATTCAACGCGAACGCGCACCGCGGCAGGTGGGCGGCCGTCGCGGGATAGTCGGCGGCAAGACGATCGGCGGCGGTGGCGACGGTGGCGTCTTCCGGGAGATCGAGCGTGACCTCGCCGCGCTGGGCGGCGTCGCGGACGATGGCGAAGAGCTTTACTTTCACTTTGATCGTCATGGATTAAACCACGGAGGCACGGAAGCACGGAGGCGCATTCGTCGTTTTACGCCACTCGTTTGAGTTCAGATTTTTCTTTTGAGAGTTCATACAAACAAAGTGCTTCAGAGCTTCGAGCGCGCCTCCGTGCCTCGGTGCCTCCGTGGTTAATCTTTCTTCTCCCCGAACGACGCCACCATCGCCTCATCCACGCCGACGATCGCCATCTTGTACCGGTCCGCCAATTCGATCACCTTCGGCTTCTCAAGCATGATCGTCTTGGCAGCATCCAGCACCACGCAGTTGCATTTGGCGGCGTGGAGTTTTTCGATCGTGGTCGTGCCGATGCTGGGGACGTCGACGCGCATGTCCTGGTAGGTGTTGGCGACTTTGATCAGCGTCCACCCGCCGGCCGGGCAGAGTTTGCCGGCACGCTCGATCATGAGGTTGGTGCCTTCGAGCGCTTCGACGGCGATCACGTCGCGGTCGATGACGGCGATGCACTGGCCGACGTCCATCTGGCTGATCTTGCGGCAGATCTCGTACCCCGCAGCGATGTCGAGCCACTGCTGCTGCGTCGGCTGCTTCTTCGTGAGCACGCCGGGCGTGGTGAGGTGTTCGGGGGAGTATTGAGTGGAGTCGATCAATTGAATTCCCGCGCCGGCCAGCTCGTCGATCACCGCCTGCAGAAACGCCTGCGGCCGCTTGTCGTGCCGCCAGACGTTCCAGAACAGGCGGACGGTTCGCGTGTCGGGAATATACCGCAAGTACCGCCAGCGGTCGTACATCTGCGATTTGGCGACGCGCCCGACCATGATCGCTTCGGAACAGCCGCCTTTTTTGAGCACGTCGATCCACGTGTTGAGTCGCAACACGCCGACGGGTTCGTACACGTCGACATGATCGCGCAGGTCTTCCCACGCATGTCCCGCGAGCGCGGCGCAAATCACCTTGCGCCCCGCGGCGCGGGCGCCTTGCGCGACGAGCACGGGGAAAACGCCTTCACCGGCGATGAGTCCGAGCGGTTCGGCCATACTTTTACTGTAGGAATAGCGGGAGTGAATTGCACGCTCCTTCCATCCGCCGATGTCATTCGTTTAGCCGCGGCGGCCACGCCACGTGGTGCCACACGCGGCGTAGCCGCCGCGGCTAAACATTGCGGTAACTGAAAACACTTTCCCCGCAAATCCAGTAGGTTTTCTAGAGATGTTGTTTGGCGGCCCGCGAGGTCCTAGCATCGCGCGGATGGAACACATTCTATACATCGCGGCGTGCGTGATCGTTCCGATGGTGTGGGGCCTGATCGTGGTGTTCGTGTCGAACCGAATCGACACATGGGCCAAGAACAAGCGCGGCGCCGACGGCCACGGCAATGCAGTCAATCGCGATGACGCGATGCGGGTGGAATACCACATTTGAAAAAGAATGATGAACACAGAGACACAGAGGCACAGAGAAAGCGCGGAGAATTAATTCTGATCTCATTCTGCGTTTTCTCTGTGCCTTTGTGTCTCTGTGTTCACTTTTCCGCGAATTGATAAATGCACCTCACCATCGACCACCACATCATCCCCATCCTGCCGGTGATTTTGGTCGGCATGTTTGTCGGGTACATTGCGGGGATGTTCGGCGTGGGCGGCGGGTTTGTGCTCACGCCGGTGCTGAACATTGTGTTTGGCGTGCCGATCCAGATTGCAATCGGGAGCGCGCTCTGCCAGAAAGTCGGGACGTCGATCGCTTCGTTCCTTAAGTATCGCCACTACAAGCGCGGCGAGCCGCGGTTCGATTGGGTGATGATGGCCGGCAGCGTCCTGGGCGTGGATGCGGGCACGCGGCTGCTGCGGTATGTCGTCACGATGGGGAACCTCGGCATCGGCAAGAAGCCGGCCATCGGGCTCGTGGCGATCGAGATCGTCTACGCGCTCATGCTCTCGCTGACGGCGTGGTTCACGATCCGCGAGGCGATCCGCGCGATGCGCCGCGACACGCCGCGCGGCGACGCGACGATCCCCGGCCCATTGGCGAAGATAAGAATCCCTCCGTACATCGATCTGCCGAACGTGCAACTCAAGCAAGTCTCCGTGCCGGTGATGGTGTACGTCGGTTTCATCCTCGGCGTGTTGAGCGGCCTGCTCGGCATCGGCGGCGGAGTCGCGTTCATGCCCGTCCTGCTCTACGGTTACGGCCTGAGCGTCCGCAACGCAGCCGGCACGGGAATCCTGCTGCTGTTCGTCACTGTCGTCACCGGCACGATCGTGCAGGCGCACGAAGGCTTCGTCAGCCTGCCGCTGGCGATGACGATCCTGATCGGCTCGTCGATCGGCTCACAACTCGGCGCGCTCACGACGCATCACCTCCAGAACCGCGTGCTCCGACTGCTCTTCGGCGGGCTGGTGCTGGCTACGGTGGGGATGATTTTGTGGGATTTGATCCGATCTCTGGTGTAGGGCCTGCCTTTGCAACGATTTATGTTGACAGCCGGGTGACGTACTGGAAAATATCTCTCTATCGGGGATCGGGAGAAAAGGTGAATCGATTTTTAAATTGGCGAGCCGGCCGCTGGCTTGCGATCTGCGCGTTGCTCTGGGCCACACCGGCGCCGGCGCTGGAGATCGTCGGCTACGACCCTGCGCGGCACGATCGCTTCGCTGATTTCGGCGCTTCAAACTTCACGCTCAATCCGGGCTTCATCGGCGCCAGCTACGACCTGTCGGGCATCGGCTGGAACGGCAGCAAGGGTGTGGCGTTGATTTCCGATCAGTACTTCATCGCCGCCAATCATTTCCAGCCGAGCGGATCGGTGGCATTCCAGGGAAGCGACGGGGTTGTCCGCACGTACGTGATCGACAGCTACACGACGACCGCCACCGGGCCGTACACGTCGGACCTGGTCATCGGCAAGCTGACGACGGCGGTCGATTCGCACATCACTTCGTATGCGATCGGTGACGGCACGTCCGCTGATTTCATCGGTCGCGAGATTCTCACCTTCGGTCAAAACCAGCAGGCGGGGCGGAACGTAATCTCAGGGATCGAATACGTCAGCACCAGCCCGGACAATCCCACGCTGACGTTCTACTTCAACTACGATCCCGCCACCGGCTTCAACCCCGACGAGGCTCGCGCGGTCGGCGGCGACTCGGGCAGCCCAACCTTCACCGTCATCGACGGCCAGCTTGTCCTGTTAGGCGACCACTTCGCCAATGATCCCGACAACCCGCTGCTTCCCACGTACGACTCGCTGGCCGCAGCCTATTTCGACCAATACCCATCCGGCAGCGGCGCGCGAATTTTAATTCTGCCGGAACCGGCTTCGCTCGGGGTATTCGGACTGTTTTTGCTGGGGTTACAACGACGGCGTCGCACTCGCGTCGCGGTTTGAACGAGTGCCGAGTCAGCGGTAGTGACTGGATACCGGAACCGGTAATTTTAGTATGTGTTTGCGAAGAATCCGACGCACGACATCAAAGCCCGAACCAAGCCATGACCGTCCGGATGACGATTCTGATCGGCTCACAACTCGGGTCGCTGACGACGCATCACCTGCAAAATCGCGTGCTGCGACTGCTCTTCGGCGGGCTGGTGCTGGCTACGGTGGGGATGATTTTGTGGGATTTGATTCGGTCGCTGGTGTAAGTTATCGCCGGCCGGTTCTACAGAATCGCCAGGGTTTCTATGTTGATTCGCTACAGTTGCCTTACGCTGTTCGCAGCAGTCTTGATCGCGGCCGCGCTGATTAAATGGACGATTGAAGGTCTGCCGGACTTCGGAACCGTTCTCAACTACTTTCTGTTCTGCGCGATGGTATTGTATTTCGCTGCACAGCTACTTGATTGGATCACGACGCGGAAAAATAAGCGTCGGGGATTCCCGGTCGTATTCGATTCAACAGATAAGAGAATGTAAAATCGCAAAATCTGGATCGGGAAAAAACATCGTGCTGGTGCCGATCAGGATCGCTACAGAAACTTCGCCCGAATCTCCGGCGTAGGCATGCGGCACGCCTCCACCTGGCCGAACAGTTTGTAGCGGTACTTCGCGAAAATCTTGTAGCCGATGTTCCGCACGAACGGCGGGACGAGCATGAACCAGTTCAGCACGCGCCACGGCATGGGCATGTACTTGGCCAATCGCAGCGCGGCGGTGGATTGCGTCAGCACCCTGCCGTTGTCGAAGACGATCATGGTGTTGAGCATTAAATCGCCCAGGCCGTTCTCGTGCATGATTTTCTGGCCGATGTCGGACTGCTGGGCGGCGAAGCGGAAGCGATCCTGCGGATCGTGATCGATGAGGAAGTTGATCGTGTGATTGCAGAAATTGCAGACGCCATCGAACAGCACGACGGTTTTATCGGCGGCGATTTGCGTCGCGGGAAGTTGTACAGCGGTTGCGGTCATGAACTTTACCAATCACTTTCTCGTGTAGCCGGGGAGCGAGCTCCCCGGGTGGTTGACCCCCGCGCGCGAGCTAGCCGGGGACAACCGCCAGAGTATCAACGGGTTCGTAACGAGCGTTGTATTTATTAAGAGCGGGCAAAACCTC
>JBBROD010000090.1:0-16409 GCA_038229715.1 Tepidisphaerales bacterium | reverse complement strand
TGAGCAACCGCATCTACAAAAGTTACGATGACCTGTTCGACCACTGCCAAACCAGCTGGAACAGACTCGACGAAGCCACCCTCGCCTCAATCACCCACACGCAATGGATCACGCACGAGATTCAGGGATAAACCGTATGAGACCATGCCTTGAAAATGCTCGTGATAGTCGGAGTCGGTCGATGTGTCTCGCTCGGCAAATGCTCGAATTGCGTCCGCCAACTTCAGATAGTGTTCCCTGCTTCCAAACAGATTAATTTGCAAACCACCCTCCATCGGCGGATCACCATCGCGCGGATTCCACAATCCATCTGAACCCAGGTATTCGGAATCTATGATGAAGTTCACATTGGTAATCGGTGGCTTTTTCGGCGTCATAGGCTGGAAATTAAATCAGCGTATCGTAAGAGGCAAGATGGTGGGCCGAGCCCACCTTACAAAACTAGCCGCCGGTCGGCTCTTTTAACCATCGAAGGCGATTCTGAATCCCGCCTTCGATGATGCAAAGCGGAAGAAACCAAACATCCACCGCCGCGATATTCGTGCCACCATCAATTTCCCAACTTCCTTGAGAGTAGTATGGATAAAAAACACCAGTACATCTGAGAACTCCATACAGAAGGAAATAGGTTACGGGCACAGTGAATATGCCGAGGAGATAAGGTTTCCACGGCCACTTCTTCCGAAGTGTTAAATACTCCAACAGGCGCGAATATGTTTCATCGCTGATTCCCATCCTCAGTGAATAAACCGCATATCCCCAAAATCCGGAATGATGCCGCTGTTCAGCACGCGATGGCCGGCCGGCCAGTAGACGAAGAAGGCTTTGCCTAGCATGAACCGTCCCGGCACTCGGCCGGCGGGGACGTTTAGATCTTCGTCGGGCAGGTTGATCGGAGTTTCCCAATACCGCGCGTCGCTGCTGTTGGAAGAGTTGTCGCCCATCGTGAAATACTCGTCGTCGCCGAGATGGGCGGGTTCTTCGGGCGTGGCCCAGCGGGGGGCGTCGCGCTGGCCGGGCTCGCGGCGGTTGGTGTAGTACACGTCGCGCCACAGGCTGACGTGCTCCAGCGTCGCCTGCTGGTTGGCGGCGCCGACGGATACCGTGGGGCGAGATGCGCGGGCGAGGGTTTCGTAGGCCCTCAGCAGGTCAGCAATGTCCGGGCGGTACTGATCGGGCGTGGTGACCAGCAGGTCCTTGTCGTCGATCCGCAACGCTACGCGGTAGTCGACATTGGTGAATTCCACATGCGCCTTGCCGACCGGCTGCGTCCATGCGGCGGCGGAAATTTCCGCTTCCGGCCCTTCGCCGACTTGCTTCAGCAGCCGCACTTTGTCGCGGGTGATTTCGGCGGTGAACGTCGTGTCGTTCTTGCTGAACTTTATCCGCAGCGGGCCGTCGCCGGATTGGCGTTGGTAGAAGAAGTTGAGTTTGACGTCGGACACTGAGTCGTAGATGGAGTTGGACGCGCCGCGATACGTGTCCACGCTCCCGCCGAACTGCATGCTGGTGACGTTGTAGCCCAGCCAAGTGCTGAGCGGAAAGTTGAGCGAATTGGCCGGCGGATCGAACTGCAGAACGCTGCCACCGGCGGCGTTATTGAAGGTGAAGACGCGCTCGCCGGGCTTGTTCGACCCGGTCGACCAACCGCTGCCGCCGGGGCGTTCGCTCCACGGGTTGCGCCACGCCGGGTCTTCGCTTATCGCCCGGCCCTTGTCGTCGTAAACGAACCGCTGATCGCTCGCGCCCTTCGGCTGATAGTCGTTGTCGTACACGATCCGCCACATCGACTCCTGGGCCGATCGCGGCTTGGTCTGGATCTGGTAGTCAGTCAGCTTGTCGGTCTTATGGCCAACGTAAATGTCACCGTCGACCACCATGATACTCTCGCCGGGCTTGCCGATCAGCCGCTTGATGTAGTTCTGCGAGTAATGCCAGACTTCCGGATTGGCCGGGCTTTTGAAGACCACGACGTCCCATCGGTGCGGCTCGCTGATCTGGTAGAGGTATTTAAGTACGAGAATCCGATCCCCAAAGTGGACGGCCGGCGAGGTGGCGTCGTTTTCCGGGTCGTCTTTGCTGTCGCGCGGCAGGCGGTAGCCGCAGTTGGGGCAGATGACCGAAAAAACTCGGTTGGTTGCCCGGCTGGGGGCGTCCAAATCTTCGCCGGTGCGGAAATCGGTGGCGAAACGGTAGCCGCAGTCGGGGCATGTGAAGCGCATGTGCGCGCCCATCAGCGTCGGGGCCATCGAGCCGGTAGGGATGACGAACGCTTCCACGACAAATGCGCGGAAGACGAACGCGAGAATGAACGCCACGAGGATTGACTCGATGGTGTCCTTCACACCGCCTTCGGGCCTTGGCTTACCACTGACAGTGGATTTGATGCTATCGCTAACTACTTTGGTGACTATGTGCGAGATTATTTGCGTCATGAGAGTTCATGAGATAGTACGCGATCATAAATGAATGACCAATGGGGAATGAGCTAGGTGCTAAATACGAGCAACAAAAGGTGACGTACGTTTCCCTTTTGTCATTCGTTCGGATTCTCTGCGGTTTGAGGAGTCTACGCGGCCGTGTTAATGCAGCAGTTCCGCGACGGTAACGCGGGCGGACGAATTGTCGGCACTTACGACATCTGCCTGCATCCGGTCGCGAAGGGCGGCCAAGTGTTCGGGGGTGATCTGGCTGTCGCCGGACGCGACGAGGCAGAACGTGCCGCGGGAATCAGCGAACCCGGCGATCGTGTGGTTGGCGACGACCGACTGGTATCGCCCGTTCTGCGTGTACTCGCCGCGCGGCATTGAGAAGACGGAAACCGAGGCGCTGCCGTGGTCGAAAATCAGGTGTCCGGCGCCGATCTTACCCACCGGGCAGATAGCACCGCCGCGGAAGGACCACCCGCTTTCGGGGAGAGCAGCGACCATCACCGGGGCGTGGAGATTCTTGCTCAGCACTTGGCCGAGCTGGGCCATATCGGACTTCGGTACGCCTGGCATCTGGTGATCCATGTGGCTGTTGCAGCAGCCGTCGTGGCGCGAGACGAGATCAGCCGCCAGTTGCGGATCGAGCCCCGCCGCCTGAGCGGCGCTGGGTGAGGAGCCTTGCAGCAGAACCACGCCCGATACCAGCAGCACCACTGCGGCCGCGGCCACACCGGCAAACGGCCTTTGCCAGAAAGCGGCGGGGGGCTTGATCGTCTTAGGGACCGATTCCTCCGCCAGCATCGATGCGAGCCGATCGCGCAGGAACTTGGGAGCGCATTCGCCGGACCACACGGCGCAGCAATGCTTCTTGAGTGCGGGGTCATCGAAAATGTGTGGTTCCTGCGGCGTCATAACAACTTCATTCAAAGCACAAAACGTGCATGGGGGCGTGGTTATTCCCGAATGATGCCCTCTTCCTTAGCGAAATCTTTAAGCTGTTCCGATAATCGCTGCCGTGCCCGGTGCAGACGGCTCATCACCGTGCCGATCGGAACCTCCAGCGAATGGGCGATTTCCTTATACGAGAACTCTTCAACCGCCCATAGCAGCAGCACTTCCTTATATTCTTCGGGCAAATGGTTGAGGGCATGAACCAGCCGCTCGTCCATTGCTTCAAAACTGGAGAGATCGATAGGAGATACCATCTGTACCGGCCCGGCGGCTTCCAACGCGGCGTCTTCGGTGGCTTTAGGCTGCTTCTTCTCCCGATCGCTGCGGCTGAAGTGCAGGTTGTGAAGAATCCGCACCAACCACGGCCGAATGCCGTACTCCTCCAGCCTGAAGCTGGCCCGGCCCTTGAAGGCTCGCAGAAACGTTTCCTGCACCAGATCTTCAGCGCGCGAGACATCATGCGTGAGACGCCGGGCTAAACGGTACAACAGGTCCGTCTGCTCAAGCGCCATCTTCTCGAACTGCTTGACGTCTAAAGACATGGTTGGACGTAAGATAGCGTCAGAAGGATGAAGGCGGAAGGATGCCGGATGAAAAAGACGAAAGACCTGGTCGTGTTTTTCATTCGCCATCCTTCCGCGTTCATCCTTATCCCCGTATGATCCGCCGCGATGCTGGAAATACCTTCACATGTACGGGGTTTGATCTTCGACTGCGACGGCACGATCGCCGACACCATGCCGTTGCATTTTCAGGCCTGGACGGCGGCTTTGCGTGAGCACGGCAAGGATTTTTCCGAGGCCATGTTTTACGAGATGGCCGGCATCCCCACCCGCAAGATTTTCGAGATCCTGAACGAAAAGCACCACTACAACCTCCCGGTCGACGAATGCACCGAGCGGAAGGAACAGTTGTTTACTGAGATGATCCCGCAGGTGGCGCCGATCGAGCCGGTGGTGGAACTGATCCTGCAATTCAGCGGCCAACTGCCGTTGGCGGTGGCGACCGGCGGGACGCGGTCGATCTGCTTGAAGACGCTGAACGCCCTCGGCTTGGCCGGTCACTTCCAGGCGCTGGTGACTGCCGACGATGTCGAACACGGCAAGCCCGCGCCGGACATCTTCCTCGAAGCGGCGAGGCAACTCGGCGTCACGCCGGGCTTGTGTTGCGCCTTCGAAGACGCCGAACTAGGCCTGCAGTCCGCCCGGGCGGCCGGACTGCTGGTGATCGACATCCGGCCCGCACACCGGGCGGCGATGGAACTGAAAAGTATGAAGAACGCATGAAGAACGCCTGAGAAACGAGGAATGCCGAGCCGCGTGAATCCGTGAAAACACCGTCATCGTGAAAACACCGTCATCCTGAGCGGTACTCCGCGAAGGATCTCGGAATTGCGATACCCGTTCGACGATCTAGATCCTTCGCGGATTACTGCTCAGGATGACAGTCTTTCACATTCGCGGCGGCGAAGTGAATCCGGACAGTTCTAAGGAAGGAACGAAAACCATGCCCCAGCAGAAAATCTTCGTCACCGGCGCGGCCGGGTTTGTCGGCAGCCGGTTGAGCCGGAAGCTGATCGATCGCGGCGATATCGTCGTCGGTCACGATAACCTCAACGACTACTACGCCGCCGAGCATAAGCAGCGGCACTTGCGCGATCTGAAGGATGATCCGAACTTCACTTTCATTCAAGGCGATCTCCGCAATCCCGAAGCGCTCAGGCATCTGATGGAGCAGCACAAGCCCGATGCGATCGCCCACTTGGCCGCGATGGCGGCGGTGCGGTACAGCGTGAAGCATCCGCTGCTGTACGGCGAAGTGAACGTGCAAGGCACCGCCAACCTGCTCGACGCCGCCCGCGTCATCGGCACGCCCAAGTGCGTCCTCAGCAGCACCGGAAGCGTCTACGGGCGCGATACGCCCGTCCCATTCCGCGAAGACGCGCCGGCCGACCGCCCGCTGGCGGCGTACCCGGCGAGTAAACGCGCGATGGAGCTCTTCGCCCACAGCTTCAACCACCTGTACAAATTGCCGATCACGGTCGTGAGATTCTTCAACGTCTACGGCCCGCACGGCCGCCCGGACATGATGCCCTGGCAGTGGACGCTGTCGATCCTCAAAGGCGAGCCGCTCACGCTGTACGGCGCGGGCAAGATGAAACGCGACTGGACGTACGTCGACGACATCGTGGCCGGCTTCATCGCGGCGTTGGATGCGGACATCCCGCAGTACGAAATCTTCAACCTCGGCTGCGGCAATCCGGTGGAGAATCTGCACTTCGTAAAAACGCTGGAGGATCTGCTCGGCAAAAAGGCGATCATCGTCGACACGCCCGTGCCCGACTCCGAGCCGCTGGTGACGTACGCGGACATCTCCAAGGCCCGCAAGATGCTCGGTTACGAGCCGAAGGTGATGGTCGAGGAAGGCCTGTCGAGATTCGTCAACTGGATGAGGGAAGAAAAACTCGTCGCCGGATAATTTTTCGCATTCGGTGGGACAGACATTCCTGTCTGTCACGAAGCGAGGTACTCCTCGATTCGTACGCTGCGCATCCCGACGGTTGGTACGGACGGATGAGTACATCCGCCCGTGACAGACAGGAATGTCTGTCCCACCGCAGAGAAAAGCGAATGCACCTTCATCTATTCCGCCGCCGACGGCAGTCCCGAGTGGCTCAGCACCGGATCGCCGATCACCTGCGGCACGTACGTTTCGATGTGCCGGACGGCGTCCGCGATCGTCGTCGCCACGTGATACAGCGACGGCGCCGCCGGGCGGATGAACTTGGCTTCGATCCCGTGATCGATCACCTTCAGCAGCGGATCGTAATACCCCGCCACGTTCAGCAGCACGATCGGCTTGTTGTGGTAACCGAGCTGTTTGCCGCAGATGATCTCGAAGATTTCCTCGAACGTCCCCAGCCCGCCGGGCAATGCGATGAACGCATCGCCGCGGTCTTCCATCAGCGCCTTGCGGTGTCGCATCCCGTCGGCCACGATCAACTCATCCGCCAGTGTGTCGTGAACGCCCTTATCGATAAACAACTGCGGCGTAACCCCGATCACCTTCCCGCCGCCGGCCCGGGTTGCGTCCGCGAGTTCGCCCATCATGCCGACGCGATTCCCGCCGTAAACGAGGCCCCAGCCGCGCGACGCGATCGCGCGGCCCAGCTCGCGCCCGGCGGCCATGAAGGTTTCGTTGATCTGTCGGCTGGAGGAACAATAGACGGTGACGTTGCGGATGGTCATAGTTGATTTAGTGAGCGGCCCCGAAGCGTAATGCAACGACAAAACACAAGAATGCTGCTAAATAATCTAAAACGTACAAAGCGATTGTCGTGCTAACCTCAGATGAAACCTTCCGCTTTCGCTCGATGTCGCTCTGCCGGTTCAGAAAATAATAGATTATTAAACAGACGATCCCGATTCCCGTAGTAATTGTTCCAAGCAACACTGTCCAGAGGCCGACGACAATGAAAAAGTAAGCGCGGGTGACCAGCCAGAAAATTAAACTCCCGACCCCAACGTACAACGGAATCCATCCGACCCAACGTGCGAAGCGAAGGAGCGGAAGGGCTCGTACTTCATCAGACGGCGTGGCGTAGTCAATTACCGGATTTTCAGGACTGGTTTGGTCGGGTTCCATTCGGGCCTACTTGAAATATTCCTTTGCCTTGAAGTTAGCCAGTGCCTCATCGAGATTTCTGAACACCTTCGTCGCTGTCTCAGTGATGAACGGCGACGGCATCCCGCGACACGCCCAGACGACGTAGACTTCTTTGCCGCCTTCAAACGCATGGTGCAGTTCGCGCTCCACGCCGCTCGAAAGGCCAGGCTTGCCGTTGGGGAGTTCCGGCACGAGGCTGACGATCATGTCGCTCTGGTCGACCATCTTAAAATCGCGGGCGTAGATTTGGCCCATGATGTCGCCGCTGATCTGCGCGACATCGGCGGTCTTCAGCGTCACCGGGCCGTCGGCGGCGAGGACGGTTAGCGTGGTTTCACCGGCTTCAAGTGCCTTGAGCGCGCTGGTGTGCAGGACGAACTCGTCCACGTCGCCGGGATCGAAGCAGATGAAGTGCTCGTTCAACTGGGCGCGGAATCGGTCGATCTGCGCCAGCGTGTCGGGCAAATCCATCACATGGCTCATCGGGAAGCTCGGATAAACCTTTTTCTTGTGCGATTCAAACATCAGGCGGTTCACGCTTCTGGTCGTCAGCACGCTTCGCCCGCGGCTGATCATGAAGAAATGGCCATAGCCTTTGAGGATGTTGGCGAGCATCTCCGTCGCCAACAGCTCTTCTTCTCGCCAGACCATGATGTCCTTCAGCGTGTGATCGATGTCGTGATCGCGCGTCATCCGCTGGTGTACGCTCTCGGCGTTGTCGAGCAGCGTGATGTAAAGATCGGCGTTGAATTCCTTGATCTGGTCATAATCAAACGCCGCGAACAACCCGTGCCGCCAGCGGAACGTCGCGTGCGTGTTGACGATGATGTGCTCGTGCTTGCCGGCGATGTTCATAATTTCCTTGAACACCGCACGCCGCAGCGTATTGAGTCGCGTGATGGGCAGATTCAGGATTCGGCCGGCGGGTACGTCGGGGGCTTCCTTGTACATCATCTTTCCGACGTGGCAGATTTCCAGATCGTGCCCGTCTTTGATCGCCTGCGCCTTGACGGTTTCCAGATACGGACCTTTGTCCACGCCCACTTGTCCGGTCACGATTGCACGCATGTGGTCTCCTGAGAAGAACTTAACTCGCTATGATTTTAGTGGATGCGGATGGGAATTTGTATTCAAAAAGCGAATCGTGCGGGTTGGGGAAAACCTCGGTGTTTTGATTCGTCGCTTTACTGGGCGCTTCACTGGTCGCTGAAGCGACCAGTCCGGCGAACTATCGCTTGTTGTTGGTGAAGGCTTGGGCGCTGTCGGTGCCGAAGGTGCCTTTGGCGCCTTGCGGGATGATGCTGAAGCCCATGCTGCTTTCACCGGTGACTTCGTCGTAGTTCACGCGGAAAATCATTGCGAATGTATCAAACTTGCGCGTGAGCGTGGTACCGAAGTTCACGCTTTCCGTTCTACCGAAATCGAACGACTGGTAGTAGCCGAAGGTGTATTTTTTACTGATAGTGTAGTCGAGCCCGACGCTGGTGATGTTGCTGTTCAGATCGTTGATGTAGCTATTGCCGACGGTGTAGCTCAGCCGTTCATCGTGACGCACCGCGAGCCCGACCGCCGCAGTTGCCAGCTTGTTGTCGTCGACGTTGTATTGCACATCACCGGCCAGGATCATGTCATCGCTGATGCGCCAGATAGTGTCGGCGTTGATGCTGTCGCGCGGGATGGACGCTTCGGGCAAGCCTGGGAAGAACAGCCCGCGGAAATCGCTCGGGTTCAGCTCGCGGTCGGGCGGCTTGTTGGCGTAAAAGTTACCGGAGACGTTGAAGGTAAAGAAATCCACATTCCGCCACCGGCCCGGGCCGCCGCGCTTGGTTTGCCATCGTTGGTTGAGTGCTACGTTCAACGCCGATACGTCGTGGATGTCGTCCACTTCCTGATCGTAAATGTACAAGCTGTTGCGATCCGTGGTTTGGGCCGCGGTGAACAGGTTCAGCTCCGGCTCGATCACGTGCCGCACGCGGTGGATGTCGAACAGGGTCGACTCGACCGCGTCATTAGTCCGCCAGAAGGCCGTATTCAATCGCACGCCCGTGCCGACGAACAGCCGGTTCTGCGTTCCTTCGTCCGGCGATTGCGAATAGTCCGTCACCCGGCCGATCACGTAGGGCACAACTTTGAAGTGCGACGTGCTGAGCGGATAGTCAATCTCCTGACGGAAATCGCCGCGGTAGGTGATCGAATCGGTCGTGCCCGTCTGTCCCGCCGACGCAATGCCCGGCGTCTGCCCGGGCCGGAACCCTTGCTCAGCTAAACTGGCGCTGCTGGTCTGAAACTTGAGCCCGGAGATCGTGTTGTCGCTGAAAAAAGTCAGCGAATCGTCCGCCAGACTGTCGCCGATGCGGTGGTAGCCGATCTCGGGCAGATGCGCCACTTCAAACTGTTCCTGCACGAACTCACTGTCGGTGATGATGTGGTTCGGCTGATAGTTGATCGTCAACGTCAAGGCTTCGCTATCGCGTTGCCGCTTGAAGTAGGCCGACAGGTCTTCGGGCAATCCGTCCTGGTACTCGTGTGAGAACCATTCTTCGAGGAAATTGGCGTCCGAAACGTAACTGGCCCGCAACTGCACCTGCCAGTCGTCGGGCAGAAAGTGCTGATGCTGCCACAGGAACCTCCCGCGAAGGGTTTCGCTGGGTTGGACGTCGGCGCGGTTGGCGCTGAGCTTGTCGATGCCGTGATCGTTAACGAAATACGATTTCACTTCGCCGGCAAAGTTCCACGGCTGGCGCGTGGTATCGGTGACGAACCCGCCCTTGTACGACGCATCAATCCCCGCCGCCGGTCCGCGGTCGGAGAAGTAGTCCACTCGGTAGCTGATATCGAGATCTTTGGGCGCGGGATAGCCGATGGTTTCAAGCAGGCCCCATTCGGTTTCGATGCTCGTGCCGAACTTGCTGGATTGGCCGAACGAAATATTCCGCAGCGGGAACCCGCGCTCGGTGATCGACCCGCCGGCGAACGGGAGATAGAAAACCGGCACGCCGAAAAATTGCGGGCGGGCGTTCCAGGCGGAGAAGCTGTACCGGTTGCCGAGGAGCGGATCGCCGGTGTCTTCAACCGTCACATACGCGCTCGACGCCGCCACCGCGAAGGACGGATTGGCGAACGTGCTCGTCGTCATGCGAATGCCTTCGCCCTTGAACTGGTCTTTCGAAAGCTGGCGAAGCGTGTCGGCCCGTAGGATTACTGGCAGCTGCGTTTTCGGATCGACCGTGCGAAAGACCGCATCGGTCAGCACGGCACGATCGGTCGGCAGTTCGTAGTAGCACCGCTCGGCCGTCATCCGCTGCCCTGCGGTTTTGCTACCGTCGGCGGGGGTGTAATCGAGCCGGACGTCGCCTTCCAGATAAACCGCCTGCACCTGATCGCGCATCGTCTGGCCCGGCAAAAGTTTGCCGGCCTCGGCGGCGCTTTTGATCTTGGTGAACACCACCATGCGGTCGGCCTGCATCTCCACACGCTCGCCCTTGCCGCGATCGACCATCAGCAGCAGATGCCCGCCGAGCGTGAGCGCGATCGTGTCGTCGGCGGTCTTGGTGATGACGACTTCGTCGGCACGAAATCTGACGTCGATGGTCGGCGGCGGCAGAACCGGCGCGTTGGCAGGCGGAAGCGTGACCGGCATCGCCTGCTTCACAGGGCTCGATGCGGGCAACGCCGCCGGCGAGTTCAGCACCGCCGGTATCGCCCGCTGATTCGCCTGCCGGACTTTGTCCGCCGCCGTGTACAGATCGGACTTGCTCTTGCTCTCCGCCGACCGTTCGGCCGCGGTGATGCGGATCGCGCCGCGAACGCTCGCGGTGACAAACATCGTGCCGCCGCTGCGGGTGGCTTCGCCTTGCTTGACGACGGCGTTGCCCATCAGCGCCACTTCAGCGCTCTGCTGATCGCCGGCCGCGCCGCCGTTGCTTCGAAGCCAGATAACGGCGCTATCCGCGGTCAGCTTTGTGCGATCGAGGTCGATCGTGATCGGGCCGGTGAGTTGAATGACGTTGGTGTCGCCGTCGGTCCACGTAGAGGCGGCGGCGCCCTGCAGGAGCATTGAGTCGGCCGACACCTGCGCCAGCGCCGCCGGTGCCGTTATCGCCATCAAAGCTGTCGCGATAACCAAACCCGCAAGACGCACTAGAGGGACTCCTTCCCGGCCGGCCGGATGCAATACTGAAACAAACGTGAATCGGGATTATAGAACCGGATCGGCGATTGTCGATTGCCCCGCGCTCGCTCCGCCGGTCGCGGGCCGATAGGATATTCAATCAGGAGATCGTCATGACCCCACGCGAATTGATTCAGACCTGCAAGCAGAAAAAAATCCAGTTCATCGACCTTCGCTTCATGGACTTCCCCGGCCTGTGGCAACACACCACCGTGCCGATCACCGAATTCACGCCCGAAAGCTTCGAGCACGGCTTCGGCTTTGACGGCAGCTCCATCCGCGGCTGGAAAGCGATCAACGAGAGCGACATGCTGCTGGTGCCGGTGGCCGAAACCGGGCGGATCGACCCGTTCATGCAGCACCCGACGCTGACGATCATCTGCGACGTGCGCGACCCGATCACCAAAAAAGAGTACAGCCGCGACCCGCGATCGATCGCCCGCAAGACCGAATCGTACCTGAAGAAAACCAAGATCGCCGACACC
Source organism: Tepidisphaerales bacterium (assembly GCA_038229715.1). Taxonomy (GTDB): domain Bacteria; phylum Planctomycetota; class Phycisphaerae; order Tepidisphaerales; family Tepidisphaeraceae; genus JANMES01. The sequence continues at coordinate 4,707 of JBBROD010000090.1, read as the reverse complement.
GCCAACTTCGGGCCGGAGTTGGAGTTCTTTATTTTCGATAGCGTTTTTTACGATCAGGGCATCAACTTCGCCAAGTACAAGGTTGAAAGTCGCGAAGGCATCTGGGGCCGCGGCGATGAGGACCCGGCCAACCTCGGCTACAAGGTCCGCCAGAAGGAAGGCTACTTCCCCTGTCCGCCGATGGACACGATGCAGAATCTGCGGAGCGAAATGGTCGCCACGCTGATGGAGATGGGAATCCCCGTCGAGGCGCACCACCATGAAGTCGCCACCGGCGGGCAGTGCGAGATCGACATGCGTTACCAGGAACTGGTCACGATGGCCGACAACGTAATGATGTACAAGTACGTCGCCAAAAACGTCGCCGCGCGGCACGGCAAGGTGGTCACGTTCATGCCCAAGCCGCTGTTCGGCGATAACGGCAGCGGCATGCACGTGCACTTCAGCCTGTGGAAGGACGACAAACCCCTCTTCGCCGGCAACAAATACGCCGGCGTCAGCCAGATGGGCCTATACGCCATCGGCGGAATCCTCAAACACGCCGCTGCGCTGTGCGCGTTGTGCAATCCCACCACCAACAGCTACAAGCGATTGGTGCCGGGCTATGAAGCCCCGGTCAACCTCGTCTACAGCAGCCGCAACCGATCAGCCGCGATCCGCATCCCGATGTACAGCGATAATCCGAACACCAAGCGCATCGAATTCCGCAGCCCCGACAGCAGTTGCAACCCGTACCTCGCGTTCAGCGCCATCACGATGGCCGCAATCGATGGCATCCAGAACAAGATCGACCCCGGCGAACCACTGGACAAGGACATCTACAAGCTCACCGCCACCGAGTACGAGAAAATCGGCTCCGCCCCGTCCTCATTAGACGAGGCCTGCGACGCGCTCGAACGCGACCACGACTTTTTACTGCAGGGCGACGTTTTTACCGCCGACGTGATCCACTACTGGATCAAATACAAGCGAGAAAACGAAGTAGAAGCCATCCGCACCCGGCCGCATCCGTATGAGTTTTGTATGTATTTTGATATCTGATCGAGCGACCGGCTGAACGAGTCCTTCCGCCGGCCGTGTGGCGGATTAACTCTACAAGCAAAATTCGTGACGCGGGCCATCGAAGATGGCCGTTTTTCGACCGTGGACAAATAGGCCATCTTCGATGGCCCGCGTCACGAGGATTTGCAATCAGAGGTTTCCATGCAGCATCACATCATCGATTGCGACGTTCTGGTGGCCGGCGGTGGGATGGCGGGCGTTTGTGCGGCGATAGCCGCTGCTCGCGGGGGCGCGAAGGTCGTTCTCTGTCAGGATCGCTCCGTGCTTGGCGGGAACGCGTCGAGCGAAATCCGTATGCACATCGTCGGGGCGGATCGTCACGGCAAGCACCGCGGCTGGCGCGAGTCGGGGCTGATCGAAGAACTTCGCCTTGAAGACGCCGTCCGCAATCCCGAGCGCTGCTATCCGCTGTGGGACGTGATTTTGTATGAGAAGGTGATCGCCGAGCCGAACATCACGCTGATGCTTGATACCGACGTTGTGGGCGCGGATATTGAAGGCGACGGATCGGCGATGGACCTTTCCGCGCGCCCGCCGCGCACGGAGCGGTTGTACGAGTTTATCGGCAAGCCGGGCCGGATTACTGCGGCCCGTGCAGTGCGACATCTGACCGAAGACAGTTTTACGATCCGCGCCAAAATGTACGCCGACTGCACCGGCGACGGGCGACTAGGGTTTGAAGCCGGTGCGGATTTCCGCATCGGCCGCGAGAGTGCGGAACGTCACAACGAGCCGCTCGCGCCAGCGGTGGATGATGCGCACACGCTGGGCAGTTCGATACTGGTCACCAGCCGCAAGCTCGATCACGCCGTGCCGTTTGTCGCGCCGCCTTGGGTGCGCAAGTTCACGCCGGAAATGTTGAAGGTCGGGCGCAGCATTCACAGTTGGGAGTACGGCTTCTGGTGGATCGAGTGGGGCGGGCACCTGGATTCGATCAAAGACAACGCCACCACCATTCGCCACGAGCTGTATAGCATTGCGCTGGGCGTGTGGAACTACGTGAAGAACTCCGGCCACTATCCCGATAGCGCGAATTGGGCGCTGGACTGGATCGGCGCGATCCCCGGCAAGCGTGAGAGCCGCCGATTCATCGGGCCGCACATGTTGACGCAGCACGACGTGCTCGACGCCAAGCCGCACGTGGACGAGGTGGCGTACGGCGGATGGGCGATCGATTTGCATCCGATCAGGGGAATCGACGCAGTCGACGAGCCGCCTTACACGCCGACGCACGGGAAAACCGTGTACGGCATTCCGTTCCACTGCTACTACTCGCGGAACATTGAGAATTTATTCTTTGCCGGTCGCAACATCAGTGCTACGCATGTTGGATTTGCCAGCACGCGCGTGATGGCCACCTGCGCCGTCGGCGGGGAGGCGGTGGGGACGGCGATGGCGCAGTGCGTGCGTGATAAAATCACGCCCGCGAAAATCTCCAGCGACCCGGTCCGCATGCTGACGCTGCAACGCACGCTGCAGTACAACGACGTGCTGATCCTCAACGGCCCTACGCCTAAGAGCAAAGCGTGTGACGCTAAAGTCACCGCGAGCAGCGATACGCCAGAATCACCGGCGGCCAATGTCCTGAATGGGCGTCGTCGCGACGAAGTCGATTCAAAGACCGCCGATTTGATCAAGAGCCACCGCTGGACGAGCCAACCGATCGCGGCCGGCGGGAAGGAGTGGATCGAACTGACTTGGCCTACGGCGGTCGACGTTCGCGAGATTCATCTCACGTTCGACACATGCTTCACCCGCGAGCTGATGCTCACGCCGAGCGACGGGAACACGAAGAAGATGGTCCGCGGCCCGCAGCCGGAAACGGTTCGCGATTTTGCCGTGCTGCTGGACGGCAAGCCCGTGGCGACGGTCGCCGGCAACTACAGCCGCAAGCGCGTGATCAAGCTCGACGCTGCTACGTCCGCTAAAGCGATGAGACTCGAAGTGACCGCAACCAACGGCGTGCCGGAAGCGCGAGTGTTTGAAATCGCAGTGTTTTAGAGCCTATCGCGTAGGTTCGTAATGGGCCGGTCTGAAATATCATGCAACGCTTCGCTTGGAGCACTCAACCGTACCACGGGCCTCCGGCCCGTGCTGATAGCGTTAGAACCTGAGAAAATGAACGTCCTTGGCTATTTCCAAATCGCTGGCATGGGCCGGAGGCCCGTGGTACGGTCGAGCTTTTCAAACTGACCGACTACCCGTAAGTCGTTTCGATTGCACCGAACTCGGTTTGCGGGACAATCACCATGTAGTTAACTGGCTCTTCCCTCTGGAGATCACATGCTTAATCGTTCCCACATCGCTGCGTCGTTGTTGGTGCTGCTGTGCGCCGTTGTCGGCCAGGCGGAGGACGCACCGACCACTCAACCGTCGACGCAGCCGGCACTAATCCAGGCGACCGACACCGATGCCATCGCCGCTAAAAAGGGTGAGTTTGTAACGGTCGAAGGCGTGGTTGAAAAAGCCGCGTGGAGCAAGAGCGGCAAGGTGCTGAACGTCTTTTTCAAGGACGCAGATCGCGACAGGGGATTGCAAGCCGCAGCGTTCTTAAAGAACAAGGAAAAGCTCGACGCCGAGTTCGGCGGCGATGCAGCCGCTCACTGGACGGGCGCTAAAATCCGCATCACCGGCAAGATCGAACCGTACGGCGCCAAGGGCGATAAGGTGAAAGAACGGCTGGAAATAGTGATCCAAAACCCGCAGCAGGTGGTGATCGTCGAGCCCGCGCCCAAGCAATAATTAGTGTCCGCCGTGGGCGGCGGGGGCGGCGTGATCGTGTGAGGGAGCAGCGCCGTGCGGCTCAGCGGGTTTCTGATCGGCCGGCGATTCCTTGCCCGTCTCGCCGGGGGCTTTGCTCGCGGCCGAGGGGCGGTCCTGCAGTTCCTCTACCAGGTTTGACGTTGACGTAACCTCCACCCGGCGATTCATCTGCAGCGCGTCCGGCGAGTACGCACGCTGTTTGACCGGCTCAAACGTTGAGCAACCTTGCACCCGCACGATCTCCGGCTCAACGCCTTTACTGGTGAGGTAGTCGGCAACAGATTTCGCCCGCTGCAGCGAGAGCGCCATCTTTTCCTCAGCCGACGCATCTTCGGGTAGGTCGTCGAGTGAGGTGTGGCCTTTGACGAGAATGATGTTGCGGTGCCCGCGGACGATCTTGGCGATCTCGTCGAGGCTCCGGACGGTTTCAGCGGAGAATCGCGTCGCGCCGGGATCGAACAAAATCCGCCCGCCGACGACGGCCTGCTTGCCCTGACGCACCGTGGTGCTTTGTTCATCCGTGCCCGATGGGGTTTCGCGCTTGATGGTCGTCTCGCCGCCTTCGCCCTTACCCTTGCGCCTGCGGATAATTTCCTGCACTACGGGGTTGGAACTGTGCTCATCGAACTGCGTGCCGCCGAAGCCGTGGGTAAACAGCGCCATGTCGATATCGAATTCGCTGACCGACTGAGATGCGCCAGCCGATGTCGGCGTTGGCGGCGTCGTCATGCCGGGCTTGAGCACCCACAGGATCACGAACAACCCCATCATGCACATGATCAGATCAGCCAGCGTGAAGATCCACTCCGGGCATTCTTCGCAGATTTCATGCGGATCGCATTTTTTGCAGGCTTTGGCCATAGATTCAGGACTGAGGACTGA
>JBBROD010000089.1:0-16635 GCA_038229715.1 Tepidisphaerales bacterium | reverse complement strand
CGCGGTTGCGGTACTTTTTGGCGATGGAGACGACGAGGCGGAGGTTGCCGCCGGAGAGTTTGCGCTTGGCGTCTTCGTACTTGAAGTAGATTTTGCGGATCTGCACCACGCGCTTGTGCAGGTCCTGGGCACCTTCAAGCACGAGGTCTTCAAGACCAGCCAATTCTTCCTGGCAGACTTCGAGGTCTTCGCCCGGGTCGCGCATCTTCTTGAGTTCTTCGATGCGGTGCTCGAGTTCCACCATCTTGGTGCTGATGCTCGCCAATTTCTTCATCAGCGGCGTGACTTTGCTGGTGCGGAGCGAAAGCTCTTCCAGCAGTTTCACGCTGCGACGGCGGCGGCGACGGATCGCCATGTGGAGGTCTTCTTCCTCCTTCTTGCCGGCGTTGCGGAGGGCGTCCCAGTCGTTGCGGTTGCGGGTAAGCATCGCGCGGACGCTGCCGAGGTTGAGCGGGATGCGCTGGCCGATCGTGCCTTTGTCGGCCTGGTCTTCGGCGGTGCTGATCTTCATCGTGCGGTCGAACGGCAGATCGCCGTCATCGACCTGCTGCAGAATTTCTACCGCGCTCTGCAAGCAGTAATCGCTTTCCAGCACCTTGCTGCGGAAAATCTTGCGGGTGATTTCGATCTTCTTAGCGAGGGCAATTTCCTGCTCTCGCGTGAGCAACGGGATTTCGCCCATCTGCGTCAGGTACATACGGACGGGATCGTCGATGCGCTTGGTCGACGCTTCCTGGAGTTCTTTCTCCAGGTTCATGTCGATTTCTTCTTCGTCTTCGTCCTCGTCGACGATGGTTTCGCCATCTTCGCCCTTGGGGGTTTCGCCTTTGCTCTTGGCAGGCAGCGTAGCGCTGCCCACCACGCTTGCGATGGAGACCGAAGCGATTGCGGTCGTCTTGCGGCTCTTGGGCTTGGCGTTGAAATCGGCGATGTCTGATTCGTCGATGAGCTTAATGCCCATCTCGTCGATCATCATCAACAGGCTGTCGAGCTTGTCCGGCGAAACCACTTCGTCGGGCAGCTTGGTGTTCAATTCTTCGTACGTGAGATAGCCGCGGCTGGTGCCCATCTCGAGCAGAATTTTGACGCGCAGGTCGGCCTCTTCCTGAGAGCCGGACCCGATGAGCGGACTTTCGATGCTGGTGGAAGTTTCCTTCATAATGACGCTAATCCTAATCCCCGCTGGCAGCGGGTTCCCCGCGAAAACATCGCGGGGGCCGACAGACCATCCGTCGGCAACTCACACAACATCAACCTCCGGAGCCAAGGCCGTCGGGGACATTCCCGACCCCTGTAACGCGGGGGGATCAATGCTGGACACTCGCTATTTAATTGTAGGACCGGTCTGCCCGCTTTTGCGGGTAGCACCGTTTGCATCTACCCGCTAAAGCGGCCAGACCGCCAATCACACGCGCTTCAAATCCGGCGTTCGGGCGCGTTCCTGCAGTTGGCGGAGCAGGTCGATTTCGTTCGCGGCTTCACCGGGCTGACCGGGCTGGTCGGGCGTTCGACGCAGGTCGGCGACGAGTTTTCGCTCTTGCAGCCGTCCCTGAGTCTGCTTCAGATGCCCGATGGCGTCCGTCAGCGCTTTGTCGACATCGCCGAGCGTATCCGCCTCGTTCGACAGCCGAATCGCCAACTCTACCAGATCAGGCTGGTCAAGGTAACCCAGGAATTCGTTTAGTACCGCCTCGCCTTCATGGCGTTGATGATCCCAGTACCTTTCAGCAAGCTGGCGACGGAGATCGTCGACAAACTGCTCGAAATGAACGTCCTTCTGCACCTTTTGCCACATTTTGGGCTGGTTCAGTAAGATTCCTAAAATCCACTGCTCGGCCCGATCTTGTGCGGTCAGCGGGCCGATCCTTTTGACGGATTGCTGCTCTTGGCCAGCCAACGCATCCGTATTATGCCCCGTGTTTTGGGACGCGGTCGGATAATATTTTGGCCTCCGCGTGGCCGTCATAAACCTTTTATTCAACTCGACTTCAGGGATTCCCGTCAGCTTTGCAACCTGCGACAGCGCCATCCCCCAGCGGAGTGAATCAACCGGACCGGAACCGCAGGCGCTGGCGAGCAATGACAGGTATTGCTCGACCGCCTTCTGCCGGCCGGTCAGGTCGTCGTTTTCCGCGAATCGACGCAGCAACTGCTTCCATTTATACGTTAACGCATCGGCAGCTTTCGCCAGCAGCGCGTCGAAGGCTTCCTGGCCGTTCTGCATCAGGAATTCGTCCGGGTCGACGCCTTCGGGCATTGACGCGATCGCGATTTCCACCGGCTGTTGCAGGAACAGTTCGACCGCGCGATCGACAGCGGTATCTCCAGCCGTATCAGCGTCGAAGAGCAGCACTATGCGGTCGGCGAACCGACGCAATATCTGCAGGTGTTGATCGGTCATCGCCGTCCCGAGGATCGATACGACGTTGCTGCAGCCGTACTGGTGCGCCATCACGACGTCGGTATACCCTTCAACCACCGCGACGGTGCGGGTTTCGACGATGCGCTTACGGGCGAGGTCGATCCCGAAAACGCAGCGGCTTTTGCTGAACAGCGGCGTTTCCGGGCTGTTGAGGTATTTGGCTGGGTCTTCCGAGCCGGGCATCACGCGCCCGCCGAACGCGATGATGCGGGCGTTTTCGTCGCGGATGGGGAACATCAGACGGTTGCGGAACGTGTCGTACACGCCGTCGCCGCCTTGCCGCTGCTTGACCAATCCGCCGAGCGCAAGCATCGCCGGCGGGAACTTCCGCACCAGCGGGCTGCGGGTGAGATTGTCCCAGCCGTCGGGCACGTAGCCGATCTGGAACGCCTTGATCGACTCGGCGTTGAACCCGCGCTGCGTAAGATAATCCCGCGCGGGCTGACCGATTTTCGGATCGGCCAATAAATTTTCAAAGATCGAGCAGGCGGCGGAGTGGGCTTCCAGCAGCACCTGCTTCTCGCCGGACTTTTCCTTCGATCCGCCGTACTTGGGCAGTTCGATATTGGCTTGCTCGGCCAGCGTTTTGAGTGCGTCGATGAATTCGACGCGGTCGCGTTTCATAACGAAATCAAACACCGTCCCGCCGGCCTTGCAGCCGTAGCAGTAGAAGACCTGCTTGCCCGCATCGACATGGAACGAAGGAGTCTTCTCCTGGTGAAACGGGCAAAGTCCGACGTGGTCCTTCCCGCGGCGCTTGAGGGCGACGGTCTGCCCGATCAACTGCACGATATCGGTAGCCAGAAGCACTTTGCTTCGGGCGTCGAAGTTCGCGGAGTCGGAGGATCGAGACATGTCAGCCAAATGCACCTCGGGTGATGGAAGAGGAAAAAAACATCCCCCTCATTATCTTGGGCCTCGCCGATGAAATGAGCGGCGCGGGCGTTTCAGAAAGGCCGGATCAAAAAACCAACAGCCAGCCCGCGAGCGGCAGTACAACCCGCCGCACTTTTAACCGGGGGCCAATCCCAACTCAGATTGGAATATAAGTCGATGCGCCGCAAGACCTACCGACGGGCAACGATGAACCAAGCGAATATAGCGGCGACGGGCCGAAGAATCAACTTTCGCCTCCATCGCGACAGGGCATCGGCGGGGCAGATTAGAATATATAAGTTAAATTACGACAGGTGTTTATGGCGAAGCCACTCGAGATTCAGTGCCCGGATTTTGTCACGCAGCTTAGCGGTTGTTCATCGGGTGGTTCAACACCTAAACTCAATTGCTTTCCGCCATCTCCGCGTCCATGGTTGCTGCGACGAGGTCGTCTGATGCCATCACCGTCGATTCAAGGGACTCGAGAAGTGGTTCATCGGACTTGAATAGCCGCTGCTGCTCCAGCCGCTTGATGCGCTTCGTGCCGGCGCCGAGGAGTTGGACTGCGTCATTGCCGAGTAGCATCTGCAGATCTTCTTCCATCGCCTTGGTCGGGCGGACGCCGACGCTGCGGTCGAGGCGGATCGACACCGTGCCGGCCGGGCTGGGGATTTGGCAGTAGACTTCGGAATTGCCTTTGTACTTCTGCAGCAGCGGCTTGATCTGCGGCAGCATGTCGGCCGAATGCTTGGTCGGGTCGAGCTTGAGCATCACGCCGGTCGTCAGGCGGTTGACGGCGTCTTCGATCGGGATCACCTCGTTGATCAGCAGACTCGGCGTCTCGCGCTTTTTGTCCACCTTGCCACGGACGAACACGATGCTCTCCGCGGCGACGGCGGTGGGGTACTTTTGCTGGATTTCCGCGAACGTCTCGGCGAACGCGGTCGCGTCGATCTGGCCGTCCAGATCTTCCAGCGTGATGATCGCCATCGGCATGCCGGCGCTGCGGCCGTTCCTGGTGATGATCTTTTTCACCCGGCTGATCATCCCGCCGATCATCACCTCACTGCCTTCGGATCGATTAGAGGCCTCCCGGGTGCTTTCGGTGGTGTATCTCTCTAATGCGGATTGATGCTCATTCAGCGGGTGGCTGGTGATGTAGAAGCCGAGAAGCTCCTTTTCAAACTTCAGCAATTCAGCCGGGGCAAATTCATCCACATCGGGCAGGCCGATGTTGGTCGCTCGTGGCGAGTTGCCGGCCGATGGGGCGGTGCCGAACATCGCCATCTGCCCCGATCGCTTGTCGTTCTGAATCTGCTGGCCGGCTTCGACGGCGGAATCCAGCACGGCCAGCAACTGCGCCCGCTTGGCGTTGAAGCCGGCGAACGCGCCGCACTTGATCAGCGCGTCGATCGTTGATTTGGACATCGTACGCAAATCAACCCGCTCGCAGAAATCGAACAGGTTGGTGAAGTTCCCGGACTTTGAGCGTTCCTCGACGACAGCCTCGACGGCTTTTTCGCCCACGCCGCGCACCGCCATCATGCCGAAGCGGATCACGCCCACCTTTCGCGGGGCGGCCTTGCGTTTGCCCTTGGGCACGTCTTCATCCACATAGACGGGCGTAAAATCCTTATCCGATACATTAATGTCCGGCGGTAACACCTTCACGCCGCGCGTGCCGTCGGGCATCGTGAGGCGTTTGCATTCTTCGATGTACTCGACCACTTTTTCCGTCGATCCCATTTCAAACGTCAGCACGGCCGACATGTATTCCACCGGGTGGTAGCATTTCATGTATGCGGTTTGGAACGCCACGATCGCGTATCGCGTGGAGTGTGATTTGTTAAAGCCATACCCGCCGAACTTCAGGATGAGGTCGAAGATTTCCTCGCCCTTTTCCTTGCTGACGCCATTTCCCATCGTGCCCTTGATGAAGTCGGGCTTGAACTTGGCGATCACGTCGGTGGTTTTTTTGCTGATCGCCTTGATGAGCTTGTACGCGTTGGCGAGCTCGATCCCGCCGAGCTGGTTGAATATCTGCATCACCTGTTCCTGATAGACCATGATGCCGTAAGTCTCTTTCAGGATGTTGTCCATGATCGGATGAACGCTCGGCACTGCTTCGCGGCCGTGCTTGCGGTTGCAGTAAGTGGGGATCAGTTCCATCGGCCCGGGGCGGTAGAGCGCGTTGGCGGCGATGAGGTCTTCGAGGCGATCGGGCGCCATTTTCATCAGCAGGTCTTGCATCCCGCCGGATTCAAACTGGAAGACGCCTTTGGTTTCGCCACGGCAGAACAGGCTGAGAACTTTTTTGTCGCCGAAGTCGACTTTTTCGATGTCGATTTCGACGTCCTTGGTCTGTTTGACGAGATCGACCGAGCGGACGAGCGTGGTGAGCGTTCGCAGGCCGAGGAAGTCCATCTTCAACAGGCCGCACTTTTCGCTGATCGGGCCTTCGAATTGGGTGAGGACGTTGTCTTCCTTGTCTTTGCAGAGCGGGATGACGTCGTCCAGCGGCTGATCGGCGATGATCACACCGGCAGCGTGAACGCCGGCGTTGCGGCAGAGGCCTTCAAGCTTTTTAGCGATGTCGATAACGTTGGTGATGACCGGATTGTTCTTGTACAGATCGGCCAGTTCGGGCGTGGCTTTCATCGCCTTATCCAGCGTCATGCCCGGCGTACCGGGAATGAGCTTGGTGAGCTTATCCACCTCCGCCAGCGGAACGCCGAGCACGCGGCCCACATCCTTGCATGCCGCCTTTGCGGCGAGCGTGCCGAAGGTGATGATCTGGGCGACGTGCCCGTATTTCTTACGGACATAATCGATCACCCGGCCACGGCCGTTCTGGCAGATGTCGATATCGATATCAGGCATCTCGTTGCGGCTCGGGTCCATGAATCGTTCAAACAGCAGGCCGAAGCGAATCGGATCGACGTTACACAAACCCAGCAAGTAGCCGACCATCGTGCCCACGCCCGATCCGCGTGCGCCGACCGGGATGCCGTTATCGCGTGCATAGTTGCAGAAATCCCAAACGATCAGGAAGTAACTGCAGAAGTTCTTCATGCAGATTATCTTTAGCTCATAATCGAGGCGCTCGCGGATGTCTTGAGACACATCTTTCGTTCCGTAACGCCACACTAAGCCTTCGTCGCACAGTTGCCGGAGATACAACTCGTCATCTTTCAAAGTCGCTCCGCCGGATTTGCCACTTAATTGGCCGGCCCGGTTCAGTTTGTCGACAGGCACTTTGTAGACCGGCGAGAAGCGTTTGGAGAAATCCAGATCAAGATCGATCATCTTCGCGACGCGAACGGTGTTTTCCATCGCGTCGTCAAAACCTGACAGCGCTTCCTTCATCTCCTCCGGACTTTTGAGGTAAAGCTGCGTCGGGTATTTGATCCGACCCTCATCGGCCACCAGCCGGCCCATGCTGATGCAGCAGAGGCAGTCGTGGGCGTGGTGGTCTTCCTTTTTCAGGAAGTGAACATCGTTTGTCCCGACCAATCCCACTCCAAGCCGCTTGGCCAAGGAGGCCAGTTCAGGGTTGACCTGGTCCTGCTCCGGGATGTGCTTTTGCACTTCGATAAAAAATTTATCGGGGCCGAAGATGTCGATATACGTCTCGGCCGTCTGCTTGGCGAATTTCATGTCGCGTTTGAGAAACGCGCTGGCCACCTCGCCTCCAAGGCAGGCGCTGGTGGCTATCAATCCCTTGCTGTATTGGCGAAGGATTTCCTTATCGATTCGCGGCTTGTAATAAAATCCTTCCCGATAGGAGAGTGACGAGAGCTTGATGAGGTTTTGATACCCCTCGCGGTTCTGGGCCAATAAAATCAAATGAAATGCGGCTTCACCCGCGTTGCCGCCCGGTGTCGATCGCTCGCGGCGATCTCCCGGGGCCATATACGCTTCCATCCCCACGATGGGCTTGATATTCGCCTTTTTGCACTCGTTGTAGAACTCCACCACGCCGTACATACAGCCGTGGTCGGTGATGGCGATGGAATCCATCCCCAGTTCTTTGGTCCGATTGACCAGATCGGTCACCCGGCAGGCGCCGTCGAGCAGGGAATAATGCGTATGGACGTGCAGGTGAACGAATGAGGGCGAGGCCATGAACCGATCCTCCGTGATGAATCCGACACCGGGTTATACGACGTGAAACCGCCTCGTCAACCGCCGGTGGATAACTGCCAAAGTGATCCTTCGGAAGAGTCGATAAATCAAGTATAGTCAGCATGTAACGCACCCGGCAGACGATAAGGGAAGTTGATTTGGCCTCGCCGATCTCAGTCCATCACCACGACCGCAGCTTGCGCGAAAAACTCGCTCGCGCTTGGGCTTACGTGGGGTACGGCGTTCAAATGATCCCGCCGCTGCTGCTGCCGATTTTTCCTAACCGCTCGGCCGTCATGCAGATTGAATCGCATGACCGGGTGGTTCGGTACTACCGACATTGGCCGTCGTGCTTCAAGCTCATGCGCGATTGGGACAAACTGTCTCTGCAAATTCCCGGTGCGACGGCGTTTCAGTCGCCGCATTGGCAGAGCGCGATCGCCCGATTCGCCGACAGTCTGGGCACGCTTCGATTGGTCACCGTTCATCAGGCCGACCGCCTGCTGGCGGTTGTTCCGTTGCAGAGAGGCAGCCGAGGCCATTGGCACACGCCGGGGCATTTGACCACCGATTATCTTCAGCCGCTGGTCGACCCCGAGAACGCCTCCGGAACTTGGCGGGCGATCCTCGAAAGCGTCCGCCAGTTTGCCGGTCGCTCGCTGGCGTCGATTTCGTTTGATCTGGTCGCCGAAGATTCCATCTGCCGCGATCAGTTGTCACACATGCCCGCCAGCACGGGGTTCAAGGTGGTTGATGAAGCAGTCAGCACGGCAACCACCATTCCCCTCGCGCCAACGTGGGAGGCCTATCTGGCTACGCTAGACAGACACGACCGCAAAGAACTCCGGCGCAAAATCCGTAAGGCTGAGGTAAGGGGTGGCGCGCAACTCGTCACCAGCAAATCCAAATTATCGATGGAACACGCGCTGAAAGACGTTTTCCACCTGATGGAAGCCAGCGGCGGCGGCAAGGGACGCAAGGCTAAATGGCTGTTCCGCCCGCACTTCAAACTCGCCGCACCGGCGTTGATCGAGAGCGGGCGGTTGATCGTGTATCAGCTCTTCCTTCAGCACAAGCTCGCCGCCTGCGTGATCGCACTGCCGACCGCGACGCACCAAATCCTCTGGTGCGGCGCGATGGACCACGACTTGGCCGAATGGAGCCCGGGCATTGTGCTGTTCGGCATGGTCTTCCGAGAAGCGATCGCCAAAGGACAGATGAAGATTGATTTGCTTCGCGGCCAGTATCCGTACAAGTACGCTTTGGGTGCCAAGGACGTGCCGATGCACCGGATTACTCTCTTGAATCAGAAAAAGAATTAACCACGGAGTCCACCGAGGAACACAGAGATTCACAGCGAAAGCCAAATCTATGAATCTCTGTGTTCCTCTGTGTTCCTCTGTGTGCCTCTGTGGACTCCGTGGTAAATCTTTTCCGTTGGGAGCGGTAGATGCTACGCGCTGAATTCCTGAATCCCCGCAGACAACGCCCGCTTCGTGCCGTTGAGGGCGATGAATTCCGCTTCGATCCCCTCGGGTAGATCGACCTTCACCGCCAATTCGTCATCACCGGCGTGTTCCCACTCCACCTTGATGATGCCGAACGGCGTAGGCACGCTGCCGCGCGCAAAATCGAGCCCGCAGAGGTTGGGGGCGATTTGCACCTTAGCCCAGCCGGGGGAAAGTCGCTGAATGCCGAGCACTTGTTCGGTCAGGTGATACAACGGCGACGCCGACCATGCGTGGCAGCGACTTTCGTTCCCGCCAAATCCCTCCCAGCAGGCGGTAGCGCCTTTGTCCAGCATCTCGCCCCAGAGCTTGCGGATGATTTTGACCGCTTCCTTCTGCAGGCCAAGCTGATTGAGCGCCTCCAAAACGTACGCGTGAAAAAATGATGAGGCCGGCGTGACTTCCGATCGTTTGCCCATCGACGATTTAATAAGCACGTCCTTCGCGATCGCTGCGTGCGAATCAGACTGCAGGCCGAGCAGAATCGCGAGCGTAGCCGCGTGCTGCGAGAGCTTGGCGACGGGCTCGTTTTTTTCGACGTCGAAGCCTTCGTTCCACTGCTTGGCAGTCGGGTCGAAGAACGTCTGTTCGATGGTCGTCGCGAGCGCTATTGCCTTCGACTCATACACTGCCATTTTCGGATCGCCGGTGATGCGGCAGAGCTTTGCCGCAGATCGAAGTGTGCGGAGGTAGTACAAATTCAACACGCTGCTGAGGTTGCCCTTGTAGAGATTGGCCCAGTCCAGAAAGAGCCAGAACCCGTCGAATCGATCGACCAGCCCGTCCTTGGCCTCGTGACGCGCGAAAAACTCCATCACGCGATGGACCGCCGCCATGCACTCGGCTGGGATGTCCTTCCGACCGGTGTAGTCGTAAAAGTCGAGGATCGAATCGACCCACGTCAGCGAAAAATCAGGCAGAAAATGCGGGCAATCACTCGGCGGGTGCGAGTGCGTCGCACCGTCGGGCGTTTGTGACTGACGCACTTGCCGAATGCCGCGTTCGAGCAGGCTGGTATCGCCGAACGCGGTCATTGTCACGCGGGCCTGCACGCGGGCATCTCCCCACCATTGGGCCTGCTCGCGCCAGGGGCAATCGACAAAACTATCAAAAATACAATTCCGCTGCGTCTCGCGGCACAGAGCCCAAATGCGATTGAGCATTTTGTCGCTGCATTCAAACGCGCCCAAATCTTCAACCGCCGTGTGGACCTGACGCAATCCGATCTGCCGCACCTTCAACGGCTGGCGGATATTGCGGAAAATCACGACCGCATACTGCAGCCCTGAGTATTGAAACGATTCCCACGCCTGCGAACCCGCCCGGCAGCGGTATCGGTCGGCCACAGCCACATCGCAGTGCTCGCCGGGCTTCCATAGGTAGGCGAATTGCTTGTCGTCGAGCCGCTCGGTGTAGATCACGTCGATGATCTCATCACCGGCCGCTTCGGCGATGTCGAGCGTAATGTGGCCGGTGCGGTAAGTCCCCAAGTCGAGCGTGACGGCGACGAAATCGCCATCGGTCGGCGGGGCGATGGTGGTGAATGCGTCGCCATTGCGGAGCATGGCCTGCGGATCGGTGATTTGATCCTTAGCGTCTTTCTTGCGAGTCTCGCCGAGCGGGAAATGGTAGACGTCGTCGGTGATCTTGTACCCGCGCGCGCTTTTCCCATGGAACGTAGCGGGAATAGTCGCGAACTGTTCCAGATGATCCGCCAGCAGCGGCACGATGCGCGATTCCATCTCCAACCACGGATGCGCCCCGACTTTCACCGCGTGCTTCGGCTTGGTCCAGGCAGAAGCATCAAACTCCGGCAGCATCCAACCGGCGGGGTCGGCGTCGGCGTCGAAGTGCTCCTGGAAGCCCAACTGCACCGACCGTCGCGCGACGGTCTTTTTCCAAGCGGCGGCGGGTAGGTGCAACCAGTCATCAGGCGTGTGGAGCGGGAGGGTGGTTTCGCCGCAGTCGATTTCGCCGTCGAGGAGAATGCCCGCGACGTCGCGGTACTTGGCCACGAAAGTCGGCACGCCGAACTGGTGGACGATCGCACAAATCGCGTTTTTGCCCGCGTCGAGCAGCGGTGCCAGATCCAGCACGTCGAACGATGGGTGTTCCGGATGAAACCGCGCCGGCCCGTGATGGACACGCTGGCCGTTCACGTAAAGCGTGTACCGCGCGTCAGCCGACACGCGCACCAACGCCTGCGTTGGCTTGGTTGGAAGTTCAACCGCCCGCCGAAAGTAGACGTAGGTGTTCCACGGCTGCAGCAAATGCTTGCCCGGCCAGCACCAAGAGGCCTTCCAAGGTTTGACGGATTCGATCGGCAATGGCGGTCCTCACAAATACTTCCTGATCTGACGCTTCGTCGAGTAAAGTAACCGTATGTCGATCAATAGTGAACTGTCGGACCTGTTCAAAACCTTCGCCGCGATCATGGAAATCCGCGGGGAGAGTGTTTTCAAAAGTATCGCGTTTTCTAAAGTCAGCCGGATTCTGAAGGACATGACGATCGATATCCGAAAGGCCACCGAAGCCGGCACGCTAGATCAGATCGAGGGGATCGGCGCGTCTAGCCGAAAGATCATCGAAGACTTTGTGAAAACCGGCAAAAGCAAGGATTTCGTGGAAGTCGCCGCCACCGTGCCGGCCGGGCTGATCCCGATGCTGGAGGTGCCCGGGCTCGGGCCGAAAACCATCTCACTGCTGTGGAAGCAGCGGGAGATCACCAGCCTCGACGAGCTTAAGGCCGCTCTGTCTGCCGGGAAGTTGGAGGGACTGCCGGGAATGGGCGCGAAAAAAATTCAGTCGATCGCCGACGGAATCGCGCTGCTCGAAAAAGCGGGCGGGCGCGTAGGTCTCCCGCCTGCGATGGAGGCGGGGCAACTTCTCCTCGATCACGTTCGTGCGATCCCCGGCGTGAAACGGGCGGAACTCGCGGGCAGCCTGCGACGCCGCAAGGAAACGATCGGCGATATCGACATCATCTGCGCCACCAAACCCTCGATCGAAGGAGCCGACGTCACTAAAGCCTTCACTGAGTTCGTCGGCGTTGAAAAAATCCTCGGGCAAGGGGACACCAAAGCCAGCATTCTGACCGCCGACGGGATGCAGGTCGATCTGCGCGTCGTCCCCGATGTGAATTTCGGCGCGGCCTTGCTCTACTTCACAGGCTCGAAAGAACACAACGTCCGCCTGCGCGGATTGTCGCAAGACAACGCGCTCACGCTGAATGAGTGGGGGTTGTACAAGATCGCAGAGTACGAAAAGTCCGGCAAGAAAACCGGCGAAGCCCCGGCAGCTAAACCCGTCGCGTCAAAAGCTGAAGACGACATCTATCAAGCTCTCGGGCTGCGCTATATCGAGCCCGAACTGCGCGAAGACCGCGGCGAGATCGACGCTTCCCGCGACGATAAGCTGCCCAAGCTGATTACGCTTGCCGACATCAAGGCGGATTTGCACACGCATACCACCGCCTCCGACGGTCAGAATTCCATCGAGGAGATGGCCGAGGCCGCAAAGGCCAAGGGATATGCGTTTCTCGCGATCACCGACCACTCCAAGAGTCAGGTCATCGCGAGCGGCTTGTCGGCCGAGCGGTTGCTGAAGCATGTGGACGCCATCCACAAAGCCGGCGCGAAAATCAAAGGCATCAAGCTGCTGGCCGGTTGCGAGGTGGATATTCTCGCGGATGGGCATTTGGATTTTGAGGACGAAGTTTTGAAGGAACTCGATCTGGTGGTGGCGTCGCCGCACGTTGCGTTGAAACAGGAAGCGGGCAAAGCGACCGATCGAATCCTGCGCGCGATCGACAACAAGTACGTCCACATCATCGGCCATCCCACCGGCCGGCTGATCGGCAATCGCGACGGCCTGCCGCTCGATTTCGAGCGCGTCTTTCGCGCCGCAGTTGCGAACGGGACGGCGCTGGAAATCAACAGTGGCTATCCGCGTCTGGACCTGAACGACGTCAACGCCCGCGCCGCCGTCGCTGCGGGTTGTGTGCTGTCGATCAACACCGACGCGCACAGCACGGAAGGACTCGATTGGATGCACTTAGGTGTTGCCGTCGCCCGCAGAGGGTGGGTGAAAGCCGCAGACGTGATCAATTGCTATCCGCCAGAAAAGTTGACGCGTTTCCTGCAGCAAAAACGCAAGTAGGCACCTGCCAGTGCTCATAGCGGCCGGCCGATCGAAAAACTTCGCAAAAGTTAGCGAACTTCTATCAACAAATCGCGTCAAATCGGTTAAAAATAGGGCCTTCATGTCCGGGGTTTACTTGGATTTGGAAAAGTGGGGTTAATGTCTATGCGAAACAGGGTTGTAAAGTGGGTTCGCAACGATGCTCTTGTCGTCGGGCGCGTGGTGCTGTTGGCGGCGACGGCTTCACTGGCGCTGGCAATGCCGTCTACCAAGCCAGCGGATAAATCCGGGCATCAGACGGCTGAAATCCTCTCCTCGCAAGGAATGGCAGCATTGTCCGCGCGGGATTTAAAGTCATCGCTCGATGCCTTCCTTGACGCTCAGCAGTTGATCAAAACGGATAAGTCGATTACGCCCGTTGATCCGCTGCGCGTCCAAAACGCGCACGGCTTGGCGGTGGCGTACATGCTTGCGGGCAAGTACGACAAGGCCGGTGAAGTCTTCAAGGCCGGCGAAATACTCGACAAGATCGCCGCCACATCAGCCGCGCCACGGGCGTTGTTGTATAACCGCGCGGTGCTCGATCTGAAGCAGAAGATCAACCTGATGCGGTCCATCAAATCCATCAAGGACTACCTGATCGCGCACCCTGAAAATGATCAGGAGTTGGTCGACCTTCTTGGCACGATGCTGGATCGAGCGGCGCATGACGAGCGGTTTTCAAAAGCACCGCTGTTCGCGCAGTGCAGCGCGTTTTACATGACGGCATCGGAGAAACTCGAAGCCGCCAATCCCGATCAGCGGCGGTGGGGTGTGGAGTGGCTGTCCTTACGAGAATACAAGTCACGATCGAAAGATCGCGATAAGATCGTAACGGATTATGATCGCGCCGCCGCCAAACTGAACTCCGCGATGGCCGATGCTCGATCGGCCAGTGAATCCTACAACGCCGAGCGTGGCAAAGCTGCGATGGGGCGGGCCAACTCATTCCGTGAAGCGACGTACCGCAAGCAGGAGGCCGAACTTCGGGTCAATGAATACCAGCGATTGGCCGATGAAAAGCGAGCGTTGATTCCGGGTTTCCCGTGGCTGGCGGAAGTATCACCGTTGTTGCCTAACGATTCGAAATCGCCGACGGTGGTGGCCATCGGGCCGCAGAAGCCCGTTCGGGTTGAAGAGGAAAAGCGCCCGTTCCGGCCACGCAAGCCAAAAGATACCGATCCCACCGATCACAACGATCCCACCGAACCACCGGTACCCGTTGACGGCCATCCACCGACCGACGCGAACCCACCGACCGACCACAACCCGCCGGCGGACCAGAATCCTCCGCCGGAACCAGTCACCGAGCAACCGCCGGCGCCAGTGAAGGAATCGCGCGTGCGCGTCACCCGATACGCGGCAGCATTTCCGGTCGCGAGCGATCTGCTGATTACCTCCGGCGCTGCGGTGGATCACGCGCAATCTATCAATCTCGAGGATTCTCAGGGCAACACGCTTTCGGCCGAACTCGTGCGAGCGGACGAAAAATCGGGGCTGGCATTGCTTCGCGTGGCGGGGAAGAAATTTGCATATATCAACCTGGCCGACGCATTCGCCGGCGGTGAGGTGCGTTGCGTGGGTTTCCCGAGTGTTGCGATTTTCTCGCCCAGGCCGGAAGTGCTGAACGGCAAGGCTAATAAGCCCAGTGCAACGGGCAATTGGTTTGCAGCGTTCACTGTAAACCCACGATTGGCCGGCGCACCGTTAATCACGGCCGACGGCAGACTCGTTGGCGTAGTGATGGCCGAGCGCGATCTGCCTCCGTCACAAACGCCGGCCGTTCGATTAGAGGATGTGAAAACTTTTCTCGGGGCGGAATCGCCCAAACAGTTGAGTTCCGCCAGAAGCGATCCGCCATACGTGCTGATGGTGACTGTGTCGGTTTCAAAATAACTTTTTCGGGACAAAGTGTAGAAAGAAAAACGGACCGAAAGGGAGCCACCGCCTTCGGTCCGTCAATCGATTACGTCTCTAAAGATAATCGATGTTCGTTCCGCGTCAACGTGCGAGTGAATAATTTTTTGCGTTTCGAGAGTCTTCCGATCGCGCGATCACTTCTGCATCAAGGTATCGATCATCGGTTTAATCTGCGACCACAACGCCGCATCGCGCGAAGCGAACAGCAGGTTGGTCTTGAGCCAATCCACCGGGTTGCCGATGTCATGTCGCTTGGATTTCAGCACGACGCCATGCACGGGTTCGCGTTGCACAAGAAGCTTGAGTGCGTCGGTGAGTTGAATCTCACCGCCTTTGCCGGGCTTGGTCTGATCGAGGCAATCGAAGATCGTGGGAGTCAACACGTATCTCGCGGCGATCGCCAATCGCGAAGGGGCGGTTTCCTTTGTCGGCTTTTCCACGAGCGTGTCGATCTTGATCACGCCGGGTTCGATCATCGTCCCGCCGACGATGCCGTATCGTTCGACTTTCTCCGCCGGCACTTCTTCCAGGCCGATGACGGCGGTGCCGAGTTTCCTGGCGGCGGTGACAAGCTGTTGAGTCGGCAGTTCGTCGCCGGAGAAAATAGTGTCGCCGAGCAGGCAGACGAACGACTCATTCCTAACGTGGTGGCGGGCCTGATTCACCGCGTCGCCCAGCCCGCGTTGCTCCGCCTGGCGAACGGCATGGATTTTCACGCGTTTCATTAAGGAAACCAGTGATTCCAGCAGTTTTTCCTTCCCGCCGGCCTTCAGGCGATCTTCCAGTTCGCCGTAGCGATCGAAATGATCCTCGATCGCACCTTTGCCGCGGCCGCTGACTAGCAGCACATCGCCAATCCCACCGGCGACGGCTTCCTCAACCACGTATTGAATCGTCGGCCGATCGAGAATCGGCAACAGTTCCTTGGGGACCGCTTTCGCAGCAGGAAGCATTCGCGTTCCGAAACCTGCGGCGGGGATAACGGCTTTGGTGATGTTCATATCTCTATTTAACACGAACGCGCATACATCGAGAAGCCGAATCGCTTACTCGAAAATCTGCGGCTTGATCGTCGTGCAGCCGATTTTGTTCAATGCCGCACTCAGTTGCTGGAACTGCTCTTCACTATGGTAAACGCCGCAGATCGCTCCGCCGCTGCCGGCGAACTTTGCGCTGGCGCCGGTCGATCGAGCGACGTCCACCATCCGCTGGTTCTCCATGGCGATGGGCATGAACGTTTTCCGTAGGTCGAAGTTTTCGTTGGTGATCTGGTGCAGCGATTCCCAATCACCGGCCATGAGGGCGGCGTGGCCGCGATCGGTCAGGTCGCGGTATTTCTGCATCGCGCCAACAACAGTTGCATCTCCCTGCTCAAACAGCAGACGCAGATTGCGGTGCGTCACGTCGCTGACTTCGGCACGGTTCGGATCGAACGAAACATAAAGCGGCGGCACCTTTGCGGGCTTGAGCGGGATGTATTGGCCGTAGCCTTGCTTCTGCACCAGGTCCTTGCAGAAGTCCATGTAGACCATGCCTTCGTAGGACTGGATCACGCGATCTTGCAGCCCGGCGGAGATGTTCAATTCTTCTTTCTCGGCCGACAGG
>JBBROD010000088.1:0-17239 GCA_038229715.1 Tepidisphaerales bacterium | reverse complement strand
GGTGAAGGAGGGAACAGAACGCGGCAAAGCCCTCGGCCGGCTGCAGATTACGGATAAAGATGTCGCCAGGATCACTAACTGGATCGAGGACGATGCGATCACTCATGACATGTACCAGGAGCGGCTGGGCGAAATCCTCGGCGCCGGCGAGCAGTCCGATCACGACGCGCTCGCGTCGGCCGGCCTGAGCTCGGCGGGGCAGGAGCTGATGCAATTGTGGGACCAGGTCGATCGCGGTAAGGTCAAGCAGGAAGCCGCCTTCGAACAAGCCGACGCCGCCGTGAAGAAGCGGCAGTCGATCAAGGAGTTGTGAGCCCCCGCGGTTCGGCGCGAGGTCGCTACTGTCGCATGGGCTACCAGCCCATGCCCGAGTCCGAACAAAGGCATGGGCTGGTAGCCCATGCGACGAAAAAGAACTGACATGCAACCCGAAGAACCCAACCTCCACCGCAACAACGCCGCCGAGTGGGCGATGTGGTTGATGCTTTGGCCGGTCTGGCGGATCATGAAATGGATGAAAGGCGAACCGAAATGAGCGAACCCGCAGAAAAAATCGACTACGGCCGACCCGGCCCCGAAGACGGCTTCGTCGCCAAAATCGGCGGCTGGTTCGGCGAGCGCCTAAGCGGCCTGGCGGAGTTCATCGGCATGCTGATCGCCATGTGCGGCGTCACCGGCGGGCAACTGAAACTGGCGTTCGGCTTGGCGTTTCTGGCAGCCGGGATTGGCTTGGTGATGCTCGGCTCTCGTCGCGGAATCTTCTGGATGTCGATCGGCGCGTTCCTGATCGGCCTGAGCATCCCTCCATTGCGAAAGAAGTGAGACCCTCAATGGGACTGTTCAAAAGCAAGGAAGAACGCCGCATTGAGCGGGAGATGAAAATCCGCCAGGGCGTTCGCGCGATTGAAAAATCGGTGCGCCAGCAGCAGAAGTTCGCCGAGGATTTCATCAAGAACGCCCAGCAAGCTAAAAAGATCGGCGACGACGGCCAGTACCAGTTCATCCGCAACGCGCTGAAGAAAACGGCGACCGTGAAGAAGATGCTCGAGCGGCAATTGTTGTCGATCAAGAATGCGATGCTGATCCAGCAACAAGCCGCCGCCAGCCAGCAGTTTGCTGAGAGCATGGCGTTGATGGCGAAGGAAATCAGCCGGACGTTCGAGGAGATGGACCTGACCAAAACCCAGGCCGACTGGGAAAAAGCCGTCACCAAGGCCAGCACGCTCGAAGAGCGGATGGACCTGTTCCTTGATGCGATGAAGGACAGTTCTATCTCGCCTGAAGCGAGTAATGAGGCCGTCAGCGACGCCGAAATTGACCGCATGATTGATGCGGATGTCCTGGCGTCTGAGAAGGCCGAACTCGGCAAGCTCGATGAGTTGGAAAGCGAGATCGCGAAAGAACTCGGGGCGAAGCAAAAAGATTAGTCGTCCACAGATGAACACAGATGGACACGGATAAATTCAGTGAGAATATGCATTCTTGTCTGTGTCGGTCTTCAGAAGATTCTTTAGCATTCCAGTAGTCGTTCCAATGTGCAGTCGATCACTGAATCGGGACAGTGCCACACTAACAAAAATTGGCTTCGCGCGTCACCCGTTTGGAGTGCGCGTTGAGCGCGAGGTCTGTTCCAACATTTTCTCGCATTTCTCCGTGTCTCCGTGCCTCCGTGGTTCAATTCCCCGCCATCGAGTAAGATCGAACCAGCAATGAGCGACCATTTTTATATCACGACACCGATCTATTACCCCAACGCCGAGCCGCACTTGGGCAGCTATTACACCACAGCCGTCGCGGATACGTTAGCGCGGTTTCACCGGCTCACGGGGGATGCGACGTATTTCCTCACCGGGACCGACGAGCACGGCACGAAGATGGCCAAAACCGCCGCCGAGCAGGGGATTTCGCCGCAGGAACTGGTCGATCGGGTCAGCGCGTCGTTCAAGGCGTTCTGGAAAGAGTTGGGCATCAGCAACGACGATTTCATCCGCACGACCGAGCCGCGCCACAAGGCCGCGGTAACGGAAGTGGTGCGGAAGCTTGTAGCCAGCGACGACATCTATCTCGGCAGCTACGAAAGCTGGTACGACGAGGGTCAGGAAGAGTTCGTTACTGAAACCGCCGCTAAGGCGAACGACTTTAAAAGCGCCATCAGTAAGAAGCCGCTCGTGCGGTTCAAAGAACCGACGTATTTCTTCCGGCTGACCAAGTACGTGCCGCGCGTGATTGCGCACATTCAAGACAACCCCGGCTTCCTGAGACCGGAAATCAGGCGCAACGAGGTGATCAGTAAGCTGCAGGCCGGCGTGACCGATCTGGCTATCAGCCGGGATACGCTGAAGTGGGGCATCCCGCTGCCGAACGATCCGGAGCATGTGGTGTACGTCTGGATCGACGCACTCACGAACTACATCAGCGCCTTGGGCTACGGCACGGCTGACGACAGTAAATTCAAACAGTTCTGGCCGGCGGATGTGCATCTGATCGCGAAGGACATTTTGTGGTTCCACACCGTCTATTGGCCGGCGATGCTGTTCGCGCTCGATCTGCCGCTGCCCAAATGCGTCTACGCCCACGGCTATTGGACTGCCAACGGCGAGAAGATGAGCAAGTCGCTTGGGAACACCGTCGACATCGCCAAGCTGCGGAAATTCATCAGCCTGTACGGTCAGGACGCGCTGCGCTATTACGTCGTACGGGCGGCACCGTTCGGTAGCGATCTGGATTGGTCGGATACCGAATTCGTCCGCACTTACACTGAACTCGGCAACGTGGTGGGCAATCTGCTCAACCGTGTTCTGAACATGACCACCAAATACCGACAAGGCGTGCTCCCCGCGGTTGGCGAAACCTCTAGCGAGGACGAGCACGTTTCAAAGTCGCTTGCCGCTTTCGCTAAAAATCTGCAAAACGCCTACGCCAACCTCGAACTGCAGCAATGCGCGTTGCTGCCGATCGAACTCGCCCGGGCGGCCAACGGTTACATCGACACAACCGCGCCATTCAAGCTGGCGAAAGACTCTGCGCGATCGGCGAGGCTCGATACCGTCCTTAACCTTGCGACCCAAGCCGTCTACCAAGCGCTCGTCGGCCTGCTGCCGCTGCTTCCCGAAAAAGCCGCAGCCGGTTTGGCGCAGCTTGGGGTCGACCTTACCGGCAAGACCCTCGGGCAATTGCTGGGAAAACCGCTCCCGCCGGGTCATCAGTTGGGAACGGGGCAGGTGCTGTTTCCCAAGGTTGAAATCGCAGGCTAAAACTTCATCGACTGGCATCGACCGGCATCGACCGGCAAACGCAAGCAACGCACATGGACGCACCGCAACTAGAAATCATTGAAGGCGCGTCGAAGCGCCTCATGCCGCTCGGCCAGCAGCCGGTCACCGTCGGCCGACACGCCGATAATCGGCTGGTGCTTGATGATGTCAAATCGTCCCGCTTCCACTGCGTCATCGAGCCGACGCCGCAGGGATGGGTGGTGCGCGATCTCAATTCCAGCAACGGCACTTACCTCAACACTAAGACGATCCGCAAATCCGTCCTCCAGTCCGGCGATGTCATCCTCATCGGCAATACCCGCATCCGCGTGATCCTGCCGGAGCCCGAACCGGAAATCGTGGAAGAGGCGGAGTTGGAAGAAATCGTCGATGACGTGGTGGAGATCGAAGACCCGAACATCGACCCCGTGACGAAACTGCAACGGATGGCTGGCAGCCTGGCCGATGCGGGGATGACGGAAACCGACATCAGCCTGATGAACGCCCGAAATCAGGTGATCCACCCCGGCCGGGTGGCGCTGGCGCGCAAGCCGGGGGCAGCGCCGGATATTGTCGACATCCTGCGCAACCTGTTGCTGCTCTGCTTCCGCAGCCGGGCGTCGGATATCCACATCGAGCCCAAGTCCGATGATTGCCAGATCCGCACACGCGTCGATGGCAACATGGTGGAAGTGCTGCGAATTCGTAAGGAAGTCGGCACGAAACTGACAGCCGTTGTTAAAATCCTTTGCGATATCGACATCGCCCAGCGAAACATCGTTCAGGAGGGGCACTTCAGCGTGAAGTTGCCCGACCGCCGGGTGGATTACCGCGTCAGCTTCGCGCCAGCTATGCACGGGCAGAAGTTGGTGGTCCGCGTGCTCGATACCGCCGGTGCCCCGCAGTACCTGTGGGATTTGAACATGGCTCAGCCGATGTTCCAGATTGTGCAGGACGCGATCCAGAAGGAATCCGGCTCGATCATCGTGGTCGGCCCGACGGGTTCGGGCAAAACCACCACGCTGTACGCAGTGGTGCGGTCGATGGACTCCGGCGAGCGCAACATCGTAACCATCGAAGACCCGGTGGAAATCCAGATCGAAGGCGTGACGCAAATCCCTGTGACCGAAGACAATACCTTCGCGACGCTGCTGAAATCGGTATTGCGCCAAGATCCCGACGCCATCCTCGTCGGCGAAATCCGCGATGCCGAAACCGCCCGCACCGCCATGCAGTCGGCCATGACCGGTCATCTGGTGTTTTCCACGCTGCATTCCAAAGATACGGTCGGGGCGCTGTTCCGCCTGATCGACCTGGGGGTCGAGCCGTACCTCGTCGCATCGGGCTTGCAGGTGCTTTTAGCGCAGCGACTGGTTCGCAAACTATGCCCGGCCTGCAAGAAACCAGTCCGCCCAACGGGCAACCAGATCGAACGTATGGCCCGCTGGGGCGACGTTAAGAAGATTTACGAACCCGTCGGCTGCCCCCGTTGCCTTGGCACGGGTTTCGCCGGACGGCAGTGCGTGTTTGAATTGCTCAATATGAATGATCAACTCCGCGAAATCGTCATGCGCAGCCCGAACCTGCCGGATCTGCAGCGGGCACTGATCGACACGAATTTCACCAGTCTTCAGGAGAGCGGCTATCGCTTGGTGGCTGATGGGATTACGTCGTTTACCGAAGTCGACCGGGCGGTAGGCACTTGAACTTGCGGATATAAATCCGGTAAAAGTTCCTATCCCCTTTATTCTTCGGTAGTCTAAGCTAATATCACGGCTCGCGGGGCGGCTGATGGTGTCGTCCCGGTTGACTCGCTGTTTGTCTCATTCAGGTTCCAAGGAGTTTTCATGCGTTATTCTCGAAGGATTGTGCTGGCACTGATTCCAGTTTTCGCACTGGCGCAATTGGCCGCTTCCCAAGTGCTCGATCAGGTTCCCGAGGGCGCGCTGGTCGTTGCCAAGGTCCGCAACCTTGCTGAAACCAACACCAAGCTGGCTGCGTTTTTCAAGGAGTTGGGTGTTGACCAGTTGTCTCCGGATCTGGCCGACCCGCTCGCGGTGCTCAAGAAACAGATGGGCATCCAGCAGGGCTTGGACGAGAAGGGCGAGATCGCCTTCGTTTACATCGATCCCGCCGTCAGCGGCGCGGATGATCAGCACTCGATGCTCATCCTCATTCCGGTGACCGACTACAAAGCCTTCACCGGTAACTTCCCCGAAGCCAAGACCGAAGGCGACTTTACCGAAGCGAAGATCGGCCGCGGTAACGATGATTCGTATATCACTCCCTGGGGCAAGTTCGCAGCGATCAGCCCGAGTAAAGATGTGCTGATGAAGAAGCCGACCGGCGGCGTGAAACTCGGCGGTCTGGCCGCCAAGGAATTGGGGAGCAAGGACGCCATCCTGTACGTCAACATGGCCGGCGTCCGCAAAATGGCGCTGCCGAAACTGAAGGACGGGCGCGAGAGCATGCTCCAGGAAATCACCGGCAATATGCCAGGCGACAAGGAGAAGTACGTTCCAGTTGTCAAAGCCTTGTTCAACCAGGTGATGAACGTGGCCGAGGGATACCTGAACGACGCCAATGCGCTCACCTACGGCATTTCGTTCGTCAAAACCGGAATCAGCGGAACACTGATGACCGAGTTTGAACCCGGAACCTACAGCGGCGATCTGGTTAAGAAGTTCAAGAACAGTCCGGATGCTCTGGTCAATGGCCTGCCGAACACCCAGTACATCGCGTTCGGCGGCGCGGTCACCTCGCCGGAAGCGACGAACCAGATTATCACTGATTTTAGCGCACCGGTTATGAAGGAACTGGCGGCGATGGGTGACGAGGGCAAAAAAATTATTGACTACTTTGAATCGGCCAAAAAACTTGCTACGAGTGTGAAGGGCGGCACGTTCGGAATGCTCATTCCGTCCGGCATGCTCGGGCAGGATTCGATCTTCCAAGTCATTGAAACGATCCAAGGCGACTCAAAGGCCATCACTGAAGCTCAGAAGTCGATGTTGGCAAACCAGCAGGAGATCATGAATCTCCTTCAGCCGAACGGTGAAATCCAGCAGAAGACGACGTTCACACCCGCAGTCAAAACCGTGGACGGCGTGACACTCGATCAGACGGTGACCGAGTTCACCGGCGATCCGAATAACCCACAGGCCGCCCAAGTGCAGCAAATGATGACCATGATATACGGCTCCGGCGGCGTGAAGATGCTCAGCGGCTCGATCGACGACAATAACTTCGCTATCGCCCTTGCCGCACCGGATGAAGTCATCCAGCAAATGATTACGTCGGCCAAGACGAAGGACGACACGCTCGGCAAGTCTGACATGGTGTCCTTGGTGTCGTCGGCGTTGCCTGAGCAAAAGGCGGTTGTGTTCTACCTGTCCGTTGACAACCTGATCACGACCGGTTTGAAGTACGCCGCCGCGATGGGCAGGAACCTGCCGATCAACATCCCCCCGAATCAACCGCCGATCGGCGTGAGCGCCGGGACGGAAGGCACTGCTATCCGTATCGATACCTTCGTCCCCACGCAACTGGTTAAGAGCATCACCGCTGCGGTGATCCAATTCCAGATGCAGATGCAGGGTGGCGGTGGTGGCGGGATGTAAGCCCCTACTGATTGAGTTCAATAAACAGGGATGATCCTCAGGGATCATCCCTGTTTTTTTATGCATCAAACCGCCGGTCTGCCCGCTTCAGCGGGTAGTTTCTTCAACTTTGGGTAGCATCTTCAACTTTTTTGCAACCCCGCGCCCCAAAAACCTTAGACGCCACCCGCTTCCCGCGATATACTTCTTCGGTTAACAACCCAGCGCTCCGATTCAGCTCATCATGCGTGATTACGTTCTACTCCACATCAACGGCCGCCGAGAAGAAGTTCACGGAGAACAGCTGTTCCAGTCCCTCACTGATTTCCTCCGCTACGACCGGCAGCTCGTCGGGACTAAGGTGGTATGCGCCGAAGGCGACTGCGGCTCCTGCTGCGTGCTGATCGGCAAACCCGCCGGCGAGGCTATGGAGTACCGAAACGTCACCGCGTGCATTCAATACGTCTACCAGCTCGATGGTTGTCATGTCATCACCATTGAAGGGCTGAAGTACGCCGGTCAACTCAGCTGCGTGCAGGAGTCGATGGTGACGTGCCAAGGAAGCCAGTGCGGCTTTTGCACGCCGGGCTTTGTGGTGTCGCTGCACGCGATGCTCGAAACCAGCCCGAAGCTAACCGAACCGGATATGCGCTTGGGATTGTCAGGCAACCTCTGTCGCTGCACGGGATACGAATCGATTATCAAAGCCGGCGTGGAAACCGATATCGCCAAACACCGCCGGGCGAATGAACTCTACCCGCCGGCGAGTTTTTTGGGCGAGTTGAAGTCCGCCGTCGGCGAGTCCGTTCGAGTCGAGCACGCGGATCGGGTGTTCTTCAAGCCGACGAGCGTGACCGAGGCCGTCGCCTTCAAGGCCAGGCACGCCGGTTGCGTCGTCATCGCCGGCGGGACGGATTTGGGCGTGGTGATGAACAAGGGCAAGCTCACGCCGACGGTTGTGATGAGTCTGGCTGGCCTGACGTCGCTCAAAAACGTGCAGGCAGACGGTAAAACGCTGTCCATCGGCGCGTTGGTTACGCTGGCCGAGATGGACGCTGCTTGCGCGACGTATTTGCCGGAAATGTCGCGATTGCTCTGGCGTCACGGCAGCCCGCCGATCCGCAACGCGGCCACGCTCGCAGGAAACATCGCCAACGGCTCGCCGATCGGCGACACCATGCCCGGGCTTTACGTGCTGGATGCCGAAATTGAATTGACGGGTTCAAACGGTTCGCGGCGCGTCAACATCAACGCGTTCTACACCGGCTACCGCAAGACCGTGATGACGCCGGACGAACTGATCACCGCCGTTCACATTCCATTGCCGGCAGCGCGGGATGCGTATCGGCTTTACAAAATCTCCAAACGGTTCGATCTCGACATTTCCTCGTTCTCCGCAGCGTTCTGGATGCGCACCAATGGCGACGTGATTGAATCCATCCACATCGCCTACGGCGGCGTAGGTGCGAACATCCTCCGCCTCCGCAAAACCGAATCGCTGCTCATCGGCCAACCGATCTTCGACGCGCTGATCGACCGCGCGGCTGCGTCCGTCCGCAGCGAGATCACACCCATCTCCGACGTCCGCGGCGGGAAAGACTACCGCCTGCAGCTAGGCGAAAACGTGCTCCGTAAATTCTTCGCCGAACTGCAGGTCGACGCAATGCTCACTCCCTCGCCAAGTACCCCGGGAGAGGGCGGGGGCGAGGAATCTGCTGCGATTCACGGCAACTCCGCGGCTCAAAAGAACCCTCACCCTGCCCTCTCCCGTAGCACCGGGCGAGGGTTCAAAGCCAACGGCCAGGAGCACGCATGAGCGCCGTCGGCAAGAACATCCCGCACGATTCCGCCCGCGGGCATGTGACCGGCGAAAGCGTCTTTATCGACGACATGCCGCCGCTCAAAAACGAACTGCTGGTGGATTTTTTCCCCGCGCCGGTTGCGTCAGGCAAGCTGAAAAGCATCGATCTGGCCGAGGCCGCCAAAGTGCCCGGCGTTGTTTTGCTGCTGAGCGACAAAGACATCCCCGGCCACAAGCATTTCGGGCCGGTGTTTCAGGACGAGCATCTGTTGGTCGAAGAACAGATCGTCTACCTCGGCGATCCGTGTGTCCTGATCGCGGCGGAGTCGCGGCAGGCGATCGCGGCGGCGAAAAAGAAGATCAAGCTCGACATTGACCCGGCTACGCCGATCTTCGGTATCGAAGAAGCCATCGAAGCCAAAAGCTTCATCGGCCCACTGCGCACGATCATGCGCGGCGAACCCGAGAAGGCCATGCTGGCCGCCGAGTGTACGCTCAGCGGCGAGTTCGTCATCGGCGGACAGGAGCACTTTTACCTTGAGAGCCAAGCCGTCATCGCCATTCCCGGCGAGCACGGACATATCACGATCCACTCCTCCACGCAGCACCCCAGCGAAGTGCAGGCGATGACCGCCGAGATCCTTGGCGTGCCGTTCAACCACGTGGTCGTCCATTGCAAGCGGATGGGCGGCGGGTTCGGCGGGAAGGAAACGCAGGCGGCTCAGCCGGCGATGATGGCGGCGCTGGTCGCGTCGAAAACCGGCCGGCCGGCGCGGGTTGTCTACAACAAAGACGACGACATGCGCTACACCGGCAAGCGCCATCCATTCCTGAATCGCTACACGGTTGGCTATACGCGCGACGGTGTCATCACCGCGCTTCGCGTCGATCACTACAGCAACGGCGGATGCACGGCCGACCTTTCGCTGGCGGTAATGGAGCGGGCGATGCTGCATACCGACAACGCCTACTACCTGCCCAACGTCCACATCACCGGCCAAGTGTGTCGCACGAATTTGCCGAGCAACACCGCGTTCCGCGGCTTCGGCGGGCCGCAGGGCGTGGCGGCGATCGAGAACATCATCGAATCGATCGCGCTGCACCTCGGCATTGACGCGATGGAAGTGCGCCGGCGGAATCTGTACGGCGTCGACGATCGCAACGTCACGCCGTACGGGCAGGTGTTTAAAAACAACGTGCTGCCGCAGTTGTTTGATGAACTTTCGCGTGAGAGCGATTACGCCAACCGCCGAAAGCAGATCGACGCGGCGAATCGTACGGATCGCTCGCACCTGAGGGGCTTGGCGTGTACGCCGGTAAAGTTCGGCATCAGCTTCACCAAGCAGCACCTGAACCAGGGCAACGCGCTCGTCAACGTCTACACCGACGGCAGCGTGATGGTGAGCCACGGCGGTACGGAGATGGGCCAAGGCGTGAATACCCGTGTGCGCCAGCTGGTGGCCGATGAATTCGCGATCGACTGGCAAAATGTCTACGTCACTACGACCAGCACTGACAAAAACCACAACACATCGCCGACCGCCGCCAGTACCGGAACGGATCTCAACGGCGCGGCCGCGGTCGTCGCTTGCGAATTGATCCGCGGGAGGCTGACCGCGTTCGCTGCCCAGCACTTTTCTGACGCGACGGCGGGGCTTTTCGCTTCGCCGGGCAACATCTTTTTCAAAGACGGACATGTGTACGACGATCGCGTGGCCGGGAAGAAAATCACGTTCAAGGAACTGGTGGCCCAGGCGTATCTCAACCGCATCAACCTCGGCGAGCGCGGTTTTTACACCACCCCCGGCGTTGATTACAACCGTGACACCGGCAAAGGCACGCCGTTCCTTTACTACACCAACGGCGCCGCGGTGAGCGAAGTCGAGATCGATCGCTACACCGGCGAAATGCGCGTCACCCGTGTCGACCTGATGATGGACATCGGCCAGCCGATCAACCCCGGTATTGATCGCGGCCAAGTCGTCGGCGGATTCATTCAGGGCATGGGCTGGTGTACCACCGAAGAACTGAAGTACGGCCCCGGCGGCGAATTGCTCAGCTACAGCCCGACGACATACAAAATCCCCAACATCAGCGATTTGCCAGCGGTCTTTAACGTGCGCATGCTCGATAACCCGAATAGCACGATGAGCCTCAAGCGGTCCAAAGCCGTCGGCGAGCCGCCGCTGCTTTTGGGGCTGAGCGTGTGGGCGGCGGTGAAGAACGCGCTGTCGTACGTGTCGCCGGGAACCATTCCCGATCTGCAACTGCCCGCGACCGGCGAGCAGATTCTGATGCTGATGACGAAGCTGAAATCGGATGGGAAAGCCAATCAACCGCCGTTGTTGCCCGTTGCAAAATAGCCCGCCGTGGAAAACTTCATGCTGATTCGGTTCCATCCTGTGCGTTGCCTGAGACAGCACCTTTGCTAAAGTGTCGCAGCAACAGTTGAGTATTGGATCGCCCGTGGTTTCTGGAGGGATTTTGATGTCTCCGTTTGTGCTCCTGGCCGACCTCAGTACGTACGAGGCCTGCGGGTGGGATCTGACCATCGACCGCGAAGCCTGTGTCTATTGGGCGACGTTTTTCAAACGCCATCTGGAAACGATCCTCAACCTCGGGCACGCGGTTGCGTACGGCGGGGGCGAGTCCGCTGAATCCATCAACGCCCGAGCCGATGCGTGTCGCAGGGAGTTTCACACTTTTTTTGATGACGTGATGGCTCGCCCCCAAGCGCACGGCCGGGTCACGATCCTGACGATGGACATTTGGCGCGATCAGATCCTACGCAAGCACGGGTATGTCGATGCGTTTATCGATTTGAAAAACCGCGAGAACGAAAAGATGCTGCCGCTGCTGCCGGAGGTCTGCCGCCGGCTCGATCGGCTTAGCGGGCAAGCGCAATTGCGGGCGATTATCGAAGGGCTGTTCGCCGGCAACATCTTCGACATGGGCGCCGAGGCGACGGCCAAGAAGTTCGTCGCCGGCAGTCCGGACTTTTTCGCCACGATAGAGAGCTTGCCTCCGCGGCCGTGGCTGATTGATGATTACGACGCACTGGCTAACCGTATTTTCAGCTATCAGCACAAAAAGGTGGTTTTCTTCATCGACAACGCGGGCAGCGATTTCTTGCTCGGTGCTCTTCCTGCAATGCGCTGGCTGGCGAAGCGGGGCACGAAGGTGGTGCTGGCTGCCAACGAGTATCCGACGCTGAACGATATGACGATCCACGACGTCAACGCCTGGTGGCCGCGGATCATCGCGGTTGAACCGAGTTTTGCCGATCTGCCGATCGAGCGCGTCAGCACGGGTACCGGCGAACCGCTGATCGATCTTCTGGAAGTCAGCGATGAACTCAACGCCGCGTCCGCTGATGCGGATCTGATAATCATCGAAGGCATGGGCCGCGGCGTGGAGAGCAACTTGAACGCGGCGTTCAAGTGCGACGCGATGAACATCGCGATGATCAAGGACACGATGGTCGCCAGCCGCATCGGCGGGAATGTGTTTGACACCGTATGCCGGTTTCGTTGAATTTAATGTCGCATGGGCTACCAGCCCATGCTTTACGATCGCACACAGGCATGGGCTGGTAGCCCATGCGACACGAGACTAAACAATGTTCGGCTCTCACCTCTCCATCGCTGGCGGCATGCACAACGCTTTACTCGAAGCTGAAAAGCTGGGTATGGCGACGGTTCAGGTCTTTACCAAGAATCAGCAACAGTGGGTCGCCAAACCGCTGGAGCAGGTGGTGATTGATAAATGGTCCAGCCATCTGCAACGGCTGAAGTTCAAGCAGACGGTCAGCCATGACAGTTACCTGATCAACCTCGCGTCACCGGATGAAGCGTTGCGGAAGAAGAGTATCAATCTGTTTATCGAAGAAATCCGCCGGTGCGAATTGCTGGGGATTCCGCTGCTGGTGACGCATCCTGGCGCGCACATGGGGCAGGGCGAAGAGGTCGGGTTGAAGCGCGTGGCGGAATCGCTTGACGAAGTCCATGCGGCGTATCCGACGAAAAAAGTCATCACCTGTTTGGAAATCACGGCCGGGCAGGGGACGTCGTTGGGATATAAGCTGGAACACTTGGCCTGCATTATCGATCAAGTGAAAGACGCTAAGCGGCTGGGCGTTTGCCTGGATACGGCTCATCTGTTCGCCGCGGGGTATGATTTCCGCGGGCGGAAGTACGCGGCGTTCCGCAAACAACTTGAAGCGACGGTCGGCGTGAAGCGGGTGAAGGTTTTGCACCTGAATGACAGCAAGAAGGACTTGGGCAGCCGGGTCGATCGGCACGATCATATCGGCCGCGGGACGATTGGCGTGGAGGGCTTCAGGCCGTTCGTGCGGGATGAGGCGTTCGCCGATCTGCCGAAGATTTTGGAAACGCCAAAGGGGCCGGACGACAAAGGCCGCGAGTGGGATTTGGTCAATCTGGAAACGCTGCGAAGCTTAATGTGATTCGAGGAAGACAATGATGACACCAGCGCCTAAACGGGTGGAAATTTGTAAGTTCCCCGGCAATAAGCGAATCGCCTTCACCACGAGTTGGGACGACGGCGTGGTCGAAGACCGCCGGCTGGTGAAACTGTTTAACGAGCTGGGGATCAAGGGGACGTTCAATCTGAACTCCGGAGCTTTCGGACGAGAGACCCATCTGCCGGCCGACGAAATTGCATCGCTTTTTGAAGGGCACGAGGTGGCGATTCATACCGTCACGCATCCGTGGCTGGATCGCATTGATGTTTCGCAGGCGGCGTATGAAATTCTCGACGACAAGCGGGCGCTGGAAGATCTGGTGGGATATCCGGTACGCGGGATGGCGCTACCCTTCGGCGTGACGTCGCCGAAGGTTTCGGAGGTGATCCGCTCGCTGGGGATCGTCTACTGTCGCACGACCGGCAACGCCGAGCGGTGTTTTCCGCCGGTCGATCCGATCAATTGGCAGACAACGATGCACATGTTCCACACCAATCCGCCGTTGGTGGAACGGTTTGAGGCGTGGAAGGCAATGCCGAAGAGGAGTGAAGTGTTTTTCGTCTGGGGACACAGTTTTGAGTTCGCCCGGCCGCGTGATCGGTGGGATGAGATGGAGAAGCTGTTCCGTCCGGTCGCCGGTCATGCTGAAGTGTGGTACTGCACGAACATCGAACTGTTCGACTACGAAGCCGCCCGGCAGCGGATTGCGATCGCCGCCAACCGCCGGTCGGCGTACAACCCGTCGGCGGTTACTGTTGCGCTATTGGTGGATGGTGCGCTGGTCGACGTGCCGGGCGGGAAGACGGTTGCGTTGGTTTGAGCCAGAAAGCCCGGTATTGGTTCTGTCTAAAAACTCGACCGTACCACGGGCCTCCGGCCCGTGCCGATCAATTATGTACTTGGAGAAGGTTGACCTCGCAGACATTCCTACGCCGTTAGCACGGGCGGAAGGCCCGTGGTACTGTCGAGTGCCCAACTGCCGCATTTGCCAACATTGCAAACTGCCCCGACACTGAAAACCACCGCAGTTTTTCCATGACTTCTCTCCCCTTGCCAGAACCGGCGGATTGCGGATAATCTTTCCTCCCCGGCGTGATGGCCGGCGAGGTTGCCGCCTTAGCTCAGTTGGTAGAGCGGCGCATTCGTAATGCGCAGGTCATCAGTTCAAGTCTGATAGGCGGCTTAAAAAGCCCGGTGAAATGCCGGGCTTTTTGTTTGCGCGGGCCTAAAATGGGGCAACATGGCGCATCGCAAACGGGTGGTGATCACAGGAATCGGCGCGATCAGTCCCAACGGGCTCGGCCGGGAGGCGTTTGGTCGAGCTTGCCTGGCGGGTGAAACGGGGGTTCGCGCGATCGAGGGGATCGACACCACCGGCCTGCAAACAACTGTCGCGGCTCAGGTGCGCGGGTTTGATCCGCTTACCGTCCTACCCGCCGCCGAACTCAAGCGCGTGCCGCGAATGGTTCCAATCGC
Organism: Tepidisphaerales bacterium; assembly: GCA_038229715.1. Lineage (GTDB taxonomy): Bacteria > Planctomycetota > Phycisphaerae > Tepidisphaerales > Tepidisphaeraceae > JANMES01. The sequence continues at coordinate 2,626 of JBBROD010000088.1, read as the reverse complement.
GCTGGCGGCCGGGCGGGAGGCGCTCGATCAGGCCAAGCTCTATCCTGGCGAGGGTGATCTCGAACTCCAACGCAAAATCGCCGTCCTGCTCGGCACCGGCGGCGGGGGACTGGGATTTGTCGAGCAGCAGTACCGCGAAATGTTCACCGGCGGGCAGGCGTCGCTCTATTCGATCACGGGTGGCACGCACGGCAACCTTTCCAGCGAACTCTCGATCGCCCTCCATCTGCGCGGCCCGAGCCATGTGATTTCCACCGGCTGCACCAGCAGCACCGACGCCATCGGCTATGCGGCGATGCAGATCCGCACGGGTGTAGTGCCGATCGTACTGGCCGGCGGGGCGGATTCTCCGATCGAGTGGGGCATCCTTCGAGCGTTCGAAAAAATGCGAGTCGTCAGCACGCGACGGTGGGATCAGCCGGGCAAATCCTCGCGTCCATTCAATCTCGACCGAGACGGTTTCGTTCTCGGCGAAGGGGCGTGGATGTTCGTGCTCGAAGACGCCGACCACGCCGAAGCCCGCGGCGCAATTCCGCTGGCGGAGATTGCCGGTTATGGTTCAACTTGCGACGCGTACCATCGCGTGCAGATCGCGCCGGACGTTGTCGAGCCCGTCCGTGCGATGCAACTCGCGATGGCCGACGCGGGCGTTGATTCCGGAGCGATCGACTACATCAACCTGCACGGCACCAGCACCGAATTGAACGACCGAATGGAAACGCTCGCAGTAAAGCATTGTTTCGGAGAGCAGGCCAAATCCATCCCCGCCAGCAGCACCAAGTCGATGATCGGGCATCCCCAAGGCGCCTGCGGGGCCGCGGGATTGGCGGCTACGGTACTGTCGATGAACGCAGGGCAGGTTCATCCGACGATCAACCTGGAACATCCCGATCCGCATTGCGATTTAGATTATGTGGCCAATGCCGCGCGCAATGCAGACGTGCGGACAGCGTTGTGCAATTGCATTGCGTTCGGGAGCAAGAATAGTGCGCTAGTGATCAGGAAAACCTGACTACGCAAACTCAGTGTCGCATTGCGCCCGCCGGCAATCGCTTAGCTCATCTTCAGCGTTTTAACGCCGTTCTCGTCGGCCACAAATGCTATTTTAGCCAACCCGATGAACAAACCGGATTCGACGATGCCCGCGCGGTCTTTCAGTTGCCGCTGCAGTCCGGCCGGGTCGGGGATGGATGCGAAGCGGCAGTCGAAAATGAAGTTGCCGTTATCGGTGACGTAGGGGTTGCCGTCGGCATTGCGTCGCAGCACCGGCGTTGCGCCGAGCGACTGGAGGAAGGTCGCATGCGTTTCATAGCAGAACGGCGCGACCTCCACGGGCAGAGGCGATTTCATGCCGAGCATTTCGACAGTCTTACTGGTGTCGGCGATGATGACGAGCATGCCCGAGGCCTGCGCGACGATCTTCTCCCGCAGCAACGCTCCGCCGAGGCCCTTGATGAGATTCAGATGCGGGTCGATCTCGTCGGCTCCGTCGATGGTTAAATCGGGATTGGGGCATTCGGCCAAGGTTGCGAGGGGAATCCCTAATTCGCGTGCGCGACGATCGGACTGAACGCTGGTGGGTACGCCGCGAACATTCTTGAGCTTGCCTTGCGCGATCGCGTCGCCGACAGCTTTGATCAGGTAATCCGCAGTCGATCCGGTCCCGAGGCCAACAACCATCCCCGACTCGATCAGCGGAAGAGCGGCCTCTGCGGCCAGTTGCTTTGGATTCATCGGAACGAGGGTAACGGGATGCAGAGCGATGTCAAAGTGGGCCAAATGTTCGTGCTTTGGCCGATAATATCCCTATCTGGTTTTCAATCTATTAATTCCTGGTCGCGGTTTGATCGGGCTCACTCCTTGTGTCACAATGACTCCGGGGTTGGATCGGCCAGCGAGCGAAGAGAAAATGCTTTTGCAGACCAACAGTTATCTGGTTCCGCGTGAAAAGCGCGTGGAACATTCCCGCCTGCTCGGGCGGTTCCGCCAGACTTTGGCGCGGCTGGGTTGCACGCATTTTGAAGCTTACGAACAGGTCGGTAGCAACTGGAGCCCGACCGAATCCACCGGGCGGTTCGTGCAAATCATGCGGTTTCGTGACCGGAAGCATCAGCTTTCCGTGCAAGCCGCCGAGCGGAATGATCCGTCGGCCCAATCGCTGATTCGCGAATTTTGTGATTTGATCAACTTCTCTTACCAACAGCAGCAGGGGCTGTTCGCAGTCGGTTTTTACTCCGGGGCGATCCCCATGACCGCCAAGGCGACGGAAGTGAGCGATAGCTCGCCGGCCGCGACGGATGATCTGGCGGCAGCGCTGGAACCGGGCCCGTCGATGAGCGGCGGAGTGAATGACGCACCGCAAAACTTGACGAGCCTGACTCAGCGACAGTCCGTCACGCCCGGCCGAATCCCACCGCGACCGGGCCCGATGAAACCTTCGGTTTGAAAAACGTTTTTCGCCTCAGTGTTATCGGCTAGCCTCTAAGACTCGCCCCGTTAAACAGTCCTCCCGCTACGATCGACTCGGGGACTCCCTGAAACCATCAATTTTCGAGTTCGTATTTGAACACGACCGCACCTCAACCGCCGATGGTTGGTTCGGGAGGTCGTGGCATGAATTTATTCC
>JBBROD010000087.1:0-17440 GCA_038229715.1 Tepidisphaerales bacterium | reverse complement strand
CGCCTTGAAGACCAGCGCCTCGAAACCCGGTGTGATCGGTGTGGCGAGTTCCACGCTCAACGCGGCGGCGCGCGCGATCACCTCCTGCGGATCGGAAATGTCAGCCGGAGTAATCTTGTTCATCACTTCAGCAGCTGTGTATCCCAGCATCCGTTCGGCGCCCACGTTGAAGATTTGAATGACGCCTTTTTCGTCGGTGGCGATGCTTGAGAAGTTGGCGCTATTGAAAATCGCGTTTTGCAACGCTCCAGCTTTGAGCAGCTCTTCTTCCGCGCGCTTGCGCGCGGTCACGTCTTCCATCGCCAGCACCAGCAGCTCCCCGTGCTGGCCCGCCTGAAGCTTGCGCGCGTTCAGCAGCATCACCCGACGCCCTATCACCGGAAAGGTGTGCTCAAGCTCGAAGTCGTTGAAGACCGAACTCTTGGGAACAATGTCTTCGAGCAAGGTGCGTAGGTCTGGGATGTCCCATTGGCCGTTGCCCAGCTCATAGATGAGTCGGTTCACGGTCTCTTCGGCTGAGACCTGAAAGGTTTGGTAGAAGGCGCGATTGGCCGAGCGTACTCGCAACGTGGTGTCGAGGATTAACAGCGGCTCGCGCACCGTATCCACGATGTTCAACGCATAGTCTTGAATATCCTCTACCAGCGGTTCTCGTGTCATTAAGACCTTTCAACGGCAAGGCGTAAAAACCAACCCTTGTTGGGCTACTCGTTTCGCGACAACGCCACAACTCGGCTCGCGAATCCGCGAGCGGTTTTCAATCTGCGTCCTGCCCGGCCCATTGCTATTGAAGAACTTGGAAATGCTAGAGGAATATTCACCATACGGCAACGCCCATCTTGCCGCAACGGACAGAATAGGCGGCACCCAAGCCACGGAAGGTTTGTGTACAGAGCCTTGCCGATCGGTGCGATAGCGCCGGGTACAATGAAAAACGCACGGTTTTGAACATTGTGCTCGAAACCGTGGGTTTAAAGTCGTGAAACGTTAAATTTTTTTTGAGAAAACCCTTAGATTTGGTGCGGGATCAAAAACTTGTCCCACTGAGTGGAAGTAAAGAGAATTGAAACCTATATTTCATTCGGGATGTTCATTGTTACTGTTCACTGATAAAAAGTCCAATTGGCGTCCAGTCGCCCCGACTTTTCACGAAGTGAAATCCAATCAAGAGTTGCAGAAGTGACCCTATGATAGGATTTGCCTTTATGGAATTTGAACTTTGGACTCGCTGTCACAGCGCTTCTTATCTCTATTACTGACCATTCGGTTCGTTAACTTTCTAACCGTTGCTCTGTTTTCAGCACGCCGATGACGGATTTAGGCGACCCGTCTGATCGCGTTATCGGACAGGTGCGTGCTATCATCAAACTCACAATAACTTGACCGGTACCGACCACAAAATGAGAATCGTGGATTGCCACTGCTGGCTTGTTGTTCACATTTAGGAGAAGTAAAAATGGACCGGCCCGTACTTCATCAATGGGTCGAGGGCGTGCTGGTTCTCTTGTCGTTGGGATTCGCGTGCGGGTGTCAGTTTGGCGGCCATCGAGAAGAGCCGCCTTTAGCGAATCCGCAGGCAAATTTTGCCGTCCGCCAATTCGCCGGCACGCCGCTTTCTGGGGAACTCACACAGTCGATCGACGACGTCGCCGCTCAGCAGGCATGGGGCGTGGCTGTCCGGGTGATTGCTGTGAAGCAACTGCCCGTCGCGGGCTTCGGCGGGATCGGGCCCCTGGCGAGGCTGGTACTGAGTGATGACAGCAGTGATCTGATGGCACCATCAAGCCGGCTGGTCTATTCCACGTCATTTCGAACGCTTGAACCGGGCACATCACTCGATTCCATGCTGGGTGATGCGAAAAGCTGGACCGAGATATCCACATCGCGCGGTGCCGTCGCGCCCGGAACTGCACTGTCGATTGGAATCTCGCAACCCGTCGTCGCCGCTCAAACCAAACGCCTGCAGGTGAACATCGGCATGTTCCGACTGCCGAACAAGGACGGATATCAACTGGCCATCAGCAGCCTCGATCGCGTCGTCGTCCGCACGCCGCGATCGACCACCAACCCTGATCCCGGTACGCCGCCGGCCGCGCCGATTGCGCAGCCGATGAAAGACGTGAACGAAACGGTGATCGTCCCGCAACCCGCGCCGGCCGGTCAGAGCCGGATCGTGCTTGCGCTGCCGATGGATTTTGCCGGGTCTGAAGCGACGGGCCTGGTGATCGATTTAGCGATCGACACCAAGCCCTCCGATGCCGGCGAAGTCGCCAGGAACCTCAAAACCGAAGTCGATGCCTCCGCCGCCCGAGCCGCAGCCAGATCAACACATGCTGCGGCAACATCAGACGACTTAGCGATCACGGCGATGTTCGATTCCCTCGCCACGGCCGGCAGCGCGCCGCGGGCGGCACTGGTTTATCTCGCCCAGCACCTCAACGCCCGGCTCGCCGAAAGCGTTGCACTGGTGGCCGACGACAAGGTGCTGGCGCTTATCGCCAAAAGCGTTCGTGATAAATGGGTCGCGTCATCAACGCGCGATCGAGCCACGATGGCGTGGATGGTCGATCGCGCGACGATCCAAGTGGTCGCTTCGATCAAGGATGATGACAATTCGCATTCGCTCGCAGCCGTGCAGGGCGCGCTCGAAACCTACGCCGGCGAAGCGGGTCGGCACCTCGATCTGCTGCAGTCACTGGCGAACGCTTCCAACAGCAGTGAGGATCTGGACCACCGCCTGATCGCCGAGCACTTGAACGATCTGGAAGACAATTCGCTCGCCATGCGAGTGCGGGCGTTCGACTGGCTGACTTCGCGCCATGCCGCGCCGGCGGATTTTGACCCGATGGCGAGCGCCAAGAAGCGGCGCGCGACACTGGAAAGGTTCCACGACGCCGCCACTACCCAGCCGTGATCGCCGCGGCACCGTAAAGAGTTTTTATGAGCGAAACACCGTCCTCAACACCCTCGCCGAAACAAGACAAGCCAGCGGTCTCGCGCGGCAAAAAGTGGCGGCGGCGCGTCATTGTTCTTCTGACGGTATTGATTGTCCTCGCGGTGATTGCACGGCTGCTGGTTTCGCTGCTGCTGCCGCCGGTGCTTCGGAAAGTGGCCGGACAATTCGGCATGACGGCCGAGTACGATCGGCTCGAGCTGTACGCCTTGAGCGGCGATGTGGGCCTTTGGAATCTCCGTTTCACGCCGCTGGAGGGCGGCAATCCGGTGCTAGCCACCTCGTACTGCCGCGCTTCGATCAGCACGCTGGCGCTGGTGCGCGGCCGGCTCTACATCAACCGCGCCGAGGCCGAAGACGCCGACGTTCTGATCGAACGCAACGCTGACGGCACCGTGCCCATTCTGCAGAAGCTCATCGGGCAAAGTTCTCCCGCGTCCGTCCCTCCCGCCGCCGCGCCGACGGCCAACAGCAAGCCGACGTCGCTCTCGCTCGACGCGCCGCTTACCATCGACGTGCTGCGTCTTCAGAACGGCAAGGTGCATTTCCGCGATTCGCGCGTAAGGCCCGTCACCGATGTTTCGCTGTTGCTCGATCTGCTTGTGACCAACGTCGGCTCACCGACTGAAAAAGCACGCGTCAGTATGCAACTACATTCGCCCGAGGCACTCGTCGCGCTCTATGTGAACGCCACCGGAACCAGCCGCAATAATCAGATCGATGCGGATTTGTCGGTGAAGATGTATGGCCTGAATCTTTTGCCGGCCGGTGCGTACCTTGCGCCACTGGGAATTGTGCCGACATCAAATAATATTTCCGCGCAGATGGCGGGGCATTTACAGGCGCACGTGAATCCGCCGGCCTCCTCAGCGCCAAACACGGTCGCGACGGATTTGTCGGCGACGCTGACGCTCGATGATCTGCAACTCACCCATGACAACACGCCCGCGGCCTCAGTGAAGGCGATCAAAATCGACATTTCGTCGCTGTCGCCGGGGGCGATTCGAATCGCGTCGATCGATGTTGCAAGGGTTTGCGGGAACACATCGCGCACCAAGGCCGGCCGGCTGGCGATCGGCGGGATCGAACTCGCGGCGGCGGCTTCAGGCCCACCCGCCGTGAAAATACAGGCCCCAGCGGCGCAGCAGTCTGCTCCGACGGCGCTACCGATCGTGGAGTTAAAGAAATTATCCGTTGAAGACGCGGCGTTTTCATTCGACGACGCCGCCTTGCCCGAGCCGGTGAAACTGGCGCTGAACATCCCCGCCATCACGATCGAACACGTTTCCACCGATCCCGCTCAGGCGAATCAGCCGGCCACCTTGCACATGCAGGCCTCGGCCGCCGGGTTGGCCAAGGTGATCGACATCACCGGCAAGGCAGCCACATCGCAGCCAACCAAGCTGATCGACTTGAGCGTTGATATCAGCGGCATTTCACCCACCGCGGCCAAGCCATATCTGGATGCGCTTGGATTGGAAAACGCATTGGTCGACGGCAGCCTGCGATGTACAGTCTCCACTCAATTTGAGATGAAACCCGATGGCTCCCTGTCGACCGGGCTGAATGTGAAGGACATTCGCTTCGCCGACGGCGATCGCGAGTTATTCGCGATACCGACAATTAACGTGAACGGTGTAACAGTCACTGCCGATGCTTCGCGTATCAAAGTCGCATCGATCGAAATCGACGGGCCGGTGTTGCCGATCGAGCGAAATGCAAGCGGCGCGATTTCAGTTTTCGGCATTCGCACGGTTGCGAAGACGGCCACTTCTAAAACTAACGCGGCTGCGTCAGCGAAAGCAAACACTGTCGCGGCTGCGCCGACCACCACGCCAGCCAGCATTCCTACGACTCTACCAGCGACTGCCATCGCGCTGCCGTCGATCGAAATTGACCGCTTCGCGTGGCACGGCGTAAGCGTGGTGCTGAACGATCTACAGGTGAAAGATCCATTGAAACTGGCGCTTCAAGACGTGACGTTGGACGCCGAGCATCTGCTGTTCGATCCCGCCGCCAAGGCCGCCGCGCCGGGGGCGTTTCATTTCAAGATGCGTTCCCCGGGCGTGGTGGATCGCTTCAATGTCGATGGCGTGATCGCCTCAAATGGCGAAACGTCGACGATCGACGTAAAAGGCCACGCCACTGGGATATCGGCCAAGCAGTTGAAGCCTGCGCTGGCGGCGATGGGCGTTGAGCCGGTGCTTCAAAATGGCAGCCTGGATTTCGCCGTCACTGTGTCGGCCGGGCTGGCGGACGGGAAATTCTCCGCCGATCTCGCCGTCCGCAATGTCAGCTTGAACGACGGAGCGACGGAGTGGCTTTCACTTGACGGGTTGCAGGTGAACCGTGCAACGTTTGACGGTTCCGTTGCTGCAATCGAAGCCATTCTGATCGACAAGCCCTCGGCCGTGATTGTACGAGACGGCGACGGCGTGATCTCGGCGGCGGGATTCAAATTGCTGCCCGCCAAACCCGCACCCGCGTTAGCGACGGCCATGCCGGCCGTCGAACCCCCGACGCAAATCGATCTTACACTTCCGATCATCGCGCGATTAAAATCGTTCAAGCTCAACAGCGCGACGGTGCATCTGCAAGATGCCTCGGTGCTGCCGGGCGCCGATCTGTCGGCCGTCGTCAACGTAACGGCGGACAACCTCGCCGTCGGTGAAGATGCGCCGGCGTCGGCATTTGCTGTTACCGTCAGCAGCCCGGGCGTGATCGAAATGCTCGGCGTCAACGGTCACGTAAAAGTCGCCCCACATGTGCAGCAGCTGGATCTGACCGTCGCCGGCAAGGGAATTTTCGGCCAAACGCTCGAGCCGTATCTGCCGCCTAATGCGAAAGTCGATTTCAACAACGGGGATTTTGCCGCGAAAGTTTCCGTATCGATCAAGCCGAGCCCGCACGGCGGATCGGCGATCAGTTTGAACGTTTCCGATGTGCAACTGACCGACGGCATAGCGGCCGCGCCGGTGGCGGCGATGAAGTCGCTGCGCGTCGGCGTCGACCGGATCGATCTCCCCGGGCACCGGATCGCCGTGAACGAAATCGCCATCGAAGGTGTACAAGCGGCGGCAATTCAAGACAATCAGGGCTTTTCGCTGATGGGCCTTACGCTCTCGCCGCACGCTCTGCGCCCAGCCACGCCGCCGCGCGCGGTGGCCGAAGTAGTTGCGCCGGCCGGCCAAGCCAGTGACGTAAACGCACTGCTGCAGGAATCGAAAGTAAAGCCGCCGCTGGTCACTCTCAACAAGCTTTCGATTCAGGTCGATCGCCTGTCGCTCGCTTCAACCGCGACGGCCAAAGAGCTTGCGATCGTCAATCTATCGCTGGCCAATGCCGGGCCGATTGAATTGCTCGGCGATGATCCGACGCAGCGCGCTCCATTCAACCTGAAGTTCAACGCCGGCGTGGAGAAATGGGTCGACTCCATTGCGGTCAAAGCGCAGCTCGCCCCCTTCGCGGCTGAACCGTCGGCCGTGGTTGATCTCGACGTCACCGGGATTCATGCCAACGAACTCGAAGTGTTCCTCCCGAAATTGAAGGACGCACTCGACGGCCAGGACTTATCCAACGGCCGGCTCACCAGCACAACGCAGGCGCAGTTTAAGTTTACTCGCCGCGGCGCAGCGGGGATCGATCTGACGCGCGACATCACCGCGAATCTGGCGATCACCAACACCCGCCTCATGCAGGCCGGCGTCGATCGACCGCTCGCAGGCGTGGACGAAATCCGCGGCGAGAGCATTCGCTTCTCGCCTGCCAGCGGCGCGCTGGTCGTCAAACTGCTGGCGATTGAAAAGCCGATGGGCCATGTAGTTCGCGACGCGGCCGGCATTCACGCACTCGGCCTGACGATTAAATCCGCCGCGCCAGCCACGCAACCCACTACCGAACCTGCGACGTTGCCCGCCGTCGCCGCTACATCACCGACTACGGTGCCTGCTGCGGCGCCCGCTCCGATGCTCACAGCGGCACCCACCACAGCGCCGGCGATCGCCGAAACTTCGCCCGCCACGCAACCCGCCGCCGTCGCGGTCGGGCCGGAGATGCGGATCGACCGGCTCACGGTCACTAATGTTGATTTTCTCATTGAGGATCGCCTCGGCACGGAGCCGACGATCCTGCCGATCAATGCGCTCGATGTGGATGTCAAAGGCCTCTCGACGGCTGCGCTCACCGAATCGAAAGTGATTCGTTTCAGCGCAATCGTCGGCGCTGGCAAGGTGCCGCGGCCGGCGAATGATCCGAAAAAGAACGGCCCGGCCGAAGAACACCCGGCTTTTTCTGATGCTTCTGCCAGCGGAAACTTCGTACTGTTTCCCAAGCCCAATGGATACCTCAAGTGCTCCTTGAGCGGGCTGGAAATGTCGGCGATTCGCGGCCTGGCGAGCCAGGCGCAGATCAAAATCGATCGCGGCACGTTCGACTTGCGTACTGATGTACGAATGGAAGGCACAGATCATTTCGAAGCCCGCGTTTATCCCACGTTCAACGAGCTGCGAATTAGCGAGCCGCCCAATGGCCCGATTCAGCGGCTGCTGCAACTTCCTGCTCCGCTCGACCTGATTCTCTCGGCGCTTGAGGACACCGACGGCTCGATCAGCCTGCCGATCACAGTGCCCTTGGAAGCTGGCAAGCTGGATACCGGTGCGATAGTCGAATCAGCGGTCGCGTCGATCGGCCGGACGATTGCCTCGGCAATGCTTGCCGCGCCGCTGAAGGCTGCCAACCTGTTGGGGTCATTGGCTGGGGTCGATACAACCAGCGCGCGCTCCAAACCGATCGAGCCAGTGGTCATCGATTTTGCCCCGGGCGAGTCGCAACTCACCGCCGATCAGCGGAAGGCGATTGACGGCGTACTCGATCGCCTGCGCAAGGACGATTCGCTCGCAGCGACAATTCAACACACGCTGGGCAGCGCGGATGTGGCGCTAGTCGAGCAGCGCTCTAATCCGCTCGAGGCCGACAGTTCGGCACTGGCTTCCCGGCTTCGGCAGCGTAAGAGCGAAATGCAGCAACAGCAGGCCGAGCGTTCCAGCCGGCTGCGGGTGGCGTTGGCATCGCAAAACGAGAAAGCAGTCAATTCAGCCTTGGCGGACTTGCGGGCCACGTCGATCGAGTTGAAGGACGTCGACGACAGTCTGGATCAAGTGCTCGGCCTGCTGCAGCCAGGCGCCGACCGCCAAGCCAGCCGCCGTACCCGCGCCGCGGCAATTCTCTTGGGTGATCTACGGCTGCGAGCGATCCAGCAGGCGATGCTGGATTCGAACGTCAAATCAGTTGCCGAGCATGTTCGAAAGGTTAACGCGCTCTTCAATACCGACGGGTCCGACCAACCTGGCCGCATTTCGATCGTACTGGTTCACCGGGCCAAGCAGTAAATTGAGAGCTGTCTGAATCGCCTTTTTGCGCCGGACAGGCAAATTCGCCAAAAGAATATCGTCCGTTTGAAGATATCTGCCGCAAAAAGTTCAATTGGCGTCCAGTCACCCCGATTTGACGGGACTTTCAGCCCTTCGACGAGCATGTCGAAGGGTTTTCGCACGGTGGGGACGAGAGATTCTACTTCCAGCGAAAAGTTCTATACGACGATTTCGACCCATTCATGTTTTTCCACTGAATCGGCCGTAAGCCATTTCTCTGTCAGCGATTGCGAAAGTTCAAACGTATTCATCGTCACGTCGGCATGTTCCTCGCGTTTTTGGTCGGTCGAGCAGCGTGCCGAAGTCGGGGATTCGATCCCACAGTTCGGTTTTCTTTGCGACAAAAGTGTCGGCGTCGATTTCGTCCACCAAGCTACCTGTACTATGCAAATAGTCCGCACACTTGGGACATAAAACCCAACCAGACCATAACTTACACAAGAGCGGAAGCGAGGTGACGGATTTTGGAATTGGTAATTTATCTCGCCTGCTGATTATCGGACCGTGAAAACCTGGCATCCTGCACGATCGATAAATTCAGGTCCGAAAATATCGAGTCAGAATCGATTCCAGTCGATGAATATTAAGGTTGGTAGCTGCTATCGCTGCCGGTCAATAGTCATGTGCCTTACACATCGATCGCTCAATCTCCCGTGAAGTCGCTTCGGTCAACCGCGGCGCGTCGGGGCCGTCAGGCACCACATTTAGTTGAAGCGCTGGAATGTCCGATGCATCCATTGGCCGTGTCATCCGCGCCCCGACGGTGTCCACACTGCGGAATGGATTAGTCAAAAAGGTGACTTGGCGTTTTGTCGAACGTGCCTGCGTTGCCACAAGCCGATCGATGAACCTGCAATTCATCCCAGCTTTTCTAACTCCGCTTCGATCGCCGCGAGTTGCGCTTTGCTTTCCTCCACCAGTTTGGGAGGAGCCTTGGCGACGTAGCTTGCGTTATCGAGTCGGCCCTTAAGGGCGGCGCGCTGCTTGGAGAGGTCTTCCTTACGCTTCGCCAGCCGTTGCTGCTCGGCGGCGGGGTCGCTCAAGCCTTCGACGTAAATGTCGCAGCCGTCGGAGTTGGCGCGCATGGCGTCGGCCGGCGGGGTGAGGCCGTCGGCGATGGTCGCGATCGTACACGTCGCCAGCGATTCAATCAGGCCGCGATTGTCTTGCGCCGCCTTAACCGCTTCCGCGCCCGGCGGGGCGAGGCTGACCGTCACCCGCTTCTTCAGATCCACCTTGTGTTCGCTGCGGAGATTGCGGATCGTGCTGATCACACCTTGCAGACGGGCAAACACGTGTTCAGCGTCAGCGTCGATCTGTCCGGCTGCGGGCCAGGCGGATTTGCACAGACGCCTTTCGATCCTTCCGCAGAGCCGGCGATGTGGGGCGGCTTCGTTGAGTTGGGTCCAGATGGTTTCGGTGATGAACGGGATCACCGGGTGCATCAGCCGCAACGCGCCGTCGAGCATCGCCGCCGCCACAAGCCGCGATGCGGCACCGGCGTCGGTCTTCAGCGTCGATTTCACCGACTCCACGTACCAGTCACAGAAATCGCGCCAGAAAAAATCGTAGCAGGCCTTGGCGTACAGATCGAACCGATACGTCGCGATGGCCGAATTGGCGTCGGCGACGGTCTGGTTAAATCGGCTGATGATCCAGCGATCGGGGAGGGAATCGGCTTCGGTAGGGCGGGATAGCAATCCCGCCGTCGTCTGCGCCGTCGCGGCGGGTTTGCTATCGCGCCCTACGGCTGCGTCTGCGTCCAAATTGGAAAGCACAAACCTCGCCGCGTTCCACAGCTTGTTGCAGAAGTTTCGGCCGAAGTCGAACTTGTCGCTGGTGTTGCGCCCCTGCGCGTCTTTCTTCACCGGCATGCGGACGTCCTGGGTTTCAGTCGCCATGGTGGCCAGCGTGAAGCGGAGGGCGTCGGCGCCGTGGGTTTCGATGATGTCGACCGGGTCCACGCCGTTGCCTTTGGACTTGCTCATCCGCTCGCCTTTGCCGTCGAGAATCGTGGGGTTGATCGCGACGTGGGCGAACGGCACGCCGAGCGCGGCGAGGTTTTGCTCCCTCGCCCCGGCGGGGAGAGGGCTGGAGTGAGGGGCGAGACGTTTTCCCTCGGTCGGCGTCGATTCGCCGGCAGCCGTCGGCGGTTTTCGGGAAGTCGACGCGGCTTGGCGGGCCGAGGTTCTCCCCTCACCCCCGCCCTCTCCCCGCTGGGGAGAGGGAGTGTGCGCCTCGGCCTCGGCGAATTGATTCTCAGGCTGCTGGAAATTCGGGTCGTGGCCCTGCATCGCGCGTTTATCGCGCTTCGGCGAGTGAGCCACGTCGTGGAACTGCTCCGGCCCGAAGTTGATCGAGTCGGCCAGCCCCTCGCCACCGCTGCCGGCCGGTTTGGTCGTGCCGAGGTTGTACATCCCCATCATCACCATGCGGGCCACCCACAGCGTGATGATGTCGCGGCCGGTGAGCAGCACGCTGGTCGGATACCATTTCGCCAGCGCCGCCGTCGACTCCGGCCAGCCGAGCGTGCTGAACGGCCACAACGCGGAGGAGAACCAGGTGTCGAGGATGTCGGGGTCTTGGACGAAGAGTCCGTCCTGCTCAAGTTCGACGATTACTTCTTGATCGTCAGGATTGCGAACGCAGACAAACGAGATAGGAAGTTGCAAATCTTCGAAGCCAGGGTCGCTAGACTTACGCTCGCCATACTGCACTCGATTTTGCTCGGTCCATTGATTCAGCTTGTCTAGTAGCGTTGTAAATTCCCTTGGATATTTAACGGGCCGAGTTTTCGTCCACACCGGAATCCGATGTCCCCACCACAACTGTCGCGAGATCGGCCAATCGCGTTTCTCGCCTAGCCAGCTCAAATACTGCTGCGCGTGTCGCTCCGGGAAGAACTTGATCGTCCCGTCGCGCACCACTTGCAGCGCCGGCTCGGCCAGCGGGGCCATGTGAACGAACCACTGGTCGGACAGGTACGGCTGGATCGGCGTTTTGCTGCGGTCGCTGTGGCCGACCTGGGTTTCGTACGGCTCGATCTTCGCCATCAACCCGGCCGCTTCGAGGTCTTCGACCACTTTCGTGCGGGCCTTGCTGACGTAAAGCCCCTTGTACGGACCGGCTGCGTCGTTCAGTGTGCCGTCGGGGTTCAGCAGGTTGATCAGGCCGATCTCGTCGTCCTTCTTCAGGTGACGCTGATAGACGGCGTAGTCGTTCGGATCGTGGGCGGGCGTGACTTTCACCACGCCGGAGCCGAAAGTCGGATCGACCAGAATGTCGTCGGCGATGATGGGAATCAGCCGCCCGAGCAGCGGCAGGCGGACGGATTTGCCGATCGCCCAGTTCCATCGCGGATCGCCGGAATGCACCGCGACGGCGGTATCGCCGAGCAGCGTTTCGGGGCGCGTGGTGGCGACGGTGACGTGCGTCGGGCGCACGGCGTCGGGTTCGTTGTCGTTGGGAAGGTTGATCTCGCTTTCGGGATCGGACGCGAAGCTTTCGAGGAAAGCACCATCCGATTCGTCGACGCTGTGGTGGACGAGCGATTGGTTCGGCTCCCTCTCCCCGCGAGGGGAGAGGGTTGGGGTGAGGGGCGAAACGTTCGGAGTCGAAAGGCGCTGGCTCGCTGATCCACTTATACCGGTGCTCGGCGAGGTAGACGTAACTGTGCTGGGGGCGTTTCTCCCCTCACCCCTGCCCTCTCCCCGCTGGGGAGAGGGAGAAGCGTCGTCCACAATTTCATACCGAATGTGCCACAAGTTCGTCTTCACGGTCTCGTGATAAATCTCGTCATCGCTGATCGACGTTTGCAGGTGCGTGTCCCAATTCACCAGCCGCTTGCCGCGGTAGACTAAGCCGTCTTTGAACAGCTTGAAGAATGTTTCGCGAACGGCTTTGGCGCACATCTCGTCGAGCGTGAAGCGCGTGCGGTCCCAGTCGCAGCTGCAGCCCATGCGCTGGAGCTGGCTGAGGATGCGGTCGCCGTACTGCTGCTTCCATTCCCAGATTCGGCGGATGAGCTCCTCGCGGCTTTTCTCTTTCGTCTCCGCAAGCGAATAGCGGTCTTTGCCTTCCTTCTCCTTGATCGTCTTCTCCACCACCGCCTGCGTGGCGATGCCGGCATGATCGAGGCCGGGAATCCAGATCGCGTTCTTGCCTTCCATGCGCGCTTTGCGCGTGAGGATGTCCTGCAGCGTGTTGTTGATCGCATGGCCGAGGTGCAGCGCCCCGGTCACGTTGGGCGGCGGGATGACGATCGCATACGGTTCCCCGGCCGCGGCGGGGTCGGCGGCGAAGCACTTTTCGGTCAGCCACGTTTGGTACACGCCGGCTTCGATGGCGGAGGGATCGTAGTTTTTGGGCAGTTCGGTGCTCATGGCGATTCCAATAGCGAGTTGTCAGGGGCGAATGGCAAGAAAACAGCGGGGCGGGGTCTGCGCTTGAACAAGCGGCAGACCCTATCGTACGACGACCGTCATGTGCGTGACGTGCTTCATGCCTCTGCGAAAGATACCCCGGCCGGGCGGGGAAGGGAAGAAGGTTCCCTCTCTCGGTACGCCGCAACATAGCGCATCTGCGCGGTAGGACAGGCATTCCTGCCTGTCACGGGACGACGTACTCGTCGGCCCGTACGGCCCGTACGGCCCGCGAGGTACCGCGTGCCGTGACAGGCAGGAATGCCTGTCCTACTGCTATCCTGCAACGCAACTATCCTGCAACGCAACGCGCGCAGTGCGCGCGAGTTACAGGCGTCGGCGCGCTATGCTGCGGTACGCCGGGAGAGGGCAGGGTGAGGGCTTTCGTGATTCGATCGCTTTTCAGCGGGACTGGCAGAACCCTCACCCCGGCCCTTTCCCGGATTACCGGGCGAGGCAGGCGATGCTTCGTGTTCTTCGTCGCTTCGTGTTAAAAAAGATTTGATGAGCCCATCCGCCATTCTCTCGGGCATGTTACTCGGCTACGGCGCGGCGATTCCGATCGGGCCCGTCAACGTCGAAATCGCCCGCCGGACGTTGCGCGGCGGGTTCTTCGCGGGCGCGGTGTTCGGGCTGGGCGCGGTCACGGTCGACATGACATACGCGGTCGTCAGTTCGCTCGGCGTGCGCCCACTGGTGGGGAATCGCCCGGTGATGCTGACGCTGGCGGTCGGCGGGATCGCGCTGCTGATCTACCTCGGCGTGATGAGCCTGCGGGCGGCATGGAAATCGCGCGCGGCCGATCCGCAGGCGATTCTAAGCGCCGTCCCGCCGCCGACGTTGCACGGCGGGTACGTCACGGGGTTGCTGATGACGCTGCTCAACCCGATCACGCTGGCGTTCTGGTTCCTCGTCGTGCCGGCCACCACGCTTGAAACCGGCCGCGACGTATCGCGCGACCTGCCGGCGATTTGCCTCGGCGTGTTCATCGCCACGATCAGTTGGGTGATCGGTTTCTCCACTTTGCTGACCTACCTCGGCCGATTCGGGCGGGCGACGTGGATCGTAGTCGCCGACGCCGTCGGCGGGATCGTCCTCCTCGGCTTCGCGGCGGCGGCGATCTGGCGGACGGTCGGCTGATACTTATCGGGCGGGTTTGGCGAGCGGGTCATCCCATCGCTTCTGCTCGGCGGCGAGTTTTTGCTTCATCGTCGCCACTTGCTCGGCCTGTGCGGGGTCGGCGGAAAGATCATTGATTTCCCACGGGTCGTTCTTCAGATCGAAAAGTTGGAAGCGGTCGATCTTGGGATACCAGATCAGTTTCCACCGCTCGTCGCGCACCATGCGCTGTACGTCGCGATACGGCGCGAACAGCACGTCGCGCGTGCCGGCGCCTTCGCCTTTCATGACGTACTGCAGATTCTTTCCTTCGCATTCCATCGGCGGCGCGACGCCGGCGATGCCGCAGATCGTGGGGTAAAGATCGAACAGGTAAACCAGCGCGTCGGACTTGTCGTGCGGGATGCCCGGACCGGCGATGATCAGCGGGGATTTGAACTCTTCGTACAGGTTCTGCTTGCCCATGAGTCCGTGTCGCCCGCCGACGGCAAGGCCCTGATCGCTGGTGTAGATGATGACGGTGTTATCGAGCTGGCCGAGCTGTTTGAGGTCGTCGATCACCCGGCCGACCTGATCGTCGAGCCAGGTGATGCTGGCGTAGTAGTCGGCCAAGTGGCGCTTCATTTCGTCCGGATCGCGCGGGCGTTTGGCGAGAAGTTCGTCGCGGACGTTCATGTCGCCGTTGTCGAACGGATGCTGCGGCATGAAGTTCGGGGAAAGCGTGAGCTTGGCTGGGTCGTACAGGTCCATAAACTTTTTGGGGGCGATCCGCGGGTCGTGCGGATAGTGCGGCGCGAGCATCATAAACAACGGCTTGCCGCCGTGATCCGCGTGCAGGAATGAACCGGCAGCGTCCGCCATGATGCGTGGCTGCTGGGCGGCGGGGGAGTTTTCGTCCTGCTTTGCTTTTTCGACGACCTTGTCATCGGTGTACACGCAATGGGCGAACGCCTCGTTGCCGGCGATGTAGCTGTTCGACTTTTTGCCGGCGTACAGCGTGTCGTAGCCGGCCTTGGTCATCACTTCACCGAGCGTGGGATTGGGCGGCTTCTCATTCCGATTCGGCGCGTGAAACACCGATCGGCCGGTCATGATCATCGCCCGGCTAGGCGCGCACACCGCCTGCGAGAGACCGCCTTGACAGTAGGTGTTGGTGAAGACGAATCCGCGCTCGACGAGCTTGTCGACGTTGGGCGTCTGGATCTCGGCGTTGCCGAGTGCGTGAACGGTATCGAATCGCTGATCGTCCGACAGGATGAATAACACATTAGGCTTGGCCGCATTCGCGAACGAGGCGAAACCCAAAGCAACGGCTAACGACAGTAGACTTATGCGGATCAATCGCATGACGGAGATATCATAGCAGGGGATTAAAAAAGTCCACGCCGGCCGCTGAGCGGACGGCGTGGAGTGGTTGTTGTCAGCAAACCAGAAACGCTGGTTACTTCTTATCCTTCTTGTCGTCATCCTTTTTATCGATGCTCTTAGCGAGCATGCGGTAGTAGATGGTGACTTTCTCGCCGACCTTCAGCTTGCCTTCGATCTTAGTGCCGTTGCCGATTTCCAGCTCCCACTTTTCGTCGCCTTTCTGGACGGTGACGACGGTGTCGGTCAACGCGAGGATTTCGCCGGTGACTTGGTATTCCTTGGCCTCGCCTTTGGCGGCGTAGGTGACGCCGGAAAAGAGCATGGTGGTTGCGAGAGCGAGCACTGCGAGAGACTTGCGTGGATTCATGGATCCTCCGAGTAAAAGTTCTGCCGGACTGAAGGGGATTATACACCAAGGGTAGGGGTGGAAAGCAAAGGGTCGGGAAACTGGCGTTTCCCGACCCGGTTGAATTTCTAGTCGCGCCCCGCGAGCGGGGCGGCTAAATGTGGGTGATTAATCGCGGCGCGGGCCGCGATCGCCACCGCGACCGCCGGCGTCACGACGTGGACCGCGATCGCCGCCGCCACGAGGACCGTCACGGTCGCCGCCGCGATCGGCGCCGGCGCCTGAGTTGGCCGGTTCCGGATCGCTCTCGCCGAGCTCGGCCATCGCGGCCTTGCGGGAGAGCTTGATGCGGCCCTGATCGTCGATCAGCAGCACTTTAACCTTGATTTCCTGGCCCATCTCCACGACGTCATCGACCCGGCCGACGTACTTGTCGGACAGCTCGGACACGTGGCAAAGCCCGTCGGTTTCCGGGGCGATCTCGACGAACGCGCCGAATTCCTTGATCGAAACCACCTTGCCGTTGTAAATCTTGCCGACCTTCACCTCGGCGGTCATCGCCTCGATGATGTCGCGGCAGCGCTCGGCGCTCGCGGAATCCACCGACGAGATGTACACGGTGCCATCGTCTTCGATGTCGATGTTCGCGCCGGTGTCGGCCTGCAGGGCTTTGATGTTCTTGCCGCCCGGTCCGATGATCTTGCCGATCTTTTCCGGATCGATCTTGATCGTAAGCAGACGCGGAGCGTACTTGCTGATTTCACTACGCGGGGCCGGCAGGACAGCCGCCATCTTGCCGAGAATTACCAGCCGTGCTTCTTTCGCGCGGTGCAGTGTGTCGCGGATGATTTTGTGGGTGAGGCCTTCAGTCTTGATGTCGAGCTGGATGGCGGTAATGCCGTCCGTTGTGCCGCAGACTTTGAAGTCCATGTCGCCGAAGTGATCTTCTTCACCCATGATGTCGGTCAGCAGGGCGATCTTGTCGCCTTCCTGCACGAGGCCGACGGAAATACCCGCGACCATCTTGGTGATCGGCACGCCGGCGTCCATGAGCGCCAGACAGCCGCCACAGCTTGATGCCATCGACGACGAGCCGTTGGATTCGAGAATGTCGCTGATGATTTTGACGGTGTACGGGAACACATCAACGGCCGGCAGCACGGCGATCAGGCTGCGCTCGGCCAGCGCACCGTGGCCGATTTCGCGACGACCCGGGCCGCGGATCGGGCGGACTTCGCCGACGCTGTAGCTCGGGAAGTTGTAGTGAAGCATGAACTTCTGGCTGTATTCTTCGATCAGCCCGTCGACCATCTGCTCGTCCGAACTCGTGCCGAGAGTGACGGTGCACATCGACTGCGTTTCACCGCGGCTGAACACGGCCGAGCCGTGAACGCGGGGGAGAATGCCGACGGTAATGTTGATCGGGCGGATGGTGGTGTAGTCGCGGCCGTCCGGGCGGACGCCGTCGAGGATCGCCAGACGCGTGGCGTGTTCTTCGACTTCAGCGAACACGGTTTTGATCTGCTTGGCCTTGTCCTTCTGGGCGAGGATCGCGCCGTAGCTGCCGTTGATGTCGGCGGCGGGGGCGAGCTCGGCCAGCAGTTCCTGCTGAATCTTCTTGACCGCTTCGTTGCGATCCGCCTTGCCGGGCATGCCTTTGACTTCGCGAATCTTCCCGGTGACCTTGCTCTTGATCAGGCTGACCAGCGCCGCATCCGGCTGCTTCACATCGCCAACCTTAGGCTGGCCGGCCTTGCCCATCAGCTCTTCGATCATGCCGCAGATTTCGACGACGACCTTGTGG
>JBBROD010000086.1:0-17444 GCA_038229715.1 Tepidisphaerales bacterium | reverse complement strand
AGGACGTAATCGTCAAAGTGAAGCTCGCGGTTGCCGGCCTTGTCGCGATCACAACCCTTGTCATGCAAGTGGCGCAGCAACCCGGCCACCCGAGACAACTGCTTGAACCCACGCAGTTGCTCGATCCCAATCGTCCGATCCCTGGCGGCCTTCTTGCTCACGACCCGCTACTATGCGCAGGAGAATTAAAAAGCGCAAGGGCGCAAGAATCCGCAATGCGCAAACGCCGTGCCGAACGGGATTGGTGATGTCCCGTTTTCAGGTTTGTAGTGCCCCCTTTTTCCACTCCTAGGTCAGTAAGCACTTTCGTACCATCCTCGGAATCATCCGTCCACGTTCCGACCTTCACGCCGTTCTTAAAGTACCCGTCGGCTAATGGCTGTCCGTCGGGATAGAAAAATCTCCAAAAGCCATCCTTTTGACCCGCGCGATGGATTCCGGTAGCTCGGCGGCTCCCATTGTCATAGTAGTAAGTCAATCGCGAATATTTGTCGTCAAATGGCTTCGTCAGTGCATCGCCATCAATGTGAAATATACCGCCGTCGATCTCGATAACATTTGAATAGACTATTGCAGTTATCGAAAATCCATCGCTCCCTAACAGCGTCATTTGCTCAGGAATACCAAGCCGTGGAACCGACAAATCCGCCGGAGAAGATAACGAATCATCTATTTGCTCGAGCGTCTCGATTCCGATCGGGCTCGTAGCATCAACTACTATCGAATCACCAGCAATCTCTGCGCTAATTTTATCAATTGAGCCGGGGCTAAACTTTGCAGTAATGGAAGACCGCGATGGCGATGGCTTAATCGAAATCAACGCGTGAATAAGGCCACCACCAACCGCAACAAGAATCGTCGCGATGGCTATTAATTTAGCTTTTCGTCGACTTGTAGTCATCGCTTTTTGTTTGGCAGCCTAACTGCTTGGACATACGGTGGTCGACGATCGTCGCCGCTTGCGCGCCAGTCACCGCACCCTAACATTTTTCAATCATCCGTACTGTGGGTAGAATCAATAAAGGGGTCACTACTGATCGATCGATGCCGAGAAGAATTTGTAGTGACTCCTCAATTTGTTCCGTTCTTCCGGCTGCGCGACTAGGCCGCCTGCACTTGGGCGGCGAAGTCGTTGAGGAGCAGTCTTGCTTCGACGCCGTATGCACGGGTGTTGGTGCGGGCGCGGATGTCGTCCATGAGGCGTTGCATTCGGTGGCGATCCAGGGTGAGTTGGGTGCTGAGGTTGATAAGCCGCATGCGCCAGTCGGGAAACTGGCGTTTTTTCACCGGCTTGCAGAGCAATACATCGCAGCCGGTATGGCGGGGGTCGAGGGCAATTTTCTGGTAAAGGTTCATCACGACTTCGCCATCCCCTTCGAGCATCTGGAGAAAGTTGCTGTCACAATAAAGCAGCGCGCCTGTGATGCCCAGCGCGGCATTGTTCGACTGGCTGCGCCCGATGACCTGCTGAAGTCCAGGCTCGTCAAACGGGGCGCACGCTCGGCTGACATAAAGCAACTGGATTAAATCGGCCGGCGACGGGGATTGCATAAAAGGGCTATCGTCTAAAGCGACGCATTTCCTTTCGTCCGCCGACGCCCGGGGTGGAAAAGGGCGTTAATCCGCCATCGAGTCCGAGAGCGTGTCCGTTTTTTCTCCGGTTCACATCTTCTGCCGCCCGCTGATCGCGTCGGCGAGGATGTTGCGGTTGGCGTATTCGATGTTGCTTCCCGCCGGCAGGCCGCGGGCGAGGCGGGTGACTTGGACGGTCGGGAACTGCTGGCCGACCTTGTCCTGAATGTACAACGCCGTGCCGTCGCCTTCCATGGTGGGGTTGGTGCCCATGATGAGCTCGCGAACGGTCCCGCCGGCCAGCCGTTGCAGCAGGGGAGCGATGGTCAGGTCGCCGGGCTCGATGCCTTCCAGCGGGCTGATGCGCCCGAGCAGGACGTGGTAGACGCCTTTGTACATCCCGGCCGACTCCAGCGCGATCAGGTCTTTAGGCTGTTCGACGATGCAGACGAGGCCCTGATCGCGGGTTTCATCGCCGCAGATTTCGCAGGGGTCTTGCTCGGTGAGGTTGTAGCAGATCGAGCAGTGGCGGATTTTGGTCTTCACGTCGCTGATGGCGTTCGCCAGCTTCATCGCCTCTTCCGGCCGCTGCTTGAGGAGGTGAAACGCAATCCGCTCCGCCGACCGCATGCCAATGCCGGGCAGGCGGGAGAGTTCATTCATCAGGTTCTGGATCGGTTGCGTGTAGTTGGCCATATGGATGAATTCTATGTTCGGAGGCGGATGCGATGCTGCTCGACGATAAATAATTTGCCGACGTAATGATCGCGATTGGGATTGGCAGTCAAATAGTCGGTGAGCCGCTTCATCAGGGCTGGGATGACCTCTGGTCGATCGTGAAGTTGAATTGAAATAATTCCGCGATACATCGACGGCGGATACGTCACGATATCAGAAAAGTCTCCATTAAGCGTAACGAGGATAAGACCGAGTTCCGATGCTTTTTGGATGACGGCCGGATCAGGCGAATCGGTTGCCATGACGTCTTTCAGATGTGTCACCTGAAAGCCAGCGGATTGCAATAAACGGATTATTGAGCTTGCGACGCAATGGTCTGCGAAGAATGCAAGCATTATTCACTACTCACTGTTTCGTAGCTGGCAAGATCACGCGCGTAGGCTAGGGCAGCTGAAATATCCGCGACCGTGAGATCCGGAAACTCCTCGATGATTTCGTTAGCGTCTTTGCCCTCGGCCAAATAGCCGAGAATCAGTGCTGCGGGAATCCGCGTGTTCTTAAAGCACGGCTTGCCCCGTAAAATCTGGGGGTTGCTCGATATTCGAACGTGCCAGTCGTTCATTCCCAAATTATAGACGTAAAATCAGTGCACACCAACTTAACTTGCCACTTTGGCGGCGGCCTTGGCGGTTTTTTCCACTACCACGCCTTGGTTGCGGAATTTTTCGTAGCGGCGTTCGAGGAGCTTGTCGATCTTCACGCGTTTTAATTCGCGCAGCGTCTTGCCGATGAATTGATCCAAACTGTGGGCGACGGAGTTCGGGTCGCGGTGAGCGCCGCCGAGCGGTTCGGGGATGATGTGGTCGATCACGCCGAGCTGCATCAGGTGCTTGCTGGTGAGTTTCAGGCTCTCGGCCAATTGCGGGGCGGCCTCGTTGCCTTTGAAGAGGATGCTGCTGCAGGCTTCGGGGCTGATGACGGAGTACCAGGCGAATTCCATCATCGCGACTTTGTCGGCGATCGCGATGCCGAGCGCGCCGCCGGAGCCGCCTTCGCCGGTGACGATGCTGACGATCGGCGTTTTCAGGCGCGACATTTCCATGAGGTTGACCGCGATCGACTCGGCCTGCCCGCGCTCTTCAGCGCCAATGCCAGGGTAGGCTCCTGGCGTGTCGATCAACGTGACGACGGGCAGATCAAACTTCTCCGCCAGCTTCATGCAGCGGAGCGCCTTGCGGTAGCCTTCCGGATGCGCCAGGCCGAAATAGCACTGGACCTTTTCCTTCGTGTCCTTGCCCTTGTGCGTGCCGATGAGCATGACTTTGTGTCCGCCGAGACGGGCGAGGCCGCACTTGATGGCCGGGTCGTCGCCGTAATGGCGGTCGCCGTGGATTTCGCGGAACTCGCGGCAAATCATGTCGACGTAATCGCGGAACAGCGGCCGCTGGGGATGGCGGGCAACTTGCACGGTTTCCCAGGCGCTGAGATTCTCATAGGTCTTACGCAGCATAGACGTGTAATTCGTCCGCAGCTGACGCAGTTCCTTGGTGTAATCGATCTGCTTGGTCACCTGCAGGGCTTCAAGCTCGGCGATCTGGGCTTCAAGCTTGGCGATCGGCTTTTCAAATTCCAGAACGTGCCGGGCCTGCGTTTTGGTGGCGGGGGTGTTTACGACTTCGGTTTCTGCCATGTTCGTCATTCGGTCCGCCTGCTGGCCGACCGCCTTTGGGAAACTCCGATCGGCTCGCCGCCGACAACTCAGCGAGTTACAACCCGGGTCCCGCTCCTGTCCTTCTGGACGCATTTTAAGCGTCCGGAAGGGTCCGATAGGGTAGACGCGAGGGTTTTGAAGTTCAAGTTTCCGTAACCTTCGGTAGTGGGTCAGTCTGAAATATGATGCCACGCATTGCTTGTAACACTCGCCCCATACCACGGGCCTCTGGCCCTTGCCGGCGATTCGGAATAGCCAAGGACGTTCATTTTCTGAGGTTCGCGCGCCACCGGCACGGGCCGGAGGCCCGTGGTACGGTTGAGTTTTTAAAACTGATCCACTACCTAGCCTGCTGAGCACTGGGCGCGGTACAGCGCTACACGCACGGGCAGGTTTCAGATATTATCGGACTATGAGCACGCTTCGCTTGAGCATCCTGGGGGTCGGCCTTCTCGGCGGGTCGCTGGGGTTGGCGGCCAAACGGCGGATAACCGGCTGCCATGTCACGGGTTACGGGCATCGGGCGGAAACGCTCGCCAAAGCGGTGAATTTGGGCGCGATCGACGAAGCGCGCACCACGCCGGCCGAGGCGGTCGCGGGGACGGATCTGGTCGTGCTTGCAACGCCGGTCGGGCGGTTCGACGAACTGCTGCACCTGATCGCGCCGGCGCTGAAGCCGGGCGCGATCGTCACCGATGTCGGCAGCACCAAGCGGTCGGTCGTTCGATCGGCTGCGGCGATTCTGCCGGCGAGCGTGCATTTTGTCGGCAGTCATCCGATGGCCGGCAGCGAGAAGCGGGGCGTGGAGTTCGCGTCGGCCGACCTGTTTGAAAACGCCGTCTGCATCCTGACGCCGACGCCAAACACCGACGAGGCCGCCGTCGAAACCGTCCGCCGATTCTGGCACTCGCTGGGCATGCGGCTGGTCGATCTGTCGCCCGAAGACCACGATCGCGCGGTGGCCGAGGTGAGCCATCTCCCGCACGCGGTAGCGGCGGCGATGGTGTCGTTGCCGCAGGATTCGTCGCTGAACCTGGCCGGCAAAGGGTTCGCCGACGCCACCCGCATCGCCGGCGGCGACGGCGGGCTCTGGCGCGACATCTTTCTCGATAATCGCGACAACATGCAGGAATCAATTCAATCCCTGATTAGCCAATTGCAGACGTTCAGCAAGCTGCTGGACGCCAGCGACGGCGAGGCGATCAAATCCTGGCTCGACACCGCCGCGGCGAGGCGCGCCAGCCTGTCAGACAAAAACGGGGCGAAATCCGCGTAGAGTTGCGAGTACAAACGACAACGCACGCCAGCATTTCCGACGTGCGCGCAATCTATCTGTGGAACGGTTGGAGGTTAGAAGTACGACATTATCGCCGGCGCGATTCGACACGAACCGTCTGGCGGACCGGCACTTTGGTGAACATCGATCGGACCAGTAGAACCACCGCCGTAAGAACAGCGGATGCGAGCACCGTCATGCCGACCATGGTTTCGGTATCCATAAAAGCCTGTTTCATCATGCTGCACGTCCTGACAAATACAAATCGATTGCCCGAGGGAAAGTAGCGAGCGGTAATACGAAGTTCCACTAAAAAATCCGTGTCACGCCACATTTTATCGGACATCAGTAGTACGCCGCCGCCGGCCCGGGTGTTCGTCGCGCGGATTTGACAGATCAACCGCGCCACGCCACCCTAGCGCCATGATCCCGAGAACCGCTACTGTTTGCCTGCTCGCGCTGCTGGCGATCGCGGGTTGCCAGACCACAACCACGTCACCCAAGCTCGACGGCCGCCCGCTGAGCCTGCAGGACGCCGACCGCCAATACAAAGCCCGGCTGCTGGTGCTGGACGACGGTAAAACCACCCGCAATCAGATCATCAGCATCATGGGCGACCCGGACCGGGTGACCGATGACAAGAAAGTCATCATGTATTATTGGACGGTGAAGGATAAGGAAGAGGAACTCATCCGCCGATCGTTCGTGATCGCCAAGTTCGACGCAAACGATGTATTGATCAAGCACCGCCTGTTTGAAGACGAAAACCGCTTCGGCGGCCCGAAACTGCCGGACGACGCGCTGGCGGAATTCCTTGAAATCCCCAAGTAATCGCCAGCTTTCACCGCTTTTGAACCGGACTTGGCCGGCGGTGCTATAATCCAAGCGTCGGCCCGAATGGGTCGATAAAACTAGCGATGATCGCCACTGCCGAACAACCTCAAACCGTCGCCGTGCCTGCGGATAAAACCGTGGTGCTGTTTGACGGCGTGTGCAATTTCTGCAACCACGCGATCAACTTCCTGATCGACCACGACCCAGCCGACCGCTTCCGCTTCGCGGCTCAACAGTCCGAGGTCGGCCAAAAAATCATGCACGACCACGGCCTCGGCGACCTGATGCTGAATACGATGATCGTGTTCGATAACGGCAAAGTCCTGACCCAATCCACCGCCGCCCTCCGGCTGGCGAAATACATGCCCATGCCTTGGCGGGTGCTTAACTGGTTTATGATCGTCCCGCCGTTCGTGCGGAACTGGGGATACAAAACGTTCGCCAAGTACCGCTACAAGATGTTCGGGCAGGTTGAGGCGTGAAGAATGCCTACGCCGGAGATCCGGGCGAAGTTTCTGTAATCACGCAATTTTGCCAAAACTAAGATTTTCAGAGAAGCGAGACGATCGCGTGATGAAATCCATGTTTTGCCCCGGCCTGATGTAATCGCCAACTTTTCAAACTGACCCACCACCACCGATCCCGATTCCACCACTCTGAAAAACCTACAAGACTGCCCGCCATGCGTGGCAGAAGTGGCCTGCATTTTCTACAGTATTTGTATGGCCGATCCCCTCGGACTCATCGCAGGTGAAGGAGTCTTCCCCTTGCTCGTCGCTGACGGCGCCCGCGCAGCCGGGCGGAAAGTGATTTGTGCTGCGCTGTCCGGCCACGCCTGGGACGATCTCCGCGACCATGTCGACGTTTTCAAACCCGTCGGCGTACTCCGGCTGAATACGTGGATCGACACCCTCCGCGCCGGCGGGTGCCGCGAGGCGATCATGGTCGGGCGGGTCGCTAAATCGCAGATGTACGACCGATGGCGGTACTTGCGGTATATTCCCGACTCGCGAACCGTCCGCCTGTTCTGGAACGTCTGGCGGCACGACAAACGCCCGCAGGCGTTCCTGCAGGCGGTGATCGACGAGTTGGCCGGCGCGGGAATCCAATTGATCGACTCCACGCAATACTCTCCCGAACATCTGACCACGCCCGGTGTGCTGAGCAAGCGCCAGCCGACCGCGCAGCAATGGCGCGACATCGCCTCCGGCTACGACGCCTGCCGCAAGATCAGCCAGATGGATATCGGCCAGTGCATCGCGATCATCGACCGCGACGTGATCGCGGTGGAAGCGCTCGAAGGCACGAACCTGATGATCGAGCGGGCCGGCAAGCTCTGCCCCAAGGGCGGGTGGACGCTGATCAAAGTCAGCAACACCTTCCAGGACATGCGCGTGGACGTGCCAAGCATCGGCACGACAACGATCGAAAAACTGCACGCCGCCAAGTGCGTGTGCGTGGTGCTGGATGCGGGGAAGACGATTATGCTGGAAAAGCAGAAGGTGATCGAACTGGCCGACCGGTACAGGATGGCGATCGTGGGCGTAGACGCGGCGATGGTTTTGGAAATGACGAAATGCGAGGGAATGACGAAATCCGAAACCCGAAATGCGAATGAATGACGAAATCCGAAACCAGAAATCCGAATGAATGACGAAATCCGAATGACGAATGACGAAAAAGATTGTTCCCTCGAATTCGTCATTCTGGTTTCGTCATTCGTCATTCATTCGGATTTCGGGTTTCGTCATTCTGGTTTCGGATTTCAGGTTTCGTCATTCGGATTTCCGATTTCAGATTGAATCCCTTTCGTTCGGTGTAAGCCATGAAAGTGTCGATCAAACTATTCGCCATCGTCCGCGACCGCGCCGGCGTCGCCGACCTCACGCTCGATCTCCCGGCTGGCGCCACGATCGCATTCGCCGCCGATCTGCTGGCGAAAAAGTACCCGGCCATCGAAACCTTCCTGCCGCGGTGCGCGTTTGCGCTTAATCTGGAGTACACGTCGATCTCCGAGCTTCTGAAAGACGGCGACGAACTGGCGGTCATCCCGCCGGTGAGCGGGGGATGAGTTGAGCGACCGAATCGAAATCCTCTCAACGCCCCTGAGCGTCTACGACGCAGAACAATTCGTCGTTGATCTGCAGGCCGGGGGGATTTGTGTATTCTCCGGCAACACTCGTGCCGAAACGTCCTCCGACGGGCGAGAGCTGGTCGCGCTCGATTACGAAGCGTACGCCGACATGGCGCTCCGACAGTTGAACGAACTGGCCGGCCGGGCTCGGGAGCGTTGGCCGATCTTGAAGCTGGCAATCCTTCACCGCACCGGGCGGGTCGCGGTGGGGGAGCCGAGCGTGGTGATCGCCGTCAGTTGCGGGCACCGGGCGGAGGCGTTTGAGGCCTGCCGGTTTTTGATCGATGAGCTCAAGCGCGACGTGGCGATCTGGAAGAAGGAAGTCTGGAAAAGCGGCGACGCGACGTGGGTGCATTGAGGCGGCCGAACGTAGTGACGTTTCTGCGTCTTCACGTCGCACGGGCTTCCAGCCCGTGTCCAATCAAGTCGGAGCGTACTAGCGGGATTCGAGTTTTGAAAAACCACGTCGCGAGCGTCGCGCATCCGCATTGTCCGCCGCTCGGGACGTGGTTTTTCAAAGCTTGAATCCTGATCTCCGCTCCACGCTGTTAGACACGGGCTGGAAGCCCCGTGCGACATGAAGACGCAGAAAAGCAGGAACCCCGGCCTTGCGGTCGGGGTTCCTGGTTCAGTCGAATTGGTTCTACCGAGCAGTGCTTATCGCAGTTGCTGCCAGAAGTCGGTCGGCATGTCGATGGCCAACTGCAGGGCACCGTTGGCGCCGGCGTACAGCGGTTCTTCGACGACGATAACTTTTCCGCCGCCGAAATCCTTCATGCCTTCCATGACGCGCTTGTCCAAGCCGTCCATCTGCCCGCCGCCGCCGGAGAGCACGACGTTGTTTCGCAGCTTCTCCTGGAATTCAGGATTAAAGCTGCTGACGAGCTTATGAATGCCGCTGACGATCGGGCCGACGATGATTTCGCAGGCCTGTTTCACCAGGTCGGTGATGTCGTGCATCACGGGTTTGCCGTCGACCGGGATGCTGACTTCGATCTTATCCTTGGTGTCGCTGACGTAGCCGTAGGTTTCCTTGAAGCTTTTGCACATGTTGTTCGTAAGCTGAGCGGCCGGGTATTTGGCCTTGATCAGATCGAAGAGCTTTTGGTCGATGGCATCGCCGGCGATGGGGCAGGTAATTTCATCTTCCGCGCCCGGCACGGTGCCGTGCATTCGGCACAAGTCGGTGGTGCCTGCACCGATGTCGATGACGAGGATGTCGCTCATGCGTTCCATGCCGTACGCAACGGTGAACGGTTCAGAAACGAGCATCACCGCGTCGAGCGATTCCTTGGCGGCTTCGATGATCGCGGTTTTGTTCTTAGCGGTGGCGAGCGACGGAACGCCGACCACGCCGTAAATCACTTCATCGCGGCCCGGCTCGACGAGGTCGACCAGGTGGCGGATAAGGTCCTGGGCGGCCAGCACGTTTTTCTTCTCGGTGTCGACGGTGCCGCCTTCGCCTTCAAACGTGCCTTTGATCACGCCTTTTTCCAGCGGACGGTAGAGGTCAACGGCCAGGCGGTTATCCAGCGCCTGTCGGCCGAACAGCACGTCGGTCTTCAAGAACTTGCGGCTGACCGCGTCCTTGGCGTAACCGACGTACGACTCGACGGTCTTACGTTTGCCGTCCATGGTGACAATCGAACTTCGGCTGGTGCCCAAGTCGATGCCCATCAGCAAAATATTGTCCGGTGTTCCGGTGTCGTCATCGTTCCGCTTGGAATCAATAATGGACTTGCCGATGTTCGGCTTCAGATTCGGTTTGGCTGCGTCACTCATGGAGAAACTCCTTGGATTCTGTGTTCAACGGTTCGCCCACGCGGGCGGCGTCGAAGTGTTATAATCGGAAAAGGTTACTTAGTCTCGGAAAAAGTGATTTCCCAACTTTTGTATCTTACCCAAATGGTTATCGGAACTTGGTCCTCAACTTTTTCACGGATGGAGCCGGTTTGCGAATCCGCCGGAGCGGGGAGCAATTTAACGAAGCTTGCAGGCTCTGAAATCGTCATCCTGAGGTACTCCGAAGGATCTCAAATTACGAGCGGCGTTCGACGTTCGAGATCCTTCGGCGTACCTCAGGATGACGACAAACGGTCATTTCTACGCTACGACAAAAGGCGCGTTCTTCTGGCGATCCCAGGCGCAGCGCACCATGATCGTCCCGCCGGTGCGGGAGAATCCGCATCAGGCTTTGTTCTGTGTCAGGCCGGCTTCGATGCTCCTCATCAGGTCGAGATTGGCCTGGAAAATTTCCTTGAGCACTGCGTCGGGCCCTTCGTGACGGGCGAGCTTGGAATGGCGCTTCTTGCCGCCGCCCTCGCCACCGCCGCCGCCGCGCGGGGGGCCGTACTTCGACCAGCCGGACAGCATTTTTTCGGTCCGTGCGATGGCTTCTGATAGCTTGGACAGCTGATCCTGCATCGCGCCGGAATGATCGACCGGGGCTTCGGAGGAAATATTCTTGTAGTCTTTAAACAGCCCGTGGATGGCGTTGGCCACGCGGGCGCGAATCTGCATCGGGCCTTCGCTGCGGGCAAAGCTCATCGCCAGCGCGTGATCGAGGGCGGCCGCCACGTTTCGGCGGATTTTGTCGCGGTCGAGCACCACTGCCACGTCTTCTTCACGCGGGGAAGGGACAAACGCATTGGGGGCCGACGCTTTGAACGATGCACTGGGCGCGACAGCAGTTGAAGGCATTTTGGCCCCTTGCTTGGATTGGGACGGGTCGGGCTTGACCTTGGTGGCGACGATCCCCTGTTGAGCAAGGGTTTCGAGGACTTTGGCCTCATTGGTCGCATCGACGTGGCCGTCGACCGGCTCGCCTGTCGATTTGTTTTTACCTATGAACAAGTATCGCACGTCGCCCGTCCGATTAGAAAAATCCTCGGTCTCTTTGCGGAAGATTGTCGCCGAGGCTGGGTTCGTTGTCACCATAAGGATGTCCGGGCGAACGTTTAAATTGTCCGCCGATGAGAGAGATTCGTTCTCGTGTAAGTCGAGTCATTATCGGAGTTATCGTCCGCATCCGTGCCGGGCCTTAATTGACCGGCAAAATTTGCCCAGCCGCCAAAGACGGACGTTTCGCCGAACGTAAAAGCTTCAAACGGGCATCGGTTGCATGATAATGCCAGAAAATTGCGGGTATTATTCGGACGCGTCCGGTTCAGCGAACTCCGGAAGTGGGGAAGTCCGAGATATTATGCAACGCTGTACTTGCAACACTCGCCCCGTACCACGGGCCTCCGGCCCGTGCGGGCGATTCGGAATTGCCAAGGACGTTCATTTGCTCAGTTTCCTGCGCCACCGACACGCGCCGGAGGCCCGTGGTACGGGGCGAGTTTTCAGTCGGACCCACTGCCCAATCTCCAAACGGACTTTGCGACTTGGACAAATTGCTCGCCCCCGCGAGTATAATCTGCACGCTCTTACTTTTTGAGGTGCCATGGCCGATTTCCAGGTTGTCAGTCCGTTCAAACCGCAAGGCGACCAGCCGGCCGCCATCGAGCAACTTGCCAAGGGCATTGACGAAGGCAAAAAATTTCAAGTCCTGATGGGCGTCACCGGCTCGGGTAAAACTTTCTCGATGGCCCACACCATCGCCCGGATGAACCGCCCGACGCTGGTCATCAGCCATAACAAAACCCTGGCCGCCCAGCTTTACGAGGAGTTTAAGGAACTGTTTCCGAATAACGCGGTGGGGTATTTCGTCAGCTACTACGATTACTACCAGCCTGAGGCTTACATCCCTCAGCGTGACATATATATAGAGAAGGACGCCAGCCGAAACGACGACCTCGACCGTTTGCGGCTGAGCGCGACCAGCAACCTCGTCAGTCGTCGGGATGTGCTGATCGTCGCTTCCGTTTCCTGCATCTTCGGTTTGGGCTCGCCGATCGAGTACACCAAATCCGTCGTCCCGATCCGCAAAGGCGAGCCGACCGATCGCGACGAGATGCTGCACAAGCTGATCGATCTGCAGTACGCCCGCAACGACATCGACTTCAAGCGCGGCACGTTCCGCGTCCGCGGCGACGTGGTGGAACTGCAGCCGAGCTACGAGGAATTCGCCTACCGTATCGAATTCTTCGGCGACGACATCACCAACATCGACGCCATCAACCCCCTGACCGGCGAAATTTTAGGCAACCACGAAAGCATCTTCATCTACCCGGCCGTCCACTACGTGATGCCCGAAGACCGCGTCGCTAGCGCCGTCGAAAGCATCAAGGAAGAGTTGGAAGTGGCTGTCATGCAACTCCGCGGACAGGGCAAACTGCTGGAAGCCCAGCGGTTGCTCGCCCGCACGAAGTACGATCTGGAGATGATTCAGGAAGTCGGCTTCTGCAGCGGGATTGAAAACTACAGCCGGCATTTGGACGGCCGCCAGCCGGGGGAGAGGCCGTATACGCTGATCGACTATTTCCCCAAGGACTACCTGCTGGTGATCGATGAAAGCCACGTCACGCTGCCGCAGATCAAGGCGATGTTTGCCGGCGACAAGCAGCGTAAGACCGTACTCGTCGATCACGGCTTTAGGTTGCCGAGCGCGATGGACAATCGTCCGCTGAAGTACGAAGAGTTTGAGAACATGATCAACCAGTGCATCTACGTCTCGGCCACGCCGGGCAAGATCGAGCTGGAGCAGACCTCAGGCGAAGTGGTGGAGCAGGTAATCCGCCCGACGGGGCTGATCGATCCGGAGATCATTGTCCACCCCGCGCAAGGGCAAGTGCCGCACCTGCTGGCGGAAATCAAAGCCCGGGCCGAGCGCAACGAGCGCGTGCTGGTGACGACGCTGACCAAGCGGCTTGCGGAAGATTTGAGCGCGTACATTCAGGAGGCTGGCATTCGCGGGCGGTATTTGCACAGCGAGATTCAGACGCTGGAGCGCGTGGATATCCTGAACGACCTCCGCAGAGGCGAGTTCGACGTGCTGGTGGGCATCAACCTGCTGCGCGAAGGGTTGGATTTACCCGAAGTGTCGCTCGTCGCGATCTTAGACGCCGACAAGGCTGGCTTCCTGCGCAGCGAAACGAGCCTGATCCAAACCATCGGCCGGGCCGCGCGAAACGTGAACTCCAAGGTCATCCTCTACGCCGACAGCATCACCCCCGCGATGAAGGCGGCCATGGACGAAACCGCCCGGCGTCGCACGCTACAGACGAAGTTCAACGTTGAAAACGGCATCACGCCGGCCACCATCATCAAGTCGATCCGAAGCAGCATTGAATCGGAAGTGAAGGCCCGCAAAACCGTGCAGGAGGCCGTCAAAGCCAACTCGCAGGAGATGGATCAGACGGAGCTGGTCAAACTGCTGGAAGAGGAAATGCTGCAATCCGCCCAGAACCTGGAGTTCGAACGGGCCGCCCAGCTTCGCGATAAGATCAACGAACTGAAAGGCGCGCCCGTCATCAAATCCGGCGGCGATTTAATCGTCGGCGAAGACGGCGAGGAGCGCAAAATCTGGCGACCCAAACAGCAAGGCCGCGGCGGCAAGGGGCGAAAAATCGCCAAGTAGCGGGTACGCTCCTGCAGGACAAAGGATTCCGCATGGTCAACGTATCAAAGGCATCTTCAATTGTCGCAGTAGTACTATTTTTAGCGACGCCGCTTGCGGCGGGCGAAACGGTCTACACCATCGACCCCCAAAAATCCTACCCCATCTCCCCGTACATCTACGGCGCCAATTTCCCCGACTGGAAAACCATGACCGGCCGAGTCCCCGTCACGCGGTGGGGCGGCAACCGCACGACCGCCTACAACTGGGAAACAAACGCCTCCAACGCCGGCAGTGATTGGAAGCATCAGAACGATGCGTACATGGGCAAGTCCGACACCGCCGGCGAAACCGTACGAAAGTTTCTTGAATCCGCGAAAAAAGCCAACGCCGCCGCCATCGTCACCGTCCCTTGCATCGGGTATGTCGCAGCCGACAAGGGGAACGACGGCGATGTGAACCAAACGCCGGACTATCTGCACAAGCGGTTCAATGTGTCGCTGTCGAAAAAGGACACGCCTTTCAAATACCCGCCGGATACGAAGGACAAAGCGGTCTATCAGGACGAATTCATCTGGTGGACCGAAAAATCCTTCGGCGGGCGCGCGGAGTCGCCCGTCCTCTACGCCCTCGACAACGAGCCCGACCTGTGGGCCTCCACCCACGCCCGCCTGCACCCGCAGCCGCTGACGTTTCAGGAAATCGTCAACATCAATATCGAATATGCGTCTGCGATCAAGCGCGTGGCACCCAAGGCGCAAGTCGTCGGCCTGTGCAGCTTCGGCTGGAGCGGATGGCACGCGCTGCAAAACGCCCCGGATCGCAACGGGCGGGATTTCCTAGACTTCTATTGCAAGCAGATGCGCCAAGCCGAGCAAAAGGCCGGCAAGCGGCTGATCGACGTGATCGATTTGCACTACTACAGCGAGGCGCGGGCCAACGGCGTTCGCGTGATCGACGACAAAGCCGACCCGGCCGTCTACGCCGCGAGAATCCAGGCTCCGCGGTCGCTGTGGGATCCGACGTTCAAGGAAAACAGCTGGATCGTCAACGACGTCCTCCATCAACCGATGGCCGAACTGCGGCGGGTGCAGAAATCGATCGCGGAGAACTACCCCAGCACGAAGCTGGCGCTGGCCGAGTACGATTTCGGCGGGTCGCACCACATCAGCGGCGCGATCGCCGAGGCCGACGCGCTGGGCATCTTCGGGCGCGAGGGTGTTTACCTCGCCACCAACTGGCGCACGATGAAGAAGGACGATTTCGTCTACGCCGGGATGTGTGCCTATCGCGATTACGACGGCAATGGCGATTCTTTCGGTGCGACCGGCTTAGCGGTGACCAGCGACGCCGACCCCGCCCAATCCAGCCTCTACGCCAGCCGCGGCCGTCGCGGCGAGTTGGTGCTGGTCGCGATCAACAAGACCGACGCCGCGCTGCCGATCACCCTTCACCTCGCCAACGGCCCCGCGATCAAATCCGCCGTCGTCTATCGCATTGAGGGCAACTCACCGGCGCCCAAGCTCGTCACCAAGTCTGCCGCCCCCAAGCCGCTGGCGTGGGAATTGCCCGCACTCAGCGTCTCCACCATCGTGCTGGAACCGGCGGGCAAATAGATCTCCAGCGAGACTTCTCCCTCGCCCGGTACGCCGCAACATAGCGCATCTGCGCAGTAGGACAGGCATTCCTGCCTGTCACGGGACGACGTACTCGTCGGCCCGTACGGCCCGCGAAGTACCGCGTGCCGTGACAGGCAGGAATGCCTGTCCTACTGCGATCCTGCAACGGGCGAAGTGCGCGCGAGTTGCAGGCGTCGGCGCGTTATGCTGCGGTACGCCGGGAGAGGGCAGGGTGACGGTTCTGCTGATTCGCCAGCATACGACTGTCTCTTGTAAAGCACATGCGACACAGAGGCACAGAGCCACAGCGTTTTACACAGAGAATTTCTCTGTGCTTTTCTCTGTGACTCTGTGCCTCTGTGTCGCATGAATTCCGCGCCTGTGGCACGACCCGCGACGTTTTACGGATATAATCAGGATGTCATGCAACCGTTCCCCATACTCGATGCAGTCCGTCCGTTGATCGAACTGGCCAAGCTCGAAGACCTTGGCCCGCGCGGCGATGACGTCACGTCGCGCCTCACGATCGCCGAGAGCGCTGTCGGCGTCGCCACGCTGCTGCAGAAAGAGGTGGGCATCGCCTGCGGGCTGCCGATCGTCGAATACATTTGCGGCGTGTATGACGAGCGCCTGCGCGTCGAGCAAATCCCCGGCTTCCACATGGAGATCATCGAAGGGCGATTCAGCGACGCCCGCACCACGCCGTTGCTGCGCGTGCGTGGCCCGATGCGCTCGCTGCTGTCGGCCGAGCGGGTGATTCTGAACTTCCTGCAGCGGATGAGCGGCGTCGCAACGCTGACGCAGCGGTTCGTCCGCCGAGTGGCGGGCACGGGCGCGAAAATCTACGACACCCGAAAAACCCTCCCCGGCCATCGCGCGCTCGATAAATACGCCGTCGTCGCCGGCGGCGGGTTCAACCACCGCATCGGCCTGTACGACGGGCTGCTGGTGAAGGACAACCACCTGGCCGCGTATCCCCTGAAGGAACTCACCGCCCGCCTGCAGCCGATCGTCAACCACTGCCGCGCCGAAGACCCCGCCCGCCTGGTGGAGATCGAAGTCGACACGCTCGAACAACTCCGCGAGGTGCTGAAGCTCGACGGCGTCGGCGTCGTCCTGCTCGACAACATGGACTGCCCGAAAATGGAACTCGCCGTCGAACTGCGCAACAAGGCCGGCAAAAAAACCACCATCGACCTGGAAGCCAGCGGCGGCGTGACGCTTGAAACGGTAAGATCCGTCGCCCAAACCGGCGTCGAACGCATCGCCGTCGGCGCGATCACGCACTCCGCCCCGGCCATGGATATCGGGATGGACGTGGAGGAGTAACGCAAATCCGCTCAGTGGCTGTAGCCGGCCCGGTAGACTTCACCGGCATGTGCGACCCCACGCCGGCGCTGGTCCCCCGCAGGCTGGTTATGCGGCGCTCAGGTGGCCGTCTCTGCGAACGGAACCGCCGCGATTTGATGTTCGTCCTCAAACACGATGTAACCCGGACGCGCTGAGGTGATCATCTCCGTCGAAACGCCGTGCTCGTTCAGGATACGACACATCGCGTGCATCCGACTGACGTAATCCGTCGCGCGGCTCTTGTACCAACTGATCGCCTTCGGCGCGGCATTCTTCCGCTGGCTGCGTGCGAAGCGGTCGGGCTTCTTCAAGTGCTGATTGAACCATTTGCGAATGCCCTGAAGCTCTTCCAATTCGTGTTCGGAGAGTTCATTCGCGTCAACTAAGTCGGCGATGCCTTGAAAGACTCCACGACGCTTGCCGGAGTCTTTATCGATCGTTGACGTGACGAAACGGACGTAGGTGTGCCGCACAACCAGCATTCTCCGTCGCACAGGTCGGGTAGCAAGGAGCCGTTCCGCTTCCGCTGTGCGACACAAGAGATTAGCGGGCGCGAAGTGGGTGTTCAAGTTGATCTCTATCCACCCCCGGCAAAACTGTTTCGGGGTTGGGGTTGAACAAACACAAGACTGAGCTTCCCCACGGATAGTTGGCGCGTCGCCGAGGCGGCATAATGGCCGCGAAGGAGTCGCCGATGTCCGAAGAGATAAGCGCGTATGTCCGCAAGCAGTACCCAAAGGAGTTCAAGACCCAGGCGATCCAGCTGGTCT
>JBBROD010000085.1:0-17940 GCA_038229715.1 Tepidisphaerales bacterium | reverse complement strand
TACGGATCCGGCTTGATTCACGCGCTTCTTTGGAGGGCGGCTGTCCTCAGCCGCCGAACGCGGAGGTCGTCTTGCCGACGAGCGGCGGGTGTGGACACCCGCCCTCCAGAAGGCGCACGGTTCATGCCTGATCCGTATAAGTCCGCGAATAACGCGAATCTACACGAATGAATGCTCCTATTCGTGTAGATTCGTGTTATTCGTGGACTTACTCTTTGGCCCTTTAGTTATAAAATCAGAGACCTACTTCACCGCAGGAATATCCGCAGCCGTCGTGGCGATCTTGCCAGCCTTCACGCGGTCGTATTCTTCCTTCACCCACGGGATCGTGTCCTTGTTCCGCTCCATCCACAGCGGCAACGGCGTGCGAAGCCCTTGCTTGTGAATCTCGGCGAACTCCACCACCACGTCTTCACGCGTGTAGCTGCTCAGATCGTGCAGCTTGCCCATGTGGATGCAGTCGGTCGGGCAAGGCTCGGTGCAGAGGGCGCAGAACAGGCACTTGCTGTAGTCGATCGCGTAGCGAACCAGCTCGCCGCCGGTGGCTTTGCCGGTTTTCTTATCGATCTTCCGGGCGGCGGTTTTGTCGATATAAATACAGTCGACCGGGCAGGCTTTGGCGCACATATCGCAGGCGATGCACTTGTC
Organism: Tepidisphaerales bacterium; assembly: GCA_038229715.1. Lineage (GTDB taxonomy): Bacteria > Planctomycetota > Phycisphaerae > Tepidisphaerales > Tepidisphaeraceae > JANMES01. Next base: position 17,292 of record JBBROD010000085.1, on the reverse strand, counting down.
GGCTTCAAACTCGTGAATGCCGCGGTAGCGCGGCGCGAAGCTCAGCCGCTGCTCGGGGTACTGAACCGTGACTGTTTTCTGGAAACAGTATTTCAGCGTGATCTTCATGCCGATCGAAATCGACTTGACGTTGTCGTAGATGTTCTGGAAATACGCGCGGGCGGTGCTCATAGGCCTGCGATTATGACGGACGGGGCAACAAACGTCCACACCGGCGACGCCCGCAACCTTAACTCGGCAGGATTTGAACCGCGTGATACGGAAAACCAAGCCAATTCAGCACGAGCGTGATGCAAAGCCAAACCGCCACCGCCGCCGCCTCGCCGAAGATCAGGCCGATGAATAAGGGCCGGCCGGCACGCAACAATTGCGATCCGCCCACCTGCAGCACCAGAAATTTGCACAGCCATCCAACAAACACGCTGAACCAGATATTTGTCATTCCCCAGGAGTTGCACAACAGAAACCCCACCGGATGCAGCGGCCAGGCGGCGGATTTCAAATTCAGCGCCGACAACAGTCCCGTGATCGCCACGCCGATGGCGAAATGGCTGGTCCGGCTATGCGCCTCGACCAGCCCGGCGCGCGGAGGGACGAACTGTGTTGTCTGCCCGATCGTGATCTCTCGCGGCGATCCAAACGCGCCCCACTCGCCGACATTTTCCTGTGAGGTATCGGAGGTGGTGGAGTAGCTGTAATGAACGTAAAGTGAACTCACCCCGGAAATGCCGAATCCGACCACCAGCGCCAGCAGGAGCGCGCCGAGGAAAGGCACGCCGCGTCGCCAGTCGCGCTCGCCTTCATAGGCCTGATCGTCGGCGACGCGCAATGCGTGAGTGGCGAAGACTGGCAGGGCTTCGCGCGTGTCGTGTTGGAACATTGCGAAGAACCAATTGGAGTAAAAAATGCTCCGCAGCGTCGTCTGCACCCCGCCGCCGCTGAGGTCTGATCCCACCATCCAAAATCTCACAGCCGCCGCCGGTAGAAGGACGTAGAGCAAGCCGGTTTCGGCGACCACCTTGGCGAGTACGATCCAGATCAGCAGCAGCAATCCGATGATGACGATCGCGCCGATCACCGAAGCCCCGGCTAACACCAGCCATGTCACCATCGCGGCGGTGCTGATGACAAACACCCAACCGGCAGCGCCTTCGGGCAGGTATCGGCCGGCGGAGGAATTCTTACCGATCCCCAGCATTTGCCGGCCGACATCGGCCAAATGCCCGCGCGCGATCCAGAGAATTCCCACGCCCATCGCAACGAGCGCGCCGGACATCTGATCGAGCGCCATCGCGCCGGTGAACTCACTCTCTTGCATTCCGTAGAACACCCGCTCCACTTGCATCGCCACGTAAGAAACCCACACGCTGAACGCGACCCGCCCCTGGACGAAGTACATAATCCCAACAATGGTGAACAGCACGCGATTGGTTCTGAAACCAAATGCGGTCACCCGCCACGGCGTGTCGGCCACCATGCTGCGAAGGTCGTAACCCAGCGGAATCGACGGCCAATACTGCGGGAAATACACCTTCAGGCCGTTCAAACCGTGAACACAAAAGACCAGACCGAATGCGATCCAGAATAATCGCGAGCTTAGTAGCTGATTCAGCGCCCGCCCCGGCGGCGGTTCTTCGATCAGCGATGCATAGATGGACGCCAGCGGAAACGATAATTTCTCGTTGTCCGTCCACTGCCGCCTCAGAACCAAGCTCAGAGACAACACCGTGCCGACCAACGACAGAAAGAGAATGCCCCACGAAATCGTCGGGCGAACCCAAAGCGCCCACGGGACGGCCACAAAACGATGGTAGAAATCATCGGTGCTGACATTGGTGCGCCCTACAAAATCTGCCACGACGGCTTCACTCCCCCGAGCGGCCGGATCATGCTGAACAAACGTCGGCCACAACCAGTCCGGGAGGTCCAACTGACGCATCAGTTGTGCGGTCTCACTAGTGCGGGATGCGTCGCTGAACATCGCGACCAAATGCCCGGGTAGATAGCGCATCAGCCCGACGCTGGGGAGCGAACAAGCGACGAGTGTCATTCCGAGCGCGACGGCCAATTCCCCGCTCCCCAGCGCCCGCCGCGGCGAAAACCTGTGAAGCAGACCATTCACCAGTAAGACAAAAATCAAAAAGAAAATCAGCAGACTTGCCGGCAGGTGATTCCCCACGAAATCGGTATTGAGCAGGACGTAATTGTTGTACGGCGTTAGCGCACAGATGAACACGACGCCGAGCAGCCCAAGCAAGAGACTGCGCCAAGTCACTTTTCGCTGCGTACCGAGCTTGTGGGCGCCTGATTCCACCGGTTTTCCTCGTCGTCTACAGATTCAATATGCCTCGGGGCGGGTTAACTCGGGGCGCTCGCAGGTGGGTCAGTTCGCCGCGCTCGTTAACAACATCTCCCCCACTCACTTCCCCGCCTGGCTGCGTTGCCAGCTTATCAAAAGGTTTTCGATCACCTCGGCGCTGGGAGATTCGCAAAACGTGCAGTCGGGTTTGGGTTGCAGGCCGTTGGCGGCGAATTGCGTCCAAGGGGAATCGGGGTCGGTGATCGAGACGGCGGCGCTCGCGGGCCGGAAGCCGTCGGCTAACGCGCGGGCTTGCACTTCTTTGGTGAGCAGGAAGTTGCCGAACGTTTGAGCGGCGGCCCGCTGGTCGGGCGTGCTCCAGGGGACGTTCAGAACGTAGTACGGGTTGTCGTTCATGTAATTGTATTTCGGGTAGACGACGCGGATCGGGCCCCAGCGGGCGTCGGCCTGCTTTAGGCGTTCGATGGCGTTGCTTTCGTAGACCAGCACGCAGTCGTAGGTGCTCGGGCCGCGTTGGAGCATAGAGGTCATCAGGTTGCCGGTGCTGTTGACCAATCCGCTGGCAGCGCCGATGAGTGTGCGTTCGATCGACAGCAGCCAGGATTGAAACTCCGGCCGAGTGATATCCGCGCCGGTGAGGTTTTGCGCTTTATCGCCGTAGTCGTACGCCATCAACATCAGCGCGATCAGCCCGCTGTTGGATTGGTTGGGATTGGTGTGGCTGAACTTGAAGAACATCCACTCAGGCTTTTTCGCGATGGCGGCCCAGCCGGCTTTTTCGTGCATCGCAGTGGCGAGGGATTTAAACGTCACCTCGGGGTAGGTTTTGCTGAACGCGTCGAACCGCTCCTGCCACATCACAAGCACCATCGGCGAGAGCGCGAGGGGCGTTTCCTTCAGAATCGGATCATCCTGCCCGTGGCGGGTGGACCAGTCGCGCAGGAAAACCTGCCTGTACAACGCACTGGCGGGCGCCCAGACGTTGATTGACGCGTCGTCGCGAACGATGGCGTTGGCGGCTTCGAGGCTGCCCATGGGTTTGAGGTCGATCTGAATATTCGCACCGGCAGGGCTTTTTGCGAACTCGCCGGCGGCCCATTCCAGCCACTGCTGCTTTTCAGTGCCGTACGCGATACCGACGCGGGTTTTGGCGGAATTCGGTAGCGGTCTGACAACGGCCGCGCTGCCCGGGGGGCGCTCATAACGGGGCGAACGCATAAACATCGCCGCCAGCCCCGCCAGCGCAAGAGCGCCAACAACCAGCAACAGCGTCTTGCGTCCGCCAGTCGATCGCTGGCTGCCGTCGCCGTTCATGGCCTGGCCGCAGTTGCGACAGAACTTGGCGCTGTTCGGATTCGGCTGCTGGCAGTGCGGACAGAGCATGCGGTTCGCTCCTTGTTTTGACTTACTCCTTCTCCCGGTACGCCGGGAGAAGGTTGGGATGAGGGTTCTGTCTCAAACTCGGATCTAGTCCTTGAATAACACGAATCAGAGAAATTTATTCGTGAAGATTCGTGTTATTCGTGGACAACTATCTCATCCACGCAGAACCCTCACCCTGCCCTCTCCCGGTTTACCGGGCGAGGGTTCATCAAAAGAACGTCGCGATGTCGCGAAAGACGTTCAAAATATTCTCCGGCTTTCCTTGATAAAACTCGCCGTGCGTGCGTTTGGCGATTTTTTTCAGGTCGTCGAGCTTGGCCGATTTGCCGTAGCCGATGGTGAAAATGCGCACGCCGTTCTCGGGGGCTTCCAGGTCGGTGATCTGGTCGAGCACTTGTTCGATGGTGGTGCTTTTGCCGCTGTCTTCGCCGTCGGTGAGGACGACGATCGCCTGGATGCGGGTCTTGTCGGACTTGCTCATCAACTCGCGCCGGGCGGTCAGCACGCTGTCGTACAAGTGCGTGCTGCCCTCGGCGATCAGGCCGTTGATGCGGCTGACGGCGTCTTCGCGGCCGACGTCGATCCGCACGCGCTGCAGCACGGCCACATCGCTGCTGAAGGGAATGAGCGTCAGCGTATCCTGCGGGTTGAGGAGGTTGACCAGCTCCACCGCGCCGCGCTTGGCGCTAACGATTTTGTTCTCGTCGTTCATGCTGCCGGACTTGTCGAACACCAGCGCCACATCGGTGTGACGTTTGTTCTTCCGCCACAGCTGGATGGTGGCGTTCACCACGGCGGCCGACGGGAGATCGAGCACCGTTTGCGGCTGTTTCGGATCAACGCCGTGCGCTAAATCGATCGGCGCGGCCACTTCACCCTCGGCCGGGCGGAAACCGTACTGCACGGCTTTGGCCTGCTGGGCCGGGGCGCGGAGGTAATCGATGTACTTTTGTGCCGCCTGCTTCTGCTCGTCGCTCACCCACGGCCGCTGCACGATGCCGATCGGGTGGTCGCTCCAGAACGTTCCCTCCTTCGGGTAGATCGCCACCAGCGGCGTGCTGAGGTTTTTCGCGTACGACTCGATGACGGTGCTTTCATACACGACGGCGGCGCTGAGATACCCGGGCCCGTCGTCGGCCAAACGCTTGCCGAAGAAGCCCGTGCTGCGCCCGTAGTGGACGATCGACTGCTCTACTTCAGACAAGTACGCGCCCACTTTAGGATCGTTCAGATCGTCCAGCGAAAGATCGCGCGCCTTGCCCGCGCCGGCGTAGGCCTCAGCGAGGATCGAGATTAGCCCGCTATTGCTGTATTCGGGGTGCGTGTGACCGAATTTGAATCGCCCGAACTCCTTGTGGCCGTACGCGCCCCAGCCGTCGGGGTTTTTGGCTAGCGCGATGACGTCCGCCCAGCCGATCGGCTTGTTCGGCCAGCCGAGCGATTCCGCCATCGGCTTCCACATCGCAATCACGACCGGCGAAAGAACGAGCTCTTTAGTCGGCCCGACGAGCGGCGTGCCCTTGGTCTGCGATTCAGCGTTGGCAAGTTTGACGAACGCGCCCGAGGCGGGGCTCCAAAGATGGCCCTGGATTCGCCCGGCTAACAGGTCGTCCTTGCTCTCGCCGGACCCCATCGGCGTGGTCGTCACGCGGACGACTTTTCCGCTTTCAATTTTGGTGGCCGATGCGTTAAACGACGCGGTGACGTCGTCGATCCATGTTTGCTTTTCGCTGCCGTAAACAAGGGTGATGTCGACAACGTCCGGCGACGGTGCGTGCGTCGCCGCCGGTGCGCGAGAAGCCGCCGCCGGCGCGGAGTCATCGGATTGCCCGCACCCGGCGATCACCGCAAACGCCGACACCATAGCCCACGCCGCGAGTTGGAAGGGTTTGATCATGAGGTGTTTCCCCAGAATACTGTCGTTCGTCCACCCGTCGCCACGGCCCCTATGCTGCCGACGAATCCCCGGCGGGGCAAGTGCGAAAACGGCTAAATGCTATAGTCGGCAGCGGCTGTCCACGATGGGAATCGGGGCGGGAATACGAATCGCCCTGCTCTGCCGGGCGATTGGCACACTTTCTCAACGCTTGTCCATGAGTCGGAACAAATGTCTAAAATGGGTGCGGAAGGATTCGAACCTTCGAAGGCGTAAGCCAACAGATTTACAGTCTGTCCTACTTCACCAATTTCTAACCGAAAACACAGACATTTCCAACCCTGTAGGGCGTAGTGTGGGGCGCAATTCATTGCCATCAAGCCCGTCAGGGATGTGGTGTGATGGCAATGATGGTGATCTGATTCTTATTCGGGCCGTAGCACCAGAAGAGTCGGTACGCTCCGGGCGTATTGTTTTGCACGTAGGCTTCAAACACCGACTGCTTCTTATCGTAGGGATGCTCCAAAGAGTCGTACTTGTGCGTTTGAAGTCCGGGATTCCGAGGGTTGTTCAAAAGCTTTTGAAGGCAACCACTTAACTGTTTGAACAACCCCTCAGCCTTGCTGGCTTTAAGCTTCCTGTCCTTTTTTTGGGCATCCAAGGATGCCTTCGCATCAGCTTTGATCTTGTCGTAGTTGGCTCTGCCTTCAGTTGTCCAAACGGGTGTGAATGCCACGGATCAATCCTCTAATTCAGCAGCAAAGGCTTCGTCCGCCTTCAACTCCGGTCCTTTCACGACCTCGCCAGCACGGGCCTGAGCCAAGCCCTTGCGCACGGAGTTGAGGGCCACCGCGTTGCCGTAGAGCCATGCTTCGCTTTCGGGAATCACACGTGCCATTTTGATTACGATTTCAGTCTCGCTGACTTGCTCCACGATGACGGGGCGGTTTGCGAAGGCCCCGCCGAGCACAATTCGCCCCTTGCTGTCAGCCGTCTTGGTAACGAACTGAGCCTTCTCTGCTCCGGTCACTCGCGCTGTCGTGATTCGCCTTGCTACTGCCATAAGAGTCTCCTGCTTATCCCACAAACATCTTACCCACTTCAAATGGAGTGGGCAAGTGGGATATTCCCACCATCGACCGTTTTTGCCTGTAAAATAATCTCCTAGTAATTCATTAGGTGTTTGTGTGGAATTGTTGGGTCCGGTAAAGTTTTCGGCCGCCGCTACACTTTTCAGGGAGGATAGCACCCCGGTACTTCAACGCTGCTTGCGTTTCAAACTGCATGGGGATTTACTGACACCGTGCGGAATAATCGTGGATAAAATCCATGCACACAGACATTCAGTTCTCCTGTTCACTTGTCAGTAGATGCGCCGAACACTTTTTGAGAGTTGGAAGATTCCCGACGGTTTCAGTTGCCTCCTTGTTAACGAAGGCGCGATGGTAAAGATGTGCGTCGAAGCCCTCCTTCCCACTAAAACTTTCTAGCTGCTGCCTCAACGTTTTCTTATTGATCTTCGTGCCTGCCACTTCAGCCTCAAGGTCGCCAAACTCAATGGCTGGCCAAAATTTCTCTAGGACTGATCGGATCAGATCGTCCTTCCAAGAACCTTCATCTCCATACCCAAGAATAATAAGGTCTGTGCCGGGTTTGCTGCGGGCAAAGGCGGCGGCGTCTGGAATGTCCTTTTTGCTCCGAACGGATGCGCCATTCTTGCCCCCCAAATAGCCGATTGGCTGACCGATGCCGCCTCCCAAAGCTTTTGGAATGTTGAATGAAACCAGTCGGGCGACGCCTTGGAACGCGTACTCGCGGTCTTTGGTCACCTTACCCTTGTCGTAGACGATTTGCCGGTACTGCATGATGCCTCCATCTCGTTCTACGAGATCGGACGCGGCCGGACCTTTTTACCCTTCGGCAGGGTCGTGCTTGGAGGGCGTTGCAGGGCGTGGAGTAGGGCGTTCCATGCGGCAATTAGCGCACCAAATGAACCACTTTTGTCAGTTGGCGGGGATCGGTTTTCAGACACTAAAAATGACAGAAACCCCGCGAAAAGCAGGGTTTTTAGGGGTATGGGTGCGGAAGGATTCGAACCTTCGAAGGCGTAAGCCAACAGATTTACAGTCTGTCCCGTTTGACCACTTCGGTACACACCCGGTCGCGAGTCGGGAAAGTATAGAGACGGGTGGGATTCTTGCAAGAAGTCCGATTGCTTAGTCAAAGCTCCTCGAAAAACGCGCCAGTCCCGCCTTTGAGCGAGGCGATTGTTCAGCATGACCCGCCAATGCACGGCGACTGCCGTTGCGTTACTTCGAATAGCGAAGATCGACCCGGAAATCCTTCGCGCCGGGGCTCAGGCTGTTGGCGGTGAGGTATTCGAAGGTGTTGGCGTTCAGGTACTTCTGGCTCCAGCCGGTTTCCGACATCGGTCGGCCGTTGCCGTCGAGGAAGGCGATCCGCCAGTCGATCGATTTGGTGCTGTTGGCGGTCATGCGGACCGGCACGGTGACGGACAGGATGTCGGCGGAGTCGCGGGTGAGTTTGATTTCGCCGACGGCAGTGTTGTCGCGCAGGCTCTCGTCGACGTACTCGACCTGCGGCGTCACGAACGGATCGCGGCGGGCTTCGATCGGCGGTTTCAACCCGCCGCAACCGGCGGCGAGGGTCAGGGCGGTCAAGAGGATTAGCTTTTTCATGGTTGGGCTCACTTTCTTAACTGTGGATGATGGTTGAAGGATGCAAAAGGGAGGATTGCGGTCCATTTTCATCCTTCCGATTTCATCCTTCATCTCTGTTTTTCACGGCATTGTTGCGGGAACCGTCGTCGGCATTTCAACCGGCGGGGGCGGAGCAATCGGCGGTGCGGGTTTTTCCATCGGCGGCGCGGGAGGAACGCTTCCGCCGGTCGGGGGCGGGGCGCTCCAAGTCAACGTCATGTCGCGCATCAGCTTGCGGGCGCAGAACCGCGTAAACTTATTGATCTGCGTTTTCTCCAACGGCGGCGGGACGTCCACCACCACTCGGCCGATGTATTGGCCGCCTTGCAGGTTCATGGCTTCGCCGACGAGCCGGACTTCCAAGCCGCGCTGCGTTTGTCGCGTCGGATGGGCGGCCACCTGCACCAAAATGTCTGCGCCGAGTTGCTTCACCAATTCGCTGTTGACGATCAGCTTGCCGCTCTCCAGATCCTTCTCCTGCTGATCGGTCAGCTTCTGGCGAACGAGCGTCGGCGACATGATCGTCACCTGGCCGTCGGCGCTGAGGAAATCGGTCAGGATGTTTTCGACCGCTTCGTAGTCGAGCGACTTGGCCGATGCTTCGTCGTACTGCCCGGGCTTGAGATAGATGGCGGTCGATTCCTTGTACGTCGCGGGGCCCTTCGATTCGAAACGGTCGGTCTGCTCGCGCGTTTCCGATCGCCAGACGCTGTCGGACGTTTGCGTGTCTTTCTTCTCGACCGTCACGCCGGCGTTGCTCGACCGGGTGTTTTCCACCTTCGCCAGCGGGTCGTTGGGGTTCACGGGGAGGATGTCGCCTTGCAGGGTTCGGTTCACAAAAATGCAAACCCGCGGCCGGCCGACGGCGGTGTAGGCTTTGACGAACTCCGGCGTCTCCGGGGCCTGCTGCGAAACCAGCGCCACGTCATCGAACGGCGGCGGCGGGACTTCGTCCCGCGTCGGGGCGGGCATCGGCTTGCTCACCCGTGGCGATTGCAACTCCGGCTGTTCGGGAACAGCCACCCGCCTCGGCGGCGGTGCATCAGCGCCGCAGCCCGATAAGGTTGCCATCACCGCTGCGCTCAACACGAGACTTGAAATGGTTTTATGCACGGTTGAATCTCCTCTATGCAATCATAACGCCTTGTTGCAGAATAGTGGACACCGCCGCAGTGAAAAGGTGTGGCCGCGTAGCAATCTCAGCGGTTTTTATAACCGCCCGAACCGGATTGGAATACGCGTGTCTATCCGATAGGTTATGCCGTTACGGCTTTTACGAGAGTCTGTCGGCGGATCGAAAATCAAAGGAGCCTTGATATGAAACATGCGATCACTTGGTCATTGGCGACGGCGTTGTTGGTGGGCGGCGTCGGCTGCAAGAGTTATGAAGACGAACGCCCGGACGTCAACTCGCTCGACCCGCGCGATAAGGGGTTGCAGAGCAAGGAAGTGGTTGATTCGTCCGATCAGATGGCGGCTTCGATCCTGGGCGATGCGGACCTCAATGCCAAGCCGGAGCGGATGCTGATCGTGGTCCGCAATATGAAGGACGAGACGACAAACAGCGGTGCACGAACGAATCTCGATATTTTTCTTCGCCGGCTCAAAGTGATTCTGCAACAGAAGGGGCGCGGGCGGATTACGCTGATTGTTAACCGCGACGAATTGAAGGCCATGCAGTCGGCCGAGCTTGATACGCCCGCCCCCGATCAATTCGGTCAAGGTGGAAACAACGGCCCTGCCCTTCCGGCCCGCACTCAACCGAACTATGTGCTGGACGGACAGATCACGGAACTGAACAACCGCGGCACCAGCTACTTCTACTTTGACTTTAAGATTTCCGGCATCAAAGGCCCGGATACGGGCATCCAAGTCTGGAACGGCGGGTACGAAGTGAAGGTGGCGAAGTAAAGTCCGCCGCCTTCTTGTAGGGCACGCTATCGCGTGCCGTATTGCTATTCGCATGTCGGCAGAACGGCACGCAATAGCGTGCCCTACAAAGGGTCGCTCTCAAGTCGACAGGAACGGAGTCTTCGGCCCATGATGAGTATCCGACCGGCGTGTTGCCTCTTGTTATCCGCGTTGATGTTGAGTCTCGTGTCCGGCTGCGGCGACGCCGTCAGCCACGGGACGAACACCGCGCTCGATGGCGCTGATCTCAACCGCATGACCGACGACATGGCCGCCCAGATCGCGGCTGATCCGGACGTGCAGGCGGCGATCGCTTCGACCGGTTCGCTGAAGGTGGTCGTTCAGCCGGTGGTGAATAACATGACCGGCGAAGTGCTTCCTCGAGGGCAGGCGCAAACGTTCACCGGCCGGGTGCGGCTGCTGTTGTCGCAGCACAACAACAAGAACTTCGTCTGGATCATCAACCGCGACTACTTCAACTACCTACGCGGCAAAGAGCTCGACAACGTCCTCGGGCCCGACCCCGATCGCGTGCAGGCGGATTACGCGCTCACCGCTACGTTCAGTTCGCTCACGAAAGTCAGTGAGGCCCGACGCAGCGCGTACTACCTGTGCGCGTACGAGCTGTCGAACCTCAAGAACGGCACGGTGCTATGGACCGGCAAATACGAAGTGAAGAAACTCGCGACTGCGGGCTTTCTGGATTAAATGTCGCATGGGCTACCAGCCCATGTCAGGGTGCGTAATGAGGCATGGGCTGGTAGCCCATGCGACATGAAAGCCGGTTGCATGCATCTAAAGTCAGCGACGAGCGGGATTTTGGATTGAGGCAACTCGCTGATCCATTTACCACAGAGCCACAGAGGATTCACAGAGAGCACAGAGAAGGCAAAGAATCTCTCCGTATATCTCTGTGCATCTCTGTGAATCCTCTGTGCTCTCTGTGGTAAGAATTTTTTGCGACACTCTATGCGTCGATACTGGCTTCTCATTCTCCACGCCCTACTGCTGATCGTCACCGGCTGTGAGTCGGCGGCGGAGAAGTCGGCGCGAGCGGGCGTGGCGGCGTATGTCGTTGGCGATTTCGCGACGGCCCGCGAAAAATTCGCGCCGCTGTCTGCCAAGACCGACGAAAATTTTGTACTCAATAATTGCCGGCTCGGGTCAACGGCTCTGGCCGTCAACGATCTCGATACCGCCGAGGCGGCGTTTCTTCGCGCGTACGAGGTGATGAACTCCGTAGGCGTAAACAACGGTGGGCGCACGCTGGGCGCGACGCTTGTCGATGAGAAAATCAAAATCTGGAAAGGCGAGCCGTTCGAGCGCGCCATGACCAACTTCTACCTGGGCATGACGTACTACATGCGTCACGATTACGAAAACGCCCGGGCCGCGTTTGAGAACGCCCTGTTCAAGCTCCGCGATTACGGCGGCGATGAGAAGAAAACCGATCAGTACCGCGAAGTCGAATCGAACTTCACGCTCGGGCTGCTGATGCTCGCCAAGTGCCAGCAGCGGCTGGGGCGCGATGACCTGGCGAGGGCGAACTTTCAGCGCGTCGCGGAGCTTCGCCCGCAACTGGCGGCACTGGCGGATTACGATTGGAACGCCAAGTCCAACCTGCTGCTCTTCATCGACTACGGGTACGGCCCGCGCAAGGTCACGAACAGCGACGGCGCGATCATCGGCTTTGGTCCGTCGCCTTATCAGGCGGGCTCAATTCCCGCGCCATTCGTCAGCATCAATGGGACGGGTATCGACCTCGGCGGGCTGCCGCAACCGCCGGTCGATCTGCTTCGGCTGGCCCAGGATCGGCAGTGGCAGAGCATCGATACGATCCGTGTCGTCAAGTCGGCCATCGGCACGGGTTTGATCGTCGGCGGCGCGATCGAAGGCACGCGCCGCGGCGGTAGCCCGGAAGTAGGCCTCGCGTTGGCGGCGGCGGGATTGCTGCTCAAAGCCACCAGCCAAGCCGACGTGCGGCAATGGGAGATGCTCCCTCGCACCGTCTACGTTCTGCCGCTTCGCGTGCAGCCGGGAACGTACGACATTCGCGCCAGCTTCCCGGCGGCAGGTGGGATCAACCAAACCTGGCAAGGCGTGCCCGTCCCCGAATCGGGAGAGGCGGCGTATTACTTTCGCCCGCAGCTTTACACCAATCCGATTATGGTCTGGCCGTCGACAACGCAACCGGCTGCGCCGTTTTGAGGCGCCATCATCCATTAACGAGCAAGCGGCGAACGCAATCGGCCGTGATTGGCCCGCTACGTTCGCCGCTCGTTGATTTTGATTTGAGATCGCCCGCTCAGGCACCTGTCCAGAGCAACTCGCTTTTTGTCATCGACTCGCCTTTTGTCATAGCCTGAGAATGACCTTTTGTCGTCATCCTGAGGTACTCCGAAGGATCTCGAAGGGCGGAAGTCGCTCGCAATTCGAGATCCTTCGGAGTACCTCAGGATGACGATTTCATAGCCCGCACGCTCAGGATGAAGATTTCCGAGCCGGCACGCTACATCGGATTGCTTATCGCTTTAGTTGACTGTCGGTCCGAACTTGCTTGCGGGTTCGCCGCCGACATCGGCGTATGGGCCGTCTTCCAATTCCAACTCGGCCGGTTCGAGCAAAACTCGAACCAGCGATTGATCCTCGCTCGGGAATTCGACTTCATACGCCAGTGCAGGCGCAAACCATGTGCTGCAGACGATTCCGACCGTTCCGCGGTGCAAGGATAAATAGGGAACGTCGTGGGTGAGCCGGACTCGGGCGTCTACTTGGGGGCACTTCATGGCATCCTCCGGGGTGAATTGCCGCTGGCTGCGCCATCCATGGCCAGTGAACACATTGAGAGTACACCGATTTATCGGACCGGCGATTATAAAACGCAAGATGAGGGATTTTTATTTCGAAGGCGGATGGATTTGCGACTCGCGATCAGAATCGGCCGAGATGAATTGTTCGGGAGATGGACGAGCCTGCTTAGCCGGCTTTTTTCACTGCCGGCGCAATTTCTGCCGGCTTTTTAGTTTCGGGAACGCGGAACATCGTTTGGCAACCCTGGCATTTGACGAGCTTGCCACGCACTTCGTCCGGGACAGAAAGGATCTTCCGGCACTTGAGGTTAGGACACATCAGCGGCACTGCCATGGGCGTTCTCCAAGGGTCATATCGTCCAACCGACCCGTGAGCTTGAGTGTTGGCGTGGCCGAATCAGCAAAATGCGGACTTTTCGGTAGCAAGTCAGAGTGAACACTCGAACGTACCACGGGCCTCCGGCTGCTGTGTCCAAACCCCCAAAAACACGTCATGCTGAGGTACTCCGAAGCATCTCGGACGCCGAATGCCGCTAGGGATTCGAGATCCTTCGGCGTACCTCAGGATGACGATACTTGTGTGTTCGCGCGGGTTTGGACACAGCAGCCAGAGGCCCGTGTTGGCGATTCGGAATAGCCAAGGAGTTTTCATTTTCTCAGGTTCGCGCGCCACCGGCACGGGCCGGAGGACCGTGGTACGGGCGAGTTTTTCAGACTGACCCATTTCCGACTTTTGGTGGGGACAGTCGGAGCTATCTATCGAGCGGGAACCGTTGTCGGCAGCGTGGTGGGGATCGGGCGGGCGTTACCGATTGCCGAACGGAGATCGACCGGCAGGTCGTCCGGTTTTAGCGCGGGATTTCGTTTGAACGGCGTATACAGCGGGTCGCCGATCATTGAGATTTGCCAGCTCACCAGCGGCGTCGTCCGCCAGTACACTTCGGCCAGTGTCAGCTTGCCGGTCAGCAAGAGCGGGAAGAATTCGTCGGCACTCGGGAACGATTGCAGATACGGCTCGGCCACTGCGCCCAGTGTCGCGGCGATGCCTTCGTTCAGCAGCCCGGCGACCCAACCCGTTTCACCGGCGGACTTCAGGCTGATCATTTCGTACGAAGCCACGTGATACCCCACCGCGCCGGGCCGAAATGAGCACGACGGGGTGTAGTTTCGCACCGCGTACCAGCCGACGTAAACCCCCACGTCGTTCACGCTGCCGGGCCGGAGGACCGCCTGCTGATCGTCGAACACGACAGGTAGCTTGGTCTTGTCGTTGAGTAGCTTTGCGAGGTTGCGGAGCGACTGATCGTATTCGCCGTAAGCGTCCGGCGATCCCTTGGCGTTTTTCGCAGGCATGCCCCGTGAGTCTATCACTACTTTCCCGCCGAGCCCTTGTGCCTCGGCGGCGAGGGAGGCGGTGATGATCTGGCTGACTTGCCCGTCCTGCGGCGCGTCGAGCCGCATCACCATCATCACCGGCGGCGTGTTGGCCAGGCGGGCGACGTTGCGGAAGTAAAGCGGGTTATCAATCCAGCGGTACAGCGGGTAATCATCTCCCCAGGCGACCAGCGACAATTCGTTATCGAGCGATGCGCCGGTTTCGTCGCTGGTGAGCAGTTCCGCCTGCTGAGACAACACGCGCCCGTATGCGAGCAGGCCGAGCTGGTCGCGTGAGAGATTGCGAATCCGCTTCCGGGTGGCGGGATTATCCTGATGGTTGGCCAGCTCTGCGATGTCGCGTGCGACTTGGTTGACTCGCTGCTGGGTTTCCAGAAGCCGCGCCCGTCGATCGGCCGAGATGTTGGGCTGGGTGACGGCCGGCTCGGTCGCTGGTTCATCCGGCAATGCGGTCGCCGGTGCGGTCGTAGATTCGGTGGTGGCGGCCGCTTCATCGGCCGGCGCGGTCGCCGGTTGCGACGCTGGCGGCGGAACCGGGAGATCCTTGAACATCACCCGCTGCAAACGGCCGCTCGGGCCGGTAAGAAGGTCAACGTCTTTGAACATCGCCTCGAGTACAATTCGCCGCACAACCGCATCGGGGATCAGGTTCAGCCGCGACAACAGATGGCCCAGCGCACGGTCGGTGCGGATTGTCAGTGCGGCGAGGATTTTCAAATCCGTCGGCGGTTTGTAGTTTAGGTCGATCTTCCGCGTGAGCTTTTCCAGATCCTCCACCAACGCCGCGATCCGCGGTTCGACGAGATGTAACTCCGCCTGAATTTTTGCCAGCTCGTCTTTCTGCTCGGGCGTGGTCGGACGGTTGGCGATCCGAATCGGCATGCCGATAAACGTGAGCAGGCACTTGATGTGATGCTCCGGATCGTTCTTTTCCAGGAATTGCCGCACGGGTTTTGCAACCAGCTTACGATAGTCGTCCTGGCTGATGTCTTCTTGCGCCCGGAGGTTGAGCAAGACGATGTTCTCGGGAGGCACGTTGCGCTTTTGTGCGTAGAAACGGGCCAGATCGCGCCCCGTCTGGGCGTTGCCGTTGACGACGAGCAGGATTTCCGAAGGTTCCAGCGCCCACGCCGCCGGCGCGAGCAGGAGAATGAGAATCAACGCGATCCGGGTACAACGCATGAACCCTGATGCTAGCCGTGTCTGACGTTCGCGACAACCTTGCCCGCTGGTCGGCCGCCGCCTGCACGCCGTTTGATTCACCGTCGAGCGATTGGTTTTGAGTTCCGCCGCACCCTACCGGTACGCAACTCAACCTCGATTGCTTTTGCTCGGAAGGTGCCTTAGCTTCTAGCGAAACACTACCGGAGAAAATCATGGCATCTCAGATCGCGGCCCAGTTGTTCACGCTTCGCAATTTCTGCAAAACCCCGGCCGACATCGCGACGTCTCTCAAGAAAGTCAAACAGATCGGCTTTGACGCGGTGCAAGTCTCGGGCATGGGCAAGATCGATCCGAAGGAACTGTCGACGATCCTGAAAGGCGAAGGACTCGCCTGTTGCGCCACGCACATCGGCATGGACCGCATGAAGGCCGACCCGCAGGCGGTCGCCGACGAGCACGCGCTGTGGGGCTGCAAGTACACCGCGATCGGCGGGTTCGGCTGGTCAGGCATGGACAGTGCGGCCTGGAGCGCGTTCGCCAAAGACTACAGCGCCGTCTCGGCCACCCTCGGCAAGCTCGGGCTCGCGGTCGGCTACCACAACCACAGCCACGAACTGGTGAAATACGACGGCCAGACCGCTCTCGATCTGCTCGTGAAGGAACTCGATAAATCCGTCTGGATGGAAATCGACACCTACTGGATCACCCACGGCGGCGGCGACCCGATCGCCTGGATCAATAAAGTCGCCGGGCGAATCCCGTGCATCCACCTCAAGGACATGGCCATCACCCCCGAGCGCAAACAGTTGATGGCCGAGGTCGGCGAAGGCAACTTGAACTTCCCCGGCATCCTGGAAGCCGCCAAAAAAGCCGGCACGCAATGGTTCATCATCGAACAGGACGACTGCAACGGGAAAGACCCATTCGATTGTCTCGCGACGAGCCTGAAGAATCTGAAGGCGATGGGGCTCTCGTAGGTCTTTGATAGTTTTTTGAATTGAACGCCAAGTCGCCAAGGCAGAAACGCCAAAAAAGAAAAAAGGGCACGAAGCAAAAACCGCTTCGTGCCCTAAAGTTTTTCTCAATTCCATGAAAGTCTTGGCGTCTTCCTTCGCGCTCTTGGCGTATTGGCGTTCATTCCTCAACGCCATCGCCCCCCGAATCCTATTCTGGACTGGCCGCTTTAGCGGCCAGTAACCCCTACTTAGCGAACACCGGCCAATGCAGCCACGCCGCCATCTCCACCACTCCGCCGATCACGCCCAGGATGCACGAGAACAGCGCGCCCATGACGTGGGTGTCTTCCGGGTTATCCTGGAAAGCCGCGCCGATGATCGAAAGCACAATGCCCGGCAGCCCGAGCACCAGCGGAAGCGCCGACAAGCTCAACGCCCCTTCGTACCCGCCGCAACCGGCGAGGAAGATCGACAGCCCGATCACGCACGCCGCGAGCCCCAACCCGCCGGCCACGCGAACCATCGAACCCGATCCCTTACCGCCCAGTGTCGTCGTTTGATTCATAGGTCGCGATGATAGATGGCCGACGCCGAATTGTCGATTCCGGCTCCCTCGCCCCAGCGGGGAGAGGGTGGGGGTGAGGGGAGAAACGCGGATCATCCAACGGCGTTGGTTCGCTACGCGACACGAACCGTCGATGGACAAAGCTTGTCGGCGGCCCAATGCGATTCGATTTGGGACGTTTCGCCCCTCACC
>JBBROD010000084.1:0-18108 GCA_038229715.1 Tepidisphaerales bacterium | reverse complement strand
GACAGGCATTCCTGCCTGTCACGGCACGCGGTACTTCGCGGGCCGTACGGGCCGACGAGTACGTCGTCCCGTGACAGGCAGGAATGCCTGTCCTACTGCGCAGATGCGCTATGTTGCGGAATACCGGGAGAGGGAACCATTCAGACTCACCCATTACCTAGGTGTCGGGTCAGTTTGAAATGTCGACGTTTGTGTCCGCTGTGCATTCGCCCGTACCACGGGCCTCCGGCTGCTGTGTCCACCCCCAAAACACGTCATGCTGAGGTACTCCGAAGCATCTCGGACGCCGAATGCCGCTAGGGATTCGAGATCCTTCGGCGTACCTCAGGATGACGATTCTTGTGTGTTCGCGGAGGTTTGGACACAGCAGCCTCCCGCCCGTGCTAACGGCGCAGGAATGTCGGCAAGGTCTAGATTTTCGAAGGACCGACTCGATCGGCACGGGCCGGAGGGCCGTGGTACGGGCGAGTGACTTAGCTGTCTGGGTTCGTTACACATTAAGTGTCAGTCCAGAATCTTCATCACGCCAGCCGTTCGCTTTCCTGTCGAACTATTTGTAAATCCGGCCCTTGCCTTGCTTGCAACGTGCATTCCCGCGATATTGAACCGCCCTATGCCCAACGAAAAATTCCCAATCGATTTGTCCGCCCTCAAGCCCCTCAAGCTCGATCCGAAAGCGGGATCGTTAACGCCGGAGCAGCTTGAGACGCTGAAGTTCAACATCAACCTCTGCCGGGACGCGATTGTATTCTTCACCGCACTGGCCGGCGCGAAGGGCCTGAGCGGCCATACCGGCGGGGCGTACGACACCGTGCCGGAAGTGTGCATTATTCGCGGCTTCATCGCCGGCGGGGCACCGATCCTCCCGATTTTCTACGACGAGGCCGGGCATCGCGTCGCGACGCAGTATTTGCTGTCAGTTCTCAACGGCGCGATGCCCGCTGAAAAATTGCTCCACTACCGCGAGTACGACCAGAAACTCCCGGGGCATCCGGAAAAAGGACTCACGCCGGGCGTCGAGTTCAGCTCCGGTCGGCTCGGGCACATGTGGGCGTTCGTCAACGGCGTGGCGATGGCCAACCCGGGCAAGAGCGTCATCCTGCTCGGCTCCGACGGCAGCCAGATGGAAGGCGACAACGCCGAGGCCGCCCGGCTCTGCGTCGGCAAACAGCTTGGCGTGAAGGTCCTCGTCGACGACAACAATGTCACCATCGGCGGACATCCGCAAACGTACATGGTCGGCTACGACCTGACCCGCACGCTCAACGGTTACGGCCTGGCGACCGACACGGTGATGGGCGAAGACCTCGAAGCGTTGTACACCGCGCTGGCGCGATCGTTCTCGAACAACCAGCCGCACGGCCTGGTGATTAAGCGCGAGATGGCCCCGGGCATCGAGGGCGCTGAAGGCCACCCGCACGCCCACGAAGTGCTGAAGGCGGAGGTCGCCATCAAGTTCCTCGAAAAACGCGGAAACGCCGCCGCGATCGAGATGCTCAAAACCGCCAAGGGCGACAAGAGCCCGCTGACGTTCAAAGGCTCCAGCGGCGCGGGCAAAAACCGCGACGATTTCGGCAAGATCATCAACGAAATCATCGGCGCGATGACGCCCGAGCAGCGGCTGGCCAGCGTTCGCGTCTTTGATTGCGACTTGGAAGGTTCCTGCGGGCTGCACCACATCCACAAGAAGTTCCCCGAAGTGTTCGTACAAGCCGGCATCATGGAACGCGGCAACTTCAGTGCGGCAGCGGGGTTTGGATACACCAAGGGCAAGCAGGGCATCTTCGGCACGTTCAGCGCGTTTCTGGAAATGTGCATCAGCGAAATCACGATGAGCCGCCTCAACTACGCCAACGTGATGGCGCACTTCAGCCACAGCGGCGTGGACGACATGGCCGACAACACCTGCCACTTCGGCATTAACAGTTTCTTCGCCGACGGCGGGCTGCCGAACAACGGGCACGATAACACGCGGCTGTACTTCCCCGTGGATCAGCACCAGTTCGCCGCGTGCGTCAAGAAAATTTATAACGACGAGGGCCTGCGGTTCGTGTTCAGCAACCGCGCTCCAGTGCCGGACATTCTGGACGAAGCCGGCAAGCCGCTGTTCGCCGGCAAGCCGTTTTCGCCGGGCAAGGACGATCTCATCCGCGACGCCAAGGGCGGCGGCTACGTCGTCGCAGTCGGCGAGACCGTCTACCGTGCCCTTGATGCAGTGATCGCTCTGCAGGAGCAGGGCGTGAAGGTCGGCCTGATCGCCAAGAGCACGCTCAATGCGTACGACGAAGAGACGATGAAGAAGCTGGCCGCTTCGCCGTTTGTGCTGGTGGCCGAAGGCTTCAACGTCAACACCGGCCTCGGCAGCCGATTCGGATCGCAACTGCTCAAGCGCGGCTTCAAGGGCAAGTTCAACAACATCGGCGTCCACCTAGAAGGCTCCGGCGGCCTGTGGCAGCAGATGGGCTACCAGGGCCTCGATTCGGCGGGGATTGCCAAGGCGGCTAAGGCGTTGGTTTAAGTGGGTTAACCACGAAGTGACAAAGAAATAAAGCGGTTCTCCGAACGACGGGGACCGCTTCGTTTCTTTGTCGCCGCGAGGTTAATCCTCGGCGGTATCGGCGATACAATCCAACCATGAGCGAGCCCGACGTGTCGGATCTACTCACCGTTCAACAAGCCGTCGCGATTATCGACGCTGTCGAAGTAGCGCCGCGGATTGCGACGGTTCCGCTCGCGCAGTCGGCGGGGTTAGTGCTGGCGCAGGATTTGGTGGCCGATCGGGATTTTCCGCCGTTCGATAAATCGCAGATGGACGGCTACGCCGTGCGGGCCGGCGATGTGCGGGATGGCGTGAGCCTGCGGATCACCGGCGAAGTGGCGGCAGGGTCGGCGGCGACGGTGGCCGTCGGCGTTGGCGAAGCGATTGCGATTATGACGGGCGCGCCGATGCCGCCCGGTGCGGATTCGGTCTCGCCGGTGGAAGATGTGGTGGTTGCCGGCGATCGTCTGAAGATCAGCGCCAAAGCCACGCCCGGCCGCTATATCGCGCGGCGCGGCAGCGATTGCGCCGCCGGCGCGGTTGTGCTTTCGAAAGGCGTCCGGCTCGGCCCCGCGCAACTGGCGGTCGCGGCGGCGGTGGGTGCGATGGACATTCGCGTCTTCGAGCGGCCGCGCGTGGCGATTCTCTCGACCGGCGACGAGATCGTGCCGATCGACCAGACGCCCGGGCCGTCGCAGATACGCAACTCCAACTCGCCGATGCTCGCCGCGCTGCTGACGCGGCTCGGCTGCGTGGTGACCGATCTCGGCCATGTTCGTGACGACCCCGCGTTGATCCGCGCCGCCATCCTCCGCAGCAACGGGCAAGATGCCCTGTTCATCACCGGCGGGATGAGCATGGGCCGGTACGACTACGTGCCGCAAATCCTGAAGGAACTGAATTACTCGCTCGCGATCACCAAGCTGCGGATCAAGCCGGGGAAGCCGTTTGTTTTTGGGTTCAGGAGTCAGGGTTCGGGGATCAGCGCGGAAGCCCAATCCGAACCCCGAACCCCGAACCCTGAACCCTTCGTGTTCGGACTACCGGGCAACCCCGTCAGCGCCTTCGTCTGCACATTGCGGCTGGCCTCCCGGCTGCTCGCCCGGATGAGCGGGGAAGCCGTCAAAGACCGGCTGGGCACCGCCCGGCTGGCGTTGCCCTTGCCCGCCAACGGCCCGCGCGAGTTCTATCAGCCGGCGGAATGGGCCGGGCAGGCGGTTCGACCGATGAACTGGAAGGGCAGCGCCGACATCTTCACCCTCGCCCGGGCTGACGTGCTGATCGTCCGCCCGGAGAACCAGCCCTCGTTGCCCGCCGGCGCGGAGGTACAAGTACTGGAGGTCCCACGATGAAATGGCCGACATTACTCATGGTGCTAATCTGTGCCCTGATCGCCTTCGGCGGTTCGTTTAACTGCCACGGCAGCAGTGGCGAGGCGGATTTTTCAACTTCGAATCCGTAACCCGCGTCGGAACGATGAAAACACGTCTCGCTCGCGCAGGCTGGGTGAGAATTGGATGAACGATCGAACAATCGTCCTAAAATCGTTACGCGGTAGAAAAGTTTTATTTGGCACTACGAGCGACGAGGTTTTATAATCTCGGGTTGGTACGCGGCTCTGTCACGTCTGGCTGCGAAGGGTTGAAGGTTGTTTTTTTACGGGGATGGCATGATGACGCAGGAGCGTCAACTTCCCGACTTGCCCGAAATCGGGCACCCGGAATCCTACTACGCGCGCCGAGCCCACGACGCCGAGCAGTCCGGCGACTTCCACTCCCGCGAAGCCCACAAGGTTGGGCAATACGTCACGCTGGCGATGGATCCGGGGCTGACGTGGGAGCAGAAGCTCAAGTATTTCACCCACGCCATCCGCCGCCATTGCAACCCGCCGCCGGTGCCTGATGAGGCAACGTGGCTTTTTTACCGAGAACTGGCCGAACTAATCCGTGCCCACGCCGGCCAGGAAGGGCTGCGGCTGGCGATGATGGAAGACGATCTGTACGACAAGCGGGTTAGGCTCGGCGTGCCGCTCGAGCGGATCGAAGCAGAGGCGGAACTATTTTTTACTCGGATGCTGGGAAATCAAAATCACTGCCCGGACCATTTTGATGAAGAAGACTGGCGACAACTGAAGATGCTTCGGGATCAGTGGATTTGAGACAATTGCTCTGCCGTGCCACGCGCGATTTGGTTTTACAAGTCTTCTGGCGTTAAACCGGTTTTCTTAGCCATCCGGGCAAGCATTCGCGGGCCTATCTCTTCGCGTTCATGAAACGCAAATACCACATCCTGCCAACCTTGTCGCTGAAGCGTTCGATGGGAACCACTGTGACGTTTTACGGACCACCCGATTTGGAGAAGAGCCGCGAGTATGCGTCCAGATCGGGTGGAAGGCCATTGGGACATGTTCAGGCTACGATTGAAAAGACATTTTCAACTTCCGGCAGTGCTTCGCCGTGCTCCAGGCGTTCAGCCAGAACATGAAGCGAGAGCGCCTGAGCGCTCCGAATGGCCTGCTCCCGTGAAGCGCCATAAGCCATTACGCCTGGCAATTCCGGGACCTCCGCAATCCATCGGCCGTCGGCTTCGAGTTCGGTTTCAACTTTGTACATGCCGTAATCCTAGCACTTCCGGGCGCAGTTCGGAACAATAATCCATGTCAGTGCGCGTCCTCGCCGCCGGCGCCTTCCATCTTGCCTTCGACGATGTTGAGGTCTTCGCGTTTCTGAATCTTGTCGACACGCCCATCTCTGATCCAGATGATTCTGTCCGACACTTTGAGCATCTTGTAATCGTGCGTAGCAGAGATGATCGTCACGCCGCGCTCTTTGTTCAGCTGCCGCAGCAGTTCGATGATGAGCGTGCCGGTGTTGAGGTCGAGGTTGCCGGTCGGTTCGTCGGCCAAAATGATGGCCGGGTCGTTCGCGAACGCCCGCGCGATCGCGACGCGCTGCTGCTGGCCGCCGGACATTTCGGACGGTTTGTTGAACATGCGATGCCCGAGCTCGACGCGTTTGAGGATGTCGGCGGCCTTGTCCTGGGCGTCGGCGTCTTTCATGCCGGCGAACACCATCGGCAGCTTCACGTTTTCCAGCGCGGTCATCACGGGGATGAGGTTGAACGTCTGAAAGATGTAGCCGATCTTCCGGCAGCGCATCCACGCCAGCTCGTAGCTGTCGAGCTGGGCGATGTCGACTTCATCGATGTAGACTTTGCCCTCGCTGGGCTTATCCAGTCCGCCGATCATGTTGAAGAACGTGGATTTCCCGGAGCCCGATGGGCCCATGATCGAGATGTACTCGCCGCGCATGATTTCGACGGTGACGCCTTTAAGCGCCTGCACGGTTTCGCCGCCGATCTTGTACTCGCGTTTGACGTCGATCGTGCGCACGGTGTATTCCGTAAGCTCGGCCGGCTGCGGGGCGGGGGGAAGGGTTTCGGTCATGTCATTCTCCTGATTGGCAATTTGCGATTTGCAAATTGCAATCGAACTGCATCTCCAGCGTCATTCCCGATTGCAAATTGCAAATCGGCAATTGCGAATTCCTACGTATCGGTCCTCATCGCCTCGATCGGCTGCATCCGCGCCGCCTGCCACGCCGGGTAGACAGCGCCGGCCACGGTGAGCGACACGCCGACGACCAAACAGATCAGCAGCGCAAGGCTGATCTGACCGACGGGCAGGTGCAACCAGGCGAAACGCCCGTAGTTGGTCAACGTCGAGGCCAGGCTCAACAGCACGCCCAGCACGATGCCGATCAGCGTGCCTACGATGCCTTGGAACAGGCTTTCGATCAAAAACAGTTTGATGATGAAACTATCGAGCGCGCCCAGGCATTTCATCGTGCCGATCTCGCGGAACCGCTCGGTCACGCTCATCAGCATCGCGTTCAGGATGCCCACAAACGCCACCAGCAGTGCAAGCCCCAGCAGCCAGCGGGTTTGGATGCGGTTATTGGCGATATCGGCTGGCGTAGTCGGCACGCCCGACGCCTTCATCAATTGCTGCAGGGATTGCGGGGCGCTGATCTGCGCCCGGACCTCCTGCAGCCGACGGCTTTGCTCCAGCCATGTTTTGAAAAGCGGGACGATCGATGCGTCCTTCGCCAGCGCGAGCCCCAAATCGTCGGCCGTTCCGGGAAGTGTGCCGATTTCCTTTTGTAGCGCGGGCAAATCCTTGCCGAACTCCTTATCCGCCTCGATCTTCTCCTTCGGCTTGGGGGGCTTCAAAGCGGTGCGCGATTTGGCGCGGATTTCCGTTTCAAGCTTGGTCAGCGCCGGTTCCAGCCGATCCCGTTCAGCGCGAAGCGGGGCAAATTCTTTCCAATCCGGGGCCGACGCACTGGCGGCCCAGTCGCGCATGGAGTCGACCATCGACTTGCTGACGTTGATGCTCGTTAAAAACGCCAGTGCCAGCACAATGCCGCTGGTCACCAGCAAACTGCGGCTGAGCCGCATGCGGATATTCTTCCACGCGATCTCGACCGCGGTGTTCATCGGCAGGGAGATCTGGCGCTGGACGGCAGGATGTGATTTTGCGTTGCTCATAAATTCACTTTCAGCCACAGATGAACACAGATGAACGCAGATCAGGAAAGCAATTCAATCAACGCCTCTTTATTCTCACCTGAGTTTATCTGTGTTCATCAATGTTCATCTGTGGTCGATTTCCTCTGATCCACGTTCCAGCCGATCAAACTTTTACGCCCCAGCATCTGCAGGAACTGGTTCGTTGAGACGGCGGCTTCCCGTTCGCTCAGGCCATACTTTTTCGACAGCTTGCGAATCAACTGCTGCACGCTGGTCTTGCCGTCAATGCTTTCCCAGACGAAAACGCCGATTGCGTCGAACTCAAACGTCTTGGCGGCACCGTTGGGCACGTTAAACATCCATCCTGCGAACTTCCGTGCCTTCAGCGGCACTCTCAATTTGCCACCTTTACTGTCGGTTTCCATCTCCGCCTCCACCAAACGCAACGGCTTGGCGGCCAATGCTTCTTCGGGTGTGAGGCGAGGTTTTTTAGTGCCGAACAACATCTCCTGACTCAATCCTTATGCGTCCGGCCGATGGAGCGGATGATCGGTTCCAAGTCCTGCATTTCGGGCGCTTCTACGATCAATAGTTTGTCTCTCGACTCATCGAGTAACGCAACCCCAATCAGCGTTTTCTGTAGCGACCGCATCAAAAAGTGCCGCCTTCGACGCACGATTCGCCGGCTCACACCTTTTAAACCGCCGATTTCGATCGGCTGCGGCTGCTCGATCGGGCGGTAGAATTTTTTCCGCGTCAACTGCTGCGCCGCAAGCCATCGCTCGATCGGCTGACGCGTCAGCGCGACGCTGGCCACCGCGATCTGCCGGATGACCAGCGGTTTCCGGTCGGCGTGGAACTCCAGCGCCAGGTCGCCGACGTTCAGACGGTGCTTTTCCAGCACGGAGCCCGGCAGCGGGGTGCAACTGAGGTCAAAGATCGCCCAGTCCGCCGACTCATCCGCCAGCGTCGGCAGCACCTGATCGGGCAGCACACGATCGCGCCCCTGCACATGATACACCACCTGCACAAGCCGCTTCGTTGCCCGACTGTACCCGACCCACACGTCGCGGCCGGGCGGGTCGGGCTCGATGTAAAGTTTACCGGCCTGCCATTCATCGCCCGGCGGGGTGGTGTCGACGGTTTCATTCGCCGCCAGTCGGCCGACTTCGTCGACCATCGCCGACTCGACCGATTTGGCGACATCGGTTTTGCTCTTCAGCGTCTTCCACCGCATCCCCAACTTCGGTCGCGTCAGGTCGGCCAGCAGCATCAGGCCCTGCGAGGCGTCGCCTTCCAGTTTGACCGGGTCCCAAGTGCCGGGTAAATCGAGCGACAAGCCTTGCCAGCGGAGCGGGCGAAGTTGGCTTAGTGTTGACACCATACATCAGGCCGGAAGTAGAAGAATCGCCTTAAAAGATAATCCCAGGGCATTGAGCACCAGTGCCATGATGAGCCAAAACGCCGCGGCCCCCGCTTCTCCAAGGATCAGTCCAATGAAAAACGGGCGGCAGCGGTGGTATCCGCTGGAACCGGCGAACTTCACGATCAACGTCTTAACCAACCATCCGACGAGAACGCTGAACCAGATTTTGTTGACCGGGTACGTGTAGCAAAGTAGAAATCCGACCGGATGGAGTGGGAAGTTGACGCTCTTCAACCGTGCGACCGCCAGTACCAGCGAAACCACCATGCCGATCCCCACGTGCATCAACCGGCTGTGCGATTCCGGCGGGCCGGTGGGTAATGCGTATTGTGTGGACCGCAGAAGCGTATTGTTGGTGACGTTCCCATCCGCCGCATAAGAATCAAGCGGCCAATGTTGAGAATCATCCAGTGATACGTAGTAGGTGTATTCCGAATAGAGCTTACTCGTCCCCGCGACGAAGTACCCAACGACCAGCGCGAGGACGAGGCACATCGTGAAAGGCAGCGTTCTTCGCCACCCGCTTTTAGCAGGCGGGTCTTCAAACATATCATCGCCGAGCCGGTACGCATGCGACATGTAGACAGCGTTCGATTCGCGGATGTCGGTACAGTAAATCGACCCAATCATCTGAGTAAGAAAGTAGTTGCGATTGGACGTTCGCAATCCGTGCCCTCCAGCGCCGAGCATCGCCAGGAACGGCCGATCGACACTGCCACCCAACCCGACGAACGGAATACCGGTTTCAGCGACGATCCGCGCGACGCACAGGTGAAGCGTCAGCAGCAAACCAACGCAGATGATCGCGCCTGCGATACTCGCACCTGCGGCGCACAGGAATATCACGCTCAATGTCACGAAACCGACCAACGCCCAACCGAGCAGCGGGTAAGGAAAGTAGCGACCGTACGACTCCCCGGCGCGGGTTCCGCGGAACATCTGCCGGATAACGGTTGCCCAGTGCGTTCGGCCGATCCAGATAATCGACAGCGCGTACGGCAGCAGCGCGCCCCAGAACTGGTCGTTCTTCATCGGGTTGGTGAGTTCCGTCCGGTACACTCCGGCGATCATCAACTGGGCGTGATAAATCAGGCAGAATAGCCAGATCGAAAGCGATATCTGCGACGACAGGAAATAACACATCCCGACGATGCAGAAATACAGGGTCGCGGATTTAGCCAGCGGTCCCAGATAAACCCACGGCTCGTTCGTGAAGAGCGAGTTCATGTTGTACGAAATGGGAATCTTCGGGAAGAACTGCGGCTGGTATTGATTCAGCGCGTTCATTCCATGAATCAGGAACACAATTGCAAACGCTACCCAGAACGACGTGCTGCGGAAAAGCGGGTTCAGCGCTCGCCCGGGGGCGGGCTGCTCGATCATCGCTGTGAAAATCCCTGCCAGCGGAAAGGGCAGGCGTTCATTTTCCGTCCACTGCCTGCGGACGATGAGCAGAAGGCATAGGATCGCACCCAGCAGGCCCAGAGTGAACAATCCCCACGCGATAGCTGGATGCGCCCAAAGTGACCAAGGGACGGCCATGAAGCGAGACCAGAACGTATCGCCGGCCTGCGGGATCTGCCCGTAGTAATTCTGGACAACGGCGGAGTTGCCACGTTCTGCCGGATCGGTTGAAGAGAATGCCGGGAACATCCAGTCGGGCAGATTCAGGCTTTTAAGATAGCTGGCGGTGTCGGGCACTTGCCCGCCCCAGTACCAGATGCCGGCGAGTTGTGTGGGCAGGTAACGCATCAGCCCCGCGCCAGGCAAGCCGCAGACGATGAGGACCATCGCCACGGCGACCGTAAGCTCCTGTGGACTTAGCGCCACGCGAGGCGCCCAGCGGAGCAGAGGGGCGTTAACGAGAATCGTGAGAATTCCGATATAGAGCAAAAGACCGACGGGCATGAAATTGCCCACCAGGAAAGTGTTACTGACGACCCAATCGTTGTAGGGAGACAGTGCGCAGATCGACACCACGCCGATGAGCCCCAGCAGCACGCTCCGCCACGTCACCGCCCGCCGCGCCTGCGGAAGGAGTGACGGCTGAACGCGATCGGTGGCGGTTTGGCTCACGGTGTCGTCTCTTTAGTAGGTCGACTGGAACACGCTCTTGCTGATGAAGACCAATCCCAGGCTGAACATCATGATGAGCCCCACGCCGCACCCGTAGCCGGCAAAGAAGACCACACGGTACTGGCCCCAGCGTTCGCCGAACTTCTTCGCGAACATGTATCGGCCAAACAGGGCGCCGATGAACTGCGGGACGATCACTTCGGGTGTGGATTGATCGAGCCCGCGGATCACGCCGTAGACCAGCAGGATCGGCAAGCCGAAGAAGGAGAGCCCGCCGTAGGCGATAATCGCGATTGTTAAGCCAATGAAGATGTACGTCGGATTAAATGCTTCAAAGAACGGCCCGTGCTCACCGCCGGGCATGGTGCTGCTGTAGAGCAGCGCCTGCCGATACGCGGTGACTTCCCAGAACTTCTCCGCGTACGGAAACGCCGGCCCCGGCACTTGGCCGATGCGCCAGATGAACTGGCTGAAAACCACCGTGCTGATGATGACCACCGGCAGGATGAACATCTCGGCCTTGATCATGCTGCTGATCTTCGTGCCGGTCAGTTCGGTTTTGCGGAAGTAGAGCGTGGTGGCCCCGTAGTTATGGGCCGGGAACGGCGCGAACCAAATGGCCGCGCCCTTGTATCCGGTGAGAATAAACGTCGCTTCCTTCACGAACGGAATCGCCACCGTCATGCCCACGATGCCTTCCATGCGGGCCGACACGTAGCTGATGATCGGCGTATAGACGAAGCCGTAGAAAATCAGCACGCCGATGAGCAGCCCGCTCACGGCGCTGTTGGCCGGGTTTACTTTGTGGGCGTACGTGAGCATGAAGTACGCGGTCAGGATCGAGATCGTCGTGGTGCAGATATAAATGAAAATCGCGATCCAGATCGAGATATCCCCGCGCCCGGCCGGCGGATTGAACAGGGCGCTCCAGTTACTCTTGGTCGCGCCGGTGGCGTCGAGTTCGTGCTTCTTATCGAACATCGATTTGAATGCGTGAAAAAAGCCGATGATCGCGATCGCCGCCAGCAGGCCGAGGCCGAACGAGAAGTAGAAGTCGAGGTAGTTGCTGTTGACGGTCGCCAGCGCACCGATCTGCGGCTTCCACGTGTGGAGCACGCCGGTGTGGTAGAGGATGGGGTTGGCGATCATCGTAACGACCAGCCCGATGAACCCGCCGACCATCGCCCAGAACGGAAGCACCATGCCGCTGATAATGATGCCCAGATCAAAGCTGAGGATCATCGGCATGGCCGGCAAGAGGCGCTCGGTGTTGCTGGTGAGATCCTTAAACGGCAGGGGGAAGATGCTGATCGCCTCGGGCAAAAACGCGCCGGTGATGGCGGGCAAAGCCAGGTAGACCGCGCCAAAGACCAGCCCGAGCATCGCGCCGAAGCTGAACACGCGCCACCGCCAGGTGTCTTGCCCGCCCGAAGCATCCGCCAGCGCCGAAACGCCTGCCGCCCCGACCGGGGCCATGGGGAACGGGAGTTTTTCCACGTCGCTGGTCAGGCGGTACATCACATAACCCAGGCCGAAGTTATCAAACCGCTGGAGGATTTGCCCGAGCGCCATCAGCCCGATCGGTACCAGCCACGCGGAGTTAAAGAACGAGCGCGTGCCGAGGATATCCGGATCGTGCGGCGCAACCCACGTGGGAATATGCTGGGCGATGCCGGTCTTGCGCATTTCCTCGGATTGAACGAGGAACTGGTTCCACAGCAACCCGGAGTTGCTGATGAGGCTCGCGCCAGCCATGTAATAAAGGACGTAAATCTCCGGCCGCTTAAGGACGGTAAACGCCTTGCGCGCCACTTCGATAAAGAGGATGATCGTCACCCACTGCGCCGCCGTCCCCATCGCGCCCGATCCGCCGACGACCAGCCCCATGTACATGCTGGCCGGCGTCATGATGAGCCCGACGAAGAGCCCACCGATCATGGCCTTCAGGCCGAAGCCGTCCTCCCAGGTATCGGGGGCCTGCATCAGCTTGCGGTATTCAGCTAGTTCTGCGTCTTCTTTCATGAATCACAAACTGGTTAGCCACAGATGGGGCACAGATGCACACAGATTAAAGCCGAATTCATTTTTCTCTTATCTGTGTTCATCTGTGCCCCATCTGTGGCAAAAAATGTCCCTATGCCATTCTCAACTGTTCGCCCGGTTCCGTCGGCACGACTTCCGTTACCGGCTGAGTGAACAGCGTTTTCGATTGCTCAACAAACTCCAACTGCCGTTGCGGCGTGAGCGAGCGCCACTGCAGGAATTGCTTGCGAAGTTCGGTCAGGAACGTGCGATTCATTCGGTACCAGTTGCCGTCATCGCCGCTGAGACGTTGAAGTACAACCTGTACCTCGTACACGTGTGGGAAGTTGCCCGGATGGATCAGCAGCATCAGATGCTGGCGGACGCCGAGGTCAAAAGGCGTCAGCCAAATAACGGTCTTGAGCCCACGGCTGGGGTGGCCGGCCTCGTCGGGGATGACGAAGGCGTCCACCTTGCCGGCACTGAATTTGCCGATGCTCCCTTCGCGATGGGCGTCAAAGAAATCGGCCAGGTAAGCCAGCGCGCCGTCGGCGGCGGTTTGATTGATCGTGAAGGGGAGAACCGCAAGAATTTCGTCTCCCTTGGGGAGCGGCACTTTCCAACTGCGCTCGATGCTCGGGGCGGCGATTTTGCTCGCCAGCCGGGCGGGGACCAAGGCGCTCAGCAGCACGATGAGCAGGATCAGGCCCATCGTCACCATCGCGCTGGTTCCCGAGTAGTTCAGCGTCACGCTGCCGAGCCACCCGAGCTTGTTCATCGCCGTGCCGACGCCTTGGCCGATGACGTAGCCGAACACCGTGCCGATCAGCCCGTAGGTGAGCGCCTCGGCGACGAAGAGTGCGCCGACATGGAACGGAGCCAATCCCAGCGAGGTGTAAATGTGAATCTCGCGCCGTCGCTCGGCGATCGAGCCCATCATCGTGTTGAAAATGATCAAGCCCGCGATCATCAGCGGCACGGCCACCTGCCCGGCCCCGCTGACCTGCGGCAACCCGCTGCCGGCCGATACGAGTTTCACGCCGTCGTTAAAACCGGCGAACATCGCGACCGCCAATCGCTTGGACAGATCGTCGCTCACCGTCTTGACCATCGCCTCGCGGACGGCCGTCTCGTCATTCAGGCCGGTCTTGTATTTGTCGGTGATCGCGGCGGCCAAGTCATTGGTCGGGCGGGTTTCAAAGCCTGCGATCACTTCGCGCTTGGCAATCTCTCGGAGTTTTTCCTCCGGAATCACGCCCACGGTCGACGCGGCGATCGGCAAATCAAACGCCAGCGACCGCAGCGACGTGTTCGGCAATTTTCTGGCGATCTCCGACGGCACGATCACAAACTGCGAGGCCGGCAAATGCTCGTAGGCGCTAGCCAGTTCCGACGCGCTGGAATCCGAATCCAGATCGAGCGACTCGGCCGCGTTGTCGTCCAGCTTCCGACCGCTGCCGTCGAGTGCGCCGCTGCTGTACTTCAACGGCGCGATCTGTTCGCCGCTGAGTGTGGTCACGCGCTGATCAAAATCGTCGGCGTTGAAAATCCCGGCGATCTCCAGGTCGATCCCGCCGATCTTCACGACGTCGTGCTCTTTCACTTTCAGCTGTTCCGCGATGGCCGACGAGAAGTAGATGATGTTTTGCTCGCCATTTTCCAGGCGGGCGAATTTGGTTTCGCCGAGCACCTTGGCGATGTTCGACAGCTTTGATTCGCCCGGCGAAAGCCCCAGCACGCCGCTGGCCGGGAAGATGCGCGGCGCGCCGCTCCCGCTGGCGACCACATGGACCAGATCCCGCGGATCACCTGCGTTGATGCACCACCACCGCTCAACCAGAGGCACTTTCGGCAACAGCACCTGCAGGTTCTGCACGGTGCTCGACGGCATCGGGCGGAAGCCGCGCTGGCGGAGCATCAGTCCCGCGTACTGCGGGCTCACGCCGGTCGGCAGCACGGTGGTATCGAGGAAACTGCTGCTGCTGGTGAAGCAGAGCACCGCGAACGTAATGAGCACGATGGTGAGCGAAGTCAGCGCGGTGCGGAATTTGCGCTTCCGCATGT
Organism: Tepidisphaerales bacterium; assembly: GCA_038229715.1. GTDB lineage: Bacteria > Planctomycetota > Phycisphaerae > Tepidisphaerales > Tepidisphaeraceae > JANMES01. The sequence goes on along the minus strand of JBBROD010000084.1, from coordinate 3,451 downwards.
TGGCGATGCCGAGCATGACCGCCGCCATCAGCACGCTGGCGTTGGCGATGCTGGCGCCTTCGGCGCTGCCGCGGCCGGAGCGGATGCGCTTGAGTTCCGTATCAAACTTGCCGTAGACGACCCAGATGACGGTCATCGACATGAACAAAATCGCGAACGCCAGGATGATGATCAACGGGCTTGAACTGATCTTAAACGCCGGATGGAAAGACCAGAGGGCCGCCGTCATGATCGCGAAGATTCCGCCCAGCCCGGCGAGTTGCTTGTAAATGTTAGGCGTGCCGATGATCAGCCGTTCCATGCAGAAGGAGAACGGCACGCACAGCAGCAGCAGGAAGATGGCGGCCCGCACGACGTCGCTGGCCATGTCCTGGGCGGCCTGGTATACGCGGGTCTCGCTGGCCCAAGCGCCATTGGCGTGTTTCACCAACTCGTCCCCGCGATCCTGGGCGATCGACTTGCTGGCTAGCTCGATCTGTTCTTTCGCGCCGTTGTGCAGTGAGTCGATCAGCTCGTTGCTCACCCCGGCCCGTCGGTAGTCTTCGATCCGGCGGGTGTCGAGCTTGAAGAAATCCTGCGCCGTCGCCAGCGCCAGCGGCCCGATATCGTCGATCTGCTTTGGCGTGAATCCTTTGGAAAGATCGGCCGTGCTGGTGGCACCTTTCACCGTGTCATCGATGTTGAGTAGCAATAGGCGATTGCCGATCCGCCCATAGCGGAAAACCAAAGCGCTGGTCACGTCCGGCTCCACAAACCCGGCCAGCATCTGATCGCGGAGCAACATGTTGTACCGCTGGGGCACGGCGTTGCGGCGGGCGTCGAGCGGGCTGACCTCGCCAAGCCCCTGCAGAAACCGCGGATCGTACAGGCCCAGCAGCGTGTACTCGTTGCACTGGAAGACCACGCTGCGCATCGTGTCCAGATCATTCCTCAGATCGGCGAAGGTTTTGATGTCGCCGGACTGTTTGCCCAGATCGGTGCAGCCGTTGATAACGCCGGTGTCGGGCGTCGTTCGGTAGACGTGTACGCTGAGCACGGTCATTTCTGGAAGCGTTTTGGGCAGCCCTTCAAAACGGTAAACGCCTTCCGCGTTGCAAACCGCCACCTCACTGCGACGCACGCCGGGGATCCACGGGAGGCCTCGGTGCGGCGCGACCGCGCGCCCGGCGCCGGCGACGTAATAGTACGTCGCGAGGAATCCCTGTCGCGGCAGGTCGGGCACGGGGCGTCCCGGGGCGGCGCTGACGACTTGGCCTTCCACACTGTTGCGCTGGAAGCGGAAGTCGGATTGCGTGTGGAAGCCCGGATCATTCCACGCCCGCACGATCACCTGGCGCACGGCCTGAAACTGCGGGAGTATGGATTCCAGGTTGACGTTAGCGAGCGTGTCGCCGGGCGTATCGCGACGTTGGCGCAGGTCGTCGAGCGTCATCATCGCCATGCCCGGCACGCCGTACCCGCTGGCCAGCTCGAACGACGCGCTAAAGGTTCCGGCGGTCCAACTTTGCGGCGAGCGGCCGTCCGTGAGCGGGCCGACGTCGAAATCGCCTTTGAGGTCGGCCAGCCACTGGCCCTTGGCGCGCTTGGCGGGGTCGGATTCTTTGGCGGACCGATCTTGCTGAATGAACCAGTCGCGGTAGTTCTGGATCAGCGCCATCGTCGAAACGCGATAGCCGAATCCGAAGTACATCGGCCCGGCCCGTACGCCTTGGTCGCTCAGGTCGAGCGACATCATCAGTTCGATCGTGCGGTAGTCTGAATCGCGCTCGCCGGGATCGAGCGGGCGATGCAGTGCGCCGGCCAACCAGTGGTAGAGATCGATCCGCTGCTGCAATTGATTCTGGCGATCGGCGTACTGCGCGGCCAATCCCGGCTGCTTGTCGTCTCCACCGAGTTGGGCGATCGCTTTGGCGATATACGTCTGCGCCATCGGCAGCGAATCACCGGCCAGCGATTTTGGGTCGCGCTGGAACGAGTATCGGAGCGCGCCCAGATCGATCTGACGTTGTTCCAGCGCTTCACGCTCGGCTTTGATCGTGTCGGTGAGCGCGTCACCTTCAATGATGCGAATTTTGAACAGCCGATCCTGATCGAGCACGGTATCGGTTTCGATCAGCTTGGCGACGCGGTCGATCGCTCCGCGGTCTTTCACCGGATCGAGCACCGCCGGCTGCGCCTGTGCGCCGCGCAGGGCGACCAAGTCTTTATTGGCGGCGGTCTGTTGATCGGCGAGGTCTTTGAGGGCGTCTCCGGACCGGGCCGGAACGTCTGCGATCGCTAAAAACATCTCGCGCGTGCCTCGGTAGTTCAGCACGTCAGCCCCGGTGAACGCGAACAACACCGGCCGGGCCAGCGGGGTTTTGGCGATGTCGCGCAGGAGCGAAAGCGCAGAGGCGGTCTGCACGGCTTGTCCCGCGCCAGAGGCCAAGTCAGGCACAAGGCACGAGGCATCGAACGGCACGGCGATGCACAACGCGCCCGGCGGGTTGGACTTGGCGTCCCAATCGGCCGGCTTGAACGTGTTGCCCATCACCAGCGCGTAATAGTTGCATGCTTTGCGCGATTCAAAATTAACTTGCGCGTGCAGCGTCGCTTTCAGCGAATCTTTAGCGTCGCGGATCGCGTCGGCTGTCGCGCCCGTCGGGAGGTAGAACCGCGGGACGTTGATCGGAATCAACACGTCGAGCGAGCGCAGGTCGGCGTTGGAGACGTCCGGCGAGCCAAGAATGATGATCGCCCGAGCGCCGAAGTACGCCGCCGTCGTCCAGGATTGCGCGTCTCTGGCTTCCAGGACGGCGATCTGCCCGGCGATGGACTTGGGCTTGAAGTTCTCATACGCCTGCCCGGCGATATGCACCAGCGCGCCGGAAATACCCTCGGCCGGCGTGGCGTTCACACGAACCTGCGCGGGCCAGAACGGGTAGATCTTCTCCGCCTTCCCGTTGATCGTGAGGGTGGCCGACTTGGTCACCGGCACCATCACAGAAAATTCATGCTTCTTCCACGCAATGTTGGGCAGCGATTTGAATTGCGTCTCGAGATAGGCCGCCGTCGCGTCGTACCCGGCTGAGCCGACCAGTCGCGAGGGATACTTTGCGATGGCTTTGAGATCATTGCGAAACGCGGCGTCATCAAAGGGCGTGGTGGTGGGGGAAGCCTGCTCGATCGCCGGGGCGGTTTGCGCAACGCTTCCTCTGGCGACTATGAGCAACATGGCAATCGCCAAGGCGCACCGCCATCCCGTGCGAAAGCCGGCAAGGCCTCGTGATCGAAGTGTGGACTGCTTGAACTTCAAGACTGATTGAACCCTGCAAAATGTGAAACAAGCCCGGCTGCGTGTACTCTCAACCCTCGCCGCCGGTTGTCCTTATAATCTCACCAGTCGCTGGCCAAGCTCTGGTCGGGCCATCTTAGCGTACATGGACATTTTTTGCGTCCAGAATCCGTCGTT